>JAUIDC010000001.1 GCA_030429145.1 bacterium | reverse complement strand
CGTAGACAACTATACGGGAGTGATCCGTAATGCGGAGAGTATCCAAACAAGAGGAGGCTTTGCACAACAGCAAGAGAGGATAGCAAATATCATCAATGTGACCAATTTCTCTATGGCATTTTCACTGGTACTTGTAGGTGTGGTCTGTGCGATGATCGTAACGTTCTTGCTTCTTATCATTACGATGAAATGTAGACAGTTTTGGAAAAATATTGAAGTAGAGAAATTGCTTGGAGCGAACTATATGACGATTAAGATGCCATTTTTGATAAGCGTCGTGCTTATACTTCTTATCTCATTTGTGCTGACAGGAGTAATCGTGGCTATCATAGCTCACTATGTAGGAGGCTCGTTTGCATACCTTTTCCATTCATCGTTGGCGACATATGCCGATGCTATTGGATGGCAAAATATTACTGCTATCTTGCTTCTGGAGTTTGTGCTTATTGGGGCTGTTGCTACTGTTATCAGTGATAAAGTACTGACTCAGATGATTAGAAAAATATAGAGATTAAAAAAAACGTTATAGAGAAAAACCTGCTTATTCAGCAGGCTTTTTTATTGTGATGAGATTATTCTATTGGACAGTGAGTGAAAGTTTTTTTGTATTATTCTCGCGTTGCACGGTGATCTCTATAGTGTCACCAGATCAGTAGCTGAGCCGGTAAGGAGCAAATGGTGCAGCAGATGGTATCTCTTTACCGTTGACTTGAGTGATAATGTCTTGAGTGAGGAGTCAAGCTCTTCATGCATTACTGCCACTAGCAACTTTTTGGACATATCGACCATTGAACTTCTTAAGTCCCATCGTTTCTGCGCGATAGGTATTGAGTGGAGTAAGAGTTGCACCGAACGTTGGTCTGCTGATTTTGCCGTACTGTACGATGTTACTAAGTGTTTCTTGGATAAACTCTTTTGTCACTGGCAAAATCAGCGCTCATTGCTGACCTCCCTGCTGTGAAGCTGTTGTTATACCGATAACGTTACCGACGAGGTCAATGGTTGGTCCTCCGCTAAAGCCTGCATGAACAGTTGTATCGATGCTGAAGTAAGGCAGATTAATTGAGCTGTCTCCAGTCAACACAGTAAAAGCTATGTTTTTCTGGCTAATAGTACCATTTTTCTGAATGAGTTCAGGTGAGGTTTGGCTGCTGCCGAGGGCTGTGGCGAATTGACCAAGGCTGAGTTTGCTTTCTGTGCTTACGAAGGCAGCAGCAGAAAGATCATTAACGGCGCTTCCTGTGTCATGGACCAGCTTGATCACAGCAAAGTCCAATACTGGGTCGAGCCAGATCTTATCAACAGCAAAATGTTTCCCCTCTGTACTTACTGCACTATATGTCTCTTTGAGGTCACTCACGACATGCTTATTGGTGATCAAATAGCCGTCAGAAGTGGCAACAACTGCCGTTCCATCAGCTTGCATACGAGTAACATAGCCTCCTGATCCCAAAGTGAGATTGTCACTTTTTGCTATGTGCATCACTGAAGACGAGGCTGTTTCTATAGCCTTCGTCAAATCACTTTCAAGGTCTGAGAGTCTTCTATACTCGTTCACATTTTCTTGGATCACTTTTTGGTTGATCACTTTTGTGACACCATTTTTGTCCCATGCGCCCGTAAGAAATTGTGTTCCGTAGGTGTTGATCGCATAGTAAAATCCTCCCAGCAGTAGCAGGGTAATGAATATATTGAGTGTAATAATGTGACTTGTCTTCATCGATATCTAACAATATAAATTAGTAAACAATACTATTTGGTTCCTGTAAAAAATCAATCAAACTATTATATCACCTTTCTTTTCACGCTAGGAGCTATCTTTACGAGAAGCTCGTAGGTAATCATTCCAGAAGCTTTTGCCATATGCTCAAGTGAGTTTAATGAAGATTTGCTTGGTGAAATTACCTCGACAGTTTCTCCTATGGCTACATCGTATTCTGATGCGTTGACACAGCAGAGATTCATAGAGATCGTGCCGACTACGGGGAGATAGATATCTTTTCGTTTGATCTGCCAGTTATTGGAAAGTACTCTTGGTAGTCCCTCAAAGTAGCCAAATGGTATCGTCGCAATACGTGTCTCTCCAGGTGCCTCATAGGTGAACTTGTAGCCAACTCACTCTCACTCACTGATATCTTGGAGTGAAACGATAGAGGAGTAGACGCGCATAGCAGGCTTCAACAGAGACCCCTTTGTGTATGCTTTGTCATCTTCTGACAAAGGATTGTAGCCGTAGAGTGCCAATCATACTCTTTGTGCATTGAAAAAATCATCATCTAACTTTAACGCACCAGCACTTGCACTTATATGTCTATACTGCGACTCAAACCCATACTCAAGTATCTTTTCATGCATGCGTTTAAAATTTTCTACTTGTAATTGCATAGATGCAGGGTCAACATTATCAGCATCGGCAAAGTGAGACATGATTCACTCGACCGTTATCCAAGGTGCATTTTGCAGTGTCTCTAGGAACTCATCTAACTCGTGCATTTGGATGCCTTCACGATTCATTCCTGTATTCAAAAAGATATGGATACGACATTTTTTTCTATATGCGATGAGTCACTCGAGGGTGCTGATATTGTACACAGCAAATGATGCGCGTTTTCGATTGAAATGTCTATAGTTACGTACATCGGTCTCTCCAATCACCAGCACCCTCTTTTTCGTATATTTTTTGGCAATCTGATATTCTGGGAAGCTATCAACAGCGACCATTTCCACGTCGCTATGCTTCAGTATCTGGCAAACCTCTTTCAGTCCATGTCCATACGCATTCGATTTTAGCACAGGAATAATCTGATCAAATGGATGTAACGATTGAAGATACGACAAATTATGCAGGATCGCTTTCCTATCGATATGGATAGTATTGAGACTATGTAATTTAGGCGCAAATAGTTTGCGGAGTAGTGCTAGCATGTTTGTTATATGACAAATTCTCCATCTTTATAAATAACTTTTTCTGTACCGTCAGCAAGGGTAGCTGTAACGGTTCTATTGGTAGTTGAAACAATATCGCTATGGACAGCAGATTCATTGAATCCTAGATTCCCCCAATCTTCTGCGGAGAGAGAGGAGACATCTCACTTATAGCTCTCCTTATAAGCAAATCCTATAGCAATATGCGTATTCCCACATGGTCATCAAACATTCTCATCAAAAAGAGTGTCGCTCATAAATTTAGTGATACGAGACATTCTGCGATCCGTTAGACTAAACTCTCAGACCTTATTTGCATTTTCCGCAGCAATCATATCCAGTAATGCTTTCTCATTTTCTTTAGCTGTTGCTTGAGAGATGATACCATTTTTAAAATGTAATTCTATACCTTTAATGATACTACCATACTGGTAGAGTGGTTCAGAAAATCTGATCCATCCCTCTGTTCATCTTCGATCAGGAGATATAAATATTTCGAATGAAGGGATGTTATGACCGCCGCCGCTGAGCCATTTTCTATTAGTTCCTATTTTGACTGTAAGATCAGCATCTTCTCCTACGATATGTACTGATTCTATAGGCAGTTCATTCAGTTTGTTTTTAATATCACTGATTTCCTCTTCTACTTCTTTCCACTTTGCTACAGGATCATCCATATCTAGAAAACAGGCTTTTATGATCTCTTGTCGATATTCTTCCAGTGACATGTTAGCTTCTTGAGCCATACTTTCTGTACCAAATAACGCGAGACACCATGAGAATTTTCCTTGCCTTTCTTTTTCTTGCCAAGCATCATAGTAAAATTTATATGATCTCTGATCTGCAATCAATTTAGCTGAGTCTACTTCGTCATATTCATGTTTGTCTGCTTCAGAACGTATGTAGATGAGATGATTCATATCGGACACCTTCCCGAGTGTCATGTTTTTTGGTACATAAGTATACTGTTCTTCTGTCCCGTGGTCGAAGAGTGTCTTATATACACCCTCTGGATTATAGTCAATAAAAGGTAACCCACCTGCCTCGATGACTGCAAGTAAGAGATATTTGAGCAATGGCTTAGCAGACTCATTGACTTGTAAACACACTGTTTCACCTGGCTGTACTCCCTTCCCGTTGTTAGCAGCATATTTTACTAGTACGTCAGCATATTTCTTCAATACTTGATCTGAAGGTTGGTACATAGAAAGTAATATGACTAATTAAATTAACTATCTCTTCTCTCAATCTGTACACCGATAGATTGTAATTTTTCTACGACGTTTTCATAGCCTCTGAGGATGAGTTCTTCATTGGTCACAACAGTTTCTCCCTCTGCAATAACACCAGCGACGATCATAGCGCCTCCACCTCTGATATCAGTGCTCGTCACATAGTTTCCATGAAGCTGTGTAGGGCCAATAACAACCACTTGGTGTGGATTGAGTATCTCTACCTTTGCTCAGAGATTTTCTAATTCTGCTAGATAGACGAATCTTCCTTCGAATAATGTCTCAAAGATCTTACTCACGCCAGTTGCTTGTGTGAGGAGCGTTGCAAACACGGATTGTAAATCGGTTGGAAATCCTGGAAAGATCATCGTTTGAATCTTTGTTGCATGATACTTATCTAGGTTTTTGCTCGTGACACGAAATGTTTGATGATCGATGATAGAGTAGTCGATGCCGATGTTTTTGCACACAGCAAAGACAGATAACAAGTCTTTGATGTCCACTCACGTGATAGTGATATCACTGTCCTTTGCTGTTGCTCCAATAGCCAAAAACATACCAGCTTCTAAGTAGTCTCCGGTGATATGAAATGTGTTTTCTTTGACCTGTACCTGTTGAGGTCTGATAGTGATGCTATGATTGTAGTTTACTTCGATATCAGCACCAATGTTTTTAAGGAAATCAATAAGATTGAGTACATGTGGCTCAATAGCTGCCTGATAGAGAGTGTACTCGTTACCTTGTGCATCTGAGAGAAATGCAAGATAGGTAAGTATAGCCTCCGTTGCCGTTACGCTGAACTCTTGGAGAACAATCTTGTCCTTCGGGAGAGAAGTTTTTTTATAGATTTTAGTGTTTTTTTCATAGCTGAGTGAGACACCACACTGTTCTAGACCATCATCGAATGTGTCGAGAGATCTTTTACCAAGTTTACATCCACCGACACCGATAAAACGTACTTCACCATGGTGAATAAGTCCATATGGTACCATAAGGATCGATGCTCTTAGTTTGAGGCAAAGAGGATCGGTAAGGTCAAAGTAGTCCTTTCATTCAGATGCTTTGACCGCATTTTCCGCGATATTATGTAAACGTGTGACATCGAGGATGTCAGGAACATTATCCAGCGTGACTGTATTATCTGTCAGGTAGTTCGCTGCGATAATAGGCAGTGCTGCGTTTTTACTTCATGATATGGTAACTGTTCCGTTGAGTTTCTCAGATTTCTTGATAACAAACATCTATGCGTTTATGCTAATACAAAAATGAATACCTCCTACTTGTAGTGATTTGAAAGGAGGTTGCAAGAAAAGAAAAAGCCCCGGAGTATACCGGGACTGATCTGCATGATCCGCACATGAGAAGAGCGGAATGATATATAGAGAACGTTTACCTGTGCCCGTGATTATAGAAAATCTGGATCTATTTTCAATACTAATCGACTTACTCTTCCTTTTCTGCTTTCATCATCTCTGTTTGATTGTAGAGGATGAGTGCTGAGATGATATCATCGAGTTCACCAAGCATGATGCCTGGGAGATTTCCTCGTGACTCTTTGATCCTATGATCAGTTACACGGTCTTGCGGAAAGTTGTAGGTTCTTATCTTTTCACTTCTGTCTCCACCTCCAATCTGAGCGCCTCTTGCTTCACGTTCTTCTTCATTTTTCTTATCAAGTTCAGCTTGATAGAGTCTTGCTTTTAGTACTTGTCGAGCCTTTTCTTTATTTTGCATTTGTGATTTACTGTCTCCGATGGTAACAATCATTCCTGTTGGGAGATGGTGGAGTCTTACACCCGTTTGGTTTTTATTAGCATTTTGACCACCGGCTGAGGATGCAGCATAGGTGTCCATCTGTACATCATTTGGATCAATGTGAAATTCAACATCTTCGGCTTCTGGCATGATAGCAACGGTAATAGTCGATGTGTGTACACGACCCTGCGACTCTGTCGCAGGAATTCTTTGTACACGATGCACCCCAGATTCAAATTTCATCTGGCTGTAGACGTGATCGCCCGACATTTTAATCATAGCAAATTTGATGCCTCCGACATCATTGTATACCTGTTCGATCACTTCGCTCTTTCGGCCTTTTTTCTGAGCAAAGAGCATATATGCTTTGAGCAGTTCAGCTGCAAAAAGGCCGGCTTCATCGCCACCTGCTGCCGGTCTGATTTCGAGGAAAATATTCTTGTCGTCATTGGGGTCTTTCGGCAGCAGCGCTATCTTCAGCTTGCCTTCAAGTTCTTCGATCTTTTCATTCGCATCATGCAGCTGGTCCTCAGCCATCTCTATCATATCTTTATCACTTTCTTGACCAAGTATCTCTTCAGCCTCCTTCTTCTGTGCAGTATATTTTTTATAGTTTTGAAACAGATCATATGCCTCCTGTAAGCTCTGAGACTTTCTATTGAGACCAATGAGTTTTTCCTGATTCGACAAATTATCAGGATCCATCAACTGTTCCTGTATGTCCTTATAGGTTTGTTCTATCTGCAAGAGCTTATCGAGCATGGTAAAATCAAAAGTGTATAAAGTTCTTAAAATCAAATATTTTTAATGTGATAATTTTATACATTTTATATTCTTTAGAAGAACACCTGACTCATGATCATAAAGAGGAAATTGAAAATCGTCTCCGTTGCTCCAAAAATATAATTGCCAATAAAGTTTCTTCCTACACCAAGGATCAGTACGAGTGCGACAATAGTCATGATGTGCCCGTTTTTTTCCATCCAATATCCTGCGCTAGGCGAGATAATTTTGATAATTCTATATCCATCGAGTGGAAAAATAGGGATCAAATTGAACACAGCCAGCACAATATTTAACTGACAAAATAATATCCAAAACTGAATAACAATATCATTGGTCGCATAAATTTCCAATGGGGAGCTAATCCCAATCACGAGAGCGTACACACCCATGATAATCATACCAGCGATACACATAAGGATGTTGCTCGCTGGCCCCGCCATAGCAACGAGAAAGTCATCTCTGACTGGATTGCGGAAGTACCCAGGATTGGTATACACTGGCTTTCCCCAACCAAATCCGATGATAAATATCATGATAAATCCTATAGGATCAATATGAGCTAACGGATTTGGTGTGAGTCTTCACTGTAGGCGGGGAGTAGGGTCTCCGAGCTTATTTGCTGCTCGCGCATGAGCAAATTCATGAATGCCAATAGACACTATCAGTACTATTCCGAGTAGTATATATCAGAGAATATCTGAAGGCATATCAATGACTTATAAGTTAAAATATGAGATTAACGTAGTTCGATCATATAGCCTGTGAGCTGTCCAGCTAGCTTGATATTAGAGGCTGCTTTTCCGATAGCAAGAGGTTTCTGATCGTCAGGTAGTGTCACGATAGCTTTCTTTCCTTTAAGCTCAATAGACTCAATGCGAGCAGGCTTCAAGCAGTCGGCTATCAGTTTGATGTCATCATCTTCAATCTGTTCGATGAAGTCGATCTTTTCACCATCGAGAAGCGTCAAGATAGTATTGATTCTTTCTGCACGCTGACCAACAAACACACCCACTGGGTCTATTTTATCATCTAATGCAGCAACAACCATCTTTGTTCTCTTTCCTGGTACTCTTGCAATTCTTGTAATTTCAACTTTTCCTTCATCAAGTTCTGGAACAATCTTTCTCAGGATTGCTTCAATAAAGTCATTGCTTGACTGAGTAATATCCAAGATAATTCCACCAGTTCCCTTTGAGATCTGTCTAAGAAGTACAAAAATCTCTTCACCTGGATGGTAGAGTCTTCCGGGTATCTGACCCTCAGGACCAAGTACTACAGTTGTTCCGTCAACATCAAGTACGATACTGTCGCCGTTGACTCTCAGTACTTTTGCTCTCAGAAGCTCTCCCTGCTTATTTTGAAATTTCTCATAAAATCTTTCTCTTTCGATTCCTTTCAAAGATTGCTTAATAGTCTGGGCTGCAGCCTGTACTGCGATACGTGAAAACTCAAGCTTCTCTGGAGTGATGTCCATGAGTACAGTCTCTCCTTCTTTGATGTCCTTTCTGTGTTTCTTTGCATCAGTTACTGACATCTCAAAACTGTCATCTTCAACTTCTTTTACTACCTCATACTCTCTAAAGACACGGATATTACCCGCTTTATCAATCGTTACCTGTACTTGTGCTTTTTTCTCATTTGGCAGATAATCTTTTTTAAATGCAGACTTCAAACCAAGTTTTACAATTTCCATTACCTGATATGGGTCAAATTTGTAATCTTCAATCAACTGCATGATTGAGGCCTGAATGGTCTTTCCATCTAATTGCATTCTCTCTATGATTAAGAAGTTAAAAGTACAAAATTATTTTTTTACATGTCCTAGTTTAAAAAAGCGTTCCCTCTGCGGGGAACAATCTCATAATATACCATTCATTGATAATTGCAAGTGGATTTTTAGAACCGACCAGAATGAGGTGAGTACTCGTATGAGTACCATAGGTGTGGATAATTATATGCAGCTGCTGCAAATTGACATCACGTTGTCGGATAAAAGTATGTCCGGTTTAGACTGAGACAGTTCTGAGGGTCATTGCGATTTTCTAATACAGTTGTGAGATCATATGAGTTGATAGATCAACTCAACAGATTTCCGTATCTATATACGTAATTTCCTGTTATGGTATATATTCCATTATTAATTGGGTCAGTCGGAATACTAGTAAGTATTCATGAGAGCCCAGGGATCCATGGTTGAGAACCAGTACTATAGTAGCTTCGTACTCAGACTACAGGAGCATAAGTGCCGTTATCGAGGATATATATCTCATTAGCATTGTATATTGTTTTGAGATCCACTTTCCTCTTAGTATCTCTTGCTCTTCATTGCACGTCTCTCAGTCTCGGCACAAGCGCTGCCGCCAAAATACCAATAATCACGATGACTATCAGCATCTCAATCAGCGTAAATGACTTTTTTGTGAAATAATGTTGTTCCGATACATACATGAGCCTGATTGTATATCAATTGGTAGAAAAATTGCAACGAAAATAGAACGCTTTTTTAAAGTTTATTTTCACTTGTAATCTCATGTTACTTTTACATATTCTCAGCAGAGAAAGGTTAAAAATTTCTTTATTGTTTTTTACCTCAACATAATGACATCTACATCTAAAAAACTATTGCTCTCAAGTATGGCTCTGGTAATTTTTTCTGCTTTACTGTATGTTTTACCAGCACATGCAATTTGGAACTGGACGACAATACATACTATAGATCTGACTCTTCAGAAAACAGCACAAGTAGTGAGTGGGTCTGTAGATACTATCAGTTCTACTGGTAAGGTGTTAGCCAATGATAGAGTAAGATATCAACTTTCTTATCAGAATGAAGGAACAACATGAGGGAACAATTTTGTCCTCTCCGGTAGTATTGCTCCAGGTATGTGTTATGTATTATGAACACTTGAAGCAAATCTTCTTACAGGCTATACGCTTTCTTATAGCAATGATGAAACTGGCGCGACATGGACATATACTCCAACAGGTGTGGCTGGAGTAAGAGATTGTGCTATTAAGTATTTTAAATTGGAAAAATCGCTGCTGTCAGGAAGTGCTCAACTTATAGATAGAAGTAACATTACGGGAGGAGTTCGTAATAACGTTGTGTATCTTTCAAGTGGAGTAACGATCGATCCCCTTTCAATTTATTCTCACGTAGCACCCAATCCTATTAAACCTATTATCGTAGGTGCGGGAAACTCTGGTTGAGGAGGAGTGAGCTCAAGAGAGTTTTTCCAATCAGGACACTATTATAGAATTAGACAGGATGGCACAGTCAAGAGATTAAGATTTTATGTAGATCATAAAACAAATTTAACTGGATTCTACTTTAAAATACGAAGACAGAATACTGGTGGAAATTTTGACCTCGTTTGACAAAGTGAAAATCTCATTCCCAATATAAATTCGTGAAGCATTTCTGATATAGTGCTTTCATCTCCTATTACTGGAGTACAAGAAGGAGACTATTATGGATTTCATATGCTATGGACTACCAACGGTTGACAGCTTAATATTCCTGTAGAGGCTGGAGTGGGAGGCCAAAATATGTACTTTATCACAAACACTTGAGGTGCTGGTAGCGATTTCCCATGGCCAACCGCTTGAACATTTACAACGTCTACATATCCGATAGAGGTCTATATGGATCAGGCTGATTCAGTTTTTATTGGAGCATCATTAGTTGCGTGACATCCGCCACACTACTCGTTTATCGAAACCTTACCACGCACCTTTATCACTTGAACCATTCAGCACTTCTTCAGTGAGTTTTCTAGCCTGACTACTCAAAATATGGGTATGGGATCACAAACTATTGCATCAGTTGTCTCACGTTTTGAGAGAGATGTACTCAACATAAACCCTAAGATGGTTGTTGTGTCGATAGGCTTCAACGATATTGCTCTAGGAACATCAAAGGCAAATTATATGAGTTGACGAAGACATATATTGAATGTGACAGAAAATGCTGCTAATATACAGAAGGTAGTTATCCTGCTTCTCACGCCTTGGACAGAAGGAGGAACTGGTCGAAATATAACAAAAGATGACCGAAATCAGAGTGTTACTGAGCTTGCTGCAGAGTATTCTAAGACAGTTGTAGTAGATGCCGCTCCGTATATAGGAGTCGAGTATACATGAGCAAATGCAGTATCTGGTAATCTTTGGTATCTTGATGCCGCATACGACTATGGTGATGGAGTACATCTGACGACATCAGGAAATCGGAGAGTCGCGCAAGCTATTTACGACACGCTCGTCTCGGGTAATGTTACATTAAACAATAATCTTTTTGGTAATTTCACTCTGCTGTTTACTGGATCAGATTCATTTACAAAGTGGAAGAATCTCTTCACAGATATAACACTTCCAACAAATACGAGCGCAACATATTCGGTCCGTCCATCAGCTGATCAGAACTGTGCCCTTTATACGGGTAATAGTAATAGTGTTATCGACAACGCCTCTGCCTCAAACAGTCAGATATCATTGGCTGCATTAAGTTGATCGGCTTATCAGAATCTCTGTGTCACTGTACATATGAAAACAACAGATAGAGCGACAACGCCAACTTTAACTGGATTGATAGCGACTTATGCAGAGAGTCCACTAACTCTTACGTATGATACAGTCATAAATGACACGAGTGCAAGTATGAGTAGTCGTGTAAGTATGTATAGTACAAGTGGAGCACTCGTTTCTGCTAATTATGGATGGAGCATTCTTCAATTTGCTCCACAAACATTTGCAGGAGGAGGTGGAGGATCTTTAAAGTATGACTATTGTCCTGCATGAGATTTCTCTCCAACGTTTTTTGATGGAATATGTGGACAAACTAAGCCAGTCGTTCCAAATCCAGTGATAGATGAGCCCGTGGTAGACAATACCGTAAATGAAGAAAAAGATGAAATAAGCGCTGCGTATGATTGGGCTCATGATCAAAAGATTACGACTTTGTCTCCACAGTCTGAAGCGAGATTATATGATCCTATTACCAGAGAGGAATTGGCAAAGATGATAGCTACTTATGCGATGCAGTTTACAAATAAATCGTTGTCAAATAGAGAAGCATGTACATCTTATATTGATCTGCAAGATGCCTCATTTGATTTACAAGATGACATCATAATGGCTTGTAAGCTATGACTTATGGGTATCACCAATGATTGAACTCCTTTGCAAGAGTTCCGTCCGTTTGACAAAGTGACAAGAGCAGAGTTTGGTACTATATTGTCGAGAATATTACGAGGTTCACTGTATGAAACTTCGTGAGAGGGGTGGTTTACTCAGCATTTACAGGCCTTGTATAATGCAAACATTATGAAAAAGATAGAAACTCCGTCTATGGAGGAATTGAGATGATGGATATTACTTATGCTACGAAGACAAAGTGGATTATAATAAAATAGCAAAAACGGATTGTTTTCAGAAAGGTTTTCACTAGCTTTATTTGTATGGGTTTACTGGTGACAGAGCAGCGTCCGTCTGCTGCGATGAGTCCGCAAAATCCCCGCAGAAAGCGGAGAATTAAGACAAGCCAACGAAAGTATGGCCTCTTTTTTCTGATGATTTTCATGATGATCACAGCAGTAAAGGTCTATTTGAACTATGCGAATATTCAGCAAAACATCACAGATGTGAGAGCTAAGATAGTCCAAAGAAAAAAAGATATGCAATATCTTGAGATACAAAATGCATACTATAGCTCTCCCTATGCAGAAAAAATCATGGCACATCAGCAGGGGATTTTACTTGAGTGAGAGCAGTTTGTTCTTTTTGAGCATGTGTCTCCTCAGTCTGAAGCAGAGATTGCAGTGACAGCAACCGGTGCAGAGGCGACAGGAGAGCTCCAGGTGGCATCCACTTGAACATCGCTTTCTCCTTTTGCATCTCGAAAGAGTTTCTTTAGCCAAAAATGGGAGAGTATCCCATAAACTCTTGCAAAATACGACAAGAAAAGTACACATACAGTAAGATTTTACTCTTTATCTATACCTTATGAACGGAAATACAAAAAAAGGACTGATTATCGTGATCGCGCTTATCGTGATTGCGGCACTCGCATGGATTTTATTTGGTAAAGGAAATGGGTTAATGTGAAAAACAGCTCAACAAGGAGATACAGTAAGAGTAGACTACGTAGGAACATTTGAAGACGGAACAGTTTTTGATACAAGTCTTGAACAAGTAGCAAAAGATAATGCACTTTTCTCGCCACAGAGATCATACGCTCCATTAGAGTTTACTATTGGAGGAGGACAGATGATTCAAGGATTTGATGATGCTATCGTTGGTATGAAAGAAGGAGAAAGTAAAACAGTGACACTTCTTCCTGACCAGGCATATGGAGAGATAAGAGAGGATCTTATCGTTGCTGTATCAGGTACAGAGTTTTCACAGTCAGGTATCACTCCAGAAGTAGGACAGACCTACCAGACTTCACAAGGCTCATACGCAACAGTGAAAGCTGTAGAAGGAGACAATGTGATCATGGATTACAACTCGCCTATGGCAGGTAAGACGCTCACATTTGAAATTACTCTTAAGGAGATTGTTGCAAAATAATTATCAGATAAACTTATCAAAGGGGGAGCTGTTGCAAAGCGGCTCCTTTTTTTTATAACTTGGGGGATATTTACTCTTTAATCTATGAGCTACTCTATGCAGCTCTTTAAACGTATCTTGCTCTCTCTCTTTCCAGAGGAGATTATCAACCAGACGATCAATCCTGCAAGCATGTTTGTGTCGTTTATCAATGCCAAGCAGTTTTTTTCGGTAGTGAATAGAAAGATAGTAGAAAATTATAAGATAAATCTTTTTGATGTTTCTCTCGATCCGTTTGAGGTGAAAATAGGCTTTGGTGAGACGCCAACTATCAAAGTGAAGGATGTTGATTTTTATTATGGATATGCTGCGAGTGCAAATTTCAATGGCTATAGATTTTTTTCTCCGTCCAACATTGCGACCAATATTGCACTGATAAGTGCTATCTACACAAGAGATGCATTTGAGAAAAAACAGTCACAGCTTTTTCTCTACTTCCTTTTTACCGTCTATCTTTTGACCTTCTTGTTTCAGGCAAGGCTAAAGGTGTTTCCTGAGGGAGAACAAAAGGAAACCTATGCATGGTTTATAGAGCTCTTCTTCTCATTTTATGCTGTAGTACTTGATCAGGCAGGGATAAAAGTTGGAGAACGTGAGATGAGTGTGCTGAGGCAAAAACTCTTAAAGCATATACAGCTCTTTTTCATGCTCTACTATGTCTATCAGTCTGTTAATCAATGTATCCAACCATATGGGGTGTCTGAAAAAGAGTTCTACGGATGGCTTTTTTACGATGAACTCAAGAAGGGTGACTTTCAGCTACTCGTGCAAGAGCGAGTTGAAAATAGTGAAGAGTACACAAGGTCATCAGACTTTTCTACGATAGAGAGAAAAATTATGCACTTAGTATTACCTGCTGATATTCTTTTGAGATATTTGCTTGATACAGATGATGTATTCACTGTGAGTGAAGTTTTTGTGCATGAGATATTTGATAAGGAAAAAGTAGATGATTATCTGAGGTCTTTCCTCTCATCAGATAAAAGAATGCATGAGTTTTTGCTCTATATTACCGACTATACTCATTTCAGAAAACACTACTTCAATGCACTAAAGAAGTATGTCATTCGTACAGTGAAAAATGAGCCTCTTGGTGAAAAAGAAGACTACGAGCAGGAGCTTGATGAGCTACTGTCAACGATCGGAGACCATACCAATATCGAAAATATTCAGATACCGCAACGTCTGAGGAAAGAGGCAGAGATCATGGAAAGGATGATGAATTTCTATGTGACATTTGTTGGTGGATATCGGATAGCAAGAGGAGATACATTTTATCATAGACTCTGTAAGAAAGAGCTGATGCAGCTTGTCTGCCAGGAACTGCCTGCCGGAACGAAGCAAGATGCACTCTACTATTATGGAGGACTTCTCTATCACTACAGTAAAAATGTGTTCTACTATAAGTATGCATTCGAAAATATTCGTGCAGGAAAAGATAAGTTTCATTTGCCGTTTCGTGCGACCTTTCGTGAGGTCTATTCAAATATGTTTATTATAAAACTGTTTGATACACATGCTATCGCAACGCTTTTTCAGGATATCAATCCAAGAGACACAAAGGTCTATGTAAAGAACAAACAAATTATTCGTCTTTTTAAGGACTACTTCGGAGATGACATTTCGTCTCTGCTTCGTTCGAGAGGAAAAAATTTAGTACATGAGTTCTATCAGCCACTTGCTGACTGCGTGCCAGCGATACCGGCATTTATGGAAACGGTAGAGAGGAGCGTCATGAAAGAGGAATACGACTATCTCAAAGAGAGTCTTTATACGGTAGATACATGGCTCTTTCATGAGCTCTTACAACGTGTGGCGGCCAGCAACCTCCAATGGCGTCAAAAATATAGCGACTATAGTGTCCTTGGTATCTTAGCATCGCTGAAAGATACACTCTTTGGCTTTATCTTGTACTATACCTACCTCTGAGAGCAGTCAGAAAAAAATGGTCATAGTTATCTTGCCGAGGACCTCTTTCTTAAGATATATATTATAGATGTGCTCAATATTGCTGAAGAGTACTATCCATTTTTTGCAGCACTCATTAAAGAACTTGCTACAACATGGAAACCGTTGTGGTCGCTATGGATATCACTTGATGACAATGCAGCATACTTTCAAATAGGCTACGAAAATCGAAAATTCTTTATCCTCAATAAGAGTGCAGAGGATATCATGACAGGCGTCGTTGGAGAAGATATTATTTGGCTGAGAGGATATCTCAAAAATATTCGTTACTACAACATCAGATTTGTAGTTCCACCTACATCATAGTAGCTACTCGTGATGTCCCATCTTGTAGAGGATATCTTCGATAGTCAATGTCGGTGGATAAGTATTCTTCACAAACTTGATTGTCTGTAGCGTCAAGAAAAAGCCAATACCAAGATAGAAAAAGATGATAGAAAATCAAAGTTCCACTGGAAGACTCAGTCTTGCCAGTAAATAAATATTAATGATAATGCTGACCACATTTGCCCCAATTCGGTAATTGTAGTCTTCTTTTTGTAGAATACCTCTTCTGATCATAAAGTCAGAATAGAAAATGAGTCATGAACTAATGATACTTCGTCCGATACCACACAGTGCCATAGTAAGTGTCTGATATCCAGCAGCGAGAGCTATACCGAGATAGACGCCAAAGTGAATGATAAAGAAGACGCTATATCTCTGGAGTTTGTAGTTGAAGCGGATCTTCTTCAGGAGCAAAAAGTTAATGAAAAAGACGATGATACTACACCAGTAGAGTATTTGCATAGCGATAGAACCTGAGTTCCCGAGCGTAAAAAACGAGTAGATGATACAGAGGATAATAACGATATTAAGCCCACTCAAGGCTGTCCTGATGGAAGAAGGTATCTGTTGTACAAACTTGTTAAAGTAGAGGAGTGTCTCTATCTTGAGTGGTTTTTTACGTGAAAGAATAGTTTTCCCTGCCAGTATCTCGCGCACGTCAGGCGTAGGAAGATCGAAATCCCATTTGGCATAGGATTGTACAAAAGAGATAGTGAAGTAGAGGAGTAGGAGATAAAGCTGTGAAAGTGCAAGGCCGATGAAAAGATTGTGCATAAAGAACTGGATCAAAAATGAGATGATCATCATATGGAAGAGAAGAAACGTCATAGACTCCCGCTCTTTTTCTACTGGAGCCCAGATCCTCAACACGAATACTACAAAACTATAGATACCAAAGGTAAAGATTGGCAACATCAGCATGAGAGCCAGCGTAGTCATCCAAGGCTGCGTTCAGGCCACATTTCGAAGGAGTATACCCATGGACATATAGTAGCCTATATGAAAGATATTTTTTCCGTCATTATAGTCTCAAAGGAGAGAAATAATCCATCCGACAATATTTGTCATGATAAGAATGATCCCTATCAGATAGTAGTCTATGCCTGCAAAACTCAGTATGCCGAATATTCAGAGCAGTATCAATCATCGTGCGATGAGGAAGCTTTGTGAACTGAAGAACTGTTTCAGTGTGCCACCTGTGTGCTTACGTGAGACAACATTGTAGATAAAGAGCATGCAGAAAAGGAGTGGCAATAGTCACACGATCCATGCACTAATAGAAAAAAAGTAGAAGATAAACGCTATAGAAACAACACTGAGAAGTAATGCCATGGATAATAGAAAAGAATGAACAAACTATAAAGCAAAATTACTAATGAGGAGGTATCTGATGAGGAAGTAGATGCAAGCAGCGATAATCGATAAGATCAATATTTGAATTGGATTTTGTTTTTTTAGTTTATTGATAGCAATGAGGAGTAGTCCGATGAGTGCAAAATCTACAAATGCAAAGAAAAACACCTCCTGTTGTAGGACATAGTGCTGATAAAGCGAGGTTATAGTTAACCATACGATACACATAAAGACAAATAAGACCATATAGTCTATACTCTTATAGAGAAGAGCTCCTCGGTTGGAAAATTTCTTTTCAAAATCCTTTCCTAAAAATTTTTGATAAATACCGGGTTTCCCAAAAAAAATATAATAAATATCGGAAGGAGTCTTTTCGAGTTTTCCCTTCTTCACTTTTTGTGCTTTTTCATATTTCTCGTATTCACGAACGAGGTCAAGGTGAGTGATGACAGAGTCGGCGATAAGCATCGTTTCCGCAGCTTTCTGCTGATCGAGATACATCATCTCTATCTCTTCCATCATCTTATAGGCATCACTGATGAGCGAGCGCATTTTTGGTATGTTAGAACCCATCCTTACTTTCTTGAGTTCTTCTTCAAGATCTTTAAGTTCGTTCATCCTTCTTTGAGCAAATCCTCAGCCAGATCACTTTTGTTTGACCTCTTCCATGTCGGCAACAGCCTGCGTTGCAATGCGTCTCATCTTTTCGAGTTCCGGGTCTTTTTGGAGGACAACATTTCTGGTATTTTCTTTAGGACGATGTTTTTCTTCGGCTTTCTTCTTTGCCTCGCTATATTCTATTTGTAATTTTTTCAAGACCATGGCAACATCCTCGTCGTTCATCATATGGGTGAGGTTGTTGATGTATGCAATCTGTAGTCATGCTTTGACGAGAAACATAAATGCATCTCTAGCTTTTTCAAAAGGAACAACCAAACTATAGAGAGCATTATCATACTTTACCTTGGCAATGATCTTTCCAAACTGTTCTTTCTCTCACTGCAGTGGCTTAAGCTCAAAGATGGCCATACTGTTCTTACCGCAAAAGTCCCTCACAATGTCCTCACTCGGCGCATCCATGAGAAAAGTGACGTTTTGTTGTTTTCATTCTATCTGTTTAATTCAGGATATCTGAAATCGCATACAGAAGCCATTTTTACATAAAATCTATTGCTTTTTATTGATTTTTGGCGAAAAATCAATGAAAAGCGAGGAGAAAATATAGGTTAGAGTTACGTATGAAAAGAGACTACAACTGACCGAGTGTTTAGTCAGCTATTTTCTAATTGCAAGGGGAATTTTAATGATCGTATCTTTTTGGCTTTCCTATGCGTGTATTATCGTACGGGATGGATCGAACAGTCTGTCGTCGATTTCCTTCCCTGATAATTTAGCATAACTCAGTATAATCTTTTTTTGTAAGATTGCAAGAATAAATAGACTTTTTTTGTTGTTTTCTTACTTTTGGCTTTCTTTAGCCTTTTTTGCTCTATATTTTTGCATATATAATCTGTTTTTTATTCTCTTTTCTAGTTTTTCTTGTTCAGTGAATGTTTTTTTTGGTCTCTTTTTCGCCTTCTCGAGGATCGTATCTTTATTTTCCTGATAGTATTTCTTTCGATACTTCTTGGTTTTCGGCTTGTTCACTGCTTTCCATGCCTTGCTATATGCTTGTTTGCTATCCATTGTTTGAGTCATATATAAATAATTTTGATATTCTAGTCAGTTTACATAAAAAGTAAATAGATTTTTTCAACAAGGTATTGACTCTTGGTATGTAACCTATAATATGCGAGTAGTTGTTGCTAGACAAACCCGCTCAAAGAGCGGTAATTTCTGTATATGGAAAAACTGCATGAGACATCTGCTGGTCGAAAGACTGTCAGGTGTTTTTTGATTTTGGCTTTGTAGCTGTTTTATTATTTCACACATACAGATGGTAAACGAAGACGTAACAAATGCACAACAACCAACCTATGGGGAGTACCTCGTGGGTAAACCATTCAACCCAAGTAATAATAGAGACGTAGATGAGATCAAAGCTCTCGCTGCTGCTATGATCGACAAGTTGAACAAGTTCAGATCG
The DNA here is from genome assembly GCA_030429145.1 of bacterium. Taxonomy (GTDB): domain Bacteria; phylum Patescibacteriota; class Gracilibacteria; order Absconditabacterales; family Absconditicoccaceae; genus JAGOPC01. Next base: position 917,539 of record JAUIDC010000001.1, on the reverse strand, counting down.
GAGAGCAACAACCCAGATGCGAATAGAAACGCATCGTTAGCAATAACAGACTTTGAAAATGGTGCTATGCAGGCAGTGAAGGCCTTCACGAAACCAGAACCAAACTATATCGTAGTATCAAAGCAATAAACGAGTGATCAGGGCTTTGCCTTGATCTGGAGAGTGGCGGAATGAAACGCACAGACTATATGCCAATCCTATGTCATAACAGACGCTATAGAGTCATAGGTAGAGGGAGATTACGGGTAAAGCGTCTCCGTATGCTTCCACCACACCGTGGTACGGTTCACCCATATAGTTAGATGGCACTTGTAGAGTTCAATTCTCTACCTCTCCAAATCAATGTACGGTTTTATCTATTCATTTGTCCATAGACCAATGCCAACAAGAAAGAAATCATACGAATACTTTGGGACAGAGTTCCCTCCGCAATGCAAATGCAATAGACCAGGCAATAGCGACATAGAAAAGGAGTTTGCACCGTTGCCTCATAAAATCAAGAAAGCATGATCGGTGAAAATCTTCGTCTACTACGACAAAAGGATAGCAAGGATCGAGTACTACGAGTCGAAGCGAGACAGGGATAGGGTATTCAACAACGGAGAACTCATGTATACAAGGGAAATATCGATCACGAGGGAATTCATGGAAACCATTTATAATCTCAGAGACATCAATGGCAGACAAGCATCGAAACCTATCCCACCATCATGTCCATGGTAAGAACTGACTCCCTTGATGAGTCCATAGTAAGTCATACCGGAGGACTTGGATAGTGATGTCGGTGATTGTACTGACAATTAGCAACTGATTTTATCTTATTTATACGATACCCCATGCAGAACAAACCATCGCGACAGGCAAGCCTCGAGGACATACAAACTCCAGAGGAGATGCAGAAAAAGATATCAGATATCCAGTCTTGCAAAATGTCTCCCTCAGCAAGGAACAATCAGGAATTGTACTACCAGTATGAGAGACAAGAGGAGGTAGCATATGAGCTCCTAAAGATTTTGACCTCTCAGCAAAATGGTGGTAGACTACCAACCAACGAGGAAGGGGGAGAGTAATCATTTATTATTTACAGACCGAGTATGTTCAAAATCATAAGACTATGAGATGACTGAGATGCTATCTTGAGAGAGAAATGCACTGAGATAGAGGAGTGAGAGATGCATATCTATTTGCCAAAGTTACGAGAAATGCTTGACTGGATAGAGGGTTCGAGCTCTCACCGTGCAGTGTGACTTGCTTTGCCTCAGATAGGAATACCAAAGAGATGATTTGTTGTCTCTTGCAAGAGAAACGGGAAAAAGCTCAGAGGTGTTTTCATCAATCCAATTATCACCGTGAGATCAGAGAATGTTGTGGGAGACCGTGAGTGATGTCTCTCAGAGCCATGAGTCGTGAAAAATGTTGTCAGACCATGGGGCATCAGAATGGTGCACATAGATGGACATATGAACGAGAAAGAGAGGCTATATGACGGTTATCACGCAAGGGTTATCCAGCATGAGTTTGATCATCTTGAGGGGATACTCATCACAGATCAGCCATAATCATGATCTGGATAGTAGACATTCAATAATCGCATTACATAGCACTATCTGGGATATGGACTATCCAGAAAACAATAAATCACACCGATAGGTGTGGCCGTCAGGCGCTCGTAGTATTTGATCCGTGACTCAAAATGTCTGGCAAATCATGAGCAAGTATAGGTACAGAGCAATCATCATAACGTTTCAGCCTTTTTATATTATACACTTCTCCCCTATGACAATAAGACTCAATCTCCAAGAATATTATATCAGAGTCAGAACGAAGATGAGGAGAGCGTGACGGCAGGAGAGCATCCTACTGATCCAGCACGTGTCGTATCCGAGCAAACTATATCGAGTGCACGACGGAAGGGAGGAGCTCATGGATCTCAAGGATAAAAATGAGATCATGGACAAACTGGCGGAGCTGGAGGCGGACGCGGATGTTGATATCTCTCTTTTAGAAAAATAAGTATTAGTCAAACTATGGCAAAAGACGAAAAGGAAAAGTATGCAGATCCAAGGATAACAGATCCGCTAAGCAATATAGTGAAGATTTTGGTAACAGAGAAGGTCAAACGGTCAGATCTCCCGACGACTATCCACTACGCACAAACCGTCGAGGGAAAATCTGTTCGCATATCTTTCTCTATCGAGGATAACAGAACGTCTATTTAGAAATCATATGATATCATGGTAAAAAAACCAACCAGAGTCGCAAAGAAAGCTCCTGCTAAAAAGAAGGTAGCACCGAAAAAACGTCTACCGAAGTTAGATGCAGGAGGGAAGTCGGAGAATGGCCTGACAATCAGGCAAGAGCTATTTTGCTATTATTTCACATCCATGCCTGGTTGTTTCAACAACGCAACGCAGGCCTATCTACTGGCATACGGGATAGACAAGAAAGACAAAAGTAAGTACGCTTCGGCGAGAACCTCGGCACGACGTCTGATGACAAATGCTGACATAAAGAGGAGATTGGAGAAATTACTGGAAGAAGCGTTCACCGATGAGGCAGTAGATAAAGAACATGCAAAGATCATACTACAGAACTTTGATCTATGAGTAAAGATGAGAGGTATTTCAGAATACAATAAGGTCAAGTGAAGGGTGAAAGATCCATGACTTACTGTCAACATATTTACTGAGGAAGAACTCGAAGAATAATGGTCGTACCTAAGCATAGAGGCACAAAGAATGAGTTGCTCAAAAAGGCGAAGCCTAAACTTTTGAACAAGTTCCGAAGATTGAACCACCTCTATCATATCCAAGATCTGAGAAGTAAAAAGCTCGTGAGGATGAGGCTCAACAAAGAGCAATGTGCATTATATTTCAAAGAGAAAACTCTCAAAGAGAAGTACGGAAAGGTATGGCATATTATCCTCAAGGCCAGACAGATATGATTTACGACGTACAAACTTGCTGAAAAACTCGATAAGTGTCTTTTCTATAGAGATACTAATGCTATTATCGTCGCTCACGATAGGGAGAAAGCAGAAGAAATTTTCCAGAGGCTCAAACTTATGTATGAGCGCATCCCCGATGTGATTGTCACAAAAAATGGTAAATGGAGAAAACCTATACCAAAGTACGACAACAAACGTGAGTACTACTTTCCATCAATGAACTCAAGGATCAAGATCACACTCGACGCGAGATCTGGATCTCCTACCGATGCGCACTTCACCGAGGTCGCTTTCTACAAGAAACTCAAAGAGATACTCAGAGGTGCACTGCCTGCACTCGAATTTTCAAACCTTACAATGGAGACAACTGCGAATGGTATGAATGAGTTCCATGCTCTGTGGCAGAACAATCACGAGAAGATCTGATCACAATTTGCTACGACTTTTGTGCCATGGTGGACAAGTGACGATTACGAGTCTGATCTTTTGCCTGGCGAGAAAGTGTCGTTGCCAAAAGAACTTGAGCACCTCAAGAAAAGACTCAAGCTGTCAGATAGAAAGCTGAAACGATATATAGCAAAATACAAGGATGATCCGCAAGGTACGTTGCAAGAATACCCAAGTGAGCCTGGCGATGCGTTCATTTTCTCTGGTAAGCCTTTCTATCCATTGGAGGTCGTGAGATCTATTTTGCCTATCGTCTGAGAAAAGGATGAGGAAATCGAATGACTTATCCGATATATCAGGACTCCAGAGGCAGATGCAGTATTTGGGCTGGACTTTGCCGAGTGATTAGATCACGGAGATGAGAGTGTGATGAGAGTCAGAAATAGAAAATGAGAGTTGATCTGTTCGTATCAGGGGAATAGAGAGCCGTGAAAAGAAATGTGTGATGTTGTTGATCATGTTTACAAGCAAGGCATCACATGAACAATACTACCGGAGAGAAACAATCATTGACACACATTTTTGTATGCTTCAAAGGATTATTCTCGGTATGGGGATATCATCACGTACCAGATGAAACAGAAAAAAGACTCAGACAAAGTATATGACAAGATCGGTCGGGATACAAACTCTGTCACTAGGCCAATGATGCTGGATGAGCACAAAGAGATGATAAAAAACGGGACGATCGATGCAGATCAAGAACTTATCGATCAGATGTATACGTTTGTGGTGAGAAATAAAAAGCCTCAAGCAGAAGAAGATTGTCACGACGACGTTGTGATGGCCGATGCAATCTGTTGCCAAGGCTTCAAAGAGGAGAGCAAGGTGAGAACAATGCCAGAGTGATGACAAGGGCAGTGGATGACTCGTGTGAAAGAGGAGAAACCTTTCACGCCTGGTAGCTATAAAGAAAAACTCAAAAAGAAGTACAAATCATCGATTATGGAGATAGATGAGGACGAACTAGACGAGTAGGCTCTGAACAGTAGGTTATACCTACTGTTTTTAGTGCATGCACATCTTTGATAATTTTGTGTTCCGTCATATAATTCTGTCATATTTACTCCGAACCATACTCTATGCAGGTGATCAGTACCCCCGTTGAGAGATCAAAAAGAATTCGTGAGGTTATCACGATCGAGCAGATCAAGGCAGACGAGAAACTTGAAAAGGAGCTTCTTGACGAGATCAAAGAAGAATTCCTCGACGCACAGGATTTTATGCGTGACAAAAAGAAAGACTGGATCACCTACGAGAAGAAATATACCAATCCAAAGGTTGCCGAGAATGATCTAGTGAAATTGCACGTCCTGCATCAACATATGAAAGCTCATTGTTCAAACTATTTCGAGGCGGATCTCGGCGTTGAGTTCGATGGCACAGACTTTTGGTTTGATGATTACGCATACAGACTCCAGAAGATGGCAGAGCGTTCTCAAGTCTTGATGGATAAACATAGAAAGGATTTTCAACATGTGCGAGACGTCGGTTTCTATGGTGTCTCTGCCCGCATCAAAATGTGATGGGATGAATATATCAAAGAGCCGATCTTTGATACTATCAATCCAAAGTTTGTATACATGCAGAAGACAACGCGCTTCAACGATTATGACTATACGTGAGTCTCTACAAGGATCACAAAAGCAAGATTGAAGGCTATCAATGCACAAGCGGAAAATGAAGGGAAACCTCCAGTCTATTATGGCGTTGATGCGATACCAGAAGGTATTTGTGATGAAATCACGAAGGAGAGCGATATGCAACGCTCACTCAATATGACTGTTGCAGATGATAAAGAGGTCAATTTGATCGAGTGGTTCAAGGTGTTCAGAGGTAGAAAATACCAAGTCACTGTCAGCTTTGGTTTCAAAACAGTCCATAGACTCAATGAAATCGTCCCTCTCACTGAGGCGGAAAAGAAAAATCCTCTCAAAGTACCTTTCCCAGTTGTATACACAAACCTTTTCCCATTGTATGCAGATCCTACTGGTATGTGACTCGCAGAACTTGCCATCGGAGGCCAAGATGCGAAGAACAAGCTCATGAACTTGTTGATCATAAAAGAAGAACAGAACGCAGGTTTCCGTCATATCCTTGCTGACATGGATCTCATCCCAAATAGCGATCTATTGAAAGATAGAAACCAGAACTGACCTGTGATCGTTCCTGCCAGGACAAAAGATGGGAAATCTCTCAGTCAGGCCATCCATATTCTCGATGCAGACAAGTGAGATAGCAATACTACTAACATGATTGACAGGCTCGATCGTGAGATACAGTCGGAAACATGATACTCGGCTGCTAATAGGTGATTGCCTTTCTGACCAAACCAGACTCTCTGAGAAGCTAAGCAACAGCAAGTCAACTCAAACCTCATGTTCAGACTCGATGCACAGATCATCGGTTTCGGAGAAGAAGATTTCTGGCGTATCATATGGCTGAGAAGTCTGCTGGAGTACATGTCTGATACCGAGAAGAAATATACCAATTTTGGAAACTGACTCATCGGTGCAGAGCTCGAGATCAATAGAGAAGATATCGAGAAAGGACTCGAGACGAAAGTCAAAGTGATATCTAGGAAACAAGCTCTTGAGGATGCAAAACCACGTCTTGCCTACCTTACGGCAAGAGAGCCTATTGTCCTCAACAATCCAGAAGTGCCAAAGATCTCAAAAATCATGATGTGCAGAGAGATCGAGAAGTTGAATGGTACTCCGAGAGAAGAAATTCTTGCTCGCTACCCTCTACTACCGGATGAGAGGAGAGCGATGATATACAAGAGAATGATCAACTCCGACGAGATGCCACAAAATCTTTTCAAGCCTGGTATAGATCTGTTCACATACTATATCTGCTTCCAGAGTTGCAAGAATACAGAAGTCAAAGAGAAGGTTCTCTCTGAAATAGAGTCAAGACTCACAGAGCAATGAATGTCGATCGGAAACGTCGCTCCGTGAGAGTATGGAAACTGAGCGATGGGATCTACTGCTAATGCGTCGGCCTCTATGCTACAAGCAAATATGATAAAAAACAACATGTCTCAGACAGACAATTTACCTACTAGACAGTCGGTCGTATGATAAAGTCCGTCGATAATAAACTCATCTACTGAGAGAATATGATCTGATACTTCTGACAGCTTTTTGAGGAGTTCTATGAAAAGACAAAGAAGGCAAAAGTCGATTTCACTGTGTTCGTGAGCTTCCTAGAAAATCCATGTTTCAAGATGTTCTTTGTCGATCTAGTGCAGGAGAAAATAAATCAAGCATACGAGGATCTACGTACAAAAGCTAATACGATGGATGAGGTACAAGAACTGAGAAATATCATAGCGTTCCTCGAAAATATCCAGAAACAACCTCTCGAATATTATCAAGAAGCAAAGACTCTCAATCCTGATCATAACCTCCAACAGAGGGGCTGATAATATACGGCATCCGTGCAAGTCATGGAGTAAGACCATCGTAGCTTGGTTAGGCTACATAAAACATTTAACCTTTAAACTCAATTAACCATGGTAGAAGTAACAACAACGACTCCTGACGAAGGAGATGAAAAAGAGCTTAATACTCAGAACGATGATGATCTTGACAACGATGATGATGGGGAGGGTGGAGACCGTGATCCGTCTGATGCCGAAGACAAGTACAAAGATCTCTCTCCAGAGCAACTGAAAGCGGAGCTCAACAAGAAAGATCAGAAAATTGAGAAAATGAAGGGTAGAGAAAAAAGAAACTACAACAAAGTTCAAGATCTCAAGAAAACTGGCGCTATGTCGGAGGATGATGTCAAAGAAATTGTCTCTAAACAGCAGAAAGAGTCTGCGGAGAGAGCATCACTCGTCGAGAGATATGGCGATGAACTTCTAGCGGATGCAGAAGCTATTGCCAAAGATCACAACATCCCTTTGGAGGACGCATACCATGTCGCTCACGGAAGGAAAATGAAAGACCCTGCATATGCTGCGAAAGAGAGAACAAAGATCTCAAAGATCCATGGACAATATGGAACTCCATGAGGTACTCAATCACTAGCAGACGCAGTGTTCAGTAAGTCTCCATTCACTGAGAAAAAGTCCGATAAGGACAAAAAATAACATTTATTTCCATATCCATTCTTAATTATGGCAGCAAAAAACTTTGAAATTCTAAACGCTGGAGAACATTTCCGCACTGGATATCTAGCGAAAGGTAGTGCTACAGTCATTACCGCTGGTAGAATGGTAGCCCTTTCATCAGGTCTTGCTGTAGAGGCAGGAGCTGCATCGGCGGCTATTGCAAACTGTCCAGACGGAGCACCAGCAGGTGAAACGAAATGCCCTGTCATTGCAGACAAGGAAGCTGAATTCATCGGTACTGGTGATGCAAATTATGCAGTAGCTCAAAGAGGAACTGAGGTCGACATTGTTATGTCTAGTTCAGATCAACTCATTGACGTTGGTGCAAGTTCTACTGACGTATTCAAGATCAGCCCATACGACACTACCAAGCATGGTACTACCGTCGGTGCTGTAGGAAACATCGTTGTGAAAATCAACAAACACATTTACTAGCAGATTGCCTGCTATTTTACCTCGTTTTACTATCGACTTATCATGCTTACTATTCAAGAATTTAACTCTGATTTTGCCAAGTCTGTGAAAAAACACTTCGATAACCAGACTATGGAAGCAATCAGAAATTCGGCAATGAATAAGATCTTCGATGTGGCAGACACTGACGAATACTCAGAGTCTTTCACCTCTAACGAAGGAGTAGATCAACCTACATACTTCGACGAGAACGAAAATCTACCAGAGTCAAAGATCGGAAAGGGATACAGATCTACTTTCGACTCAGAGGAGTTCGGTCATACAATCTCTGTCTCTAAAAAGGCAAGATTGAAGGCAAGAGACAACACTGAGAAGATCCTTGAGATCGTAAATAACCAGAAAAATGGTGCACTCGTTGCTATGCACTCATTTCTCGAGAAAGAAACACACAAGATCCTCAATGACGCGTTCACTGGTTCTTATGTGTTAGCTCCAGATGGACTATCTGTATGTAATGATGCACATCTATGGAATTCTTCTGATGGAACATTCGATAACAAGCTCGCATCATCAGCACTCTCTCTCGATGTTGTAAAAGCTGTTGAAGCATACGGAGGAGCATTTGTTGACTCTACTGGAGCGGAGATGCCTCTCAACTTCAAGACTATCATAGTCAAGAAGGGAGGAGCTGCTGCTGCTCTTGCAAAACAAATCTTTGGTATCGAGAACATTCGTACTCAATATCAAGCTACTTCAGTTGGAAATATCAATATCTACGCTGGTGAGTACACAATCATCGAGACTCCATGGCTAACAAGTGGTACTGCATACTTCTTTGTTGCAGACTCAGATATGTTGGCTGTTGAGAACCCAATGTTCGTGAACTTCATCGAAAGACCTCAACTCCAAGGAGATGTGATGACTGAGTCACAAAACCTCTCATGGAAGTGGGCATATGCTGGATCATTCAAATATGGTCTCAGAAATCTTCCATTCACTTTGGTTGGTTCTCCTGGTAGCTAGTCTATAGGACGGAGGCTTTGCCTCCTTCCTTTTCTTTATTTATCTTATACGAATTATAATGGCTCAATATATCATGTTTGAAGGTAGAAAAGTGCGTACAGAAGATGTCGCAAGGATCAGGCAGAACAGAGAAAATGGGAAACCTGATAACTATCAAATAGTAGATCGCAACCATGTAGCAAAAAAGAAAGGTGCGAGAGTATCTGTCAATGCTGGATTTGGTGGATGAGATCCTATTGTCCCTAGAGATAAATGGACTCACGAAAGATCTATGATCAAACCAGACGAGTCTCCAGCAGAAGACGCAAATGCAGACTCAGAAGACGCTTCTGATGATGCAAATGTGGACATCAATATGAACCCTCAGACTGAGGAGGAATATAGAGAGACTGCAAAGGCTCTTGGTATCAAGAACTATCACAATACTGGTCTTGATAAACTCAAAACTAAGGTCGATAAGGCTCTCGCAGAAATGCCTGACGCTTCTGATGATGAGGATGCTGATGCTGACTCTGACGATGAAGACGATGCAGAGGGAGAGGACTCATAGTATGTTAGCTTTGGTTGTGGCACATATAACCAAAGCAATACATTTTATGGATAACCTCATGGAAGTATGCTACCTAGTGCGATAATTGCGAGAGCAAGGAGATTAAGTGGTAACTATACCACTGATGACGACGATTGTTACGACATCCTCTCGGCTGTCCGTGATTTGATATACTCAGAAATCGTCTTGAAAGATAGGAGCTACCAACGAGATAGACGATATGCGGACTCAGTTTTGGATCAAAGCGAGTACACCATATTGTGAGTGAGTGGTACAACTCCAGGACAGAGGAAAATCGAAAACATCGGGATCAAATATGCATCTACCGATGACTATTTCACTCCATGCACAGAGAGGAGTTTCGAGGAATTGGACAAAGACACTGATATTCTACGGTATAAAACGAACCAGTCGAAAGATGATCCTTTCTACATCATAGCAGATGATAGTATATTCATCTTTCCAACACCGACTGTTGCTGTGACAAATGGTATAAAATTTGAAGGAATAAGACAGCCAGCGCCTCTATCGTCATCAAGCGTTGAGGCCGACATAAGACTCCCATACGAGATGCACTTTCTTTTGCCACTATGAGTAGCAAGCGATCTGTTCAAAGAAAGGCAACTCATAAACGAAAAAAATGACAATGAGGCAGAGTTCAAAAGAAAACTAGATACTCTTTTAGATGAGGTCAGCATCAGAAGCACAAAGCCTGCCTACTGAGAAAGACCTGATAACAGCAACCTAGTGTAACGCCATGGCATGAGATATCAGACAACCATACAACATCCCGACTCTCATATGAGGCATCACAAACGATAAGTACGTGCCTCTGGAGCATTCGTATTTCTATGGTGAGAACATAGATACTTTTTCTCAGTCTGGTAGAGTAAGGCTATCAAAACTTATTGGTGATGCTGGTGATGATTTCATAAAAATCACCGAGAACAACAATGAGGGGTATCCTGTTGCACAATGCGATGGATGAAATAATGAACAAATGATAGCGACATATGGATGATCGGTTGCTGACGGTGGGGCTCTCTATAGCGAAACAACGTATAAGTACGACACATCAACGTGACGCATCGTATCAATACCTGCTTTCATTCTCAATATAGGGAAGATTGGAAACTATGGATTTATCGTTTCTAGTCATGGCGTTTACTCATGGGAGTATAACACTGGGCAGGCACATGCAGGAATAATTGGAAGTACCGAATACGTCGATGTGACAAACGCTGGAACGTATAGCGTTGGTACATGATGGTCAAAGGGTACAAATTTTGATGTTACACATACTGCATGAAATACTGCATATCTGACGATAACCTCAACGGCCGTTGGTACTGCAAATGGTAAGATATTTAGACTGAAAGTGAGAGAAAACTGAGGATCGACTGGTACAGTTGACGTATATGTTGGTGGTACAAAAATAGGTACAATAAGCTGATGAACGGATGCTCGCACCTATGTGTTTTGAGCGTTGGTCACTACGACAAATCCTACAATAGAGTTTAGACCATCGAGCTCTTACAATGGACAGCTCACGAGTCTCCTATTTACAGATACAACACTTGCAAGGAAAATAACTCGATCAGGTGTGTCAGACAATCACACTCCATTTCATAAAGAGGGTAGCCTTTTGATGCTTGCCGTCGACAAACAGATCAGAAGAATTGAGACAGCAAGCAATGCTTTCACCACTTCTGCAACACTATCACTACCGATTGATATCAGAGGGATCAGTAAAAACTGATCACTTTTTCAGGTATATGGTAACGAGGACAACAGAGGTAAAAAGTTTTTCTGGGATGGAGTCTCTCAACTCCCAGTACACTCAAAGAAATATGGTGATGTGAAAATACTCAATATATCGTGAGACGGTACTGTCGACTATGTCGTTTGTTGATCTCAATGGTATAGGAAGATTTTCTTGAGTCAAGGGTACAGTGACGATCCTATATATGCGGATGAAATAAGAAGCTGGTCTCGCGATGAGTCATCTATCAGGGAAGGATCTGATAGATTTGGTTTCTACCCAGATCTCACAAATAATATCGTGAAGTATCTCGATATGGTATACATGGCAAACGGTGGTAATGTGTGAGGCGGTGTGTCTCAGAATAGTATGAATAGGATATTTTCTTTGTGATTTGCAAAACCTAGCATGCCTATAGCACTCAATGTGCCTATTTCTCTCCCATATGGGCAGGTGACTTGTATGGCTATCAAAAGTAATGTGCTCTATATCGGTATCATCCCAGCAGATAGCTACGATGGCAATGGGAAACTATGATTTAGACTAATTAAGTATTATTTCGCACAAGCGAACGATAACTACAACGATTATTGACGATTTCAACTCAACCCATTTAGAGCTGAAAAATGGCAACACGAAAAGATCCCACAAAAAATCTCCTTCGGTGCAAAGATCCCTAGGTCAGATACTCCATGATCAATCAAGCTCTGGTGGTCTCTCAATGATACTGAGATCTATAGCATGACGAATGGTGCTTCGACATGCGACATTGTTTTCAAAACACCTATCAAATGATTTATCAAGACATGATCAGTGATCAGGTTCAGATGATTTAACCGTAGGCCGATCTATGAGTATACGGTCGCATCTGTTGTCGACGATTTCACGGTGAGGATCTGATCAACTGCCACCTCTGAAGCGACCACCTTTGCACCATCCAAGACTATAGAGCTTTTCATAAAAGAAATAGCTCCATCAACTAGCGATTATACAACAGCATCTCGACAAAGAAAACATACGGTACTAGCAGAAAATGCAAATGTATCGTGAAACGAATGCAGTCTCATAGTAGAAATGTTCAATCCAAGCAATGGAGAGTCTCCAGAAATATATGACATCGATATCTCATATGCTATAAAGCCTAATGAATAACGCACTCGGCACTAGCCAGCAAGTTGATATGATACTTACTCCGTCTCTCAACAATAAGACATGAGAGTTTTCTCAAGCCTATGTGAGACATCCAAAACTAAAACCAATACAGGATGAAGGAGTGTTCTCTGCTCCAATATCAAAATATACGGAGCTACAAAATGTATTTACACTGACGCTCTCTGGATCTCCTGCAACGTGGCAAAACACACTATGATATCCCGTTGATATTATTGTGACATGAGGATCGTGAGTGTCTCTCAGAATATCGAGAGTACCAGGCACGTTTGAGGACTTCCCTGACAAGGTAATGCTACTGTGAAACGGTGATACGATAGAAATCACATACTCCAGCACCCCAACTGCCAAATGAATAGCAAGGATCAGATAACATTTATATAGTATACAAATCAATTATGGTGGATCAAAACCAACAGGCGACAGAGAATATAATCAATCAACATGGTAGTTTGGACAACTACTATCAGTCTGATCAGTTCAAAGCTCTTTCTACTCCAGATCAAGCTAGAACGAAAGCTCTCTTGCAGAAAACGACTGGTGCGGTAGCACAAGTGAATGGAACAGCTCCAGTTGCACCTCCTCAGCAGGAACAGCCACAACCAACGGAAGATACTGGTATGGATGCAAACAAAGTTTTCGCAGGATGACAGCAACGTATAGATCCACCACAACCAGAGCAACCGAAACCTCAGACGACTCAGAAGGAATATAAGCAACCAGTTGCACCTCCTCAGTTTGACTATCAAAGTGCTGACGATGAAAGACTGAAACAAATCACCGAAAATCTACAGCAGTCAGCCCAGTCTTCACCATGACTGTTTGCAGATAGAGGGACATTCGACAAGGCTTTCAGTTACTGACTCAGAAGTGACGCTCAAAAGGCTGTGCTTGATGATTTCTTCAATAGCAACCAAGCAAACCAGCTCGCTATAAAAGATGCGTCAAAATTTGCGACCATGAGCAACTACGATATCGCTCTCGGGATATCATATGGATCTATTTCGATGGATGATCCTGCAATCACTTGATTAAAGATCACGGATCCAGCAAAATATGATGCGGTGATGAAATTGAAAGGGGAGTATGATAGTTCCTCTACGTCGAATAAAAAACTCAATGGTGATAATATCACTACGTCATCGTCTCTTAATGATCCTGTCAAAGCAGTACAAACACTTGTTGAGACGCTCAAGGCGTCACTTGGACAGACTCCAGTACCGGATCTCCAATCTATGTATGATACAGAGATCAACACCCCAGAAAATAGAGAACTTTCAGACTCTATCGCTTCATTGCAATGAGAAATAGATCAGATCCAGCTAGATATTGCAAACAAAAAGAAAGATGTCTATGCAAGGTTTGACTGACAAGGGATCGATAAATGACTCGCTGACTCTATCGCGAATGATGAGATAGAGTGATTGCAAAGGACATTAACGTCAAAGTCGATCCAAATGAATACAAAGATAAATCAGTACAATACACGTGTTAATATGGCACAACAAAAGATGAGTACGGCCATACAAGAGTATAGTCTACAAAATCAAGAGTTTAACAATAATTTGAACATCCTACAGTTTGCAAATGGCGTCGTACAGAAACAAGTCGATCAGCAGAACCAATACAAACTCTTGACCTTCCAGAAGGATCTCGAATTTGAAGTATGGAAGAAACAAGAGCTATACACAACATGAGATATAAATAGCGACGATCCAGCGCTCAGACAAAAAGCCGTAAGGAATGCGGTAGAGGAGCTATATACTCAGTTCGACGGACTACCATTTCAGAGAACTCCGACTCAGATGACCAAGGATATACTTGACCAAATGTCGCAAGGATGACAATTTGGCAATATTATGGATCAGATCTTCAAGGATGTGAAGGCAAAACCTCAGTACAAAGCCTGGGCAAATAAACAGGTTGGTATCAGCAACAAGCCAGAGGAGTATGCTGATCAGTTATGGCAACAAGAAGAAAACTGAGACTGGAAACTCATCGAGACTCCTACTATCTCCAACCTTACAGATGCACAACTATTCGCGACATTGCGTGCTGGAAAGTTCAATGGCAAGAGCTTCTTTTCTGGTGTATACGCAACTGGAGATCCAGATGGATCAAGAGGTGCTCAGATCTATGAGGAAATACAAGTAAAATGATTGGATACATACATGGAGTGAGCTGCAAAGAGGGGAGCAACGGTTACAACCGATATGATCAAGAAATCAGCAGATGCGTACGGTGTCGATCCGATCATGCTTGCAGCTACTATGCAACTAGATAGCTGACTGTGAGCAAAGAATAGTAATAATAACCCATGAAATGTCGGACAGACTGATGCAAAAAGTGCTGCAGGTATCCAAGTCAAGTATAATACATTACAAGACTGAGTTGATGCCGTAGCGAAGAATATCAAACAAAGGATAGTAGCACTCGGACAAGTTACATGATCATCATGATCAGGAAACGATACAGTCAAAGATACGTACTTGGAAAGACTCAAAAGATGAGCGCTGACTCCAAGTGAGTATGGAGATATCCAGAAACAGGCTCAGCAACAGTGATGGTTGCCAGAGTATAACGAAGCGCTAAAAGAGTGATTGAAAACCTCTCTCACTCCCAAGCAACAAACCCAATTGGACAAGTATATGGATAATCTCAGATGAGAACCTCTATACAAGCAGATACTCGAGGTACAAAATGGGTATCAGAATGTGAAAATAGGAGTTTCTGGAGATAATGCGGTTGGAGACTTACAGATCGTTAATGGTTTTGCAAAAATGCTCGATCCTACTGGAGTAGTCCGTCCAGAAGAATTCAAGACAGTTGAGGAAGCTCAACCATTTTTCCAGAAAATGATGAACCTTGGAAACAAAATCTACAATGGAGATCGTCTCACTACTGCTATGAGGCAAGAGTTCCTCAAAGGAGCATCAAATCTCTATGGTGAAAAGATCGATACTTATCAATCCCAAGTCTGATCTAAGTATGAAATGATTGCCGATATGTACGGACTTCCAAAAGAGCTATTTGATCCATTCTTTGATCCATCTAGTTCTTGATCATCATCAACGACACAAACAACAAGCATAAACTTCGCAAGCCCATTCATATGAGTAGGTGCGTGATCTGGTATATGATTGGGTTCATGATCATGACTACCGACTATCAACTACCTCAATCTCATGTCAAATTGATTATACAACTAGTTTTATAATTTAGCAGACAGCAATATGTTTGGTTTCAAGCTACCGTCACGATTAAAGAAAACTACCAATCCGACTGCGGATCTTTCCAACAATACTGATCAGAAGGATAAGGTTTTTAGACCGGATGAAAATTTTGCATCGGTAAATAAAGATGCGCAGGCAAGTATAGAACAACAACAGCAGGAGAAAACTGCACAGGGGCAGCAAGCTATGCGTAGGCCAATGTCTACGTCGGCGAACCAGTCATATGTTGTTGACAATCCAGATCCATCAGAGAGTTTCCCTGGCCTCACGAAAGAAGAAGAAAACAATATCATGAAGCTCAGCAATGGGAACAAACTCGATGCAGAGACTCACTATGCAAAAATGCTTGATCTAAAGCAAGATACTGCGTTTCTCAAAGATAGAGATGCGCATAGGAAAGGTATGATTTCTGGCAATGCTCAAGAGTCTGATCAAAAAATCAAAGCTACTACCGACAAGGTGATTAAGATGTCGCAGTTTGCCGATTATGTAAGGATCAGAGCTGTGCAGGATGGCGTGATAGGAGTCAGAAATATGGCGGACGATAAAATCATCAGCGATATATTGAAACAAAACCCAGAAGCTCCAAAACTATTCGAGAGCTATATCAACGGTAAAATATGATTGAATACCTTTGTCATGGGACTAGAGGGAAAAGTCCCAGAGACGAATATGGATGATCCTATGTCTGATCAGGAGTTAGGAGATGCAGGAACAGCTCTTAGAGCGACACCTGCTAGACTTTCAGAGGATGAAAGTACTCTCATGAAAACACTCAACTGGGCAAATATCATAGGGAAAGGGACTGAGTCTCTCGACGAGCTCGCTCAGATGATCCCGTGATTTGATGTCTCTGCGGGAATAAGTGACAAGATCGATGAGAAAGTAGCAAATCTTGATCCCCAAAAAAGGAAAGAATATGAGGATAATTTTGCCAAAGACAAAACAGCTCAGCTCATGTATGGCAATGTAGATAATTATATCAGAGAAAAAACGAAGTCTTTCCGAGACGTTCTATTCAGCGATTTCAAAACAATCCCTAATATGTTCGTAAATGCTCCATGATCAGCGGTGAAACTCGGGACAGCACTTGCTAGATGAGTCACCAACCCATATGATACTATTTCTGGACTAGTGAAATTGGTTGCGACTCCTGAGTGACATCAAGTAATACTCGATAGATATGGTAGTGTGGAAGCCTTCCAAAGAAGCATGGAACAAGATCCAGTCGGTGTTGCAAGTGATGTGCTCACATTGATAGGTGGAGGAGCTAAGGCTACGAGCCTAGGAGCTAAGGTCGCATGATATTCTGATGAAGCGGCTAGACTTTCAAACTTTAGCAAAGCATCATTGTGAGCTGGAGATGCATGAGTACCACAGGCAGTCAACAAATGACTCAATATGCTTTCAAAAGGATCGAGTTCTATACCATGAGGACAAAGAATTGTTAACACAGCGATCAACATATCAAATCCTATATGAGCGTTAATGCAGAATTCTGATGTAATAAAAAAACGAGCCACAGACAAAGCATCAGGACTCGATCAAGAGACAATGAAAAAGGTTGAAAGCAATCCATATGTGTGAGACTATTTCACTAAGCTAGACGAATGAGTCACCCAATCAGAATGAGGGCTAACGCCAAAAGAAGTCTCATCAAGTTTACTCAACGGAATAGTGGATGATGTGAAGCAGTATCACGAAGACTCACTTTGACAAATGGGCGAGGCTTGACCATTGTATAATGATATAAGGAAAATAAATATCGATATTGATCTTACTCCTGCGAAGACCAAACTTGCAGATATTTTACGTAAGTATGATATCGATGTCAAGCAGGATTGATCTTTGGACTTCTCGAATAGTAAGTTCATTAAGGAGTGAGATACCAATGCTATCCAAAGGGTATATGAAAGACTAAATAGCAAAGAAACCGCCCAGCCAAGCTGGGTACTAAATCAAAGACAGGCAACCGATGCAATGAGTAAGCGGGATAGCGGAAGGCCAACTGATAGTACTCCAGTTATCAGAGAAATGAGATGAGCAATAGATGATATAGCAAAAGAAAAAGTACCTTGATTGAGAGAGTTGGACTGACAGTTCTCAAAGAAATTACAACAAATCCAAGAACTGAGGAGGGGGCTTTTCAAAAAAGACGGTACACCAAATGAAAACATATACTCTACTATAAAAAATATACTTAATGACTCGAAAACACCTCTACGCGAAAGACTCTTAGAAGCAATGCCTGATATAGCGGAAAGAATTGATGCCATTCAAACAGCACAGAAAATATATGATATTTATCAAAAAGATCCAAAATCATTCACTACAAAACTGGTGACTAAGTGACTCGGAGCAGTAGTTTGATATATGGTCTGAGGAGCAGTCGGTGCTCTAGGTGGTATAGAGTGATGAGCAGTAGCATCAAATATAATAGCAAAAGGCATGAAAAAATTAAGAGACTGATCTCTATGAGAGGTGTTGAGTCGTCAAACGCCAGATGCTATGAAAAAGCTACAAGAGATAAATGGAAAGATTGAGGCAAGAAAGTCACTCACAGAAAGTGATCAAAAGCTATTGGATGATATTAGACAACAGATAAGTGATGCACAATCAAGTCCTTCCCCAAAAGGTAATCCTCCAGCATGAGGAGAAACTGCTGAAAATGTTGCAAATAATCCTTATGCGGATATAATTAACAGCATGAATAATATTCAAGAACAGGCAAAAGCATATAAAAGAGCTGCTACGTTTATAGATAACGTTAAGCAGAGAATTAACGGTTATGATAAAAAATGACTGTTATATCATGGGGGTACAGCTAAAGGAGATTTTGATCTAAGTAAACAAAGAGTTTGAGGGGTTCGATGGACTGATGATATTGGATATGCTACTGCTTATGCTGGCACTAATGGAGAAATAACAAAATGATTATTGAAAATAGATAATCCTAAAATATATACTACCGAAGAGTCATACTTGAAAGAAGCCAATAAAGCCACAAGATTTACAGAGCAGTTAGCAAAACAAGGCTACGATGGCATGATAATAGAGGACAAATGATTTTATGTGGTCTTTGATCCTTCGCAAATCACAACAGAAACTCAGCTTAAGAAGATACGACAAGAGGCAAATAATGGTGCACAGAAAAAGATCCTTTGACAAAAATTCTATCACGGTACGAACGCTGCTGACGCAATCAGAAAGGAGTGATTTTCCATAGATAAATCTGTCCAAGAGGAGAGCAGTTTCTTATGAGATAATTTTGTAGAGTGAGTGCATCTCTCAACATCAAAAGATCCATATGCAGAAGGTGGGCAGTTAAGTGATGTAGCAGATGTCCTTGAAGTTTCCCATCTAGCTGATAACATTCTGAAAGTGCAACTAGATGATATATGAGGTCTTTATAAAAAATACAATATCAATACCTTTGGTGATAACGCATCGCAAAAATTGACTGATGCACTAAAGTCTGATTGATATGATGGTCTACAGTATTGAGATGAAATCGTGATATTTGATCCAAAGAAGATTTCACTCATCGGGTGAAATAGTTAGTTAGAAAGTTTGAACCAATCTGTCGTAGATATATTTGATAACAGTGCTTTTGATAAGATCCCTTGATGGGAGCAAAACGTCAGAGGTGCACTCAAGCGTAAAGAGATATCACAATCTGAGTATAATGATCTCATGGATTTCAAGTCTATAATGGAGAATGAGAGTGAACTCGCAATCATGAAGCATGTGGTAGATAAGGAAATTTCAAAACAAGACTATACTCGTCAGACTGCAAGCTATCGTCAGGCAAAAAATAAGATAGAAGCTCAGGAGCAGAATATCGGGAAGGTTGCTGGTAGAAAAATCGCTCAGTGATGAGGTTTTGATGGTAATACTTACAAAAACCAACAATCTATTGAAGTTATGAGAAAAAGAGATAATCTCATAGCAAATATCATGGAAGAC
Organism: bacterium; assembly: GCA_030429145.1. Taxonomy (GTDB): domain Bacteria; phylum Patescibacteriota; class Gracilibacteria; order Absconditabacterales; family Absconditicoccaceae; genus JAGOPC01. The sequence goes on along the minus strand of JAUIDC010000001.1, from coordinate 897,907 downwards.
TTCAACATGGATCAGTTTGATGCTTCCGACTTTTATGACTCACTATAGATCCTATGAAATACATTTCCAAGACAGAAAGAGACAAGAAATCTCCAAATAGAAAGAAGGTAACTGTCGAGAGTGTCGACAAAATTATCGTAGCATCAGAAAAAGTAAGGGCTCAAAAGAGAAAATAGAAAATACTCACTTTCCGTAACCACACATAAAATATCATCTTCTCAGGTGGTATTTTTTTTGTTTTGATAGTCTTCACCTAGTATATCAAGGACACGCACATCTTTGATAATTTTTGATTTCCTCATAAAATCCATGGTATGACTGATACACCGTGGACAGCCAGATCTAGGCCTCTTACTAACAAGTACCTCCTTGCATGCTTCTTTGATGGAACTCTGACAGAAGTCCTTTTTGCAGATCAGGATGGTTTTGCGTTAGTCATCAAAGCCGATCCAGCATATGAGTGAGAAACTCAATGGACACAGGCGTCTCGTCTATAAGGCTTTAGATGATCTTATATAACGATGACAGAAACCAAGAATTTCCCTGCCGAATATACGCAACAGGCGTCGCCAAACAGCAACGACAAGATCCCAGTGTTTAGAGACACTGACTGATTTCTCAAATGGGCATACTGGACGGATCTTATTGGTTCAACAGGGTACACTGGATACACTGGATACACAGGGTACACTGGTGGCCAGTGATCAACGGGATATACAGGATACACAGGGTATACTGGATATACTGGTGATACTGGAAACCAATGAGATACATGATATACTGGTTTCACGGGATATACATGATACACAGGACCGGGTAACTTCACGGGGTATACTGGATATACTGGTGATGTATGACCGACAGGATATACATGATACACAGGACCGGGTAATTTTACAGGATACACAGGGTATACTGGATATACGTGACCAGCAGGTGCTGGTGATACTGGGTATACGGGTTTCACTGGGTATACTGGTGACACAGGTAATCAAGGTGCGACGGGTTATACCGGATACACGGGACCGGGTAACTTCACATGATATACCGGATACACAGGTGATACTGGGTATACGGGTTTCACTGGGTATACAGGACCGGGTAATTTTACAGGATATACGGGTTTCACTGGATATACTGGTGATGTATGACCGACAGGATATACTGGTTTCACATGATATACAGGCAATACGGGTTATACCGGATATACGGGATATACGTGACCAGCATGAGTCGCAACCACAAGCACTGCCACCACATGATCGTCATTGACGCCAGACTCAGCATACAATAATTATACGATCACAGCACTCGCAGAAGGTACTACAATCAATGCTCCATCTGGATCTCCAGTCAATGGACAGAGGCTTGTGATAAGAATAAAAGATGACGGAACGTCTCGCGCAATTTCATGGAATGCAATATATAGAGTAATCGGTGTTACCCTACCGACAGCAACTACGATCAGCAAAACCCACTATATAGGATGTATGTATAACAGCACAGACTCGAAGTGGGACGTTTTAGCAGTGAAAGCTCAAGCATAAGATGGCATTGACGGATAATTTGGTCGCATATTATAAACTTAATAATACCGTCAATGACGAACTTTCGACATATAATCTCACACTGGATGGTGCAACATACTCTGCATCGTGAAAGCTAGATTGATGCTATGATTTTGATGGCACGAATGATAGGATATATACTGCTAGCAACCTTGGTATCAACGGAGGTAGTGCAGTCAGTATCGCATGATGGATAAATGTCGATAGTAGCGATGGATGATCAGGAAAAACAGTCGTTCACTTATCAACTACTACAGGTAATAATTTCTTTGCAATCATCTATGACAAAAGTACCTGGTCCGGCGGTACAAATAAACTGATATTCTGGAGAAATAGAGATACCGTAGGTAGTGAGAGAGCATTCTATACTGTGACATTATCGGCAGGGACATGGTATCATATTATGCTCACATATGATTGATCAACTGTGCGTTGATATCTTAATGGTGCAGAGGTCACATCTATCAGTAGTTCATGAGCCGGTGGTAGTTCAGATGCTGGTAACTATTTCACTATTGGTAAATATCAAACATCAACACAATGGTTCGATGGTAGAATTGATGAGGTATGAGTGCGAAATAAAAAGGTCACTGATGCCGAAGCTCTTGAACTGTATAATTGATGAGCTGGACTATCATATCCCTTCATCACCGACGATGGATCTTTTCTTCCATTTCTTAGCTTTTAGTCTTGCAATACTACATGTATATAGTAAAATCAAAACAGTTGTTGCTAGACAAACCCGCACTATATGCGGGCATTTTTAGTAACATAAAAAAAACACATGGAGTTTAGCTTTGCACTTATTGCTAGAAATGAAAGTAAAACACTACCAAGACTTATAGAGTCTCTCTCTGATTTCCAATCAAGGGGAGGGAAAATAGTGCTACTAGATACGGGTAGTACTGACAATACAGTACAAGTCGCACGTGATCTTTGATGTGAGGTGCATGCGGTCGGTGACATGTTCAAAATAACCATTGATGCAGATCTCGCGAGAAAGATCAATGAGAAGTTTTGTGCCCAAGGTGAAAAGCCTATTATAGAGGCATGACAGACACTATTTAACTTTGCAGCTGCGAGAAATTACATAGCAGATCTTGCACCTACTGATATGATAGCTACACCGGATTGCGATGAGATCTGGACTAAGCTGGATATAGACAAAATAAACGCGCTGATTGAACAAGGTGCAGAACAATTTGAGTATCAGTTTGTTTTTTCTCATGATGAGAAGAATGAGCCATTGGTACAGTTTATGCATTCAAAATTTTACAATAGAAAGAAACTCAAGCGGGTAGGTGTGATCCATGAAGTTCTACAAGGTGATGCAAAACGCATATATCTTGATGAGAGCATCGCGAAGCTCGAGCACTACCAGAACGTAGAAACAAATCGTGACTGATATCTGAAAGGCTTGGCATATGATTGCTATTTTTCTCCACAAAATGATAGAAACTCGCACTATTTTGCGAGAGAGCTGATGTATAGGTGATATATTGCCAGTGCAAAACAAGAATTTCTCAGACATATATCTATGTGAGACAAATATGACACAACTCAGTCTATGATCCACCTTGGGGAGATTGCACTCAAAGAGCGTAAACTGGACGAGGCTATAAAACGACTGATGCAATCATATCACTGTCAACCATGAAGGAGAGAGCCATTGATGAAATTAGCTGAATACTATGCAGTGTCAGCTATGCCTCATCATGCTATACCTCTGTTGCATGCAGTTCTCGCTATTCCTCAATGAAATTTCTACTCTAACTTTGCACCATACTATACGTTTATGCCTCATGATCTTCTGACTCGGGCATATGCGCAGATATGAAACATAGAAATGTCCAATAAACATGCAAATCTCTCTGCTATTGCAAAGTGACAGGACGTAGAGAAGCAAGAATATCCTCTCATCTCATTCGTGATACCAACTCGTGGGGACAGAGAAGAATGACTCAGGAGAGTTTTGAAAAGTATTGAGGAGTTATCATATCCACACCGAGAGATCGTAGTCCAGAAAGACAGCGAGAAAACTTGTCCTGAGAACCTCAGAGACTGAGTAGCGAAAGCAAAAGGGGAGTGGATAGTCTTTGCCTCTGATGATATAGCATTCGACCATCAGAGTGTGATGAAGGCATACAATGCTTGTCAGAATAATGGAAAACATTTTGTTTCATTCAATACTGGTACTGTCTCAGAAGACGAGTGAAATATATGCGAGCATTTTATGATCCATAGATCATTGATACCAGAAAACAACGAAATATTCGATTGTGAGTTCAATCATGTAGGTGTCGATAATCTCCTACGATATCAGATGAAAAAAAAGGATCAGGCGTTTAGGTGCGACGATGCTATAGTTCATCATTACCATCGATCGAAATGATCGCATAAAGATGAAACATACCAAAAATGACGAGATCCAGAAAGTGTCAAAAAAGATAGAGAACTACTCGAACAAAAGAAAACACAAATATAGAAACACTTTATATCGAACTGTGCGCATGACTCTCACAAAGATCCAGCGGATACTACTATCATGTTTCATCTTCTTTGGTGCAATTGTTCACGCGACTGCACAACTTAAGATATCGAGAGAAAACAAAACTGAGTTCTCAGCAGTGGACTTCTTTATCCTTGTTATTATTGCCTCTTTCTCTGGAGCAATCTTTGGGCTATTGGCAAGTGCTGTCTTTCAGTCTCTTGTATGGATCACTTTGTTCAGCGGTATGGGTGCATTCTTAGGGATAGCATGACTCAATAAATTGGGAAACATCATGCTTGATAAACTAGCTGGATTGTTCACCGACTTCATTAGGTATTTTATTTCAAAGTATAAGGATAAATAATGGAAACTATCGCAAAAGTGCAACGTCATCTATCTTTGAGTCAACTGAGCATGGCTGTGTTCACGATGTTTATGATATGCTGACTATCACGAGTCATATCTAGCTGAGTACAACACATGTATCAGTCTCTTTCTCCTCGTTCCCGATGGTATACATACAATTATGTTGTGCCGTCAAAAGACTCGTTCAATAGTGGGGAGAGTCTATCATTTGCCACATCGGTAGATAGAAAAAAATGAATGATGATGCAATGGCAAGATACTGCTTTTTGTGACGATGGTGACAAATTTACTTGGAAGATGAATACTCAGTATTGGCCAGGCAACAATCAAATGGAGTATAGGCCAGAAGGATTGTGAGAAAGCCTCTGGAGCTACTCTCTACCTATACTACAGACAGCAGAGAAATGCAAAATGTGCGGTGCTGTAATATGATACACAGATCTATGATATAAAAAAATACGAACATACTGCACAAACTGGTTCTTAGTTAATCAATAAATCGCTTTTATTCTCTCAATTATCATACAGATGATACCAGAAATCACTACAGATGTCTTTTCAGACACAAGTCCTCAAGGGATTTTCAACACTATGATCGTGTTCATTCTAGTGTATACACTTCAAGAGATCAAGACTACGTGGCCATGAGTCGCAAAATATACGTTCTTCCTTGGTCTTCTCTTATCACCAGCCCTCATGTTCCTCGCATCGCTAGCGTTTGGATGGGATATGAATGTATTTGCTATCATTTTATATGGCTTATTTGCAGCAGTATTCTCTAGTGCTACATACAACAAGTCTAATGGCTCATAAACTATAGATCATGAGGAGAGATATACCCTCCCGAAAGGGGATCAGAAATCTTGACAAATTCTTGAGGTGGCTATGCTACCGACAAGACGTTTTAGGAGCAAGATGGGATAGAGTCTCTCCATATGTTCTACCGATACTTTTATTTGTTATGATTACACTCCTATGGTAAAACATATAGATATACCAGATGCTGCATACGAACGTAACAATGAAATGGATTTCATTGCTGGAGATGTTACAGTTCAGAATATACCTGATGTAAGGGATCATGTAATACCAAAGCTCAATCAGTGAAACTATGATCTGAGCGGATCTGCGTGCACAATGGTCTGACCTATGATACAAACTGGTCGTTTGCTAAATATAGATTTCAAACCAAGCGAAATGCTCAATCTCATACAGTGGTGCATCAATAACGCATGATATGTTGCTGGTTATGGTTGGGGGACTGATCAAGGTACTAACAGTATGAGAAAATGGCATAATGAGACAGATCCTCATAGACAAATCTTTTATATGAAAGGTTTTTTCAGCGATCCTACGTTTCAGGAGGCTCTCAGAAAATGACATATCTTGGGTTTCACGTACAAGTGAAATAAAGAATACAACGATGACTATCGTTCTGATCTCGTTCTTGATGGGACAGATTTTCCAGATCCAACATATGGACACCGTCCAGGCGGAGTCATGTATATGGAGTCAGGGAAAATAATGGTACAGGATAACTATGAATGATCGAAATCAAACGTATATGAGTTGAAAGATATTGATGCTCTCATCAAAAACGGAGTATTCTATCAAACATTCTACCTCATTTTGCCAGTTCAATCAATAACCGAAGATATCGAGGCAGTAAAGAGAAAAAAACTCATGGAAAAATCATTGAAAACACTGCTATACACCTTGTCAGTTTGTCACGATAGCTGTCCGAGTGATGTCAAACCGATGATACAGTCATTAGCGAACACGCTCAAGCCTCTGACATGAAAAGAGACGCTAGGAATGCTTCCAGAAAGAAAATTTGCTCAAGCACTCACATACACGCTATCTTTTGTGCGAAATTATCTACCGGATGCCGAAGTACAGAAAATGATCAGTGATTTAGCAATGGTACTGAGAGAAAAATACAGAACAGAGTAGTTTTGTTTGCTTACAATCATACTATGCAAGCAGTATTATACACAACAGAGAATTCTGTAGGCTGGGCATCTAAAGCTCTCCGAAACGAAATGGTGAAAGACTCTGTCCAGACAGCACTTTTCACTACGCTGTCGGACGAGGAGGTGGAGAGAATAGAGAAACTCCAACAGACTGATAGAGCTCAGCTAGCAGAAATCCTCAATAAGAAGATAGAGACAAGTCCATATACTAGATCTAGTAACTAGTAGAGTGATTTCTCTACCTTATACAAAGCTCTCACAATGTCTGGCCTATCTGGATGCGTATATATCTTGGTAGAGTCGAGACTATTGTGTCATGCAAGCTCAGCAGATACGAATGGATCTGTCTTGTTTCTTTGTAGCTCTGTCAGGAAAAAATGTCTCAGTGTATGTGCTGTCACCTTACCTATGCCAACTAGTTTGGCATAGTTTTTGATCATGAGTGAAATGCTGTTGATGTCTAGCTTTCTATCCGATCCTTTTTTCGCTGTCGATGCAAATAGATATGGTGAGTTGTCATTTCTCTCCTCCAAATATCTGCGTATATGCTCCTGAGCTAATAGTCATATTGATAGCCATCTGCGTTTGCTTCTTTTCCCGATGATCTGAGTTTCCCATTTTTCTGAGTGTATATCAAACTGATCTTTTCTAAGTGATGCGAGCTCGGAAACTCTCAGGCCAGTGGTAGCAAATGTTGCTATTATTGCAACGTCTCTGAGCTTGACTAGTTTATGTTTTCCAAACTCAAACGGTGCGTCCATCAGTGTCTTAATATGTGATTTGTTCAATACATTATACTTCTTGTCTGGTACGGTTACATGGGGTATTTCTAGGGGACTCACAAAAGGAATTCTATCTCTCCTCAAATAGCAAAAGTTAGCGAATTGTCTCAGAGCAGATGCTTTCGCAGAGACAGTTGAAGTCATATTTTTAGACTTCATTTTCTCTACGTAGTGATATATCATCCATTCATTGATCTCTCAGCATTCATATGTTCCATAGTCTTCGACAAAGTCTTTCAGAAGATTTTGCTGAGTTTTCACCGTCTTATCATCCTTTTGTTGCTTGAGTTTCAACCGCAATGTGTAGTCCTTCACTATATCAACTATCCTCATTTCTTTTTCTGGGTTACCGGATAAAGAGTTTCTACTGTGCTGATCTCTTTTTTCACTTGATCAGAAAGTTTTTTCTCAATATCTGCAATAGCATTCATGCAACGCTTCTGGAAAAAAGGATCTTTTATCCGTTTTTCAACACAGCAAACTGCACATAAGTAGAGAGTATAGAAATACATTTTAGATCACTTTGTTATATCAATACTACGATCCATACAATGACGGCATATCGATCATCCGCAACTGATGCATGATGATATCTCTCTTTTTTCGATGAAATCAAAATTATCATAAGTTCTGCTATATTTGAAATGTTCGCTATAGCAATAGTCGCACACTTTAATGGTCTTGTCTAGCTCCATATCAACTGTTGTGTATCAAATAAATCACTTTTGTTCACCTGCCTCTGAGTCTTTTATAGAACAAGTGTTCTGTTTTTTCAAGGGCTAGTAAAACACGCCTCAACACATTTCAAGATACAAAAAACACAAAAAGATATCATGATCCCTTGTGTTTTCTGTTTGTGTTTTGGCTCTTGCTATACTCTACTTACACAACATATAGTATTGACATTTCTAGCTAGAAAGTCTTTTTTAAGATCTCACGAAGGAGATCTTGCGTCTTGTATAGTAATCGATCGAGTAATTACAATTGACAGTTGTGTATTTAAGATATATAGTAGTTATCGCTTTTTTTGTAGTTTCAGATGAAATCATGGGGAGAAAATCCTATCATAGAATTCCTCCCTCAAAAAATCACCTATTATTTTGCTGTATTATTCAGTGTTATATTTCATTTTCTGTACGTCATATTTCCGTGTAGTAACGTATGATGAACCTATACCCAGATGGGAACAATCATTTGAGCATAGACATGATATAGTTGTTCAGTAGCTCTATAGCCTCAGTCTGATCTTCTGGGATCTCTATTATATCTACGGGATGGTGATCACTATTATTTGGAGTAGGGAGTCTATATGCTGCTGTAAGTTTCCCGTCGCTTCTCCTGGCAATATGTACTCTGACATTCTTTTTGATCATATGCGTTTTTGTAATAGAAATAAATCTACTACATACCTGGCATCTGCTGGTTCGCTTTTTCATCTGACGATACAGTAATTGATGCGTCGGTAGTCAGTAGCATTGATGCTGCTGAGACAGCATTTTCCAATGAAGTTCTGAGGACTTTCACTGGATCAATAATACCAGCACGGATCATGTTCTTGAATGTTCCAGTCTTAGCATCAAAGCCAATATTTTCTCTTGTACGTCCTCTGAGTTGGAGTTGCTCGATCACCATGTCTCCATCATATCCTGCGTTATTTGCAATCTGCATGGCAGGGTAGAGTATAGCCTTTCTTACGATATCAATACCTATTTGCTCATCATTGTCTTCTACTTGAAACAGTTCGAGCATCTTCGATATTTTTACGAATGCAGATCATCCACCAGCAACGATACCTTCCTCGACAGCTGCACGAGTCGCATTAAGAGCATCTTCGATCTTATCTTTCTTGTTTTTCATCTCTGTCTCTGTTGCAGCTCCGACTCTGAGAACAGATATACCACCGACGAGTCTAGCGCGTCTTTGTTTGAGTTTTGACTCCTCAAACTGTCCACCAGTATTGTCTGCAAGTTCAGCTTCTATCGACTGTAGGCGAGACTCGATAGCTTCGGGACTTCACTTTCCGCCGATGATTGTTGTTCTATCTTTGGTGCTTGTGACCTTGTCGGCCTTCCCGACTACGCTGAGATCTGCTTTCTCGAATGTCAGGCCATTCTCCGATGAAATGACTGTTGCACCAGTGACGGCTGCTATATCCTTGAGTGCTTCCGCCCTTCTCGATCCTGCATCAGGTGCATTGATAGCAATGACATTGAGTTTGCCGACTGTTTTGTTGATCACAATTGTATCTAGCGCTTGTCTATCGAATTGATCTGCAATGATTATGAGATCCTTTCTTCCCTCTCTTGCTAATAACTCAAGTAGTGGAAGGATATCCTTGAACATTGCAATTTTTTTGTCTGTGATGATAATGTCAGGATTAGTGATTGACGCTTCGTTTTTGGTGAGATCAGTGATGAACTGAGGAGAAAGATACCCATTGTTGAACTGCATCCCTTTCACTGTATCTTTTTCTACTCCGTTAGTCTTTCCTTCTTCGACAGTAATGAGTCCATCCTTTCCTACTTCATGCATGACCTCTGCTATAATGTCTCCGACTTCTTCGTCCTGTGCAGAGATCGTCGCGATCTGTCTCAACTCGTCTTTGTTGTCGAGACTGATACTAGTAGACATAGATCTGAGTATTTTGTTGGTTTCTACCAACGCTTTTTGAAATCATCTTCCAAGAGAGAAAGGATTGACTTGCATAGGCACTACTCCGAGAAGTGAGAACAGCTTGTTCTTTCTAGTTACATATGATAGTCATTCCTTGGCGATCGCTTCGACTAATACAACAGTTGATGTTGTTCCGTCTCCAGCTTCGTCGTTAGTTTTTGCAGCTGCTTCTTTCACAAGAGAGGCTCACATATTTTCTACGATATCAGAGAGCTCTATTTCTTCCGCGACAGATACTCCGTCGTTAGTTACCTTTGGTGATCCATACGATCTACCGATCATGACATTGCGTCACTTTGGTCACATTGTTACTTTTACTGCTGATGCAACTTTGCTGATACCAGCAAATACCTTCTTGCGAGCTTTGTCTGAGTAGAGTAGTTCTTTTGACATGAGTAGTAATAGTTGATAGGATAAAATAGAGTTATGCGAGTATTGCTGTTATGTCATGTTGACGAGCGAGGAAAAATCTCTCTCCATCAACATCCACTTTCTTGGCTACGTAGTGTTCAAAATATACGGTGTCTCATTCTTTTATCTGCATTATAGACATTGATCAGTTTTCGAGTTGTTTTCCTATTCCTACCGCGATGACTATTCCCTTGCTTGGTTTTTCAGGATCGTTATCTCCAGTATGAAGTCCGCTAGCGGTTGTGTCTTCTGCTACTGGTTTGATCAATACATGATCCTCGACTGGTATCAACTTTTTCATGATGAGTTGTTTCATAATAAAGATAAAATCTATGTATGATTATTGTCTCTGTTAAGAGCTGTCTCTATAACCTTCTGGATTTTTTCCTTCGGGTTATTCTCTGGATTAAATGCTATGTATTTGAGTTTGTACTGCTTGGCCATAGCCTGAGTGAATATCTTCATTAGTTCGTCTGTTAGTTCTTCTGCTGTATTAGTCATAGTAGTTCAATAGTTATAAAAGATTATGTGTCTGTGATGAATTCTTGTTCTTTTTTCTGCGGTTTTACGGAGTCTTGTGGGAAACTGACTGCAAGCCACTTTTCATAGATGCCCTTCACGAGCACCTCCTCCTCCATAAATGTTTGTATAGCATGGAGCGATAGTGTGTTTTTTTCTATCACCATGAGTTTTTTGTAGTTTTGGTAGTATCTAGCAAGGTCTTCCTTTGTTGACTCGTACCGTATATTTGGGTCAGTTGGGAGGCTCTTTCGAGGAGTATTTTCGACTCGTTTATTATATCGGTAATCGATAAATCACCGTATAAATCTGATATTGTCATCGACGCTCTTGTCGATATCTTCTTGTGATGCTTTCATGTGTATCAATGGCAGTCATGAATATAAAAACTATGTAGGAGGTTTTAGATATATTAGCCATATGGTCTTGTTGTTTTTCCCCGTACGATGTCAGATCATCGGTTTCTGCGGGAATAGTTTCATTAACTTGGCAAGTGGGATCTCGTGCTCATTTCGCTTGAATATCAATATACCATAGTCATCAAGTACACGCATGCATTCTGTAAATCACTTTTGTAGATCTTCTTTCCAGGTTTTAGGTAGTCTGCCGTATTTTTTTGCCATCCAACTATTGTCTCATAGCTTTTGCAAATGTGGTGGATCCATGACAACTATTTTATATGATTTATCATCGGCTTTTATGTCGCGAAAGTCTCATATTTCATCTGGATCGATATGGAAGTCTGGACGTGATGATATTGATCATTTTGGTAGTGACCTCATATCCATGAAATGACAGAGCGGATGCGATTTGTCAAATCGAAACATGCGTCCACCACAACATACGTCCAATATCTTTTTCTCTGCCATTGGTCGTATCTTATATAATACAGGTAAAGCTAATCTTACATTATCTCTGATAGACTTACCTCATCTTTTGGTATAATTCATTCCGCTCTCATCTTTGCATATACAGCACTCTTTATTGTGTCCAGCATTCGAAGACACACTTCTTTCTTTTCCTCCACTGTTCCATCTTCTCATAGAGCCTTTGTCATTTCTACCATAGAGTAGCCAACCGTTAGTAAAAACTTTTCTAATTCTCATTCATTTTGTATATCTACACTCATTTCTGGAGTGTTTACTCAGTCTACTTTTAGAGTTATCATAATAAGGTCATATAATACAGGGTAAAACTATTTTATAGGTAGTTGATCTCCAATTCTATATTCTACGACGTCAAGCACTTCATCTCATGTTTTTACGTGCCAGAACTTTCACGCATTCGGTCGGCAGTGTTCAAAAACTTTTCATTTTTTATCCTTAACATCATAGAATAGCTTCTCATAGTCTCAGGTATACCTTTGTCGTTTCTTCCCTCTTGCTTTCAACCTAACCTTCTCTTTTACTCTTTCTATGGTATTGAAACCAAGACTGAGTCCATCCTTTCATATTCTCATTACATCTCATCATTCTCCACCGCCACCTCTTGGATGGAAGTAGTAGACTTCGTATTCTTCTCACGAATAATACACGATATCTCATCTATAGAACATTATCTCTGCCATAGTCACACAGTAAAAGAAGTAAATGATTACACGTTGTCTGGTAGCTTCACAAGTCTTCAAAATGCTATTCACTCCATTGTATTTCATATACGTACTACGCAGTATGATGAGAGGATCTTGACGATATGTCATTCGTCTCCGTCTACTATATCGAGGACTCTATCTCACTCCGTGAGTTTCGGATCTACGCTGTCTATAGAGGTGATAGCGATAGATTTACAGTGCCTTGCTTCAATGCTTCATCTGCAAGCAAAAAATCATTCAGGCGCTGCATATAAGACCATATCAGGTGTTCAATCTATCTCTATATTCATCAGAGCAGATAGATTGCTCTGTCTCATAGCATAGATAGCTTTCACTGCATCGGCGGGAGTATCAAACTTCATGGGAAATACCATCGGCACATAATATGTATGATATAAATACAGTGTTATTCTGGAGTCTTGACTTGTATCACTACTATGTCTCAGCATGTTCTGCATTCTTTGTAGTGTTTGCTATTGTCCTCTTTTGCTCGATAGTCATGTTTACAAGTTGTTCTTTCAGTTTCGTCGGATTGCATATTTAGGATAGGGACTTTTATCCTCCTGATCTTCTCTATAAATTCTTGTAATTGTTTGTTGGTAGTTCATTTAGGCAATGATATAGTTGCTCTCCCTGGTGTCTGTTTCTCAATTGTAGAGTATAGTGCATCATAGGCTTTCCTTGCTTGGACAGTATAGTCTGGTCATATTCACAATCCTTGTTGGTCTCTCCACTTACAAATTCGATCCCGATCAAATGGAGGAGTTGCTGTAGTCATATACTCCGTGAGGATCTCCTCGAAATCACACTGTAACACCCCTATTGCTAACGCTCTCCCGGAGTATCTCGCACATACTTTCTCAATCAGTTTTTTGCTTATATCTGTGATATGTAGAGGAGTAGGGATTTTATTCTTGAGTATTGGGGGAAATGGATGGAGTATTCATCATTCCCCATTTCTCCGATCTATGCTATGGCTTTTGAGACTTCATCCACATTGTTCGCACTTAGTTAGTGTCATTGTTGTCTGGTATATAGAGGATAAAACTAGAACTTTGGTATTTCTCCACGTTTCATCAACTCCATGAAACAATCCTTTGTCGCTTTTATGTCGGCCAATGCATCATGTGCATCATCAAAAGCATTTCCAAAGAGGTATTGATGAAGCTCGACTAGTTTCGGACTCTTATATGATCCGCCTCCACGAGGTATCTTGCATATATGTGTCGATCACACCATGGTACAAAATGTTGATAGTCCATCAGTGGCGTTCTTGATATCTAGCTTACGACATTCTCATTCTAGCATGCCGAGGTCGTACTTGAGATTGTGTCCTACTATGAGATCCGTTTTTCTGAGGTATGCCAGGATCTCCTTGATATATTCTTCCATATACCCGAAATTTGAGATCTTATCTTTTGATATGCCGTGAACCGCAAAGGCTCTCTCTCATATCTCTACGTCTGTGTTGATAAACTGATTGATAATTCTTTCTTCGTAGAATTCGTTTGTGGTCTCATCCAGAGATCCATAGATTGCACCAAACTGTATGATAGAGTCCGTGAGAGGTGATAATCCAGTAGTTTCAGTATCGAAAAACATGATCTTTTTCATATTTATGCATCAGGTATATGTGATAAAATGTGTGCGATTACTGGTACAGTAAATCAGTTTCCAATCATCTTGTATCTTTGAGAGTTGCTGACTCACTCAGTGTAATTGTCGGGTAGTCACTGTAGTCTTTCACATTCTATAGGCGTTAGCTTTCTTATGTGTTCTCAAACTTTGAGCTTATTGTTTTCTTGTCGTGAGTTACATGATACAGTAGGCGACTTCTCTGTATGTTCTCCTCACTTGTTAAATCATCTGCCTTTTTGGATGATGCTCATATCATATAATCATGTTTTTGCTCACATACCTCATCCGTTTGCACTCAGGGATACGCTTTTTCATGTTGGGCTATATACACGATCTCCTTGTCATCACTTTCATAGTTGTCCCACTCTGATAGGAGTATTTGCAACTTTTATACCTTCTCATTTATTTGTAGTGAGTGCGGGAGATTTTCACTCAAAACTATATACGTTACCATTGATGCCTCTACCGGATGGATTGATATTTCAGATATTGATAGGTTTCGTGAATATGAGTTGTCTTTGTTTTTTCTCATAGTCTCTCATACTTCATCACTTCGAGTAGGTAGCAGTCAGAGAGAGTGATTTGTCTCTCTCCGTGAAGCCGTCCTCGATAATATCCTTGAGTAGTATCCCCATATCATCTGGTTCTGATATGCCTGGTATATTTGTCCAGTAGTATCTTTTTCTCTGTTGTGCGGTTAGCAGTGCAGAGTTGATCATAATAGGGTAGTATCATATGGTCTGAGTAATGATCAGCATGCTGTCTCTCGACATACTAGCTACATTTTCGAGTACGAACCGTCTAGGTTTTAGCTCCTTGAGAAGCCTTATATACTCCCAGAATAATCAACTCCTTTCACCATGAAGTCATTTTCTCCCCTTCTTTGCTATTGAGAGATCCTGACATGGCGATCATCAGATCAATAAGTCGATCGGTCAATCAATCATATCTCCAGAGACTTGAGTGACGTCTCATAGCTGTATAATGTCTGGATGATTTTTCATAGCGATCTTTATGGCAAATGTATCAAGCTCACTAGCGTAATACTTATCCACTGATATGTTTGCTACTTTGAGTGCTTGATAGGCCATAGCACAACCGTCAAATAGTGATAATAC
The DNA here is from genome assembly GCA_030429145.1 of bacterium. Taxonomy (GTDB): domain Bacteria; phylum Patescibacteriota; class Gracilibacteria; order Absconditabacterales; family Absconditicoccaceae; genus JAGOPC01. The sequence goes on along the minus strand of JAUIDC010000001.1, from coordinate 882,777 downwards.
TCTCATGTGTCTATAGTACAGGAATTCAAAAGTATTCGACTCTTTTGCATAATTCACGGAAACTCAATGCATCATCTGGATTATCAGATCGATATCTAACCATACAATGATCATAGAATTTCCTCGATATCCGATACTTCTGTCTGTTCAAAGATAGCATCACTTTCGTATATGATCAATCCACTAGTTCCAACCGTATATTTTCCATAGACATGATACATAACAGATAAAAACTCGTCTGTAAACTCCCATCGGAGTCTCTCAGCTATGATTTCTATGCATCTTTGCTTTTCAGCTTCTCATCACTTTCTTGCATGACACCTCCTACATACCAACATCATATAGCGCGGATCGTGCATCAACGGTCACTCACGTCAGTATACATGGTCTACGTCTTGTCGTCGTGCATCATTGCATACTTCACACTTTTGTCGCTTGTCAAAATCATGATCCAGTCAACGACACGAGAATGTTATCTTGACATATAGTGGGCTATCCATTGATATACTCATCAAGTTTTTCATGGAATATCTCTCTCGGCTTTGATCACTCAAGAGGTCAAACCAATCCAGCATCTTCTATCATATCCATGATACGAGATGCCTGAGCAAATCATCGATTAAGATTTCTCTGTAACATAGTAGCAGATGCTTTCCCGTGTACTTTTATTTCCATTGCAGCTTTGACCATATCGTCTTTATCATTGCTTTCTTCTGCATCAACTGATTTTATGCTGACTGTTATATCTTTTTGCATGCTATTGGCGGTTGATAGAGTGATTGCAGCCTCAGGTCAGAACCTAGTATAATTTTGCAAAACCCATATGATTGCTTCTGTAGATACTCTCAACTTGAGAACTATGTCAGATGCGTCTCTCTTTGTTTCAGTTACGTATCATCTAAAACGGTAGTCTAGGCTTGGCTCTGCGTTGAAAAGTCATGAGTCACGGACAGATATGTGGAATGTATATTCTGGTCAGATCTCATCCTTCATATTGAATAACTTGATTTCAATTATATTTCATTTGTTCTGGTCATACCCAGCTTTCTGGATATGGAAGCTATAATCCTGCATGATAAAACAATTATGAATAAAGACGTCTATCTGTTCATCTGGCAAAAGTATTTGTTACCTTGTGCATCACGTACTGAGTATTTATCGTTTTTGAATATCACGATCGTGCTGAGATCAAAGTTGTCAAAGTATTCTGGTCATGATTTACAATGAGCAATGTTTGTTTTCACGATTGTTCACTCTGGAGGTAGGTAGATCTCTGTTGTAAAGAGAATGTGCGATATAGTTGCTATGAGGAAACCTGTCATTATGTTTGTGTGTTGAGTATTACTAAAATAGGTGCTTTGTCTTTATTGCTGAACGCTGCCCAGGGCATATGTCATGATTTTTGTGCTGAGATCCATTCTTCGATACAGACATCTGCTTGCTTGTATGGATCTGAAAAGTTTGGTGCGAAGTTCTTATTTTTCATATCTTCTGCTGTTACTTCTGCGTATGGTTTGCCAAATACAAGTATCGATTTTCTATCGTTTCATCTGATATTTAACTGACACACTCAGAAGCTCTGTTCTCTTATGCCTACTGATGCGCATGAGCTATACTCTTTCGTATATTTTCCATCTGTATTTTTCTTGGTAATGTATCCGCGATGGCATCACGACTGCACAGTATGCTTGAATTGACTTTCTTGATTGAATGTTTTCACCATATTGAGTGCTCCATAAGTCCCATAGATACCAAGTCCGTAGTGGTATACTGCACGTTCAAAGTAGTATTGCGACATTATGTATGCTGTATTTCATGGCTTATACCCTTTGTGGAGAACAGTATACTCTCAAGTGTTTTTCTTGACTTCGTCTATTGGTTTGGATATTTTCTCTGTTACTACTGGCTTTTCCTTTACTGTCGAGGTTTCGGATTTGCTGGTAGTTTTTTGTATTGCCTCGATATTATCTGGGGCAGTGCGAGGCTGTTGCTGTCCCGTTATTGTTTTGACAACACAGTGCTCATTTGATCAGCTCTTTTCACGAGAGACTCTTTGTCTGCTCTGATCAATCTATTGAGTTTGTTGATCTCTCTTAGTTCATCCCATTTGTCGTCGGGGATATCAATCATATCCATAGTGTTGATTAGTTCTTGATCAACAGATCCACTGATCGATAGGATTATTGATGACTTGATCTCCCTGTTGTTAGAGATCCTTGCTATCATCATGTCAATGTTTTCTCCTTTCCCGTTTGCTAGTACAACAATACCAGATACCAGGATCAGAGAGAAGATAGACAATATAAAAGATCATTTTCATTTTCTTCGGATTTTTAGTAGCATTGTTTTCATGTGTGACACATAAAAAAAGTAAAAAAGGGTATTTATAGAGCGAGCGTCCAAGTAAGTCTGGCGTAACAATATTTTGCTATTTCTCTCAGACACTTTGACTCTACATAGAGTGTGCGTAGCTCTTAGTGAAGGGGCAGGACACATCTACCTCTCATTAAGAGCCACACGGCTCTGTTATTATTCCTTGTCGGATTTTGCTCCTTTGATTTTTATAGAGGGGGTATCATCGATATAGATACCTTTCCCTTTGAGTTTTTCCTGATCCTCTGGAGAGAGATCTTTGTATCGTTTCTTTACGTCAGTTAGACTCGTTGTTTGTAGTGTCGGCTCAAAGCCTAGCTCCATGAGCTGATCCTTCTTTGAAGGATCTACCTCGGCACTCACCGTCCATTTTGTTAGAAAGTGAGGTAATTCTGTGATCCCGTGGTCTTCTACTTTCATCTTATCAGATTTTGTATAGTTAATAGTCGCTAGGGGAGTGATCAATTTTGCTTTCCCATTCTTCTCTATATCTGCATAGTATAATGTCTGCATTATCCATAGGAGAGTCCTGTCTGCTTTTTTGACTCTGCTCTCGTGACTAGATACCACATCCTGCAATCTTGCAATTTCTGCTTTTGCACCGTTCACCATCATCTCGGCATCCTGTCTCTTGTGGATTACATATCATGCAATCTGTTGGATATTTTCTTTGTCTTTTTTGATGGTCTCATCGAGATCCTTTTTGAACTGATTGATTTCTTCTTCTGATAGCCCGTTTGCAGCAACATATTCTGCATCGTCTATCATCTGGAGCATCTCTATTGCTTCGTTAATGTCTTTGAGTGTGTCGTTGAGTTTCATAGGTCGTGGTTGTTAAGGCTAAATATCGGAGAGTGTTTTTTCAGGAGTTCACTCTTTCCTGCATTTGCTAGCTCTGGAAGATGCGAGCTTGTTATCCTTTCTGAGTACCAGTGCAAAGTCTTCTCCATACGGTCATCGTATTTCTGAGTATCGGTATTCTTTTATTTCAGGAGTATATGAGCTAGACAATCGTTCATATCATTTCTCTCGTAGTCAGAGAGCGGTAGCTTTGAACTGTTCAAGGCTTTCACATGCTATAAACCGTTGTCTTTTATTGACTGGGAGAATTGGAGTCGCTGGTCTGCGACAGTCAGAATTGTTTTGCAAATTCGTCGTTAGATTTCATTTCATCGAGGAGTTTTGATATCCTATGTCTTGGTATATCAGACATACTCTCTACTTTGAACTTATTCTTGATGAAGGCATCCCTTACCTCGTCTGATATATGGTGCTTCTTGAACATCTTTGTGAGAAAATCTACTTGTGCACTAGTTGCTTTCTCCGTATCACCTGATCAGTCCGTTCATTTCGCACCAGTTCATGCTTCTGCATTCTTCGAGGTATTATTTGTATTTTCATTGATATATTTTGTGAGATCCCAGATCTGATTTCATTGGTCATCAAGCGGGGTAGTCTTCTTCCTATTTCAGTCTTTTTCTACTTTCACTTTGATAATCTTTTTCTCCATGTCGTAGAGAAAGCGTCATATCCCTCGGTGTATTGCTGCACGCTTGAAAGCATCTGACATTAGAGACTTTTCTTTCTCTGTTCCATTCCCTGATGATCATGTGTCTGATTTGCCTACCCATTCTCAATCGATCTTGATTGATATAGTGCAGATAGTATTGCTTCATTCTTGACGGAAATCACTTTTCCAACAATCTTGTCAGACTACTTTGTCGAGTCTATCCATGACATCACGCGCATCGATATAGGCGACACACATTGCTTTGGTATCGTTAGAAAAGTTATTCTGTATTTTCCATTGGACTGGCATTGTATCATACAATTCTTTGAGTGCTTCTTTTTCAAACATCGGTTCGCTATGGTGAGCGGATAAAAAAAGGGTATTTATTTTTTCATTTTTTCGAGCATTTCATCATATTTTGCTCTGACTGTATTTTCGCTGGTTGGTAGCTTTTTGTCTTTCCTTCCATCGTATCGCTTTATGAGATCCTGTTTGATTGTTCGATTTTCTACGTTTTCTATGAAGTAAGATATTGGATCTGCTGATTTCAATTTTATCTTCTCGAGCTTGTATGCATTGAGTATTGTTGAACGTCTCAGATAGATCTTTTTCGGTCATCATGCTGGATAATCTCCTCAGTATTGCATACTTAGCTCCATGATCCATAGCGCCAATGCAGTTCTGGATTTTTTCTCGGCGTCAGCTAGTTGTCAGAAGTCTTTTGCTCAAAGTATGTGCTTAGAGAAGTTTCTCTCTCAATCTGTTGAGTAAACTATTCATAGTTCTCATGCTTTTTCTCTGAGTTTTTTTATGAGATCATTTATTTCCTTGTTTCCATATTCTTTTGGTTTCTCCTCATCAGATTTTTCATCGTCAGAGCCTTGCTCTGTAATATCATTACTACTTGTATTATTATCACTTGTATTATTATGTTCAGATTTTTCTGGATAGGGCTGGTCAGATTTTTCTGGATACCCCTCTCCAGATTTTTCTGGATAGCTATCCTGTTTTTTCTGGATAGTCTTGATCACTTCTTTTTTTAACTTTAGCAGGTCTGTGAGAGTGATTATCCTTTGGTTTCATAGATCCTTTTCTACTCTCGTATCTATGTATCATTTCTTTTTCAGATCGTTTATGAGAGAGCTGATATACTTGGCATTCATTTTCTCTTTCTCCTTCTCCTTCTTTTTCTCCGTTCACTTGCTCATCGCTTTGGCAAAATACTCGTTCCCAGCATTACACTCTCAGTTTTTATTGCAGAGAGTAGATATGTGGCCATATAAGACTCTTTGCGTGTCATTGATATTTCTCGCAAATAACACTGGAGCTGGTATGACTGCATAATATCCTGGAGTCTCATTCTTGCCTGTTTTCATGATTGGCAGGTGGACGATATAAAACTAGTCGAGGTTTTTTTCCATTCTTTCAATTTCTTGATCGTATGTATACGTTGGCTCATACTCGTTGTATTTCTTGTGGAAAGGGAACGAGTCGATTGCACCGACGATACTTTGAGTTGTTCTTTGCTGTACTTCTGTCATGTGGTCAAAAAAAACGAGATAAAAAAAGAGAGTTATGGCTTCTTCCTGCATATGATATGCAGTTACAGACGGCATCTGCTCCAACCTACAACTCCCTCATTTCATCCCGTTCAGTTTTGCCGTCTGTCGAATTTAATGGAGTTGTTTGAAGCCGATCTTTTTAGTCTTGAGTTAGTTGTTGCTAGACAAACCCGCTCAAACGAAAAAGACATTGCTGATCGCAGTGTCTCTCCATAGTAGCTCAGTTATATTTTATACCCTGATTTTTGGCTTGTAACCAATTGTTTATAGGGCTTACTCATCAGTTCTCATTGATTTTTGGCGAGAAATCAATATAAACGCGTTCATTTACTAAGGCCTGAAAAAGGTTTACTCTATGCAGTGATTTACACCTACGGGCAGCGCCCTAGATCAATATTTTTGAGAGTGAGTGATGTCAGTTCACTTTAAAGAGTGAATTCCTGTGCTGAAAAAAAAGTGACGCCCTGGTGCACGAGAGGCAGAGCTGAGCAAAGAGGTTTTTTCAGAACAACAACTCAAAGAGCTCATACACAAACTTTTCGAAGAGACGCAATCGGGAAAAGAGCAATTTCTAGAGATCGATAAGCCATTGTCTAAAGTACTTCAGCTTGGACCATACAGAGTCGTGATTGTCTATCCACCACTTTCCGATGGGTTAGAGATGACTGTAGTGAGGCCAGTGAAAAAACTAACTTTTGCAGATTATAAGCTGGATGAAGATCTTGCTGATCATCTTACGAACAAAGCAAAAGGTATCTTGATATCTGGTTCTCCGGGTGAAGGAAAAACAACTTTTGCACAAGCACTCGCAGAGCAGTATAGCAGTGCTAATAAGATTGTAAAGACGCTTGAATCACCTCGTGATCTCTTGGTGCCTGAGTCTGTTGTGCAGTACTCATTCACCTACGGAGGACATGATGAAGTTCGTGATATCTTACTCCTTTCTCGCCCCGATGCTGCATTTTATGATGAGGTGAGAAATAAGGATGACTTTGAACTCTTCGCAGACCTCAGACTCACTGGTATCGGACTTGTCGGTGTAACACATGCTACCAAAGCAGTTGATAGTATCCAACGTTTTGTGTGACATGTTGAACTTGGTATCATCCCACAGGTGATAGATACGGTTGTCTTTATCAAAGCATGACAGATAGATGAAGTATTGGTGCTTGATCTTGTAGTCAAAGTACCACATGGTATGATGTCAGAAGATCTTGCTCGTCCAGTTATCCAGGTCTCATCTATGGTGACGAAGAAACTGATGTACGAAATCTATACGTTTGGCGAACAGATCGTCGTGATGGAAGTAGCAAAGGTCGATGCTATGAAAGCGGAGAAGGGAGGAAATCCTGTTGAAACTTTTGCTTCATACTACCTCCAAGATTACTTCCAGAAAAAGTTAAACGTACACGCGACAGTAGTGGTCAATGATCTGGGAAGTATCACGGTCTATGTTGATGAAACAGAAAGAGGTGCAATTATTGGTAAAGGTGGAGAAAAGATACAGGCGCTCGAGAAAAAACTCGGTGTCAGTATAAGCCTCCGTGATCATAGCGATATGGAAGAAGAGTCGTTCACTGATGATAACATCTATGATGATAATGATGATCTTCGCTATACGATGATGAAGGGCAAGAAGCCTGACAGAAAAGTGTGATGAGCGAAAAGACCAAGGAGAAAGAGAAGATAAATTCTATTTATTCTATATCAGTTCCAAGGATGGTATTAATTCGCAAATCATTGACCGATGAAGAATTGGCTAGCTGGTGATCAAGAAGAAGACCCATGGATATGGGGAAGGCAGCTCTAAGACTCTTCAAAACACTAGGAAGTGTTACAAAAAAAACTAATAGAGTAAAAACCGATACTTCTAAAAATCTTGCCAAATCTCTCCAACAATAAACCCTTTATTATCTCAAACTTATAAAAACACACATGTCACAATTCCACTATTCAAAAATTATTGCAACTGTTGGTCCTGCTTTAGCAAAGGAAACGGTGCTTTCAAAAATAATCAACTTCGTTGATGTATTCCGCATCAATCTTTCACATGGATTCGATGATCAGAAGAAGAAATATATTGATACTATCTTGAAGCTAGATAATAGTAAAACCATAGTACTTGAGACAAAGGGTGCTGAGATCAGATCAAAGAATGTCGACAATATGAAATTCAAAAAAGGAGATGAGATTCGTATCGAATATTCAGAATATCAAGATGAGCAAAAAAATACTCTTTTCATCGACTATCCTGAAATTGCAGATGTGTCTACTGGGGCGGAGATCAGTTTTGCTGAGTCTGACGTCGTATTGAAGGTGCAGAAAAATGAAGGTGAGCACTTGATCTGTAAGGTAAAGCAAGCAGGAACACTTCAGCCAAATAAGAAAATCACTTTTGAGAACTATACACCGATATTACCGTTTATTACAGAAAAAGATAAAAAAGATATTGTATGGGGTATCCAGGCATGAGTGAACATTCTTGTCGTTTCGTATGTAAAAGATGAGAATAATATTTTGGAACTCCGTGAGTTTTTGTATCAGCATCAAGGTAAAGATGTGAAAGTAATATCAAAAATTGAGACGAAAGAAGCTGTTGATAATATCGATCAGATTATCAATGCGTCTGACGGTATCCTTCTCAAGAAAGGCGAGATGGAGGAGTTGACTACCAAAAAGAGTATGACAGAAGAAAAAGTAGTAAACCTTTGTAATAAATATGGTAAGCCATTTATCCTTTCCGCAAACTTTACGAAAAAGGTTGGGAAAAAAGATCCTACGAGTGCGCTTGCTCCTGACATGGTGAAGGGATATTTAGAGAGTGGAGTGGATGCATTTATGCTTGGAAGTGAAACAGCTATTGGTGACGACCCAATCGAGGCTATCACAGGACTGTACAATGCTATCATCAAATACCAGGCTGACCTAGCAACAAATTTCTCTATGGGTGATGTACATATCGGTGCAGAGAAACAGATCACTGACTATATCATCTACAATGCATATAGAATATCAAAAGAGCTTGATATCAAAGCTATCATCGCATTTACTGACAATGGATACTCTGTCGGAAGAATCTCGACATTGAAACCAAGCATACCTATCATTGCATTTACGAAGACAGACGACACCTATAAGTATCTTAATCTTCTTTGGGCAGTGAAAGGTTATAAGATCTCTAACACATTCGACTACGAAAATGTAAAACGTATCGGAAAAGAGATCATCCGTATCATCTTCAAGGGTAATATCTCACTCGATGACAAAATCCTTATCATGCACGCCAGCGACGTGATCGACCATGAAAGCAATGGCCATTTGATCAATGGTATAGAGCTATATAAGTTCAAGGATATATAATTGAAACTGTCAAAGAATTATATGATGTTGTAATAAGGGAAAGTCATCTTCATGGATGACTTTTTTGTATTCTCTTAACAAAAAAGAGTTGCATGACCTACGGAAATTGATAAACCTATGGAAGAAGTATTGTAGTTCTTTGTGTTATGTATAAGTTTCATCGTTCGAAAAAGAAAACATTTACGCTTATAGAGATGCTAATAGTCATTGTGATTATTGGTATTTTGGCTACAGCACTTGTTCCAAGATTGACATCTATACAAGGAAGGGCAAGGGATACAAAAAGAAAAGTAGACTTAAAAACAATCTATAATTCTCTTGCATTGTATTTTCTAGATAATAGTGTTTATCTTACACCATGAACAGGATCAATTAATTCTTCTGACAAGGTTTATAGTGTGAATCAATGAGGTTGGATGACTGGTTTATGAAATTATATGACGTCTGCTCCTGTGGATCCAATAAATAATGATACTAAACCATGGAGGATAGATCGTTGATACTCTTATGTATATCATAATGTATACAGTTCTCCTAGTAATACATACGACCTAACGACAAAGTTGGAAAATTCTCAAGATCCTGACAGATGCGAACTGAAAGATTACTTGTTTCAATTTTCTTCTACGTGACAAACTTCCTGGTGCATTGGAACATTTTCAGGTACCTATTCACCACTTATTTATGAGTACTCTCCAGATTCAAATTCATTTTAGAAGTATGAGAGCATATTTCTTCTTGTATTGTTCGCAGAATTTTTTAAAAAGAATGCAATGAATAGCGCATTCTTTTTTTCTCGAAACAAATCTACAGCTTTTACGCTTATAGAAATGCTTATTGTCATCGTGATAATAGGTATTTTGGCGGCAGCTTTGGTGCCAAGATTGAACTCAATTCAGTGAAGAGCCAGAGATGCACAGCGTAAGACAGACTTTAGAAATATCTATAATGCAAATCAGATTCATAAAATAGATAATGGGATTTATGCAAATCAATTAATGTTGCAACAGTCACATAGTACCAGTGCAGCTAATCGGATTACTGGACTACAGGCAATTTTGGGAACTGTTCCCAGAGACCCAATTAATAATGACAACCATAGGCTTACAGGAGGGTATAGTTATTACTACTATAGTGTAGATGGGGCAGGTAGTCTGACTGATTATCAACTATTTGCGCAATTAGAAAATCAAAAAGATCCAGATAGGTGTCAGCTAAAAAACTATCATTATCCACATGCTAACGATCCTATAAATTGATTACAATGGTGTCCACAGGTGGCTTATCCAGCGACTAAGTGGACCTATGCATTTGACTCACTCAATATAAATAGACATTAGTTCATTATACTACTTACATGAAATGAGTGCTTATAAGTTCATAAAGAACTCCTTCACATTGATAGAGATGCTAATAGTCATTGTGATTATTGGTATTTTGGCAGCGGCACTTGTTCCGAGGTTGACAGCAATACAAGGAAGAGCGAGAGACAGTAAAAGAAAAACAGATTTGAGAACGATTTATAATGCAAACGAGATTCACTTTACTGATAATGGTTTCTACGCCACTACGGTCAACGACGCATTTCCCACATGATATGGAGGAGCATGATGTCCTTATTGTTATGTTGGTAGCAATGATGGTGTTTCTATGCGAATTAGCGGTTTTGCAGGTATCCTTACATCAGTGCCTGTTGACCCAATCAATATAGGAAGTAATCCACGATCGACAGGAGATTTTATGTACTTATACGGAAATGTAGTCGGTGGTACGACGTATGATCTCACTGCACAATTGGAAAATAAGAATGATCCAGATAGATGTGGAGTCAAGCAGTATAGATTTTGGCCTAATGGTTTCTATGCATCGTGTGGTCCACCTTATGGAGGAACACCACAACTCTATGAGTATTCTCCTCACTCTAATTCATTTTAGTGGAACTGATTACTTGCATTTTTAATCTGTTTGCCTAGAAAGAGAATTAATGAAAGATAATATCTGCACTTTTTTGCAAAGAAAAAAAACATTTACACTCATCGAAATGCTGATAGTCATAGTGATTATCGGTATTTTAGCTGCAGCTCTTGTTCCAAGACTGACATCTGTGCAGGAGAGAGCAAGGGATACAAAAAGAAAAACTGATCTGAGAAATATCTATAATGCGTTAGAGATATACTTTGTTGATAACACGACATATCCGCTACCATATGCATGAGCTAGTTACAATACCAATCACTATACATATAGTACAAGTACTGGTTGGTCAGCGTTTATAAGTGGCTATATGACTTCTGTGCCTGTCGATCCGATCAACACTCCTGGTGGTGTAGCATTTGGAGCAACAACTAGAACATACACCTATTATGGAGTCTATAATTCACCGAAACATACCTATGATCTGTTAACAAAACTCGAAAACCCAAACGACCCCGACAGGTGTGCTGTGCAGTGACGAAAATTTCTCAACGATACCAATGACTGGTGCGGACCATACTCATGATCTATCTACGATCTCTCCCCAAATGTAAAAAATCAATAAGAGAAAAACAAAAAGGTGGCTTTGCAGTCACTTTTTTGTATACTACAATTATGGAAATGCAATACTCGCTTTCGGCGTTGCTCGATATATTGGACAGAAGTTTCAAGGCTGTTGTTTGAGGCTTTGATTTTTGGTGAAGAGCAGAGATTTTAAAGATACAGCAAAAAGGCAAAAATGTCTATGCGGAGCTCGTGGAGTACGACGAGGAGGGAAAAATCGTTGCGAAGGTGAAGGGGTGTATCTTTCAAGAGAGTATCTATGCACAGTTTCTTCGTGAGACAAAACTGAGAGACGTTTCAGAGATGACAGGCTTAAAGGTGCTCTTTTACGGGAAGTTTTCGTTTCATAAAGACTATGGGATAAGCATTATCATCAATGAACTCAGCGCAGAGTACACACTCGGCCATTTGCAAAAAAAACAAGAGGATATTCTCCAAAAATTACAAAAACTACAAATAATCTATAACAATAAATATCTTTCACGAACATATCCACCATACAAGATCGCTATCATATCGGCGCAAGATGCTGCATGACTAAAGGATTTTTACACTATTGCAGCACAATCTGGCTATAATATTGAATACAAAGAGTATCTCTGTGCCATGCACGGGAACAATGCTATTGCAGAGGTCCAGGAACAGTTAACTACTATTATGACAGATATAAAAGATGGTGAACAATTTAGCGCTGTAGCGATCATTCGTGGAGGAGGAGAGAGTAGCGGGATGGCCTGGCAGAATGATTTCGAGATAGCAAAAATGATCTGTCTGATGCCTGTGCCGGTCATCGTTGCTGTAGGCCATACTCAAGATAAAACTGTCTTACAGGACATCGCTTGGTATGGAGCAAAAACACCTACAGATGCTGCATATAAGTTGACTGAACTCCTTGAAGAGTGGGAAGAAAATATTACTGTGCTCTATGATAGTATCATCACGCTCAGCACAGAGAAACTGATACGTATGAGAGATAACATAGATCTCTGGCAGTGACAGATAGTAAGGGCTGCAAAAGGGCTACTGCAACACACAAGAGTCCAGATCGATGCGTGGTATCATACGATCGTGGCGAGCTCTCCTACAAAGATACTACAAAGTGGCTATGCATTGCTCATGCAGCAAGGAGCATACTTGTCGAAAGACAATGTACAAAAACTGGAGCCAGGTGACGAGATAGATATCCAAGTCTACGACCAAATATTTTCTGCAAAAATAACGAAAAAGAACTAATCCCTTTTCGTTGCAATTGCCTTATAAATGAGTAAAAACCAACATATATCCTTATTTATATGTGTTTTCTCATTTTTGTACATGAGTCCTTTGAGCTTTATCCTGATCATAGCGAGTATCCTCTTTTTGCTCTTTGCCATCGATGGACTGCAAAGAAGAAGGCTCAATTTCATCCACTTTCTCATCTTTGTTGGTGGTACAGCACTTGTACTACTTAGTATTTTCTATCCTGGATTTCAAGAGTCGTTTGCAGAGGTGTTTGGTGTGGCAAGAGTCGCTGATATTATCGTCTATGGTGCACTCATTGTTCTTGGATACTTCTACTTTGAGATGCTCAATGAGCTCACGAAGCAAAAGTTCCACTCTACGAGACTTGTTTCAGCTCTTGCACTGCAGCAGAGAGAAGGAACTATTACGCCTACGAGTGACAGCGAAAAAGATGCGTACTGTTTTCTGATCAGAGCATACAATGAGTGAAAGACGATAGCAAACACGATCGATGAGATCGTAGCCGCAGGCTATAAGAAGATAGTTGTAGTAAACGATGGTAGTACGGACAATACCTATGAACAGGTAAAATGATTGATAGAAAAATATGAAGATAATGTAACGATATTGCTTCTTTCTCACGCAATAAATAGAGGAGGAGGTGCCGCAAATAAGACAGGCCTCTCATTTCTTCAGAGTAATTATGACCGTCTTGCTATCTCATGGGTTGTGACTTTTGATGCAGATGGGCAGATGGATATTGCTGATATGGATGTATTCCACTCATATATTCAGGCACACTCTTCAGTGAAAGCGTTTCTTGGTTCAAGATTTATCAAGGGAGGCGAAGCGGAAAATATGCCTGTAGGAAGAAAGATTGTGCTGTGGGGGTCAAAATTAGTGACGCTGATTTTCAATAGACTCCGTGTCAGCGATCCGCACAACGGCTACAGAGCACTCCATGTTAGTACTCTCAGTAAAATAACCTTGAGCTCAGATGGTATGACCTATGCGTCTGAACTGCTTGATTGCATTAGAAGAAATAAGATTGCATATAAAGAGGTGCCGGTGCATATTAAATATACCGAGTACAGTCTTTCCAAATGACAGAAAAATGGCAATGCGATCAAGATACTTGTAGAGATGATCTATAAGAAGGTATTCTTTAAATAGTAGCACTATCAACGCCTTATGGATATGAAAGAGTACTTTTATCAGTCTGCTGAGGTCAAAAAGAAGTTTATTGATGAGCAGTATGAGTTGATGCAGCAAGCGATCAACCTTGTAGTTTCCTCGCTGGGGAACGGTCATAAAATACTCATCTGTGGTAATGGGGGGAGCGCTGCTGACGCGCAACACTGGGCTGCAGAGCTTGTTGGTAGATACAAGACGGAAAGAGATTCTCTACCAGCAATCGCACTGACTACGGACACGTCTATCATTACTGCTATATGAAATGACTATGGCTATGAGCAGATTTTTGCAAAACAGGTTGCAGGTATCGGAAAAGAGGAGGATCTGCTTATCGCTATTTCCACAAGTGGTAACTCAGCAAATATTATCCAAGCGATTAAAGTAGCAAAAGAGAAAAAGATGACTGTCTTAGGACTCTTGGGCAAGTGAGGAGGTAAGATAGCACCTCTTAGTGATATAGCACTCGTTGTCCCTTCAGATGACACAGCAAGAATCCAAGAGTGTCATCAGACAATATATCATACAATATGTGAATATGTAGATCAGCATTTTAGTTCAAGATAGTGAGAGATAGACGATGTCGATAGTTGTGATAGGAGATGTTATGTTAGATAAGTTTTCATATGGAAGGGTAAAAAGACTCAATCCAGAGTCACCATGCCCTCTTTTGCATATAGAAAATGAGGACTATAAGCTTGGTGGCGCAGCAAATGTCGCAGCAAATATTAAAGCTCTTGGAGAAGAGACCTCTCTCGTGGGAGCAATTGGAAAGGACTTGTCAGGACAGATGTTCGTCGACGCATGTAAGGAGATCGATCTGCCTTGTACGCCACTCTATACTTCCTTTCCGACTATTACCAAGCAAAGATTTATCGAGAAGACCTATCATCAGCAGATGTTAAGGGTCGACTATGAGGAGCGTATAGAACTCAGTGAAAAAGAACAGGACTCTCTCATTTCTGTGCTTTCCTCACTGCAGCCGACGCATCTTGTCGTCTCTGACTACAATAAAGGGACGATGAGTCCTGAGCTCATCACAAAGATTATCGCCTTTGCGAATAAACAACAAATCCCTATCCTTGTTGATAGCAAACCACAGCATATGACCTACTTTAAAGGCGTCTATCTGATGAAACCAAACTTTAAAGAGTTTCGTGAGCTGATAGGAAAAGATATCCCTAATGATGATCAGATCATCGAACAGGAAGCGCAAAAGATAGTAGAGGAGTATGATATCAATCTAGTAGTCACGAGAGGAGATAAGTGAGCAACGCTCGTGACAAAAGACTGAAAAGTATCACACCTGCACACACAAGCGAAGCAGGTCTACGACGTAACGGGAGCAGGAGATACATTTATTGCTGCGCTGGCTGTGGCTTTATCGACTGGAAAGACACTAGAAGAGGCAGTGGTCTTTGGAAACAAAGCAAGTGCCATCGCTGTTGGTAAAGTTGGTACCAGTATAGTGACAAAAGAAGAAATAGCATAACTTTACTTACATATATCTCTCATATGAAAAAAATTATCTTTATGATCATGGCGCTTGTCTTCGGATGAGTCGGACTGGTGAGTGCCTACGAACAACAAGGATTCAATCAGTACGCAGAAAATGCTGATGGCAGTATCACCTTTTGGTGTCAGCAAAGCTGTGTGATCTTGCTTGGTGAAAAAGGCGGAAACGATATGATCAAAGTATCGAGTGGAACCTTGCAAGGCAACGGTATGTGGGGCTACGGCTACATCGTTTGACAAAATGTCTATGCCGCTACGCTTGTAGAGCCGAACAATTACGAGTGGTCATTTACTGATGATCCGATCTACAAACAGCTTCCTGCATGAAAGAAAGACGTTGCTTTCCTCGTGACATGACCACTCAGAGCAGAGTGAGTCTACCTCGAGATGAGAAATAGATCTGTAGGAGATGCGTTGGGTTGGACATGGAAGAGGTTTTGGAATCTTGAACAGATAGCCCCATATAGCATCAATCTGCACTACTGACCTATGGTTGGTGGGCGGTCATGGCCACTGTTTGCATTTGTCTTAGCCATCATCGCAGTAGTGATCACTCTGATCGTACGTAAGAAATTTTCATGGAAACTGCTACTCAGAGCAAGTATCATTGCGCTTATGACACTGATGATCATCGGTGGAGCCAGACTGACATATGATCACGGCAGAAATACCTATCACAATATCAATAAACAAAACTATGAGAACGTGGTCTTCGAACTTGGTAACTATATTCCAGTAACGAGAGAGGTAAGAGAGTATCTCGATCTCGATAATCTTGAGAACAAAGCTGAGAACTGCACTATCTATGCAAAAGCACATTCAGACTGGCCTTTCGTTGCACACTGGTCTTCGGTCTATCTGCGTCCGTGTACGGTAGTCAAAACTGGTTCGATGGCAAATTATCACCTCTATTTTAACGTACAGCCTGAAGTAGATACAGGAGCTGCTGTGCTTTCTGGTATCAATTTTATCTTCTATGACCTGACACAATAATGTTTGCACTTTCTAGTAGTCTGATGCTTAGTCATCTTGCTTCATATATTCTCTTTCCGCTCGTGATAGGAGTCATTGCAACGTGGATCATCATGGGAGGTCGTCTACGTAGTTGGCTTTTCTACCTGACAAGTCGATTTGTCGGCGTTGGAGTGCTCAGCTATGGACTCTTTCTTCTCCAGTTTGTTCGCTATGGTATAGATCGAGCAGCATATGCTATCCTTATAGCATTTTTGCTACTAGTACTCGTCGTGAGAGTTCTTGCTACATCACTCAAACGAAAGGATCTTTGGAAAACGCTCTCCCTTCAGCGAAAAATCAAAAGTCGAAAACAGATGAGCAATTGACATAAGGCTATTGCTATTGTCCTTATTCTCTTCCTGTTAACCTTCCTCGTTACTGCCTTCATCTTCGTAACCAATTTGCCTTCGTATGCAGATGACGCATTTGGTAACTGGCACATGCCTGTCATGAATATCCTCTACGATGGAGGAGTACATATCTTTGGAGATACCTCTGAGATACTTGGTAGAGGAAGACTTGGATATCCGATTATGATCCCTGCTATGCAAGCGTTCATTGCGAATCTCATAGGCGGCTACAATGATATCTATATCAATCTCTTCCCATGGCTGTCTGTACTCTTCTTCCTCGGACTCATTGCAACATGGATCTACCAGAAAAAGAAAAATCTTATAGCAGCACTTATTGGTCCAGCTGTTATCATTTCCTTGCCGTTACTCTTTATGCATACGACACAAGGCTATATGGATCTTCTTTCTGCTACCTATACGGCCCTTGCTGTAATGGCATTCTACGATCGGCTCCAGAAGGATGGACATGCAAGTGAGTTTGTCCTTGGTATCGCGTTTCTCAGTATCCTCTCCTATGTCAAAAATGACGGCTTTGTGGTCTATATGAGTGGCGTGCTTATAGCACTTATTCTCTACTCTCTTATCCACCGAAAGAAGACAAAAGAAAAACTTCATATCTTTTCAAAACTTTCGACACGGATATACATTATAGCACTCATTCTCTTTTTCATCGCACCGTTTACCTTCCTCAAATCATACTATAATCTTGGATTCAATCAAGCAGCAGGAGCTGATGCATGACTTGGACTAGCAGCTTCAGTGCACTGGGAGATCTTTCCAGCCATCTGGAATACGATATGGGATCTCAATAATTATTCTGTAGCACCAGTATTGTTCCTGATGATGCTTATTCGAGCTTTCTTTAGAAGAAAGCATATGGATAGAGAGAAACTTTTTCTCATCTTAGCTCCTGTCGTTATCCTTGGTATCTTCTTACTTGTCTTCCTCGTGACGGAAAACTACAAGTTTGTCCTTGATCAAACCACAGTAAATAGAGTATTTACCATGGTGCTGGTCATCTTCTTTGCTCCGATGGCATTGCTCTTTCCCCTCGCAAAAGAACATCACGACTAATCTTTATTTCTATGGTGATATCTCTATAATCAGCCAATGCGAACCTTATCGAAAAGAGTACGAAACAGTTCAAAGTTAATCAGATATGCCATCGGGGGAGGTCTGGCAGCGATGATAGATCTCTTTTTCCTTTGGTTTTTTACCGATCTCGTTGGTATCTACTATCTGACCTCACAGGTGTTGGCATTTGTGATAAGTTTTACCTTTGGGTTTTATTTTCAGAAATATCTGACTTTTCGTGATTTTTCTGGGAGACATGGGGTACAAGCTTTGCTGTTTTTCCTCTTTCAGGTTATCGGACTAGGCATCAACCTCGTCGTGTTGAAATGAGCTGTGGAGTATGCAGGGATACACTATCTTGTAGGTTCAGTGATCGCAAAGTGAGTAGTCTTTGTCTGGAACTACATTATGAATCATTTTTTTAATTTTTCTGGGAAAGAGGAATGAAGATAATCTCCATCATCATACCGGTCTACAATGAGGAAATATTTGTCGGACAGCTCCTGCAGAAGGTTGCCCTCCTAGATTTTTCGCATATCGGTTATGAAAAAGAGATTATTATCGTGAATGATGGAAGTAAAGAC
This sequence comes from bacterium, assembly GCA_030429145.1. GTDB lineage: Bacteria > Patescibacteriota > Gracilibacteria > Absconditabacterales > Absconditicoccaceae > JAGOPC01. The sequence continues at coordinate 864,482 of JAUIDC010000001.1, read as the reverse complement.
AAAAGTGATGATATTATCCAGACTTTTTTGAAGGTCTATACGGGTAAGGTGAAATATCTCCATCATAAGAACCATGGAAAGGGGTACAGTATCAAGCAGGGAGTGCTTCATGCTTCAGGTGATGTGTATGTGATACAGGATGCTGATCTTGAGTATGAGCCAAAAGATCTCGAGAGAATGCTAGAGACTATGGAAGAAAAACAGTGGGATATTTGCTATGGTTCAAGAACACGTGGCTATAAACACTACGGTATGAACTATTCAACAGTAGGCTTTCTCTTTGGTTGACTGGTGGTTTCGCTACTTACGTCACTCCTTGTAGGAAGAAAGGTGACAGATGAACCAACCTGTTATAAGATGTATCATAACTCGTGTAGAAACATCTTGCTCTATCCAAAAGAAAATGACTTTGCATGGGAGCCGGCAGTCACTATAATGCTCCTGAGACAAAGTTACACCTATGGAGAGGTGCCTATTCACTACTATCCAAGAAAACAGAAGCATGGGAAGAAAATTAAGCTAAAGGATGGTTGGTACGCCATCAAAACACTCTTTGTTTATCGATATCGCGGTAAAAAACATCATCATGCATAAAAGACATATCCTCTTTATCCTCGAATATTTTCATCCTCACATCGGTGGTGTCGAGACACTTTTCGCAAAAATCGTCGAAGGCATACTCGCTGAGTGACATAAAGTGACCATAGTGACGTCACGTTATGACCAGTCACTTGCAAAGAAAGAGGACTATGCAGAGAACTGTACTATCCATAGGGTAGGGCATGGGAGATTTGACTTTATGCGATATGGGCTAAGAAAAGCTCTTGATATCTGTAAGCGTGAGCATGTTGATATTGTGCATGCAACGACTTTTATGGCCGCTATCCCAGCAGGTATTCTAAAGAAATTTACTGGCTTACCGACAGTGCTTCACGTCCATGAGATATATGGACAGCTCTGGTATCGTTTCCTTGGAAAGCTTGGACATCTTTCAATTGTTCTTGAGCATATCATTTTTACACGATTCCGTTTTGATAAATACCTTTGTGTATCACACTACACGAAGAACAATTTAAGAATAGTCTATGGCATAGACGATAAGAAACTTTTGACCGTCTACAATGCGATCGACTATGACCACTGGAAACCTATGAGTGATAATGGAGAGCTAAGAAAGGAATACAAATTGGAAGGTAAAAACATCGTGCTCTTTTTTGGTAGACCATGAGTGGCAAAAGGATTGGATGATCTGATACAGGCTATCCCAGCTGTGGCTGATGCTGATAAGGATGCTCATTTTGTCCTTATCGTGCCACAAGATACAAAGAAGAAAGCAGGACTTATTCGTTCGACTGTAGATGAACAAGACTATAAGGAGATACTTGCAAGATACAATGAGCAGATCACGTGGATACCAGGTGCAAGAGGAGAAACATTGAAAAAATGGATTGCTACGGCTGATCTTGTTTGTCTTCCATCACATGCAGAGTGATTTGGACTGGCTATTGCTGAGGTCTGTGCGATGAAGAAACCTCTGATGACAACCAATGTGGCTGCTATCCCTGAGGTGGTATCAGGAGAAATAGTCTTTGTCGAGCCAGGAAGCCCAAGGGAGATATCTGAGAAGATTATAGCATTTTTTAAGGGCGATGCAGACGTCAAATCTATCCCAGAGAAGATTTTCAAACGAGAGGATTGCATTCAGCTGGTGTTATCAGTATATAAGAAACTCTTACATAATTGATCAAAGTAGGTATGCAGAGTATATTGTTTTTCAAGATTGGAGCGATAGGAGATGTGCTGATGACAACACCGCTTGTCAGACAAGTGAAACAGTCAGGAGCAAGAGTAGGGTATTTTGTTGGAAAAAGAGCATCCGTGATATTGCAGGGAAACAAGACCATCAATGAGGTCGCTGTTTTTGATGAAAGTATTTTTGAGAAGAAGACGATAGGAAATATATTTCGTATGATACAGCTTGTGCTGCAACTTCGTCATATGAGACATCACTATCACTATAAGACGATAGTGGTATTGGACAGGCACCGAATCTTTGGCCTGCTCGCAAAGCTCGCAGGTTTCAAAAAAAGAGTCGGGCTCGACAGACTCGGAAAAGACGGCAAGTTCCTCACACACAAGAACTATCGAGACAAAGAGTGAAGAGAGGTAGAACACTATCTGGCGCTCGGTGAGTTTCTTGGTATCAAGCCCGATATGGACGATCAGCGCTATGAGTACACACTGACCCAGAGCGATAAGGTAAACCAGACATTTAAAGAAACCCGCTTTCAGCGAAGGAAAAAAATAGGTATCGCTCTCGGCTGAGGCAATCAGCTCTCAAAAAGTATCCATGGAACAGCTGACTGCAGATGGCGACCACTGGAGAAGTGGGAAAAGCTTATCACAGAACTTCTCGATAAATGATATGATGTGGTCGCTTTCGGTGGCCCATCGGATAGAAGACTGACGGTGAAACGCGTAGGCTATCACGACCTGACAAGGAAGTTTTCACTCAAAGAGACTATTGCGGCTATCTCAAAGACAGATGTGCTTATCTGTCAGGAGAGCTGATTTATGCACTTTGGTGCAGTAGCTGGCGTGCCTGTGGTTGCTCTTGCTGGGCCGACTAATCCTGCAAGACTGTATCCGCATTTGACTAGCACCGAAAAATACCCAGGAGAACGAATTCGAAAGATGGATATTGAGTGCTATGATGCATATGGAAGCTTTGCAGCATGTGCAGGAGATGAGATGGATAGGATAGAAGTAGAGGAAGTACTACAGAAAACTTTACCTTTTGTGCGTTAATTGATGAAGAAAATCAAAAGACTTCTCAGTAAAGTTGCATCTATACCTCGGTATATAAAGATCTCATGAAGTATCGACTTTATGCGAAGATATCTGGCTTTGGCGTTGCTCTATACGATCAATACGGTACTGCTAGGCACCTTGGGAAGGGTAGTCTCAAAGGCTCATAGGCTTTTTCATAAGCCATTTATTTTCAAAACGCCCTTTGGTACCTTTCTCGGTAGCACCGTCAACCACTGGACAGTACTTATCCCTGACTACGAGCCAGAGGTACAGGCTGTGATAAAAAATAATATCAAAAAAACGAAAAACAACGAACGCAAAACATTTCTGAGCATCGGTACACATATCGGAAGATACGCTATTGAACTCGCAAAAAACCATGACTATGAGGTCTACTGTTTTGAACCAAGTCCAGCAACATTTAGAACACTGAAGATCAACACAATCCTCTCTGAGGTAGAAGAGAAAACGTATCTCTACAATTGCTGTCTGGGAGAACACGATGGAGAAACGCTCTTTGAGTACATAGCAGAAAATGACGCTTCGAGCAAGATGGTGAAATCCAATGAGCTTGCTAGTCATGAAAAGTTCATATCTGTACCTGTGAAAAGATACGACGGTATGCATCTTGCTATCAAGCCAGATCTCATCGTTATGGATGTAGAATGATTTGAATACGAAGTACTGAAAGGAATGGAGGAGCTACTGACGGGGTTGTCTGAGTGCGACGTCGTCATCGAAATTATGCCTCACGTACCTACAAAAGAAGCAACAATTCAGCTCATGAAATCATACGGTTTCACTCATCATAACTGGGTCGATGACCACGATTGTCACTTTTGGAAAGGAGAGTAAGCATCCTATAGTCAGGAAACCGACTAAAAGAATCATCTTGCAGAAGGTGGTTCTTTTTTGTATACTGCTACTGCCAGACTATGTTATACACTAAGACGACATACCCTTAATGCAAGAGAAGGCGATTAGCTATTCTCTTCTGAGTACTTCCCTTCGTTGGGGGTATCTTGGTGACATAGTCTGGCGGCTTGAGGATGGTTAGTCGCCCTTTTTTGTATCTTTAAAAGCATACCGCCAGATGCTGAAAGATAAAAATTTTTGTGTAACACCTGAAATATCTATATTAATTCCAACATACAATCGTCCACATTATTTACAAGAATGTATAGAGAGCTGTTTATCTCAAGATTGTTTATATAATGTCGAGGGGGAAATTATCATTGTTGATAATAGTGATAACCATGAAACGGCATTATTGATGGAATCATATAAAACTATCTCACCTAGTATTAGGTACTACCATAATGATCAAAATATATGAATGATCCCCAATTGGAATAAAGCTCTTGATATGGTAGCAGGCAAGTATTTTATTTTTTTATCCGATGATGATAAATTTTGTGATCACGCCTCTCTGAGGTTGTTATATGAGAAATTACAGGACGATGTATCACTATGAGCCATCGCTTGACAAAGAATCTACATTAATGCAGAAGGAAAGAAAATAGATACAGAAAAAGTATTATTAAACGTAGAAAAAGAAATACATCTTACAAGCAAAGACTTCTTAAGTAATAATAATGCGTTAGGATTTGGCGGGACTCTCTTTCGCTCTGATGCTCAAATAAGGTTTGATGAAACAACATGATTGTTTGCAGATTGGGATTACCATTTACAGTTTACACAAAAATATGTCATTAAAGTTATTCCTCACTATACATTCATGTATAGAATACATGAGGTAAAGAGTTTTAAGGAACAATCATTATTCACCGTATTGAAACGACAATACAATGTTTATAAGAAACTAGGTTACCCAACAGTAAAATTACTAGTAATATTACTATTTAAGTTAGTCTCTGCCATCGTATGGAAGTTAATTACAAAGACAAATTCTCATAAGATCATCTCTTTTTATGTGCAGATAAGTAATCGTATTTTTGGCATAAAAAAGACTAGGAGTTCTTAGCATGAGATGAGAATATCAATATATTTTTTGTATATCTATTGTCTTTTTTATCGTGGTTATTATACCCTAAAAGACGTCCGTTAAACAACGAACCGTCCTTACGCCAGACTATGAACCATGGAAGCAGAAATTGATGAGAGAAGTTGAAAAGTAGATGTCGATACCGAAGAAACAATGCAGGCTGGTTCGTAACTACAAATACTTCCAAAAAAACTTACACATGCTGGAGAGTGAAATCTTCAGCTTTTTTCGTTTTATCTTTGGGGATTGATCTTCGAGATGAACGATGCTTGTCTTTGCAGTGAAGAAACTGTGATATCATTTTTTATGTAGCCTCATGGCTGTATCAAACTCTTCCATGTAGAGAAAAAATCTTTCATCAAACCTTCCTATGTCATCAAAGCATTTTCTTGAACACATAAATGCTGGGCCACCTGCATTACCGATCTCTTTGTCGCTATCTCTGTCTCGGTCAGCATAGCGAAATTGGTCATATCTCTTCTTCCAAATGTTTTTAAGGCCTGGAATATTGTAGAGTAAAACGTCTCAAAACGTAGGTGCTTTCGTGCCGAACATCTGTTTTTTGGTCAACTCATGGTCGTAGTAGAGTCTTGGTGCAAGAAATCATACTTTCGTTGTTTTTTCTAAATTTGTATAGTGATCGTAGAGAATTTTGATCGAATTTTCTCAAATGATGGTATCACTATTTAAAAAGAAAATATAGTCTCATTCAGCGTGCTTGTAGCCAAAATTATTACCTCAGCCAAAACCAAGATTGTTTTCTGAGTAGACGGCATGCACATATGGAAGGTCAGTAAGATATTGCTCAAAGTACTCTCTACTAGCTGGCTTCGATCCGTTCTCCACCACGATGATCTCATAGGAAATCTCTGCTGTATGTGCAATGAGAGACTGCACACATGCGGTTGTTAGTTCGGGTGTATTGTAGTTGAGAATCACTATCGATACTTGAGGTTTCATTATCTTAGTTTGAAGTAAAGACGTTTTAAAAACTTATAGAGACCTGGTAGTTTTTGTTGTGTCTTCGTTCATCGTTGCATGAGTGCTTGTTCGCTGAATCTGCTTACGCCGATCTGTTTTTTCATCTCACTTGTAGACCAGCTATTGGTTTCTAGTAGTGGCTTCTGAGATTTTTTGTAGATACCAAACAGGAGATTGGGTCTCAGAAGTTTCTCTTCTCTGACAAATTTGTCGAATGTTTCTAGTAGTGCAAAATAGGTATCAGACCTATTATCACTCAATGCATTTCGTGCATGCCAGAGGTGACCATATGCATTCTCTTTTACTTTTGTCTCGCCAAAATAGTGCTGGATAATATCGTAGAGCTCAGCACTTCTAATACATTCAAAAGGGCAGTTATTTGTCAGAACTGTAGGACTCGTTCTAATATATTCATTGCTTTCTATACCTTTTTCAGCAAGTGCAGTCTGAAAGGTTTTTACGAAGCTCATCTTTGCATCAGACCAGTACATCTTGTTTTCCCCAATACACTCATTGGTAACAAAGATGCCCTCAGGAGTTAATGACTGGTTGATCTCGTGCAAACACTCTTCGAGATTGATGATATGATGAAGCATGTTTTGACAGCTCACGAGATCATAGCTATTTGCAGGGAGATCCAGAAAGTTAAAATCTTGTACACGCGTTTCAATCTTCTCACTGAGGCCAAGTTTTTTAGCATTGTTCTGCAGGGTCTCGAGGGCTTGTTCACTAATATCAATAAAGACAAAATGGTCTACTATTCACTCTTGTAGTAGCTTCAACTCATAACTTCCACCTCACGAACCGAGGGATAACCCACGTGGAAACGTTCCAAGAGAATGTAAAAAAGCGAATTCGTCTTGCTGACGATCTCCTGTTTTTTGCAGATTTTCAAACTCTTTGACCCTTTGGGGAATCTTTATATTGGCATAGTCGTCAGCACCTGTTCGAAAAAGAGACTCTCTTTTACAGGCTTTTATATACAACGGATTATCCTTATCACTTATTTTCATCTCGTATCACCACAGAGTAAATTTTCTAGTCTTTGTAGATGCTTTTCCCATGCAAAGTGACTATACGCATAGTCTACTATGTCATGAAATAATTCTTTTGAGTAGCTGTTTTCACTAATATATCACTGTAGAGTATGTACAAACTCTTCTGTATTTTCAAGGATACTTCCGAGTCTTTCATGATCAGTAATGTCTTGCACCCCTGATACCGGTGTGCTTATGAGATAGCAGCCTTGCGAAAGAAGCTCTGGGAAGACGAGGCTAAATCACTCAAATCTTGAAGTGCAAAGGTAGATTTTTGCCTCTTGGAGATAGTGAAACAGTTTTGTTCTATCGTAGATAGGTCAGGTGAAAACAATCTTTTCACGCAGATGAGGAAAATGCTCAAAGTAGATATCTATGGTCTCTTGAAAAGTAGGATCTATCGTGCCGATAATATATGCTTTTCGGTCTTTCATATCGACCTGTTTCAGGATGTCGAGTAGTTTCTCTGTATTCTTTTGGTAGGTTCAGACTCTGCCTATAGTTACGATGCTATTTGTTTTCTTCTCGAAGCCCGGACGAAGATCATGATCATCGATAAATGCTTCGTCAAAGCCATTGGGGATATAAGCAAGTTTCTGGTGAAATGCCGATGAGTACTCTTTCAGTAGTTTTTCTCACTCCTTTGTCTCTATGCTAATAAGGTCAACGAGGGAGGTAAACCATCTTACTAGGAGTTTCTCCAGTCGTCTGAGCGGAGCGAATGAGGTTTTGAGAAATCCATGATCGTTATTTTTAAATCGCTCTGCATCAAAGTCAGCTTTGACATATACCTTTCAGCCGTGGTTGAATAATCTATACCAGAGAGCGTAGAGAAATGTTTTTGGTGAAAAGTGCGTGAGTATAAGGATGTGAAGTTTTTTAAGAGAGAAAAGATAGGAGAGGATACCAAGAGAAACTCATAGAAACATCTTTTTATCTTTGAGATATTTGACCTCTACTTTCTTGTTGATGACATCGTGTGCATTGACAGTCACACCATGGTCAATACAGACCATCTTTGCATCGTAGCCATGTCTGTTGAAATAATCAATAATAGCTCCATGTTCCTTAAAAACATGATCGTTTTTGAAGATGCCGTCTCATGAGTAGAAGAGAAATCTTACTTTTTTCATCGAGAAGAGGAGCTTATTTGATAGTAATAAATCCATTGTGTGGGTGTGCAGGGTGCGGGTGAAAAAGAACACGTCTTTTTTCTCCGACAAGCCTATGTAGATAGTTGAATAGTTTCTTGCCCGTTTTTTGTTCGTCTATATCATGGTATTCGATAGCGATATACTTACAGCGATCGAGGGTCTCCGCAGAGATATCCGAAAAGATGCTGTACTCTCCACCCTCACAGTCGACTTTGAGAAAGTCTATAGTCTCTATATTGTCTTCACTCAGCAGGTCAGCAAAACTCGTAGTCTTGATGTTAATAGCATACTCAGCACCTGCTACTGCCTGGTAGAGGGAAGCAGCGACAGTGATTTGCTCGTTGAGATAGAGCTGTTGCTCTCCGCTCTGATCAGCTACCGCTGCTTCATGCACATGGATATCATCCCGACCATTGTCCTTAGCCATCTGACGAATATGCTCCGCACATGCAGGAATTGGCTCATAGCAGTGGATGGTCGCTTGCGGATTCTGCCACTTACAGTAGAGAGTAAAGAGTCCATTATTCGCACCGATATCCACGACAGTAATTTTTCACTGTGGAATCTTCCCATATTCACGCTTGATAAAGATCTCATAGAACACTCCGAGATCATCAAAATTTGCGATGTTGTATTTTTGTCATCTTCTAAGACAGATAGTATCAATACTCAGACCTCCCGTGATATATGATTTCAAAAATCCTACTGGATGCTTGATCGTCGTGAAAACTCTCGGCAAATAGAGCAGATAGGACAATGTCTGTTTTGTAAAAAACTGTGATATGTTTCTCATCTATTTTCTCAAGAGCGTAGAGCATAAAATCCGCAGAGATGCTACGAGTGATGATGCTAATCATAGCAATACACACGGCAAAAACAATAATATATTAATCAACTGCGAGAAGATTCACTGTGATAATATCTTTCCCTGCAGTTCTTTCTTGTGTCGATTGAGATGTTCAATCACCAGAAGTTTTTGCAGACATGCAATGAAGTTCATCCATACGGGCTGAAGTCAACCACTCGTCACCAGCGACCCCGAATAGGCTGAAAGATGCACTCTATCTCATCATGCAAGCGAGGTTCTCGCAATGATATTTCTTATATTCATTCACTCTTCTAGCGCTTCAAATCATACCTCTTTCGACTTAAATCCAATATCCTTCACCATCACTTTTTTAAACTCTCAAAAATATCTTATCATCTCTCCATGATACTCCAACGGTTTATACTTACCTGTTCCATCAATGATAGCATGCCAGATACACGCTACTATCAGGAGTTTTCCACTCCTAAGAAAGGTAAGAAATCCATATGCAATGTACTGTGCCAGTATGAGAGAAAATTGCAAAAATCATTGGCGGTGTTTGTGGAACATCCATAGTTGGTTTCTGAGGGAGAAGTAGATTCGTGAGCCGCTATTGTTCGCTCCTTTAAGATAAGGATGAAAATAGTTTCTCTCAACGATAGTTTTTGTATAGTGATAGGTTTTGATCGCGTTCTCTACTCTTACTCTCCATTCTAGATCTTCTGCTCTAAAGTAAAATCTTGGATCGATAATACCAGCCTGTCCGAGGAGGGAAGTAGGGTAGCAGGCGTATTGGACGTATCGAGAATGGTCGCCATCAGTATTTACTGGAGCGTTGATGAAAAGTACCTGTTTGTCGTGTTCTATGGCATCAATAGTCGCTGAGATAGTATCATCGTCATAGAGGTCAACATCATCCTCAAGCATGATGAGGTGCGAATATCATCTGCTGAGAATATACTCTTGTCCGAGCGCATAGCCTCATGCAGAACCAAGATTGTGCTTAGGGTAGAGGACATTGATATTTTTATAACTTGAAATTCTTTCTTCAAAAGCTTTTTTCGCATCGTCCTGATCAGAATTTTGTACGATAGTGATAACAAAATTTTTGCGTCTTGGTTCTCTATCTACTCTATCTAGCGCAGTAAAGAACTGATCGATATGATTGTAGCAGAGCATAAGCAGACTTATTTTCTCGTCTCACTCAGTTTGTATCGCTCTATCCAAAAAACTTTGTCGGTTTGACCGCCTTACTGTTCCGTTTTTTCCTGTGACGATATTATACTGAAGCATGACGACGACGATGGATATGTTGGATGATAAATGATGCGATGATAGCAGAAGCTTGTCCAGCAGCAGTACCGTAGATGATACCAGTGATACCAATAGCACGCATAAGCACGATGCTGACAACACAGTTTACTGCAACACCGAGGAGTAACACACCAACTCTTTGTTTCACCATACCATGACTGGCAAGGTTTTGGAACTGGATACCCATGATAGGAACAAGCCAAAGAAATGGTGCACTCACGATAAAGAGCTCTCATGAAAATCTAAACTTCTCTCCAAAGAGTAGCACCGCAATCTCAGGTCCCCAGAAGTATGCAACTACCCCAAGCACCAAACCGATAGCGAAAAATCCAGCATAGAGTGCACGATTGAGTAGTCTTATCTTTGTTCTCTCATTTTTCTTATTGAGCTCGTTGAGCAGTGGGAAAAGATATCCTATCAGTGGCGTGCAGATAACTGCCATGCTGTTAAAGAGGGTGAGGTAGTTTGTTCGATATCCGGCACTTTCTGCGCCAAAGAAATAAAGCGCAAATTGTTGGTCTATCTGTGTCAAAAGTATCGTCGCATTCGTCCCAATGATCACCCAGAATGCGTAGCCAAATCGTTTCTTGATCGATGCTCGGTCTATTTCACTCTTGTATTTGCTCAGCCATCAAAAGTGCTTTCGGGCAGCGATCACTCCAACTATCGTCGCAAGAGCCAGTCCGATCAACCGATATGACATAAACAGATTGAGACTAAAGATATCTAACTGCCAACCAAGAAAGACAAAAAGAACTATTGTCCACATTCTCACTCATTCAATACCTTGTGACCGCTTTACTTTTTGTGTCGCGATAAAGAGCGACTGAATCATTTGAAAAGTATTGATGATGAGGAAGTAGATACAGAATAGTTGGAGAAGTGGGAGTGCCAGTGGTGATTGAAAGTAGTGAGTTGCCAGCCAAGGTGCCAGAAAGAGGAGTGCTACGATAATAAGTGCACTACTGATCAGCTGAGACACCAACGTAAACTGAAGCATCGACTTTGCTTTCTTGAAGTTCTTGTCGATCAGGTAGTGTGGCAAAAAGTATTGCATAGATTCGGTCAGACCGAGGTCATTGTACGTAGAAATCAGACTAATAATTCCCAGTACCGAATAGAATATACCAATATCCTCAACCGAGAGTTCACGCGAAGCGATTACCTTAATAATATACCCAGTTGGGGCGACGATAAACGAGAAAAAATACAACCAAAAGCTGTTGCGGATCAGTTTTTTTTTCAGTGGCTCCTCAGGAAACAGTATCGGTTCGCTTCCTGCGGTGTCTTCTGTTGCTGTGTGTATCTCTTGCATGCTGTCAGCATAGTGATTCCCTACTGACTTTCAACTTGTACTCTTTGTGCATATGCATATAAGTAAACGGTTGGTTTAGCTTATAAAATATCTCATATATGGACTACAAAAAAGCATCACTTGAAGCACATGAAAAGCTCAAAGGAAAGATAGAAATTACCACCAAAGCATCAGCAAAAACGAGAGAAGATCTCTCTATTTTCTACTCTCCTGGCGTGGCAGAGCCATGTAAAGCTATCGAAGCAGATCCAGAGAAAGCATATGACTATACTCGAAAAGGAAATACTATCGCAGTTATCTCCGACGGAAGTGCAGTTCTGGGTCTTGGTAATATTGGGGCTATGGCAGGACTACCGGTCATGGAGTGAAAAGCACTCCTTTTCAAAACGTTTGGTGGAGTCAATGCGGTGCCACTTGTACTCAAGACGCAAGACCCTGACGAAATTATTTCTATAGTCGAAAATCTTGCACCGACATTTGGTGGCATCAATCTTGAAGATATCAAAGCGCCAAACTGTTTCTATATCGAAGAGCAACTCAAAAAACGTCTCGACATCCCAGTCTTTCATGACGATCAACACGGTACAGCTATTGTCGTACTCGCTGCATTACAAAACTCTCTCAAACTTGTGAACAAGGACAAAGAACAAATCAAAATCGTCATGTCTGGCGCATGAGCGGCAGCGATAGCTATCGCAAAGCTTCTCATTGCTCGATGAGTCAAACACATCGTTCTCGTTGACAGCAAATGAGCACTCTATGAGTGACGTGGAAACAGTAATGAATACAAAGATCAAATCATCCCATACAATCTCAACAATGCTCAATGATCTCTCAAAGATGTCCTCCCATGAGCAGACGTCTTCATCGGAGTCAGCCAGCCTGATGTCCTCGACAGAACCGATATCCAAAAGATGGCCGACAAACCTATCGTCTTCGCTATGTCCAACCCAACTCCCGAAATTATGCCCGAAGAAGCCAAAGAATGAGGCGCTTACATCGTGGCAACTGGTCGCTCAGATTATCCAAATCAAGTTAATAATGTCTTAGTATTTCCTGGTGTTTTCAAAGGAGCGTTAGAATGAAAAATTCAAAATCTTACGCAAGATCACTTCATAGCTGCCGCTGAAGCATTAGCTGATGCAGTCAAAGATTTGAATCCTGAAAGTGTTATTCCTTCACCATTGGAAGAGGGGATAGCTGAGGTGGTTAGTGAGGCTGTGAAGAGAGTATAAAAATTTTCCTTAAATGATTTATTTAGTTGTATATAAATATGTTCTGTAAATAAGTTTCGCCATGTCACCTCTATTTATATCTTCCCTATCTAGGTCCAATAGGTGGTAATCTAGTTTGTCTAGCAATCCTTTATTGGCAGCAGAGTGATAGTATTTTTCGAACCATATCTCTCAACTTTCATCCATTTTCCCATTGATAATTCTAATAAGAATTGTTAATGCTTGTGCCTTAGTTAATTTTCCATTGGGGTTAAATTTTCATTTACTTCAAATTATTATTCAACTATCACATGCTTTGCTAATATAACTAATTAAAGTTCTATCAGCATTACTAATGTCACTAAATACGCACTTATTTTCATTTGTTTCTTTAGATCCTCATTTTATAGCTAGTATGAATTGGTTCAATCATACGAAAAATTTAGATGCCTGTTCCCTTGTGATATTATTGAAAGGCATAAATCATTCTATAGAATCATAGCTTGTAAGACCATTTTTATACATTCGTTGAATGGCATCTTCTAGCTCATTATTGTGTATTGTAGATGTAGAATTTAAAGTACATTTTCACTGGTTATCCCTTTGATATCATTCTTTACAATAGCAGCTATATCTTCCATCGGTATTTGGTATTCAGTCACTATAAACGTTTGGGTCAGAAAAGCTTAATTGACAAGATAGACTTGCAGATATACATCATAATGTAGTATGTTTGGAATTAAATGTATATCCTGTTTGGCATCTGCACATGCCATCATTACTACTATAACTATTAATTCCATAGAGTTCTATACAGCGTTCTTGATCAGTCTGAGATCTTATACATTTATTTTGAGAAGTGCTCCACTCATATCATGTGTTGCAATAACATTCTCAATCTGTTCATAAATATCAATTAATTCGATCTTCACATGTATTGAAAGATGTTTTGAGTTCACAATAATCTCCATATGTAGCCCACTTATATCATTCTTTACATTTACATGTGTTGCTAGTAGTTCCTACGGTGGCATTTATTCAATATTCTTCTTGGCACTCTTCGGTAGGAGTTTTATATATGGTTGGCGTTGTGTAAGAGGGAGGGGTATAACTTGGAGTATAGCTCGGGTAAGAGCTTGAAGGAAAAGAAGAACCACCATGACAATGTCTTTGATTCCAAGGTACTCATCGTTTATCACAATTAGTTCTACAATAATGACATCCATCGGAAGCGGTATTCCCTGGATGAGCGAAAGCAGCTCATACGAAAACAAGAGATAGTAAGCAAGCAAGAATCGAAAATTTCATGAGGGAGAAAAATAAAGTAAATAATATTAGAAATAGATGATACTATTGATATGCGAAATATCGTTTAGAAAATCAATAAAAATTATTTTTTAAAAAGCCTCCCAGATACGGGAGGCTTCAGTGTAGATATTTAACGTTCAAATGTAATTAGTACGGTGCTGGCACCCACGCGCCAGTAACGGCCTTGCAGCATGTGCATTGATTATAGTGAGTAGGATCTCCTTTAAAGGAGACCTCATTGCCTGGAGCAGGTGGCCCAGGAATCTCTACAATCTTATGCGTTCTCCCAGCTTCTTTGCATTCAACGCAATCATACATTGTGTTGTTCGTAGGGCCGAAGTTGCTTGCAGCCCAACGCTCATTATTGAGTACGAACTCCCCATGCTTGGGGGGAGTGAGTTTGCCAAGTGCGTCCTCCAGATGTGAATCGGTATTGCCATAGTATGCTATTTCACATCCAGGCGCATCTTCGTTACAGGTTTTGATAGTCAGTCCTTTGTCATCACTGTAGGACAGTAGTATAGCATCGTGATCTTGCGGTAGAGCGCGTAGGAATTTGTTTACTCCTACTGTGGCAGTTTTGATACTATACAAATGCGGGTACAATTTCCGGTCGATTCCTTCCAGCGCGTCTTTGAGCATTTCTGTGTACTCACCCCACCTCCATTCCAACATAAGGCCTTCAAGGATTCTCATCCAATGAGTATCCACATAAGGACTGAACGAGTGGGGAGCTCTGAGTATAATGTGCTTTGTGTTTGTAGTAGACATAATACGTAGTTTTTTGCGTTTTACGATTTTTTCATATTTTCTATTACAATGATATACCCATGTCTTACATGCAGCCGTTTGTCTACTATCTGTCCGTCTATCACTTCAGATAGTTGTACTCTTGCTTGTACGGCTTGTCTTCTCATATGGAATAGAAGAAGAGACTCCAGGAGTTGTCGTTCTGCATTGATTCGTTCATAGCGACTTGCTTTACTTTGCCATTCAGCATCATCTTTGTTGACAGATCTGAGGTTTTCTTCAGCACCACCAATAGAATCGTTACGAATCCAAAGCATGTGGAAGAGAGTCTTGGATATCTGATCCATGTCACAGACTTTTGTCTCAGCATCAGAGATTTCTACGTTGCTGTCTTGTAGTTGATCGCTTGTATACCACTTGTCGAATTGCTCTCCTAATATATTAGAGAGAAGCAACTTTATTGTCTTTTTGTCTAACATAATTATCGGTTTTGTTTATGTGTGAATTATATACTTAGAAAGATAAAAGTCAACGCAAGTGTGTGTAGAAGAAAATCTATCCCTTGATATAGAGACAAGGCGTGGGTATGATGGCTTTTTATAATAAAAATGTGAAATATATGCCAACTAGAGAAGAGACAATTGAACTATTGAAGAAAGCAATCCCTGGACAACGTATAGGTTTGAAGACAGATATCTATCTCCATTCAGTTGCAGTAGGGGAGTTATTGAAGAAATATGGATTTGATGAGGATATAGTATATGCGTGATACCTTCATGATATAGTAGAGGATGGAGGATATACATTTGAACAGTTAAAAGACCTATGATATAGTGAGAAAACGGTGCATTTAGTTGACCTCGTTTCACAGACAGAAAAAGAAACAGCTTGGTGGGAGATGATGCAGAGGATGATAGATGAAGAAAATATAGATGCCTGGGCAGTGAAATTAGCAGACATGATACACAACTTATCAGAGTGCCATCATTGTACTCTAGAACAAAGAAAAGGTTATCTTTTTATCAAAGCACCACTATTTGTCTACTACGGCAATAAGTATTTTGCTGATCATCCATTATACAAAGAATTTCTTGAGACCTATTGGAGTCAGGTGAAGAGCTTTTATGGGTATTTCCAATAAAAAAACAGCCCCCAGAAAACCAGGGACTGAAAAACCAATAATTCTTGTTAACCACATCTTGCCGTTAGGCAATAGCTTCTTTTACTTTCGGCTCTACATATTTCATATCCAGTAATTTACAGACTTGTTCCAACCGCTTTTTTGTCTGTTCGGTAGAAGTATGCTTGCCTGCTACATGTACGCCTTGATAGAAGTCAGTTTGTAAATGAGCGTTGAGTATGTTTCTTGCGTCTGTCTCATGAATGATGACTTCATTAGAGAGACGACTATTGTTGTAGGTCTTGATCCTCAAATGAGGAGAGTTCAAGTTTATGGCATGCATACCAATCTGGTATTTACCATTGTTTCGTTTTCGATGGAGAAGAATAGTATCTCCATTTTTTAATGTATATAGTTTCAGTTCCATGCGTATTGCGTATTTGATTTAGTAGCATAGACTTTATGTATTTATGTAGATAAGTCAATATAAAGATCTGTATAGTGTATTTATATAATAAAAAAGCCGGTTTATCCACCGGCAATGTTTTACATAGTTCTCAATCAATGTGTCCTTTAGCTCTGCAGAATAAATATTTTTTGACGAGTTCTGCTAGTTCGGGCTCGACTCCTTCCACTATAATGTCGTCAGCAGCATTATCATATTTGATGATGACTGTCTTCTCTTGTGAAGGAGAAGTAATTTTTACGGAGACAATACCCACGTGGTCTTCACTTATCCCGTCCCATGCTATGACAAGGTCTTTGCTGGGAAGCTCATAGTCTGGGTGAGCAACGAGCATTACTTCCTGAAAGTCAGAAATTCCAGCAAGCTCTACGTGATCAAAGGCATCATGTTCTGGGAAAAAGCGTTTCTCTTCATTGCTCTTAAACGGCTGAGGGAAATACTCTGTGATAGCTTTTAAGATTTCATCTCGTCTTTGTGTACTTTGGTTTGTTGTTGCCATTGGTAGTTGTTTTTTTGTTGATAGGAAGATTATAGCATCTTAAAGACGAAAGTCAATTATATTCTCTCATCTCGCGATATTATCAACAGATTGTGTATCGAAACCTCTTGTAATTATAGAGCAATTGTCTATAAATGTAGCACTTTAATTGTGTACGTGATACGAATGCCAAAAATAGAGAAAAAGTTGAATAAGTTGCTCATCTGAGCCATTTTGGGGACGACAATCCTTGGAGTGGGTGCGAGTATGACGCCGAAGTGAAAGAGCTTTCGAAGGAAGGCGAGAGATTTCGTGAAGGGAGGAGTAGATGAGATGAAAAAATTGAAGAAAAAGAAGAAAGACTAAGTATAGCACAAAAACAAAAATGTTCCAAAGTCTGAGGGTAAAACTTTTTATCCTTCTCATATAAAAACAAAAATGAAAACATTTGAAGAACTTCACTGCCGACAAAAGGCAAAGGATTTGAGCATCAATCTCTATCAGCACTTCTCAAGCATCGATGATTTGCTGATGAGAGAGCTTATATGTGCTCCGTGTCTCTCTATAGGGACACACATCGCCGTAGGGCATGGAAAAAGTATCAAAGAGAATACAGCGTATCTAAGTCAGGCAAGACAAGACTCTGCGCAACTACGCAGCATGCTGTACGTTGCAAAAGAGCTTGATTATATCGATGAAAACACCTTTACTGAGTTCTACAATGAAGCACTTGATATAGCAAAAATGCTATCGGGATTGATAAAAGCTATTAAGCAAAAACCGACAGAGAAAAAAGAAAATAAGTCGAGTGAATCATAAGAAGTAAATCGTCACACTACCAGTAGTAACATCGTATATATACATGAGATATTTGCCCTGGACTTTGGATACCAGAAAAGTAGAAAAATGAAGAACGATAAACGATAAAGAGAAGAAGATAGTATGAAGGATATTTTAATTTGAAAGTATAATACGATAGATGGCAAAGAAAAACCAATCTGATAATATTCGTTATCTTGCATATGCAAGCATCTTCAGTATGACAAAACAGAAAAAAAGTATAGATGGAGATGAGATGTTTCTTGGTATCTTTATGTATACGAAGGAAAAGAAATTTTTTGAGCTGTTCTGGAAGTTCTTAGGACTTCACGATACAGTGCATATTCAGACATATATTACTGATTATTATAATTTGGGAAATGATCTTGAGCCACAAATTCAGCTCCAGAATCTTTCGTTGAACTCAAATCTGCATAATAGACTCGATTCGCTCGAGCAGTACAATGACGCAAAAAACAACTTTTTGGTACTATTATACATAGCAATTGACCAACTGTCTACCCAACTTGCACACTACCTCCAAGAGCATGATACAGACCTTGAAACCATAAAGACTAAGCTGATGATGCTTATGCAGAACCCTGTCGTAAAGCAGGTTGGCGTGGTTGCGTTTTTCGGCATGATCGGTAAACTTATTTCACAGCTTAATTTATCGCTAAATGATATAAGTATGTTTCAGTTTGAGACGAAAGAGTCTATGGATACCATCCTCAATGCGATGGAACATGACTTCCCAGATGAGTGAATGATGGACGACGGTAATCCACTAGAAAGTTCTGTAAACAGCAGTACTGTCACTATGGGGAAAGACAAGAAAGGAGATGACAAGAAATTGACTATAGAGTTTTTCGGAACAGATCTTACTATGGAGGCAAAGGATAAGTACCTTGATCCAGTTGTAGGTCGTGACAAAGAGATCGAGCAAATGATGTATACACTGCTCAGAAAGACAAAGAACAATCCACTTCTTCTCGGTGAGCCAGGTGTTGGTAAAACAGCCATCGTGGAGGGGCTTGCACAGCGTATCGTCGCTGGTGACGTTCCTGAGAAGCTAAAAAACAAGCGTATCATGATGCTTGATATGGGATCACTCTTAGCTGGAACAAAATATCGTGGTGAGTTTGAAGCAAGACTGAAAGCTATCCTTGAGGAGGCTGCAGATGTGACAAACAATATTATCCTCTTTATCGATGAGATACATACGATCATCGGTTCAGGAAATCAGGAGGGTAGTGCAGATGCTGCCAATATGTTAAAGCCACTTCTTGCGCGTGGTAAGATAAAACTTATCGGTGCAACAACATTTGATGAGTATCAGAAACATATCGAGAAAGATGCTGCACTAAAAAGAAGATTTCAGGAGCTCTATGTTGAAGAGCCAAGTATCCCTGATACAATGCACATCCTCAATGGTATCAAGAAAAACTTTGAAGATTATCATGGAGTGATTATTGATGATAAGGCGATAGAGCAGTCAGTTGCTCTTTCAAAGAGATATATTCTCAATAAACATCTACCAGACAAAGCTATCGATATTATCGATGAAGCGTCTGCGAGAAAGTCAACGATGAATGAAAAACTTGAGAAAAATAACGACTATCAGAAGCAAGAAGAAAAGCTTATGGCTGTGCAGGAAAAGATAGAGAAAGCTATCGAGAAGCAAGACTACTTCCAGGCTGCGGAGCTTAAAGAGCAAGAAGAAAAAATTAAGGCAGAGATGAAGCAGCTTCGTATGAAAAATACACTACCTGAACATCTCAGACCTACAGTATCAGTTGAAGATATTGGTCACGTACTCGCTGATAAGATCGGTGTGCCTGCTCACATGGTGACAGAGAGTGAGACAGAGAAACTTAAGAGATTGGAAAGTGATCTTTCAGGTAGTATCGTTGGACAAAAAGAGGCTGTTGATGCAGTTGTGAAGTCGATCAAGAGAAATAGACTGTCTGTTGTACAGAAAAACAAGCCTATCGCTTCGTTCTTGTTCCTCGGACCATCAGGAGTTGGAAAAACATATCTCGCAAAACTTCTTGCAAAGCAATACTTTGGAGATGAAAAAGCGCTTATCAGAGTAGATATGTCAGAATTTATGGAAAAACATAGTGCTTCAAAACTTATCGGTTCTCCTGCAGGTTATGTAGGTTACGATGAAGGAGGAGTGTTGACTGAGTCAGTAAGAAGAAAACCATATAGTATTGTGCTTTTTGATGAGATCGAAAAAGCGTCACCAGATGTGATGAACATACTCTTACAGATGCTTGATGAGGGTCATTTGAAAGACAATAAGGGGCGCTGGATTGACTTTAAGTCGACTATCGTTGTATTGACCTCAAATCTTGGTTCAGAAGAGTTTGGTAAGAAGATCGCTTCTATTGGATTCAGTAGCGATGACGAGAAGGGTATGAGTGAGAAAGATTTTGAAGGTCAAAAAGAGCGTATCATGGCTCGCTTGAAAGAGTGGATGAAGCCAGAACTTCTTAATAGACTTGATTATACTATCGTCTTCAAGCCTTTGAGCAAAGAAAATCTGAGTGAAATCTTTGTGATGAAAGTAAATGAGTTCCTTGATGCATGGAAGCAAAAAGAGGAGATCAAGATACCAAGATTTACAAAGAAGAAAGTAGCAGAGATCATTGATAAGATCTACGACCCACAGTTTGGTGCTCGTCCTATTGATAGATATATCTATGATGAAGTAGAGCCTAAGCTCATTGATCAGATGATGAGGTAAATAGTACTATTATAGAGAAAAAAGCCCGCTCGCTTGTAGCAGGGCTTTTTTGTTCACTTGGGAAAGTTTTTATCTATATACTTTGTCGAGCTTATCATCAAACTCTCTCTCGGCAATGCTTTTATCCATATTTTCTTTGCTTCCTTGGAGGTATCTTTGGCATCTATTGAGGTATTCTTGTACTTGTTTTATACCTCATTCTGTACCTGTATATTCGTGCGTCTCAGGGTTGTAACGTGCGGTCCCTGCACCTGGGATAGAGATGTTGAAATGACCAATATTATCAACCTTTGAGGTAAATAGCACTTTCTTTTCTCCAATGTGGGTGACTCCTAGGACGATGTCATTACCTTTTATCTTTACCTCAAAAATTTCTCTTGTCTGCTTATTTTCATAATTATACATTCCGTCATCATAACGCCCAACAAGGTGTTTATGGAGTTCCATAGCCTGTTTGGCCATGTCATCTTTATCAAGTTTTTCTTTACTTTCAGTGTGTTGAGCATCTTTTTCCTTCTTTTCTTGAGGCTCAAAGTTTTCTGCAAATACCATGAGAGAACATATAGAAAATAAAATTCTCCAAATCTTATAATAAAATTATATCAAAAATATGCTATTTGTCAAAAATAGCATATCAATATGAATTAAACCGATCGACTAACGTTATTGGTACCTTGGATCTCTGATCTTGAAATAGTCTATCTTTTGCTGGAGTTTATTGCCCTCTACAGGCTTTTTGTCATAGACATAGTAGGCAAAAGTCTCAGCGTAGTCTTCGTCTGGCTCGCTTTTAGCATATGGGCTAACGAAGTCGCTATTCGCACAGATATTTTGACCATCGAGCCGGCATATTTTAGCAAACTCGCTATTGTCCAGATCGTGGAAATAATTGTAGTAGTGTCCTAGCTCGTGGTAGATAATTCTATCGAGAAATGTCTCATAGTTTGCCTCATAACTGTAGGTGAAACACAAGTTTATCGTCACATATAGATTGATAAGCTCGTTTTCTATTGGTTCATTGAACTGATTGTACCACTGTCTGACAAGGATTTTTCCATCGAGCTGATTACAATTATTTGAAAACTTGAAAGAGATCTTCCCTGCCATCTCATTTCTATCTTCAGCTTTTAACCAGCCGTCTTGGATAAGTTCATTGACGATCTCAACAAACTCATTTTTTGCTTTAGTGATTCTTTGATTGATAGTTTCTCTTTGTTGACTGTTGAGTGAGGCAAGGGGAGTCTCATCATATCCAGTAAAGTAGTCTTCATCCCCGCTAAATACGCCTTGCTGCGTATTGATGATAGGCGTGTTATTTGAAATATCTATGTTCGATGTACTATTTGTTGGACTAGTAGTGGTGGTTATAACAGGTGGCTTTGATACTACAATCTCATACATTTCTGGCGCAAATTCACCCTGACAGTAGATCTTTCCAAGTGATACAAATGTACCATACTGTCTCATCAGTGACTCTTTCAGTGTCGGATCATCTTTTATCTTGATGATCAAATTGATAGCAACAGACTTAGTCGCGACATCTTTTGCGTAAACAGAGCAGTAGGTAGAGATAGGTACTCCTGCAACGCTTGTTCTTGTTGCAGCAAAAGCACCACCCGTAAGCAAGAGAGTACTCACACTAACTAATCCAATGAGCAATCATTTTTTTATATGTTTCATGTGCACGATAAATGCATAAAGAATAATTTTTATTGAAAACTACTAATCTGATCTATTGCAATTCTCTCTTGTTCCATGCTATCTCTATGTCTAATAGTCACTGTGTTATCTTCCAATGTTTGATGGTCAACAGTGATACAGTACGGTGTACCAATCTCATCTTGTCTTCTATATCTCTTTCCTATATTTCCACCGCCATCGTATTCTACATTAATTCCTTGTTTTCTGAGATTCTTCGAGATATCTTTCGCAATTCCTGCCATTTTTTCATCTTTTTCCATCAACGGGAAGATAGCGTACTTCACTGGTGCTATAGCAAATGGAAATCTTACTACCACACGCTTATCTCCTTCTTTTACCTCTTCTTCATCGTAACAATCCAACATAACCGCCATGACAGTACGAGACAAACCAAAAGACGGCTCGATAACATACGGTAAATACCTTTCTCCTGTATAAGGATCTTTGTATTGTAGATCTTTCCCTGATGTTTTTTGATGTTGCGTGAGATCAAAGTCACCTCTGTTTGCAATACCTTGTAGCTCACCCCATCCCCATGGATAGTTATACTCTACATCAAATGTACCGCGAGAGTAGTGTGAAAGCTCGTCTTGTTCATGTTCACGGAAACGAAGATTATCATCTTTCAATTGTACAATATTTTTCCAGAAGTGCATCGAAAGGTCCTTCCACATGTCAAATGCCTCTTGTGCTTTTTCTTCTTTATTTTCTACAAAATACTCAATTTCCATCTGATCAAACTCTCTTGTTCTATAGAGAAACTGTCCGGGAGTAATCTCATTTCTAAATGATTTACCAATCTGTGCCATACCAAATGGTATGCGCACTCTCGTCGTATCACAAAGATTTCTAAAATTGGTAAAGAGTGACTGACATGTCTCAGGACGAAGATAGACTCTAGAAGACTCATCAGCTATTACACCTAAGTGAGTTTCTAGCATCAGATTGAACTTTCTAATTTGTGTCCAGTCAGCATCTTTTTTAGCATCAGGATTTTTAATCCCTTCCTTGATAATATACTCATGCATTTTTTCTGCACCCCAAGACTCGGGAATAAGATTATCCACGCCATATTTTTCTTTTACTTGTTCTCTTGTAACTCCATGGACAGCAATATGATCCTCAATTAACTTATCAGGTCTAAATCTCTGGCCGGTCTTTTTGTCATCTATAAGAAAATCACCAAATGTACCAACATGACCACTGGCAACCCATGTTTGTGGATGAGCAAGGATAGCTGTATCAAAAGCTACCATGTCATCTCTTTCTGTGACGAAAAACTTCCATCGAGCATCAGAGATGTTTTTCTTGAGCCGTGAACCATATGGACCGTAATCCCATGCATTAGCGAGGCCGCCGTATATATCAGATCCTGGATAGACAAATCATTTTCTTTTAGCCCATGCTACGATATTATCCAGTCCAAATCTTTGTTCACTCATATGAGATTATCTCATTCAATAAATAAATATACTTACTTTTATCCACCCATCATTACTTCAAATGATTTCATCACGATGAGTTTAGCATTGGGTGCGATATGTGGGATTCTTCATGAAAGAATTGCATCAACATCGTATCGTCCTCCTTCAGTCACATTTTCCATGCCTTTTTGTGCCTTCAGTCTCCCTGAAGATTTCTTCACGATATAATGAAGGAGGCAGACGAGTTTCCAGTAGCTATTGCCCTCATCATCAGTGCTTTCCATCAATGCCCAGTCAACGAGAGGAGTTTCGTTATAGTGATCAATCACTTCGACACCCGTTCTGTTTTTTGTACGAGCAATTGCATTTTCTTCTACCTTCGAAAGGTAAAATTTCACCTCTCTTCCTATCTTATATACCACCTGTTGGTGAGTCTCTTCCAAAGGAGAGCCTCCAGTAAATTGCACCTGTTTATTGTCACCTTTTTCTACAGTCACTAAGAATATCTTTGTGCGGTCTTCATTGAAGAAGACATGTCATGAGCCGTAAATTCTCTTAATTGTTTTGCCTTCATAGCTGTCTGCATTCGCTATCTCGTCAAATGGTATCTCAGTCATGCTGCCATCGAGTCTCTTGACGGCAACGTAGTATTTGTCTCCGTACTGTCTGACACTGCATAGTCTCAGCGCGGAGCATAAATCTCTTGGATCGATTTGCGGCATATAACTTTGCATGACTGATAACATTATGACATAAACTATGCTATCAGTTATAAGAATCCCTAAGCGTTTTTCAATACTACAGGTGTGAGAGTATTTCGAGCGTAACAGCCTCTACAGGTTGCTGACCATTGATTTCTATGAGTCTACCTTCAGTTTTATACTCATCGAGGATAGGTTTTGTCTCCTTATAGAAGGCATCAAATCTTGCCTGAATCGCCTCCATAGACATATCATCAGTACGTCTTTTCAGAAGTGTACTATCCTGCGGACAATATTTTATCTCGCCATGCAAAAGTTCATTGTAGGTCGTCCCACAGCTTGGGCAGAACATCCTTCTTTGCAGTCTACTTACTGCCTCATCCTCATCTATCACTAAATGAAAAACAACAAACTCTCTTCCTCACGCACTCATTGCATCATCAAATATCTTTTTCTGCGAATGCATTCTTGGAAAACCATCGACTAACAATCTATTCCCTTGGTGTAGTGACGCAAACACAAGGCTTAACACCGATCCCATAAATGCGTCAGGAAGTAACAAACCATTGCTAGTATATGTCTTTGCATAATTTCCTACTATATTATCATTGCTGCTAAGCGCACGAAGCACTGCGCCTGGTTCAAAATACTGTACTTGATCTCCAAATTTCTCTTCAAGAGCTCTTGCCTGTGTCCCTTTTCCTGATCAGGCAATTCCTGCGATTATGATATCTTTCATTTTTTGCTTTTCTCCTTGAGTAATAAAATAATAACGAAAAGGGTATACCGATATTTACAATTGAAACAAGCTATTTTTTCCGTATATATTGGTCTGTTAGTGATTTTATTGTATATGAATGAATTAAGTTTTTATGGCATCAAGGACGAATAAACGCGGAATAGCACAGAAGAAAGCACAGCTCCAAAAGCAAGCTGCTCGTTCTAAGGGACAGCGTCGTTTTGACTATCCAAAAAGAAAGCTCTCACTCGAAGAGGCAAAAGAGTGGGGAGTCGTTGGTGTGCAAGCGAATCCGAAAGGGCACAAATATCATTGGTTTTTGAGAGGAAGAAAAATCTGTTGGGAGACGAGACTACGTGTCGATCCAGACGGATGGAGATATATCAAAAAGCCTTCTGGTGCAGGAGATTTTGTAGAGGTACAACTCTCTGGTTGGGGAAGAAGAAAATTGAGAAAAAATACAAAGTACGACAAATAGTATTTATATCTAAATATTTGAGCATATAGTGATGACAACAGTACTATCAGGAGAGTTAAAAAATCATGTAGGAGAGCAAGCAACCGTGAGAGGTTGGCTACACACGATAAGATTGGTTTGATGAAAATTGGCCTTTGTGATCATGAGAGATAGACAAGGTCTCATGCAAGTAGTGTTAGAAGGAGAGGAGGAGATTAGTAAATTGGATGGTTGCCTGATGGGTACTGTTTTGCGTATACAAGGAACAGTGAAAGAAGCTCCAAAGACTAAGTTTGGATTTGAGATAGGTGGAGAAAGTGTTGAAGTCATTAGAGCTATATCACATCCCTCACCAATAGATATCTCAAAAGAGGATATTCATGCTGACATGGAGACCATTCATGACAATAAAGTCGTTGCGCTACGTCATCCAAGACAGATGAGAATTTTCAAGGTTGCGGCAGTAGCAGAGAAATATATGAGAGAGTTCTTTGACAATCATGACTTTACGCAGATTAACACGCCGAAGATTATTGCATTTCCGACAGAAGGAGGAGCAGAGGTCTTCAAGGTAGACTATTTTGACAGAGAGGCATATCTTGCTCAGAGCCCTCAGTTTTATAAGCAGATTATGTCAGCCATCTTTGAAAGAGTCTATGAGATAGGAAGGGCATACAGAGCAGAGAAGTCAAATACTTCCAGACATATGTCAGAGATACTGATGCTTGATGTGGAGACCTGATTTATCGATAATGTGGAGCAGGTGCTCGAACTTGCTGAACAGTTTTTGCAGTATGTGATCACAAAAACATGGGAAAAGGCAGGTGGTCAGCTGGAAGCTCTTGGAGCAACAAAGCCACTCCTTTCAGAGAAATTTCCTCGTATCACCGTGAAAGAACTTCATGAGTTGATGCTCAAAGAAACAGGAGAAGACTACACAAAAGAGCTCGATGTTGTACCAGCAGAGGAGAGATTTATCTGCGAGTACAGTGCAAAGAACTGGGGTTCAGAAGCTGTTTTTGTGACAGAGTTTCCATGGTCTGACGCTAAGTTTTACCACCACCAAAATACAGAAAATCCGGAAGTAACAGACAGAGCTGACCTACTCTTTAGAGGAGTAGAACTAGCTACTATCACACAGCGTGAAGTGAACTATGACAAGCTTATCCAACAGATCAAAGACAGAGACCTTGATCCAAACAATCCAGGACTCAAGCACTACTTAGATGCATTTAAATATGGTATGGCCGATACAGGAGGCCGAGGATTTGGTATCGCAAGATTTGTCCAAAAACTTATCGGTCTTGAAAACGTCAAAGACGCAGAGCTCTTCCCAAGGGATACTGGTAGAATTACGCCGTAAATCTAGTGAGATATATTTCATATAAAAAGTGTTGACATTTCCACTTTTTGGACTAAGATTTCTAGTACACTAACATAAAGACAATATGAAAAAAGTACATGCACCGCCGAAAGGCACACACATTGATCCTCGTTCCAAAGGAGCAAAAATCATCTTAGTATTGTAAAACACCGGCCGGTGGCTGCTCATGCGAAAGAGACGCAGCCAAATAGCCTCAAAAGTGAAGAAAGGCTATGAAAAAAGCTAGTAAATGTAGGGGATCTCCCTATGCAAAGAGTATGTGATGCGTCTTGAGAAGCATCATAGGCACGAAGTCCCTCGTTATAGACGGGGGGCTTTTTTCTATGCTAAAATTTGCTCAAATAGTACTTTTTCCGTATAATTATACTGTATTTAACTCTCTCAGAAACATAATGCAAAACACCCTATCGGTGAACAACATGGACGGCATCTTAAGTGAGATTACTTCTTCAGGTAAGAAGCTTATTTTCGTTGCAGGAGCATCTGCATCAGGAAAGTCCTATATAGCACAGATCATAGCGAAAGAACTGGAAAAGAGAGGCAAAAAAGTACTCACTGTCAGCTCAGACAACTACTATAGAGATGATACTTGGTTGAAAGCCGTACTGTATGGAACATTCGACCATCCTGACCTTATCGAGTATGAGCTATTGGACAAGCATATAGACCAGTATATGCACAAGCAGACATTTGATATGCCTACCTACAATTTCAAGGAAAGTAAGAGAGATATTGCTATCACACTTAGTGGGCATTATGACTATATTATCATAGAATGACTCTACACTATTACAAAACTGACCGATAAGCACAATCCATTTAAAATTTATGTAACTGCTCCTGAAGAAGATCTTGTGATAAGACGTCTCCTGAGAGATCCAGGTAGAGTAGGAGAGCCTCTCTATATGGTAGTAGGAGCACTCAATAATGTCTATCCAATGTGGAATATTTTTGGTAGACATCAACAAGAAAAGGCAGACTTGGTGATTCATAACTACTATGACATCCTAGAAAAAGATGGTAAGGTGATGTTGCGCGAGCCATGGAACGGTAAAGAGCCGGGAGAAAATAAGATAGAAGAGGAGTATATTGTTAATTACATTTACAATGACACCTCAGATGACTCAAATGGTAAATTGATCATTGGGGAACATTATGATAAGAAAGATGGTATCATGAAGTCGGTAACCATTGCCAAGACAAGATCAACAAAACATGGAGATCAAAACACTATTGAGCATATATCTCTTTCTCTCGCAAAGGCAGGGATACTGACGCAACTACACAACCTTTTACAGGTTGCAGGGCTCAACTATGAGACACACTTTGCCTACGAGGCCATTCATTATAAAAAAGGGGACAAAAGAAAAATATTAGAAAAAAGATCAGAGTGAAGTACGTATATCAGATATGAACAATAAAAAGAGCTCTAGAGCTCTTTTTATTTAATATGCAGATACAACATAGAGTAGCCATCTTGGTGCCGGATAGGAACAAAGAACAACTGTATTGTCAGGTTTATTCGTGACATACTGCTGGATAGCACATCTATCTGGATCATTATGATTCTCCAGCTGAGCATACAGGTCGAAATACGCTTCATTACCATCATGCACATTGCCATACATATATGAGTAGTTACCTGTAGTTGAGAACGGTGTCGGTAGATTATTGATGGGATCTTTAGGGAGAGAGGACATCACACCTGAAAGCATAGGTATCCAAGGATTGTAACCACCTGTGCTGTATATATAACAACCACCAACATTGTAGGAACATGTCCCTGCTTTAGCATACACTCCATAGTCAAACCTGTGAATTTCGTTTGCATTCGCAATAGTCCTGAGGTCTACTTTTCTTTTGCTGTCCCTTGCTCTTGCTTGTACAGACTGAAGCCTTGGTACGAGAGCCGCTGCTAAAATACCAATAATGACGATCACTATTAGCATCTCTATCAATGTAAAAGCTTTTCTCGATATCTCTTTCATAAATGAACAACAAAAAAATCTCTTGTTTCTTATATAAGAAAGGTTTTTCGTAAAACAAGTGGTAATACGAAACTACAACCCAGCATTGGAATAAGGAGAATACTCATATATATATTTTGATCAGAATCAGCAGTAATCGAGAGGAGAGTAGTAATATTTGTATCATTTGAGTTCACACCTGTCTGGATCTTGGTGATTTTCAAGCTGAGTAGTAAGGTCAAACTGATGAACTGGACTATTGAAGACCGCACCATAGAAGTACACATAATTACCATCTCGCCATGGTCAGCCATTTCCTGTAAAATTTCTGTTTACAGGATCTGAAGGAAGACTAGTAAGAATTCATGTTAGTGTAGTAAGCCAGTCACTTGTGTGTCGTGAATAAACTCCTTGTGAGGTATTGTAAGAGAATGCCCCAGATAACCCATTTATGGCCTGTGGATATCTTCCATTATCAGTAAAAAATATTTGCAATCCATTATATATAGTTCTAAAGTCCGTTTTTCTTTTTGTATCTCTGGCTCTCGCCTGTACAGACTGTAATCTTGGAATTAAAGCTACTGCCAAAATACCGACAATGACAATCACTATCAACATCTCTATAAGCGTGAATGTTTTCTTCGTCTCCATCGATCTATTAGACATGATATAGGCAAGATATATTGAGTCGAATAGCAAAAACAAGTGGTAATGAAAAAGTAGCTCATTATAGTCTCTCTCATGCTGTCACTTTATATTCATGTGCCATTTTGTGATAAGAAATGCGGTTACTGCAGTTTTTTTGTGATACCAAAAGAGTGAGTAGATCCACAACAGAAGATGATAGAGTGATATGTGGAGGGAGTAGTACGTGATATTGAGCATTGGGGAAAGTTATATGATAAGCCGGCCTTGAAGACACTCTATTTTGGAGGAGGAACACCAGGGATATTGGGAAAAAAAATATTGATGAAAATAATTGATCATGTAGCAGAGTATTTTGATCTTAGCTACCTGGAAGAACTATCTATTGAACTCAATCCAAATCCACACGATGAGATGTTGGATATTATCCAGACAATCACGCAAACATATAAAGAGTTTCCACGCGTGAGATTTAGTCTGGGTATCCAGTCGTTCGACGATCGTATACTTTCTCTTTCCTCAAGACAGTACTCATTTGAAGGGATACAAGGTTTTCTTCGTTCTCTTCGTGAGATCAAGGATTCACGCAATGTGTTTAACCTAGACTTTATTGCATTTGGTAGCGGAGAACGAACAAGAGAAGATGAGTATCTCTTTTGGGACAGAGCGAGGCGTGAGCGATTTCAGAGTATAGCAGCAAGCGGATTTGCGGACAGTTTTTCTTTGTATACGCTGGAACTCTTTGGGGGAGCACAGCGAGAAAAGACAAAGCGTAAAGAGATAGACTGACAAAGTCACTTAGATCTCTCCCATGTGCCATTTGAAACAGATCAGGAAAAAATAACAGTTGAGTTCCAGCGACTCAAAGAGCATATCCTCGATGCATGATACAGAAGATACGAACTCTCTAATTTTGCCTATCCAGGAAAAGAGTCTATCCATAATATGGTCTATCGAACTATGCAAAGCTATATTGGTATCGGTCCATCTGCTTCTAGTTTTCTCACTGGCGAATATGCTCAACAGCTACCCGAAGCAAAAGGGTCCTATGGCATTCGTTTCACCGAATCGACGAGTATCTTCTGATATATGAAAGAGTCGTCTCGCGAGAAAGACAGCACGATTATCCTCAGTGAAAAAGACTATCTGATTGAAAGTTTCTTTCTCGCTCTCAGAACAGCACGCTGAGTAAAAAACCTCCAAGCGTTCGCCCCAGTGTTTGTATCAAATCGAAAAGCACTCCTTGAACAATTTGCTGATCAGTGACTGTTACATTTCGATGACGATACGCTGAAATTGACTGATGAGTGACTGGACCTCTACAATGGCATAGCAAGCGAACTACTTGAGTTTTCATAGTATTTCTCTACAATCACTCTTGTGTTTAAGAGTTCATAGGCTTAGCACGTTGTAAATACATTTGTTTTGGTGGAAGTAAAAATGTAGGCAAGGATTCTTGCCTGCATTTTCTTTATTTGCAATAAAGTCTGACATCCCTATATCTAGAAGGATGCTTAAGATATGACACAATAAATACTGCGACGTTGTTCATAGCTGAACACACTATACCTTTCATCATTTGAGAGATTTTCATCGAACAAGTGAAGATTATAAACAAGAGGAACGCTGGATTACTGATACATTTGATGTAGAAAAAATAACAGGAGTTGATCTCATCGTCGCGCCATTTGGTCCAAAAAATCTCCTTGCTCATACGATGCTTACCTTCTCTTTTTCTGATACAAAGAAGATTACGCTTTCCGTAGAAGCACAACTTGATGAAGGAAGTGAATATAATTTTTGGAAGGCGACATTTTTGTGATATTATAATTTGTATATTTGGGGGAGTGAAGAAGATCATGTCGGGTTGAGAAAGTTAAGAGGAGAGAGCGTTTGGCGTTATCCACTGCACCTAGAGAAAGAAAACGTGAAAAAGTTATTTGTCGATCTTGCGATGCATACCAATACAGTACATAGAGAGCATGAAAGATATGCGTTTTTGCGAAATAACTGTACGAGTTCTCTATGGAATACGGCAAGGAAATACTTTCCGTTACCACGTTGGCATTGGACGCTATTTCTCGTACCTCGGCTTCCAAAGTTTTTACAAAAAAAGTGAGCATTGAAGCTCACTGAAAGAGAAAAGATTGCTGGATAATTAGTGCCCTACTAACTCATCAAGTTTTCCATTGTTCCAAAGGAAGAAACTCAATGCAAAGAGTAGAGGAACGAGATGAGAGAGGAGTGGCAGATCAGGAAAGAAGTAGTGATCCATCAGTCGCCATGACCCTCTCCAAAACATCACCAGTGCAAAACCTAAGAGAAAATAGTAGATATTGATTGGTATCTTCTGGATAATCTTCTTTCTTCTTCTGAGGTGCGTAGCACTAGTCATCTAATCCAAAATTACTTCTATAAATACTATGCACTTTCTGCTGGAGCAGCTGGTTGCTCTGCAAATACTGCTTCTACTTTTGCTGTAATACTCGCTGCATCATCAGTAGTCTCATACTTCTCTCCAATCTTTTCAAAGAAAGCGATAAGGATTTTCGTAATACCACCTACAGTAGACTCTCTACCATTTTTACCTGATTTTACTGAGTTAACGAAATCAGTAAATGTTGATGCGCCAAAGGTTGCAAGTACTCCCTTCAAAGGAAGCTTCAGAAGAAATCCTTGTGCCTCGATGAATCCTTCAAGTACTTGGTTACCCGACTGCTCGTTAAAATTGAGAGCGAGCCCATTGTCTTGGAGAGTAACAAGTGTTTTCAGATGTTCTTTTGCCTTCCCGATAAACTTTTCAAACATCCCAAGAATGTTCTTGTTTTGTTCAGGAGTACCAGCTTCAAGTCCATACTGGAACGCAGCAAAAAGCTCATCATCAGTAGGCATAGCAATAATCTTGTCAGCCATAATATTTTTTGTATAAGATTTAAATACACTATGATTATACGGAGATTTTTTGTTTTGTCAAAAAATAAGAAAAAGTCTGCCATCAATAATAGCAGACTCAACAATATTGTTTATTAATGACTACTCAGCCACCTCACTCAGCACTTTCGCCGGTGAGGCTAAGGCAATATGCCACCATGCAGGAAGGTCACTAAGGATTGCTTCAAAAGGCAGAGAACAAAGAGCCTTAATAGCTTCTTTTTCCCACTCTGAGTTATCCATCTGGCATTGTTCTAATGTTCTATACTCAAGCCACCCTTTACCATGACGCTTATCGCCATAATGCTTGATAAGCTCTCCGTCAGCACTAGAACTTTGTAGCCCTTGGAAAAAACTCACAATGTCTTGCCATGAAGTAAACAGCAAATACAATTTTAGGTAGATTGCATCTATATGAATATACATGCTAAATACCGTTTCTCCATCTTTTTCTTCGAGATTTATGACGCAAGTCCACCCCTTAGAGGAGTTTTCAAACCACATTTTAAGGATTTGAGAAAGATTTTTGTTAATATTGTAGGTAGTATCCATATACGTTATTTTTTCTTTTGATTTATGCCCTCATTTTAGCTATATATAGCACAAATAGCAATATAATCCTTTAGATTGTTTCCGAAAGAAATTTTATGCCAAAAACCGACAAAGAGATCAATTTTCTGATAAAACAAGAGACGAAGCGTCAGCAGGAGAGACTCGAGATGATAGCGTCAGAGAACCATATTTCGCCCACAGTGATGAACGCCATGGGCAATGTGTTTACCAACAAATATAGCGAAGGATATCCTGGAGTTCGCTACTATGGCGGTCAGGAGAATGTCGATAAACTAGAATCTCTCTGTCAGTATAGAGCTTTAGCGATGATGAAACTCATCAAGAAAAATAGCAGACTAAAG
This sequence comes from bacterium, assembly GCA_030429145.1. Taxonomy (GTDB): domain Bacteria; phylum Patescibacteriota; class Gracilibacteria; order Absconditabacterales; family Absconditicoccaceae; genus JAGOPC01. The sequence goes on along the minus strand of JAUIDC010000001.1, from coordinate 831,287 downwards.
ATTTCAAGTGCTGACTATGCGGTCAAGATGCAGCAGTACATGGCAAGTGCTGACTGGGGGGTGAACGTCCAGGCGCTGAGCGGGTCACCAGCAAATGCTGCAGTGTTCTTGTCTCTGCTCAAGCCTGGGGATACTATCCTTGGCATGGATTTGGCTGCGGGCTGACACCTGACTCATGGGCACAAACTGAGTATTTCAGGCCTGTTGTACAAGGTCGTTTCTTATGGTGTCAGCGACAAAACGCACCTGATAGACTATAAAGAGATCGAGGAGAAAGCGTTGAAACACAAGCCAAAGATTATCATCGCATGATTTTCTGCATATCCGAGAAATCTTGATCGGGCAAAATTCAGACAGATTGCAAAAAAAGTACAAAAAAAACACAAATATACACCTATTCTCATGGCTGATATTGCACATATCGCAGGACTTATCGCCGGAGGACAGCTAGAAGGACCACGAAATGATTTTGATGTTGTGACAACAACAACACATAAAACACTGCGCTGACCAAGAGGAGGACTAATCTACTATAAAAATGACTCTAGACAACTTGGCAAAGCTATCAATAGAGGAGTATTTCCAGGTATTCAATGAGGACCACATGTCCACTCATATGCTGCAAAAGCTATCGCTTTTGACGAGGCTATGCAGCCAGCTTTTAAGACATATGCAAAAAGAGTTATCGAAAATGCTCAGCACCTTGCAAAAGAGTTCGTCGATCGTGGCTGGAATGTTATTACTGAGTGAACAGACAATCATCTATTACTCATCGATGTCACTAGTGCATTCCGAGGGACAGAGAAGACATGATTGACAGGAGATAAGGTCCAATGACTCCTTGAAAGCATAGGTATCACCGTCAATAAAAATATGATTCCCTTCGATAAGAGATCGCCGCTTGATCCAAGCGGGATAAGGATAGGAACTGCTGCGTTGACGACGAGAGGTATGTGAAAAAAAGAGATGACGCAGGTGGCCACTATTATAGAACTATGTTTGTTAGCACACGATGATAAGAAAATGATGAAGAAGTTAGCCACAGCAGTGAAGGCATTGACGCAGAAATTTCCATTGCCTTATAAGTAGTAGTTAGAATGCCGTTGATGTGTTGCCTTCTCCATGAATGTCAATGAATGAGTCAGTAGAAACAGCTGGTTTGCTTTGTAATAGGAGGTTGAGAATAGCTTTCATGCGTGCAAATGACTCTCTCAGAGAGTTTCTCGCCGCACTATGATAGACCGTACGATCTGCAATGATTCCCTGTGCATTGATACCAAGTGTACGTGCTATGAGAAGAGCCCTCGGGAGGTGAAAACGCTGCGTAGAGATAACAAGTGACTCTATGCCATATATTTTCTGTGCACGCCGAAGACTATCATAGGTGTCATATCCAGCAAAATCGACGAAAATATCGATAGGAGGGATTCCACGATTGATAAGGTATCTGTTGATGCTAGCAACCTCATTGTAATATTGCTGTGAACTGTCGCCATCGCCACTAATGATGATTTTTTCAGCTTTTTCAGCCTGATAGATCTGGATAGCCGTCTCGACTCTATCCTGCACAATTTGGCTGAGTTTGTTCCCTCTCACACTTGATCCAAGGATCATCACTGCATCGGCCTGCTCTGGAAGGTCTGTCACATCTGCAAACATGTGACGCTCGTAGTAGAAGAAAATGATACTATTAAGCACCAAAAAAAGAAATACTCATCGGAGTATTGCTTTCATGAGCAATTTGCCTACTCGCTCAATAAAATGAGCTATGCGATGCATCATCCCTAGCAGGATACAGATTTTCACCAGCAATGCAAACCAAGAGCTTGCTGACTGATAACTCCCTCTGGACATTTTGCTTGCAATTCGCTAACTATTGGTTATCTATACAGTAATTATCTTTTCTTTCCAATGGATGAAGCTAGATAAGTTCCTCTGAAGTAAAACAAAGGTAGATATTTTGAAATATCTTATTTTTAGAAGACAGGGAATATCTATCAGAGCATTGGAGCATGAGATTCCTTGGACATTTCCTGCTATCAAAAAGCAGGTAGACTCACTAGAGGATAGTGAGATCGTCGATATTGACAAAGAAGGAAATAAACGATCTATTACTATTCGTCCTTCTGTATCATCAAACATTAAGTGACTTCTTCTCTACTGTCTCAACACCGACTTAAAGGATCTTTTTGACAAATATGAGTATATCATAGATAGCTACTATCTAGGAAAGATTTTCGGCTACGATACTATGGAGCTCGACATGGTTATCATCTATAAAAACTGCGAAAAGTCTCTTTTAGACGTCATAAAAAATGATATCAGCGAAGTCTTTAGAAATTTCTTTATCGAGACCGCTCAGATCTCTTTCATGTCTCTCGATGAGTTCCAGAGACGTTATCGTCTTGCAGATAAGTTCGTCCTCAACCTTATGAGAAGCAAGAATGAACTAAAATAATTTTCCCATGAAAAAAGCCCCTCCACAGCTACTTACCTGATGCAGGTTGTAACTATAAGGGGCAAAAGATAGTGTTGTTCAGCTATGCAACTACTGCTAGCTGTTCTTCTTTTTCAGTGACTTCTACTTCTGACGCCGTAGTATGCAAGGGGACAAATATCAAATCCAAATCAGTTTCGGCGAACAATGTTTTCTCCACCGGCTCATCTGTAATGATAATCGCAACTGCTTTTGCATCATAACGAACAGCAATAAGGTGCCCTCTTTGGATAGCATTGTTTTTCTCTTCCGACAGAGCCTTTCCTTCAAAGGTCTGTACCAGCTTCTTTGCGCTGGTTACCATAGAAGCATAATCAGGCTCCCTGAGGTGTGACACACCAACAAGCTGTTGAAGATTGGGCATAGTTAGCACAGAGTGGATGCTAATACCTTTTGCTGTAAAAAAGTCTACAGCGTTTGTAATGGTTTGGTTCCTAGCAATTCTTTTACTCATAAGTTTGGCATTTGTTTTTTGTGAACCGTTATATTACTCGTAGAAGGCTATATGTCAAGCAAAATTTACACTATAAAAAAAGCCCCTCCAAATCACTGTGCATACACGCGGGGGCATAAGGTCTTAGGTAGTCATAAGCTGTTTTCTCTTCTTGCCTTTTTTCTTTCGCTTTCCTTGCGGCTGTGACGACGTCTCTTTCAATGGAACGAAGGTAAAACCATGTTTTTGATTGAAGCTTTCAGGAACAGGATCAGTAGATACAATAATCATAAGACACTGCTTGTTGTGTCTGATCTGTACAAGATAACCACTTTTGATTTTGCTGTTGTCTTCATTGACACAGAGACCAAAATCTTTAGCAGCTTTTTTTGCTTCATCGATGAGGGCATACTTGTCTTCTCCCTTAGTAATGGTCAGTGTTGGATGCTTATAGGCTATGGTATTTAAGATAAGAGCCTGCAAGATAGTGTATCCTGCTTTTTGAAACATCGCAATAGCATGTTCAATTCGTTCCATGCTGTCAGCTGTTGAAGGTAGTCGATCCGGATAGTGTGTTGTCATATGCTGATGTGTTTTTGTTGAGCAGTCAGTATAAGTATTAGACAAAGACTGTCAAGCATAAACGTCGTTTTCTCACTTTCATTTGCCAACAGGTATTCTTTTCACTAAAAGATACTCATGCAGACAAAAATATTCTACCCGAGAACTCGTTACTTCCCAACACATCCGCAGATATTGCACCAGCTGACTCTGCAGCTTTTCTTGTCGGCAGATCGCTTGGAGGAGACACTGAAAGAACAGCCTTTTGGTAGTGGTATCATTATGCCATATGGTAGCTATTTTGATACTGGACTCATGCAGGCAGCGCTACACAGATATCGGCTACAAGCCTATAAGCCTGAAAGAGTAGTAGTGATTGCTCTGGCAAAACTGGACACAGATATAACCTTTCTTACCTGTGACTATGAGTCATTACACGCTTACTTTGGCGAGCTCTCTACAGAGTATTCCCTTCTTCAAAATCTTGATCATCTCACTGTAGACAACGAACTTTTTGCACAGCATGCAGACCCAATTGTAGGACAACTACCTTTTCTGAGAAGTTACCATAAGATAGAGTCGATTACGCCTCTTATTATCAATACAAAAAAAACAGACCTCGATCGAGAAGATCTTTGGTCTGCTATCTACGATACTGCAGAGAAAACTGGCTATATCGTCTGTGCCAACGGCGATGAAACGAACACTATTTTCTCACACGCTGAGGAAGACGCTCAGCAATGGTTTCAGCCGGATCCGGATGCTCTGCAAAGAACATCTTAGCATACTCTATCGCTTGGAGATACTCATTTTTTTGATATTTTTTCAAATGTGTCTTCATAGAAATATGTCCTTTCTGCGCATCCAACGCGCCAATAGCTTTCTGCGAAGGCATTGCAGCATGGATATTTGCCGCTTTCACCATCTCTTCTATCTTCTCACGATAGGCGCTTTCTATAAGAACTTTTTTACCAAAGAGCATCATATATTCCTTTCCAAACAATCTCCAAAGTGACGAAGTTAATGTTCTATTTTCTACTGCACTATCCAATACTTCAAAAATTCATTCATACACTTTTTCTGAGATTGGGTCTATAACTGATCGATCCTGCTCACCGTGTACTCGACGAGACAATCCATTCGTCAAATCGATATTGAAGTAGATACCACCTACTATGAGTGGTTCATTGTACATGAAATCTCTCAGTGAACGTAGCCAATCATTTTTATAAATAGCTGTTGTGTCATAGACCTGTTTTGATCTATCAAAATTATAATGCCCATCATACCAAACACTGGTCGTACCAACCTCATCAATAAAGAGAGGTTTGCCGTACTCTTTCAATCTATCTAGTGTACGCCACTGACTATTGTTGATGATATCATAGGGATAGAGCCACTGGTAGTTTCCATTACCTTTTCATCGGTTATAAAAGCTCATACCCATGATATCTACGTAGTCAGGTCCGGGGTAGTAGTCCTCAAAAGTCGGACAGCCCAGGCGAGCCTTATCGCTCATCTTACAGTAAAACAGCACCGACTTTTGATTTGGGAATGGGTCGTGTGTTGGAATATCCCAACCATTGACCGACATATTGAACAGGATATTCTTCTGTGTGAGACCGACCTCTCTCGAAAGCTCCCAGGCACGTCTCCAAGCTTTCTGAAAGTTCTCAGGATCTGAACCTCGCGGATATCGTCCACCATTCATCTCATGCATCGTTCTGAATATCACGTTGATATCGAGCGTCTTCACTAACAGAAAAAACTTCTTATATTGATCATCAAACTCTCCATCTGCAACCTGCTTTGCTGTTCTCATCCCTGGAGAGATCGTGATATGATAGATTCTCTCTTTCCCAAGCTCCTTCACAGCACGAATAATAGTTGCTTCACCCCAGTCATCCCATGGATCAAAAATAAATCCAACTATCGGCAAGTGAATGTCATGTGTCTTCTCGATATAACTTATGTTTTCTGGTGTATTGTCCCACGACTTAAAACCAAACATATACGCGCCTGCCGACTGTATACAAAAAAATAAAGCAATAGTAGCGACTCATACAAACTGATAGACTTTTCTCATAGAACTCTCTAATAGATAAAATTATGAGGCAATATGTTGATGTAATATCTCTTTGATACGTTTTTCAAACTCATAGTCCAGCTCTTTTCCCTCATTTATCGTTTGTTGGATATACTCAACCATCGCATCGGTAAATCAAAGATTGTGCCAGATCTCTTTCAGTGTTTTTCATCTCCCAAGTTGTACTAGTAGTTTACTATACTGATAGAAAGAACTTAAGAATGCTTTTCCATGAAGAAGCTTCATCTGTTTCTTATAAAAAAGCTCCATATCAACATAGATGTTTTTCTGGTCTTGCTTCACTCTACGGATACGAATGAAAATACGAACGAGCGATACCACAGCAATAAGGATGATGAGTGAAAATATCACGATACCTGCAACGAGCATAAAAGATGAAACGGTATAGGTTTCTTCGATAGCTGTCAGAGAAGGCCACTCAGGGAAATAGATCTCCTGTTGCATCTACTTAAAGAAAGAGAGCTAAAAACATAACTACTATAGCTAGGATATTGTCAGCTGTCGTATTGTCATGCTGATCAACAGTGCGTCACTGTCACTCGGAAAGAGAGTAATCCACCGGACCGACAGCATCTCCGTCACCCAACGAACGCAGATAGATAGAAACAGTCTGATAGTCTTTACTCGCAGGGAGTAGAAGCGTTTGTTCTCACTCATCTATGATAGCAAGTCACACTGCCTGTCATGTATGTTCACTCAGATAACGATCCACTTGTCCTATCTGCCTATCAACACCTCAGGCATCATAGTCTATCACAAAAATCTTTTCATCGTTGCCATAAGAAAGCTCTTGATGACCGCCGAGATCTGCGAGCATCACGATACTTGTAAAGAGCAAAACGATTTTTAGGAGCTTATGTACTCATGAAAAATGCTGACGCATGAAGAGAAGAAAACAAAGTAACATAGTTTTCTTACTGGTTAGGCTTGCAAAATCAATCAGAAATCATATCTATAAAGCATTGTTTTACATTTTGTCAGTCCGTATAAGTTGATGAAAGAGTTTCCAAAAAAATATGATCACACCCGTGAGCATGAAGTGTATAAGAAGTGGGAAGATGCAGGAGTATTCAATCCTGACTACACTGAAGGAAAAAAGAAAGCAGTAAAAAAAGTAAAACCAGAAGATCGTTTCGTGATGATGCTTCCACCTCCAAATGTCACTGGAGTGTTACATGTCGGTCACGGACTGATGCTGACGGTAGAGGATATCATTGCTCGTTACCAGCGCATGAAAGGGAAGAAGACTCTTTGGCTTCCTGGTACAGATCATGCAGGCATTGCGACTCAGGTAAAAGTAGAGCAAAAACTCGATAAGGAGTGAAAAACGAGAGAACAACTCTGACGCGCAAAGTTTATTGATGAGGTATGGAACCGAACGAAGAATTCAAGAAACACCATCATCTCGCAAACGAAAAAGATGGGAGCATCTCTCGACTGGTCTCGTGAAGAGTTCACTCTTTCTGAGAAACTATCTCGTGCTGTAAGAAAGGCTTTTTCGAATCTCTATCAGCAAGGAAAAATTTACGAGGGATCTCGTATCGTGAACCGATCAGTTGGTACACAGAGTGTGGTATCAGACAGTGAAGTAATACACAAAGAAGAGGAGGGGAACCTCTACTATATCAAATACTTTATCCAAGGAAAAGGAGATAGCATCACTATTGCAACGACTCGTCCTGAGACAATTTTTGCAGATGTAGCTGTTGCTGTCAGTCCTCATGACAAAAGATACAAAAAAATTGTCGGCAAAAATGTGCTGATCCCTATCATCAACAAACCTATTCCTGTTATCACTGATGAGGCAGTAGATATGACTTTCGGAACGGGAGCACTTAAGATCACACCAACACACGATCCAGTCGACTATGAAATAGGTATGAGAAGCAACCTTCCTATGGACAGGTTTGCTATAGACAAAAAAGGATATTTCACTGACCTTGCTGGAGAGACCTATGCAAAAAGAAAGATAGAAGATGTCTATGAAAACATCATTACGGAGCTCGAAGAGATTGGCAACCTCGAAAAGATCGAGAAGCATACACACAATATCCCATACTGCGAAAGATCAAACACTCGTATCCAGCCATTACTTTCTCGTCAATGGTTCGTCGATGTGAAAGAACCAGCTGAAAAAGTGCTCAGTGCACTCGACAACAAAGAAGTAACTGTCTATCCAGAGAGATTTGTTCATGACTTTCATAACTGGCTCGACAATGTACAACCGTGGTGTATCTCTCGTCAACTTTGGTGGGGACACCGCATACCAGTATGGAAAGATATCGAGGGTAATAACTATATTTTTGATGAGGATGTTGTTATCGACTATCTCAAAAAAAATAAACAAAAGAAAAACATCCTTCTTACACTTATCATTTTCAATCTCGTTGCTGATTCACGTCTCGGCGACACATTCAATGTAGAGCAACTGATAGATGTGTTAACCTCAAAGAGTATCGTAGAGCAGAGAGGAAGCGTTCTTGATACATTTCTTGCTATGTACGAGCTGAAAGGAGCTGGAGACAAAACATGGGAAGCTGAGCTTGAAGAACTGAAAGCTATGTTCGATGGCGATGCAAAAAACATAGAAAAAGTAGTAGATGCTCTTGCTGATATGCCTTTGATCGTAGAAAACAAAGACGAGTATAGCTTTGATTTTGGAGCACTCTCTGGCAAAAAAGATACTATCCTTAAGCAGGAAGAAGATGTATTAGACACATGGTTTTCTTCAAGTTTGTGGCCATTTTCAACACTTGGTTGGCCTGAGCAGACGCAAGATCTTGAAAACTACTATCCAAATAATCTCTTAGAAACAGCAAATGACATCCTCTTCCCTCGGGTAGCAAGGATGATGATGATGGCTGAGATCAACATGGGGAACATGCCATTTGATACTGTCTACTTCCATGGTATTGTGAACGATGAAAAGGGACGCAAGATGAGTAAATCTCTTGGTAATGTGATGGACCCTTTGACAGTGATTGAAAAGTTTGGTGCTGATGCACTTCGCTGTTCTCTCATTATCGGTTCAACACCAGGTAATACAGTTAACTACAGTGACCAAAAAGCAGACTACTACTATAGATTTGCTAACAAGCTATGGAATGCTGTAAGATTTGTGCATACAAATATTTTTAAAGAAGGAGACGATGATGTAAGTTTGGATCTGGACGCCATCAAGGGAGATCTCGAGAAAAACATGGAAGAGTTAAATCATTTTGATAAGTGGTTGCTTGGTAAGATAAATATGCTCATAGAGGAGTCAGAGAGAATGTTCAGCGATTATCATCTTGGACAGTTTGGAGAGAGCATCGTTGGTATGGTATGGGGAGATTTCTGTGATCGGTATATTGAGATTTCAAAGCGTGAGAAGTCAGACTATACCGATAAGGTCTTACTCTATGCTATTGGTACGATGCTCAAGATGCTTCATCCATATATGCCATTTGTGACAGAGAGACTCTGGGAGCACATGCACTTTGATAGTATGCTCTGTACAGCACTTTGGCCAACAGAGATGCAAGGAGTACCAAAAGACTTCAAGATCTCTATCCTCATGGATATGATTACTGAGTGGCGCAATCTACGTGCACAGCAGAAGGTGAAGCCGCATGAAAATGCAGACATCGCTATTCAAGCAACTGTCAGCTTCAACAATTTTGTGAAGTCGTATGAAGATCTCGTAAAAGATCTTGTAAAAACTGAAAATATTATCTATCTTGGAGAAGAGGAGGCTATGCCGGAAGACTACCAGACTGCTATGGTTATTGATATGAAGATTGGTCTGAAGTCGATACAAGTATTGGATAAAAAGACTATGCTTGCTCAGCTAGAGAAACAACTTTCTGATGAAGAAAGCTACATGCAATCTCTCAGAAATATGATTGCCAACCCAAGTTTCACATCGAGTGCGCCGTCTCATGTTATGGAAGAAAAGCAAAAGAAGCTTGATGAGGTGAAACAGAAAATCACGAAGTTAAAATTGGAAATCGCTAAACTCAAAGTATAATAGTTTTATCTTTCTTTTCTCTTTCGATGACAACAAAGAGTCACAAAAATGAAAAAAAGTCAAAATACCATCACCATCTGCTCACTATTGGGTGGATCATTGCTATACTTGCGACACTCTTTGTCCTCTGGCAATGGTATCAGTTTCCTCACGAACCATTTGCTGTGAGTGAGGTAAGGTTACAGACGAAAAATCAGAAGAAACCTCAACCTCGTATGCCTATCACAGAAGGAGTTGAGAACAGTGTTAATCAGTAAATTATCGTGTATGTCAGCATTTGAACAATATCCCAATCTTAAAGAATTTCTTCAGGTATCCGAAGTGCAGAGTGGAGTAAAGCTGCCTGCGTTTTTGGATCATCTTTTCGAGAAAATTGACGAGCATATTGCCAAAAATGGGAAGGTCTTGTTGCTGACTCTCACAAAAAAGTCATCAGAGGAAATCTCCTCATTTCTGATATCACGTGGCTATAAGGCCTTCTATCTGCATAGCGAGATTGGTACTACTGACCGTTGGGAGATTATCAAAAAGCTCCGTACAGGTGCTATCGACATCCTTGTTGGTATTAATCTCCTTAGAGAAGGTATCGACCTTCCAGAGGTAACACTCCTTGCTATCCTTGATGCTGATAAGGAGTGATTTTTGCGTTCAACCACCTCGCTCGTACAGATCATCTGACGTGCTGCACGTAATCCAGACAGTGAGGTCGTACTCTATGCCGATAGATGGACAGAATCGGTCATCAAAGCACTTTGGGAGACCTATCGTAGAAGACATACACAGATGGAACACAATAAAGTACATGACATCACACCAAAAGTGGCTATTTCCAACATCAAAGATCTTGAAGTCGTGAAGACCGATGAAGAACTAGAACAAGAGTTCAAATCACTCACTCGTGGGAAAACAAAGAGACTCAAGAGACTCACGAAAAAAGAAAAAGAGATCATGGCAGAAGAACTCAAACGTCAACTCGACGAAGCCATCGCAGCCCGAGAGTTCGAAAAAGCCGCTGAGCTAAGAGATCAGATTAAAGAGCTGACGGAGGAGGAGAAGAAAAGGACTGAGGGAGAGCAGGAAGAAGATTAAGTGTGCAACTCTCATCGCCTCAAAAAGTAGCTTATAATAAATAGAATTAGCTATTTTTTTATTGGACACTATTATATTGACTTATATAATATATAACTTATAATAAGGCTACAAAACATAAAACATGGCAGATAAAAAAACAAATGCGACTGAAAGAACAGAACATATCGAGTGGTGCAAAAAAAGAGCACTCGAATATGTGGATAATAATGATCTACCTAATGCAATTGCATCAATGCTATCAGATCTAAACAAGTCAGATGAAACGCGTGGGCATGTAGGTATAGATTTATTACCAACTGTAGATAGCACCAATGCTATAAGTGTAAGAAACTGGATTGAAGGCTTTGCTTAGGTCTTAATGCTAAAACTATTGAACATCCCTTAGCCTATGGCGGGGATTTTTTTAATTTTGAATACTAGTTAAAAGTCAAAAAAAATGTAAAATTATCACACATAGCCAGAGGGTTGACTGAATATCTATTATTGGTCTCTAAGAACGAATTATCTCTCATAAACTCACTTAAACACCTCAAATTTAACAACATCTTTTTCTTGCATTTCTATCTCTTCTAGCTTCTCGAGTCTTATATTATTCTGATCGCATATATCTTTTAACAAATCATAATTACCCAAGTCTGTCGAGAATCAGATCAGTATTTGTCCATTTTCATGCAGGTGATTTTTACAGTCTTTTAGAAACTTTCTGATCGCCCTATATCCTGGATCAAAGAATTGTGCCTCTTCTAGGTCTACGTTTAATCATGGATCAAGGAATCCAAATGGCATAGACCAAAAGATAGTATCAAATTTTATACTACCAACATTATCTAATACATCTCCAGTGACAACTTGAATTCTATCTTCTACGCCGTTCTTTTCAGCATTATATAAAGTGTTTTCTGTGGCAAAAGGATTTATATCCGTCGCGAGAATTTTGAGTTTAGAATTTTCTTTAGCTAGATAGCATGAGATAATACCAGCTCATGAACCTACCTCACAAAAATTAGCGTCCTTACTTACATATTTATTTACCATCTGGGCATACCAACGAGTAGATGGAAAGTATGCTGGATTAAAAACAGCAGGGTGTATGGCATATGAGTTACCAAGAAAGTCTATATTTACCCAGTCTTCTTTTTTATTCTGATTTTGAAAAGTTCTCGTTTGTTCAATTGCTGCTTCTACAGGATCATCAAAACGAATAAGTTGAGTTAAATAGGTTTTGATTTTTTCAACATCGATTTGCCCATTTGTTTTTAACTTTGTTTCTGCATCTATAGAAAAATTGATTTTAAAGTATCTTCTTAGCTCAAAATAATTACTTAAATCATCTGGACCGAATCAACCGAAAATAGCAATATCATTGAGGTCATATTTCAAAAGGGCATTTATCTTCTCCTTCAATACGTCTTTGTCTTCTTGCACTCCTGTTCATTTGCTATTATCTAAGAGCAAGAAAGCCTTATTGTTTTTGATTATTTCTCTGAAAGTTTCATCTTCAACCAAGTTAAAGTTCTCATTATCCAAAGGTACATCTATGAGAAAATTTTCAGCCGCATATTGGATAAAAGACAAATCATTCTTCTTAATGATAAAGTCATTAGTCTGAAGGTATTTTACAAAAGGCAGTTTATTTTTGATTGTTTCTGTATCTCAAATTTGATCTTGGGAATATTTATAAGAAAAGTGGAGGATAGGAACAAATCACTTGTATAGATCACAAGCCTTAAAAATAGACATTATATTGTCTGTCTTCTCCTGATCTCCAAGATCTCTGCTATCACACTGAACACCTATACAGATTTTTAATAGTGGATCTGTTTTTTTGTTTTTCAAAAATTCGCCAATCTCATGTACTATTTCTACTTTATCTGCATGAAATTGATAAAAATAATAACTTACCTCATCGCTAAAGAAATGTTTAAATTTAGTCTTTTTCGTTGTAAAATATTTTTCGTTAACTGGATTGTGCTCTATAATAAGAGGTCTCCTATCTGTTATGTTAATTCATGTCTTTGCAATTTCTGATACCTTTGAGGGGTTATTTGTTAGAAGGATAACATCTTTAACACCAAGGTCATCTAAAGCGACTTTAACCATCCCATATGTTCTCTGATCAGGATTATGTCAAAGCATTACATTCGCCTCAAAAGTGTCATATCATTTTGCTTGTAACTCATATGCTCTGATTTTTTCATAGAGTCAGATACCACGTCACTCTTGTCTGAGGTAGATTATAGCTCAGTTGCCACTTTCCTGTATTGTTGCAATAGCAGAGTCAAGTTGCTCACCACAGTCACATTGCATACTATGAAAAACATCTCCTGTCATACATTCACTATGCACTCTTAGTAGAAATGGCTTTTGTGGATTAATATTTTCAGTAAAAAGCACCACTGTTTCTTTCCCTTGATCTTCAGCATATACACGAAAATTAAACCTTCATAGTTTCGTATTTATGAGGCTCTGCGCAAACTTCCTCATGATGGATTAATACAGTACATGAAAATAAAATTATTTACAGAAAATTTTGTATAAATTACCTACATTTTCAAGGCATATTAAAGGCATATTAATAGATACCACTCTTCATTAGAATGAATCAGAGTGGGGTGAATACTCGTAAATATATTTAGCCGCAGGATTTGCTGTAGAGCCAGTACAACCATAATAAGGCTGAAATCCTGTCGCTAGATAGAAATATTTGTACAATTTGACTTCACATCTGTCAGGATCACTGCGATTTTCAAGTTGTGTCGTCAGATCATAGGTAAGTCAGTCATTGAGTACACGACTATATTGATAGACAAAGTTCCCTGTGTACCGAGGGGGATGTCCTTGTGCAGCGAGATATTCATACGTATTGATAGGGTCTACAGGAATAGTTGTAAGATAGCTCGCTAAACCGCTAATCCATGGCTGTGTATTATAACTGTATATCTGAAAATCCATATTGTAATCACCCGAAGTTCTTGTGAGATTGTTTGGCTTTGGATACACGCCATTATCTACCTTATAAATTTCATTTGCATTGTAGATGGTTTTCAGATCTACTTTGCGCTTACTGTCTCTTGCTCTCCCTTGCACTGACGCCAATCTTGGAACTAACGCAGCAGCTAAAATACCGATAATCACGATGACTATCAGCATTTCTATCAAGGTAAATGAAAGTCTTTTTCTATTTTTCATAAAAGAAGATGTCATTAAATTTTCTCTAGATGTACTCATATACATAACAAATGCAACTTAATTCATCCTAAGATATAATAAAGTCCTGATTTATCTTCTCATTTATGCCCCATTTCGGAGGGAAGAAGTAGTCTATACTATTTTTATTCGGTTGAAAGTGAGCTTTAATTCTCTTACGATTGCTTTTAAGTTCTGGGAAAGCTGCCCTAGAATACTTGTCAGTTTCACAAAATAATCCTTGGCAATCAATAAACTGGAGTGCACGACCCCAAAGATCTTGGAACTCTAAACCAAGTCTTTCAAACTCCTTTTCTTGATTGTCATACATTCGCTCAATAACATACTCATTACTTTTTCCTTTTGTGTCTGCAAAGCATTTTTTGATACCTCTTTCAGCTCCAGGTCCTGCTTTACAAAAACTATGTTCATTGAAATCTACAACTTCCGAATAATTGATATCAGTAGCAAGTTGATAGGCCATAAACTGCCCTAAGAGAGGATAGGAGATAAAGATGCTATAGAGTTCCTCAAAAGCTTTACATGCCGCTATTTTTTGTGGAATATGATCAGTAAAGAACATCTGTTCAATAAGTTTAAGGTGATTCTGATGTTTTTTATCAAAACCATAAGCCTTGTTTGCGCATGACATATACGCACTCGTATAGATTGCACTACCTGATTGTAACGACTTTTCTAAGAGGGTGTGAAAAAGTTCAAAATCATAGCTCGCAAGAGTGATATCTCCTAACTCATTTTCTAAAAACTTTCGTGTCTCTATCTTATTGAAAATTTTAAATAGTATGATTCTAAAAATAGTGTCATCTGCTGAATAAGCCCTATCAGGATAGATAACATTACGTATCAAATATTGAGAGACTCTGTCAGCGGATCTATACACATTACAAAACTTATATTCACGCAAGATAGGATCATCTGTTCGTGGTTGAGGAGCATTGCGTCGTCTCTTAAAAAAAATATCCTGACGCTTCGCCGCAAAATACCAATACGTATCAAATACTTCTTGCCTCACTATCATAGTATACCAATAGTTTGATTAAATTAACTCTTATTTACCAATACTTTTTTGAAAAACAATGTATTATACAAACGAAAAACTCCCCAAGAGAGGAGTTATCCTATAAAAATATACTGCCGGCAGTTGAGTATATAATTACGAAAGGAGTGCAAGATTGAGTTCCACGATGATAACGAGGTCCATAATGATGCTGAACGCAAGTACAGCGAACAGACAAGCGAGGAGCAAACGATCCTTATGCGGAGTCTGTGTATGGAAATACGTAAGCAATTTACTCATTTGTTTGTATTTACAGGATAAATTAACATATCTATTATATCATAAAAATCATATTTTGTCAAATTTCTCATGGGTTTTTCACTCAAAAGGCATTTTTGAGAGAAAATGGCTCTATAAAGGCATCTTTCCTCGAAAATAACGGTTGCTTTTTCATGGTCAAACCGCTATAGTAGTTTCCATGAAGATACAATTTGTGAAACTGACAGATAAGGCACTTACTCCTTCTCAGGCGCATAGATTTGATGCTGCATATGATTTGCACGCTACAGAAGACTATACACTACAGCCCGGAGAAAGACATCTCTTTCAGACTAATATTGCCTGTCTCATGCCCGAAGGGTATTATGGTCGTGTTGCACCTCGTTCTGGCCTTGCATATAAGTACGGCATAGACGTACTTGCATGAGTCGTCGATCGTAGTTATACAGGAGATATTGGTATTATCCTGATCAACTTCGGAGAAGAGCCATATGAGGTCAAAACTGGAGATCGTATTGCACAGTTTATTATAGAAACATGTGCTCAGGTAGACTGGGAAGAGGTCGAATCGCTCGAAGGAACAGCAAGAGGAGAGTGAGCACGATGATCGTCAGGAAAATAGTATTTAATGATATTATGGTAAGAAAGATGAAAAAAGCATTTACAAAAACAGACGCACAGATTGAACTGATTAGAGAAGCAGGGAAGTATCACAATGAGCTGCTGGGTATTTTACGCTGAGAAGCAAAGGCAGGAGTCAGCCTCCTCGAGCTCGAAGAGATCGCAAGCCAATTTCTTAAGAAACATAACCTCAAAGGTTCTTTCAAGGGGTTCAATGGCTATCCTGCCAATCTCTGTCTTTCAGTGAACGATTGTGTCGTACACGGGATACCAGACGACTATATTCTCAAAAATGGTGATTTTCTTAAGATAGATCTCGGAGTTACCCACAAAGGATTTATGACTGATGCCGCCGTGACTGTTATCGTCGGAGGAGAGTTTAACAACCAAGAAGGAGCTGGACTTTTAGAAGCTACGAAAGAGGGTCTCGACGAATGTCTTCGCTATATTGGCCCAGGAAGAGCAGTCTATGATCGGTCGTACGCTATTGCTCACTACATCACGCAAAAAGGGTACAATATTATTAAACCTCTCACCGGACATGGGACAGGGAAGTACGTACACGAAGGACCAACTATCTACAATTATCCAAATCCCGAGGCAAAAAAAACTATACTGGAAAAAAACCTTATCATCGCTGTAGAACCTATTACGGCTATCACATCGACGGACTACACCGAAAAACCTCAAATTAACAATCGAAATCTCTATACTGCACACGGAGATATTGGATGTCAATGGGAGTACACATTATTGATAACTGATAATGGATATGAAATATTAGCGGGTATTCAGTAAAAAAGCTTGAAAAAGAAGAAGGCGTCGATAACGTTTAGATATATTTTTATTAGTAAATAGAAGTATCATGACTTTCACACTA
This sequence comes from bacterium, assembly GCA_030429145.1. Taxonomy (GTDB): domain Bacteria; phylum Patescibacteriota; class Gracilibacteria; order Absconditabacterales; family Absconditicoccaceae; genus JAGOPC01. The sequence continues at coordinate 814,604 of JAUIDC010000001.1, read as the reverse complement.
CCAGATTTGCCATACGCATACGATGCGCTTGAGCCGCATATAGATGCACAGACGATGGAAATTCATCACAGCAAGCATCATCAGGGCTATGTAAATAAGCTCAATGCTGCCCTCGAAGGGACCGACTATGCAGAAAAGTCTATAGAAGAACTATTGCAGTCTATTGATATTCTTCCAGAAAACATCCGTACTGCAGTAAAAAATAATGGAGGTGGACACCGAAACCACTCATTCTTTCGAAAGATTATGTCTCCAGAAAAAACAGAGCCAAGCGAGGAGTTCAAAAAAGTAATTGCTGGTTCGTTTGGTGGCATGGATGCATTTAAGAAAACTTTTGCTGATGTAGCTGCTGGCGTTTTTGGCTCAGGATGGGCATGGGTTATCAAGAAACACGATGACCTCGAGATCGTTACAACACCAAACCAAAACAATCCGCTTATGAATGGAGACAGAGCAGTTCTCGGTATTGACGTCTGGGAGCACGCTTACTATCTCAAGCATCAGAACAAAAGACCTGACTACATAGAAAGCTTTTGGAATCTTATCAACCGAGATCAAGTAGAAGAAAATTTTACTAGCAAGTTCTAGATGAACTCAGTCCCTCAACACCACGACGATCGAGAATACACGCACGTCAGTCAAATGCCGGCTGATGTGCTTTTTGAACATGCATTTCCAGAGCTCCTAGAAAAACATAAGGATAAGTGAGAGCTAATGCTAATCGATATAGTAATGGAGTGTTGGAAGTATGAAGAACGGGGCAAAGCGATACCATTAATATTTAGGATTGTTGATTATTTTGTGAAGCATCGAGATAATGAGGGACATGATAGAATATTAGCTAGGTTCAACCGTCGTCTTCGTCATGGAGGCAACAAGCTTATTAGCACATACTTTGATATATGTAGAGCAAAAGATGACCCGGCTGAATGCAATAAAGCTTCATATTTTTGGAGTGTAATGGAAGATTATATCTATCTAGACGAAAATGAACTATCTCCCGAAAAAAAAGTAAAGTTGTTGTACTTTAAAAAATACTGAGAATTGCTTTCACCGCACGAGATACAAATGATGGTAAATAAAGATGATTTAGTTCAATCATTACAAGAATAGATGGAAGTTACTGATATCCAGCCACAAGCGAAAGAAGAGATAGAAAGATTTTATGAACAGAATCCGGATGGAGCAGTAGTGATCCGATGAGCAACTGCGACAGGAAAGAGCAAGCTTTCTATTCTGTTAGCAGATAATTTTCCACTAGAAGTGATCTCATCAGATTCACGTCAGATTTTTCGTTATATGGATATTGGGACCGATAAGGTGAGCAAAGAGATTCGTGAAAAGATTCCTCATCACCAGATAGACATCGTTGATCCAGATGAGTTCTATACCGCAGGACAGTGGAAAAGCGATACGGAGCAGATCATTACAGATATACAGACAAGAGAAAAACTACCATTTATCGTTGGCGGAACGTGACTGTATGTAGATACACTCTATAAGAACTTTGCTATGCCTGAAGTGGAGCCAGATTTTCCTCTTCGTGAAGAACGATATGCTCTAGAAGAAAAAGAACCTGGAGTACTCTGGAAAAGACTCCATAAAGTAGATCCTGAAGAGGCAGCTAAACATCACCCGAACAGCACGAGATATATCGTTCGTGCATTAGAGATTTTTGAGAAAATATGAGTGACAAAAACAGAAGTAGCTAAGGAGCAACCAGTGAAGCAGCCTTTACTGATGCTTGGACTATGGCGCGAAAAAGAGGATACGAACAGACGTATCAATTCGCGCATTAAGGAGATGCTGCAGACAGGACTTATCGAAGAGGTTCAGCGACTACTAGACCAAGGTTACAACCTGCAGCATCAGTCTATGAACGGAATCGGATATAAGGAAACCATTCTCTATCTTGAATGAAAGTACAACAAAGACAAACTCGAAGAAGAGATGAAAAGAAACACTCATTACTTCGCTAAAAAACAAAGAACCCGATTCCGCAGATATATTGTAGATGGAAAAGCAGCTCCCAAGGAGGATGTGACATACAAAACATTTATGCTTTCCGAATAACTCTTGCATTCGATAGCAAGATTTCTATAATGAACGTCCTTTCAATTGAAAGCTAGGTAACACCTGCAAACACCCTCCGAGTTTGATCTGGCGTTACTGATCTCTATATCAAGGGCGGGCAACGGAGGAGCCCGCCACACTATAGCGATAATAGCTTACATACACCCGGCTTATGTTATTACATAGGTCGGGTTTCTTTATATATAAAATTTCATTGCAACCTTATCCAGTTTTGATAATCTTCGAAATAGATAAACAAAAAAGGAATAAGATGAGTAGACCCTTACAGATCGCAGACCTGCGGAGAGATCAATATATGGTAATCGCCATATTATACCTCTTTCCTTTTGTGAAGATGGTTGGGATACAAGAATTTATACGTATGCGTTATGGAATATTTCCTGAATACGCTTCTCTACTGTATATAGAGCTCGATGATAAGTATGACAGGAAGACCAGCATCCCTCAACTCATCATCACATTGGCTAAAGCTGATGGCATGACACGAACGGAGATCATAGCATTTCCTATTGTTAGCTCATCCATAAGCTCATATCCATGTAAAATACTCCCCAAAACAGATGAGATCATTGGTATCCAAAATTCATTATTACCCAAAAGGAAAAAGAAATCTCTCAAGAGAGTTAAGGTTGCATAATCATGCAGCCTTTTTTCATTGCAAAAACGCGGAATTTCTATATATGTAGAAAGATTTATTGACATTATTTCACTATAGGAATGACACTTTCAGAGTACGAGGTAAGAAAACAGAAAGCAGAGAAACTACGTGAGATGGGAATCAATCCCTACGCACCAAAGTACGATAAGACCTCTATGATACAAGATCTTCTGACAAAAAAAGAAGAGGAATTTCGTGATGTAGAAGAGATTATCCCTTCACCCAAAAATGAGTATAAAACGGCTGGAAGACTAACGCTTTTCCGTTCTCATGGAAAATTGTCATTCGGAAGACTCCTTGACGAAAGTGGAGAAATTCAGCTTATGTTCCACAGGGAAGCGACACATATTGTGAAGGACGGCGAAGCCGTAAGTGAAATAGAAGATATGACAGCCTATAAGTTAATTGATAAGTTGGTCGATGTTGGTGATTTTATCGGTGTAGAAGGAGAGTTATTTTTGACGCATAAAGGGGAATTAACCCTGTTCGTAACTAACTATACATTCTTGGCGAAAGCGATCCAACCACTTGGAGACAAATTTCACGGCATCGGAGAAGACCAAGAGAGAGCATACAGACACAGATATCTCGATATGATATTCAATAAAGAGAGCCTCGAGAGGATGAAGCTCCGCTCAAAGTTTCTCAAGGTGATCAGAGAGTTTTACCGAGAGAGAGGTTTCACCGAAATAGAGACGCCAGTACTTGGCAATGCAGCATCTGGTGCGGCAGCGCGTCCATTTGTGACACACCACAACGACTTTGATATGGACATGTATCTGAGAATCTCACCCGAGACAAATCTTAAGAAAGCTACCGTTGGTATGCTTGAAAAGGTTTTTGAGGTAGCAAAAGACTTTCGCAATGAAGGCTCAGACCCAAGTCATCACCAAGAATTTACGATGATCGAGCACTATGCAGCATATCGAAATCATGAGGATAACATGAAATTTACCGAGGAGATGTTTGACTATATTTTCAAAAAGATCCCTGAACTACAACAAACGATCAATGTTACTGACAAACAAGGAGTCACAAAAGAGGTTTCATTTAAAACCCCACGACAGCGTATCAATTATGTCGATCAAATCAAAAAAGATTCAGGCATTGATGTTGGATCTTATCAGGAAGGAGACGACGAAAAGCTCAGAGCAGACGTCAAAAAAGCAGGATATACATGGGAAGGCATCGATAAACAAGGCCTTGTTACGATGATTGACTACCTCTACAAGAAAGTAACCAGACCGAAGATAGTTGGTCCTGCATTTATCGTCAACTATCCACAGCTCATGCAACCTTTGGCGCGTACCAATGATTATGATAAAAATATCGTAGAGCAGTGGCAGCTTCTTATCAATGGTCGAGAGGTTATCAAAGCCTACTCAGAGCTCGTTGACCCAGTGGAGCAGCAGAAAAATTTTGATGCCCAAGCTGCAGCCCTAGAAGCAGGCGACGAAGAAGCGACTGCAGGAGACCCAGAATTTGTCCAAGCTATGGAATACGGTATGCCACCTCAGTCTGGTCGAGGAATGGGTATCGATAGAATTTTTGCACTCCTCACAGAACAACCAAATATCCGCGATGTGATATTGTTCCCCATGATGAAACCGGCACACATGCTAAAGGAAAAGACAGAAAATACAGAAGAAGAATAATTTACCAATCTACTATACTATAATGACTCAACAAGAAGACGATCAAAATAAAGAGTTCGACTTTCAGGTAGTCGATGAGAAAACACTCAAAGAGGAAAAAGAAAAATATGCAAGGGAGGTCAAGCTCCATGAGATGTTTGCTGATGCTCCAGATGAGTTAAAAAACATCGTCGAAGAGGCAAAAAAAGAGCCTATGGACGACCTTATCTACGACCCAGAAGCAGCAGAAAGCGAAACAGACAGTCAGTAATTACTCATTTCATCATACATGTACCTCTACAGCTTCCAGTGACGATATGGCCATGATAAGATCTGCCGAACCAAGCAGGAGGGCTTGAAGGAGGGAGATTTGTATGTCGGTGGAAATGACATGTACGTCGCACTTGGAGATGAAACTACTCGAAAAGTCGACAAAGACAAATTTCTTCTATCTGACAGGGTAGATGAGTACTATCCAAACTTTTTCTCAAAAAAGACACTCACACTCATTCACCGACTCGTACACGAATACTATACATCATATAAAAACGTCGTTAAACTCTTTGTCACAGGAGAGGTAGCAGACCTCTTCAACAAAGAAATCAAAACTAAGAAGAAGGCTGAACAGAAACTTGTCGTTTTTCCCGATGTCCGAACGATGGACAATCACATTAAAACAAATCCAGCGTACAACTCCCTCAAAGAGTACGTTATACTCAATGGGACATCTACGCAGGTGCAAAAAGACAAAGCTCGACGAGGTATCAAAACAGGCCAAATCCAAACTCTTTTTTGCACCCCTTCTCAACTTTTTCAAGATCGAAAAAATCTCACTGAAATATCACTTATCGATACTCACCAACGATATTATAAAAGCCAACAAGACCCCCGCTACGACACTAGAGAAATCTGTAAAAAACTCGCCGAAATCCACAAAGCAACCCTCAACACTACCGGCATCCAGATACTTGATTAAACAATATAATCGTCGAATACACTGCGTGAGAAATAATCTGTCTGCAAACAACTCTGTTATCATCGACCCGAGGGACCCGACACGTCGGGAAGGGAGATGACATTCGTGAATTGCAGTGACGCCAAACGCTGTATTCGACTAGAGCTTTTTGGTTACTTTTTAGGGCAATGCTAAAAAGTAACTCGTAGAGAATCGTTGTAAGAGAGAAATTGGAAAAAAGAAAGGTGATACTTGATATAACTATGTAAATACTCCCTCGTGGAAAGAATATATATGGTTTATAATATTTGTCATTTTTCTATTGAACTATATGGATATTTGTATAGATTAATCCCAAAGCTTTATTGTTTTTATGTTTCTTAAAGCCCATGGCAGAGACTAGACCACCACTTCTGCTCAGTACCGATACGCTGACAGGATATTGACTAGACCTTATTTTTGAGGTTGCAAAGAAAAACGGATTTGACGGTATCGACCTTGCTATATGGAAGAATTTCGACAGTCGAAATATCGCATACGTCAAAAGACTTGTAGAAAAGTACGATCTCCCAGTGAAAGTGATCCAAACGTCGAAGGATATTAATATCAAAGAGATGAATCAGGCATTGGACCTTGCAGGGGAGCTAGGCGTCGACACGATAACTATCAACCCTCCAGGGTTTTTCAATATCAAATCATACAAGTTCGTGGTAGACAACCTCAACTCATACAAGAAATCAAATCCAAACATCAAATTTTCTATTATCAATCCAGAAAAGGGAACTATCCTCCTTGCACTTCCCAAATATCGTTTCAATAGCGTGATTAAAATCATCAAAACATATCACGCGAATCTTGGTCTCGATATCGCAAATCTGGAAGAAGAGGAGTTTGATAGCACACTCCTCAGAAATCTCAAGAACTTTGTGCCGTATATCTCGACCATTTATCTTTCAGATAAAACACAATACGATCAGTCGCATGTAATTCCTGGAGATGGTATACTCAATATCCCTTCTCTCATGAACAAGCTTCATGCGGCCGACTACAAGGGCTATTTCAGCTTGAAACTACATATTGATAAAAAAGATCTCGCACATATGGAAAAGCTCGAACTCATACTCCAGAGATGTATCAGCTATTATGAACAGCACTATAAAAAATCTGATGACTAATCATTATATAAGCATTTTGTAACTCATGATATATCCACAGCATATTGCCATCATTGCAGATGGAAACAGAACTTGGGCAAAAGAGCAGTGACTTGCACCTATGGACGGTCATTTTGCTTGAGCAAAGAACACAATAGACCTCTTTAAACATGTGTTTACCACAACTGAGACGAAGGTGGTTACTGGACGATTTCTCAGCACAGAGAATCTACAGAAAAGATCAGAAGCAGAGCTAGATTTCATCTTCAGCATCTACAAAACGATAGGAAATGATCTAGATGAATTTTTAGCAGAACATCATATTAACTTTAAGCGAATTGGAAATCCCATAGGGATACCAGATGACTTTAAAGCGTTTCTTGATAATAAACAAAAGAACTTCTCATTCCCTGATTCGGAAAAATATGCAGTATTTGCGCTCAATTATGGAGGAAGAGACGAGATTGTAAGAGGTATCAATAGGATACTTGAAGAAAAGAAACAAATCACTACTATCTCGGAAGAGGAGTTGAGTAAACACATGGACCTCGGTACACTACCTCCTGTAGAGATGGTCATCAGAACCAAAGGAGACGAAGCACAAAGAACATCAGGCTTTATGTCTCGATGGATAGGATATGCCGAACTCTACTTTAGTCCAAAAACCTATCCTGACTTTACGAGTACGGATCTCGACGAATCACTGAAGCGATTTGACAGCATAGCAAATAAAAGAAACTACTGACAATAAAAACATTCGTTTTTAGCCTTATAAATCTGTTATCTGCATGAAAGTTACATTGAAGACAGCACAGCTGCAGGAAGTTATCGATATCGTAGGAAGATTTGTTTCGAAGCACTCGACATTACCTATTCTTGAAAACATCTATATTAAAGGAAATATAGATACTATCTTGCTCAGAGCAACAGATATGGAAAAGTATATTGAAGTACAAATGCCTGCTAGTATAGATACAGAAGGTGCTATCACTGTAAATGCAAGAACATTTGGTGATATCATGAAGACTATAGATGATGAACAGGTACAGATACATGTGGATAGCGTAAAAGACCTTATGACTATCAAAACATCATCTGATGATTTCAAGATTAAAGGAATTTCTGCAAGTGAGTACGTTGCTGTGCCAGAGGTACAGAGTGATAAGAGCATCACATTTGATGCAGCTGCTTTCTCAAAAGGTGTTGGTAAGGTCGAATATGCTGTGACTGAAAAGAATTTCTCTCCTGTCTTAACAGGTATCCTTATGAGACTCAAAGCGACAGAAAAAGCACATAAACTTGTTTTCGTCGGTACAGACTCTTTCAGACTTGCCGAATACAAGATAGATTTCCACGGAGATGCAGGTGGCAACATGGACGTAATCATACCAAAGACCAACATCGGTGATGTAAAAAAAGTGGTAGACTATTTCATCTCAAAAGGAGGAGAGCAGATAGCTATGAAGTTTTCTGACAATCTTCTCTCATGTAGTGCAAATCTTGATGATATGCAAATTGTCATGACATCTCTGCTTATCCAGGGTTCTTTCCCAGAGTATGAAAATGAGAATATCATGCCTACTGACTTCCAGACAAAGGTAGTGATTGATAAAAACCAGATTGAAAAGGCTATTAGAAAGATCTCTATCATTACAAGAGATATTAACAATTATATCTCACTCGAAGTCTCACCAGACACACTTTTCATCAATTCAGGAGAAACAGATAGAGGTGAGGCAAATAGTACGCTCTCTGCTGTCGTAGAATGACCTGACGCAACCATGGGTCTCAACGGAAAGTATGTCACAGACTTTGTAAAAGCCATAGAAGGAAGTGATATTTCTGTTAATATCGTTAACGGAGAAAAACCAGTTATTTTCATGGATAAAGATGATGCAAACTATAGATATGTCATCAGACCACTAGTAAAATAATCTCTTTATTTCCTGATTAGTCTCTATGAAAAAAGCCTTCACTATTATCGAGCTTATCGTAGTGATGATTATTTTGGGGTTGATGCTTTTAATGTCCAGAAATCTCTTCACAAGCGAAAATCAAATATACTTTGAAGGAGAGGTCTGCGCTAACAATGTCCACAGTATAGTAAACGAACTACACCTCGCATCACTGCTCAGTAGAAACAGATCCCTCTCAGGCGGAAATATGACAGGATTGAATGCAACGAGCCCCGACTGGATAGCTCTCTTTTTCAGATTTCCTGCTGTGTACCCAGGTGGAGGAAGTTTTGGTACTGGTATCGATATAAGAGGAGTGCCGAACCTTGGCTCTATTTGGTCTGATCAAAGTAGCTGGTCTACTAGTCGAACAGGAGTAACCGTCGACGTTGATAATGTAGCATCTCTACAAAACTTCTACAGAGGAACAGGAGAGGCCCCACTCGTGCTTACCTCATCGACCTATCAGTACATGGCAACGCAGCTACCTGTATTTCACAATATCATAAGCGGATACAACAATATCCACGTGAGCTGTATCAACAATAACTACTTCATCTCCTTGGATAACGATTTTGATGCAACCGCCATCCTTCTTACCTTTCAAAATGAAACAACAGATATAAATGTATCTCAAAAAATGAAATTACGCTATACTCACGACATCAATAACACCTCACTCTACAGAAATGCATACACTGGTGCCATCAACTTTAATATCTGCAACAGAAGCATACAGTGTAGACAGATATATAGGATGTTCTTTGATACCAGAGTTAATAGTGTCTATCAACAGAAGTGTAAAACCTATGGTGCAAATTGACTTTGTTCAAGCCGACAAGGAGGAGATATAAACTAGAAATAAGATAATTTACAGCCATATAACCATAAGTTATATAGCAAAAAAGATGCTGATAACCATGAGCTATCGGTATTTTTTTTTATCATCTTGTATTGACAGAGTATTTACATAAACACAATACAAAGCTTTTATCTCTTTAAGTATCGGTGATTTAGGTATGCAGGAACTCAAAGCAATATTTGACATAGGGAACGGATACATCAAAGCGGCTCTCTTTGGAAAAGACGACGGAAAACAGCTGATTTTGGCGAAGGAAATCGTCAAGACAAAAGGTCTCCGCAAGGGGAAAGTACTCGATATGGACGACCTTACGCTCTCTATGAGCAACATTATTGACGGATTTCATAAGAAGCTAGGAGGAGATTTTCTTGAACAGGTCTTCATCGGCATCTCTCATCCTGAGATGATGGTAACAAGAATCCAAGAGCAAAAGAGAATTATGAGTGAAAAAATCACCAATGATGATATTCAGCATCTTTCAAGAATCGTGAGTGAAATAAGCGGTCACGCTAACTACGAAACATTGAAAATCATGCCTGTATACCGGCTTATTGATGATACGAAGAGAGAAAAGGATCCGCTTGGTCTTCAAGCGAAGAAGCTCGAGCTCGTTGCAGATGTGTTTATGATCCCGAAGAACTTCTATAACAATCTCGTAGATATCTTCGACAAACTCAATCTCAACGTTGTTGATATCGTACCAAATATCCTTGGTGCTAGCGAAGTTGCTCTCGACTTTGACATGAAAGACCTTGGGGTAGCGCTCGTAGATATCGGAGCAAATCATACGACCTATGTGGTCTATGAAGAGGGCAATCCACTTGCATATGGTACACTTCCTGTAGGTGGTGAAGATGTCACAAGAGATATCTCACTCGGTATGCAAGTCGACATCAAAGAAGCAGAGGAGATGAAAAAAGCAAACGGAATACTCATGATCAATGAAAAGGATCCCGTAGAAGATACACAGATAGACGTAGGATTCCTCTCGGAGATCATCGGAGCAAGATACGAACAAATCTTCGAACTCATCAATGAAGAGTTCGCTGAGATAGAAAGAGACGGAAGATTGCCATGAGGCATCATCCTTGTAGGAGGAGGAGCTAAGATGAAAAACCTTGATATATTTGCTAAATCTGTCTTCAAACTTGTCGCTCACAATGGAAAAGACAGAGTAATGAACCTCGGAGAGCTATCTCTCAATCCACAGTTTATCAATCTTATCGGAGTGTACACTCGATCAGAGAAATACTACGAAGGAAGAAGAGGTCTCTTCAAAAACATTAACTTCAATATCGGTATCAACTCAAATCGGCTCAATAAAGTACGAGAGTGGATAAAAAATGTCTTCTAACAAAAATCATCATAATATAAGCTATTAGTTGAACATATACCTTTAACTTTATAAACTTTACAACAGTATGGTTATTCAAGAAATTAATCCTGAGTTTATCCCTGGCGCACGTATAAAAGTCATTGGTGTCGGTGGAGCAGGTGTGAACGCGGTAAACCGCATGATTTCAGAAGGAATTCAGGGAGTAGAATTTGTATCAGTAAATACTGACGCTCAACAGCTTGCAAATAGTCTCGCTCCTCACAAAGTAAATATCGGTCTCAACCTTACAAAGGGTCTCGGAGCTGGAGCTAATCCAGATATCGGAAGAAAGGCTGCCGAAGAAGATGTAGAAAGCATCAAGCATGTTCTCAAAGATGCAGATATGGTATTTATCTCTGCCGGAATGGGTGGAGGAACTGGAACTGGTGGTGCTCCTGTTATCGCTCAGGTAGCGAAAGAGATGGGAATCCTCACTGTTGCAGTTGTTACAAAGCCATTCTCTTTTGAAGGGAAACAGAGATTTATCAACTCAACTGATGGTCTTGAAAGACTTAAGAGCAATGTTGATACGCTTATCATCATTCCTAACGACAAGATCTTCAACATCGTTGATAAAAAGACAACGTTCAAACAAGCATTCTCTATGATTGATAAAATCCTAACACTCGGTGTACAGGGTATCACTGACCTTGTTATCAAGCCAGGACTCATCAATATCGACTTTGCGGATATCAAGCGTATCATGCAAAACTCTGGTACTGCACTTCTTGGTATCGGATATGGTGATGGTGAAGCAAGAGCAGTAGAGGCTGCAAGAAGAGCTATCGATAACCCTCTTCTCGAGTCTCATCTCTCAGGTGCTACAAACATCATCTTTGCCGTGACTGGTGGTGATGATCTGACTCCAATTGAAGTACAGGAGGCAGCTCGCATCGTAGAAGAGATCGCAGATCCAGATGCAAACATCATCTGGGGTATGTCAATCGACGAGTCATACCAAGGTGAAGTAAAGGTAACCATCATTGCTACTGGATTCTCTGAAGGAAATCAGGACACAATGATCAAAGGTGGTTCACTCAGAGAGATGAGTGGCGCTGGAAAGTTTGGTGGAACAAGAGCAAGTGGTTTCATGGGTGGTGCTAGAGCAAGCAGAAGCGAAGATTTCGTATCAAGAGAGCTCAACACTGCAAGAGACAACACTCCTGCAAAGCAAGAAACTCCTGAAGAGGCAAAACCTCAACAGGACTTTGAGACTCCTCCTTTCATGAGAAAAAGACTTATGAACGAAGGGAAGTAAACATTGGTAGAAGTATTCTACATACAAAAGCCGGTAGGTGTCGACGGACTGCGCCCCGGCTTTTCTTGTTGAAAAAAAACTGCCATTCACTACTATGTAACCAACGACCAACTAGGCTTTAGGAAATAAACTCATTCACTATATGTATCTCAAAGTCACATCTCCCGACAAAACGATCTTCTCGGGAAATATTGTATCAGCTTCAATTCCAACCGAAATAGGGGAGATCACCGTCCTCAAAAACCACATCCCGCTTATGTCTATCTTAAAACCTGGGATCATGCAGATACAGCCAGAAGAGGTGCTTACCGTCTCACTGGTCAAAGATGCACAGTTTCTTTTTAAAGACCATAAGATTTTCCTCAGCGTTTCCAACGGTCTTATCTACGTAGATGGCGAAAACATCACTATTCTTGCCAATGACGTAACGGTCAATCCTGAAAGTAGTGAGGAGGTACTACAGCAGATGAAAAACACACTTATCAAAGAGGCTGAAGAACTCAAAGACGGAGACAATCCTGAAGAATTGGCAAAAAAACTTACTGAAATCGAAAAGATTGGAGCAGACATGAAACTTGCGAATATCAAAAATACCTAATTTTACCTCTAACTAATACATTCTTGATGTACGGCGCAGTGCTCGGTAAACACAAACACATTTCTCTCAAAGAGCTTGAGCTGGTACAGCCAACAAACATCACGATATCTCAAAATATCGTCCTTTTTGACACAAAAAAACCAGAGTTATTATCAAAACTTGCTGGTATCATAAAATGGGGAAAGTGTATTACAAAGAAGGACATTACTCCTGTCGATATCATAGGAACCAATGAGAGAGATTTTGGAAAAGAGGTGAAAAAAGAGGGACTCACAAGGAGGTTTAAAGAAGTAGATCCTACGAAGACAGACCTTGAAGTAAAAGAAAAAGGGAAAGAATATCTCGTTATAGAAGAGAATATTATCGCTATCGAAGGATATCAGGATATTTCGCTTTATGAAGCGATAGATTTTGAAAAACCAGTAAATAGTATGAAAATAGGTATGATGCCAGCGAAACTCACTCATATGATGATAAATATGGGTATGAGCCAGTGCCATGATGATGATGATATCACTGTATATGATCCTTTTGTAGGACTTGGAACTACTGCCTTTCTCGTCAATTACCTTGGATACGACTGTATCGCATCGGATATAGATGTGACAGCCATGAAACAGAATACTCAGCGATGGCAAGAGCAGGACCTTGCGCAAAAAGAGAAGAGGATAACTGTGTTCAAACATGATATCTTTGAGCCCCTCAAGAAACCATTTTTACAGCACGTTAATCTGATCGTGACGGAAGGGTGGCTATGACCCATCATTACAGAGAAAACAGGAGACAAAGAGATCTATCAAGCTCAAGATGACATTGTGAAGCTCTACAAAGCGTTTTTCGAGAATATCAACTCATTCTATGAGTATATAACAGTAGTCTGCACGATACCTATTCATCAATGAACAGCCAGTTATGTGAAAGAATCTCTTGAAGAATGGCTCAATGACAATAAGGTGAACTACGAGTTCGTCGAAGAAGTCTATAAAAGACCAAAGCAAAAAGTCGGTAGACAGATACTTATTATCAAAAAGTAGTTTATATTATAATCATTACCTTTCATGAACTTTGATCTCACCAATCTGACCATCAACAGCTACGAGGACATCAAACCATATTTTGACAATCTCGTTGAACGTGAAATAAGCACGAAAGAAGAGACAGAGCAGTGGATAAAGGATTATGATGCACTTCAATCATTTTTAAGTGAAGATTTTGCACGAAGATACATCCATCAGTCATGCCACACAAAAAATGAGGAATATAAGAAAGCATATGAGACCTTCATCAAAGAGGTGAGCCCTAAAATACAAGAGGTCGAGGACCTATTAAATAAGAAGATCATTGCTCTCCCTGGACTAGAGGAGTTACAACAAGAAAATAGTTGATATAAGATACGATTGAGAGGCATCCAGAAGTCACTAGAAATGTATAGAGAAGAGAATATCCCTCTTTTTGTAGAATTGGCTGACAAGCAAAAACAATACGATGAAATTGCAGGCGATATGTCTATAGAACACGACGGAAAAGAATTGACGATGCAACAAGCAAAGAAATACCTTGAACTGTCTGATAGAGTCATCAGAAAAGAGGTATATGATAAGATGCGAACAAGAAGAGAACAAGACAAAGAGACCTTGGATAATCTTCTTTCAGAGCTTATACAACTAAGAACACAGATCGCCAAAAATGCTGGGTATGAAAGCTTCATTGAGTACCAGTGGGATGCATTTAGAAGATTTGACTACACACAACAGGATGTATTTGATTTTCACAAAGGAGTGAAAGAGCATATAGTTCCGTTACTACAAAAGATATATGAAGAAAGAAGCAAAAAACTTGGTATAGATGGGATTAAGCCATATGATGAAGATGCTACTGAACAATGACTCGAGCCTCTGAACCCATTTGAAACAGGAGATGAACTCTTAGAAAAATGAACACAAGCAGTATGAGCTGTATCTTCTGAGTTTGCGGACAACCTACGCACTATGAAAGAACATGGACACTTTGATCTATCATCAAGACCTGGTAAAGCACCAGGTGGCTATAATTATCCTCTTGCTGTTTCACACTATCCATTTATCTTCATGAATGCAGCAGGAGTGCAGCAGGATGTTGTCACTTTTGTCCACGAAGCAGGACACGCAATGCATAGCTTTTGTATAGAAGAAAAAGGTATCCCTCTCAACATCTTCAAAGATTTCCCCATAGAGATGGCTGAAGTTGCATCTATGAGTATGGAACTTATGAGTATGTATGAGTGGGACAGCTTTTATAGTGATCCTGCAGATAAGAAGAGAGCTCAAGAGCAGGAAATTGAAAGAGTATTAGAGATTCTCCCTTGGGTAGCAATCGTAGACAGTTTTCAGTACTGGCTCTATAAAAATCCGTCACACACTGTCGAAGAAAGACATGCAAAATTCAAAGAGCTTTTGGATGAATATAAGCCATTTATTGATCGAAATGAGTACGAGCATGTACAGCATATCCGCTGGCAGGCACAAATGCATATCTATGATTTCCCTCTTTACTATATCGAGTATGGTATAGCACAGCTTGGGGCTATTGGCGTATGGAAGAACTACATAGAAGATCGTCAAAAAGCATTGGAGCTTTATAAGACTGGTCTCTCACTTGGTTCTACAAAAAAGCTCCCTGAACTCTACGAAGCAGCGGGAGTACCATTTGACTTCTCTCCAGCAAGGATCAAAGAATTAGCCAATTTTGTATGGAGCGAAAGAGAAAAGCTCCTTACACAGTAATATTGACTTATATCTTATATTACGTAAAATACTCTCATCGAAGAGAGTATTTTCTTTTTGAGAAAAGTCATCATTAACCTCAAAAAATATTTGTATGAAACAACTACTCATTACAATCGGAGTTGCTATTTGTTTATTCTCATCTTGTGGTTCAAGCAATACTCAGGTCATAGATAATGGGACTGAACTACAATTATATTCTGTAGATTCCCCACGTACTATCCATGGGACTATTGTAAGCGGAACCATCAATGAAAAGAAGGACGGCAGCACACTGGTTCTCATAACCAGCGACATTAGAGGAGGCTCTACCAATGACACTGTTATCCTAGGTCAAAATGGTTTCTATGAGACAGAAGCTGTTATCTTCAGGAAAATGTTAAAGGCAAAAGACTCAACACATTCTATAAAAGCAGAGTTTGTGATAAACAATTCTGATAGCAAACTGTATCAATACCCGGCGGGAAATAAATTTGCACTGTGGAGAAGTTGTGGCTGTGAAGAAATAAATTTCACCTGGTAGCTTAGACACCTTATTATTACACCTTGGTATTTATAAAGATATCAAGGTTTTTTCATTGCAAAAAAACTCGTTTTCCCTATCACTAGGACATGTTTAAGTTAGAGGCAGCGTATGAACCACAAGGGGATCAGCCACAAGCGATAGAGCAGATAGTCTCATGATTTGAAAAGTGAGATAAAGCTCTCACCCTTCTTGGTGCAACAGGTACAGGTAAGACATTTACGATGGCAAATGTCATCGAAAAACTCCAGAGACCAACTCTGGTTATTTCGCACAATAAGACTCTTGCTGCACAGCTGGCAACTGAGTTTAAGTACTTTTTTCCCAACAATGCCGTCCACTATTTCGTGAGTTACTTCGACTACTACCAACCTGAAGCCTATCTCGCAGATAAAGATACCTATATCGAGAAGGAAGCAACCATTAACAAGGAAATTGAGATGTACCGCCTTGGCACGCTCGCATCGCTCCTTACCCGTGAAGACGTTATTGTCGTTTCTTCTGTATCTTCACTCTATGGTTTGGGACAGAAAGAGTACTTCCAGAAACATAGCATCTTCTTTGAAGTAGGGCAGACCTACGATCGTGACACTATCAAACGTCAGCTCATTGCCATGCAATACAAGCCAATGCAAAGCAAGATAGAGCCAGGAACATTTGACCTAAGAGGAGAGCTTCTCGATGTCTATGCATCTATTGAAAATGTGATTTATCGCATGCACTTCAATGATGACAAGTTAGAGCTTATTGAAAGCAAAGACGCCATCTCATTTAAGTCTCTTGGCACTGTAAAAAAGTGTCTTATATGGCCAAGTTCCCAGTATCTACAAGACATGTCAGACTTAGAAAACATTCTCAAGGCTATTGAAAATGAGATGAGAATAAGAGTAAAAGAGCTCAAAAAAGCAGGGAAAGATATCGAAGCACACAGGATAGAAAAGCGTGTGATGTATGATATCAGGATGATCAAAGAGACTGGATTTGTAAACGGTATAGAAAACTACAGTATCTATTTTGATAAGAGACAACCTGGGCAGGCTCCTTACACTATTTTCGACTACTTCCCCGATGACATGCTCATGATCGTCGATGAGTCACACATGTCAGTACCTCAGCTTCGCGCTATGCCAGAGGGAGACAAAGCGAGAAAAAACTCGCTTATTGAGCATGGATTCCGTCTCCCTTCAGCAGCAGACCATCGTCCATTGAACTTTGAAGAACTTTCTACTATTGTTGGCTGGGACAAGCATAATCTACCAAATTTTCAAGTAGAAAAGATCAAAGAAAAAGCAAAAACACTCTTTGTATCAGCGACTCCTGCACAATACGAAGCAGACCATAGCCAACAGGTTATTGAACAGATCATCAGACCAACAGGACTGTTAGATCCTCGCACATATGTCTACCCAAAGGCTGGAGATTATGACTTCCTGATAAAATCACTCGGAGATCTCTTGAAAAAGAAACCACATCTCGCAAAATACATGAAAGATTTTGGTCACGGTAGTGTTGACCTCAAAGAAGTATTTGAAAACATCAGCGACTAAATGCGTACGATCACGAAGAACAAGCACGTATATAACGACTACGATATCCAGCAAGAGTACGATGTAGGGATTATTTTAGCGTGACACGAAGTAAAATCTATCAAAACGGGGCATGTAAACATCAAAGATGCCATCGTCAAGGTAGATCGTGACAGCAAAACTATCTATATAACAAACATGGACATTCCGCTCTACTCAAAGGCCGATCCGGACAGAGTGGGTGACTACGAACCGAAAGGAAGAAGGACCCTACTAGTTAAAAAGAAAGAACTCGCAAAGATAGTAGCCGCAACGACGAAAACAGGTTTAACGATAGTGCCTTTAGTGGTATATGAAAATAGTAGAAGATTGATTAAAGTAAAAATAGGAGTAGGAAAACTCAGACGTAAAGTCGAGAAAAGACAGATTATCAAAGAGAAAGACACTGCAAGACTTGCTGAAAAAGAGATGAAACATTTACGTTTATGATAATATAACAAAAGATGTGGAGAAAAGTGATACTACCATGACTTATTATCATTGTTGCTGGTGCACTTATTTGAGGGTATAATCGGCTCTTTTTACGTAGAGGACCACTGGAAGATCGCCCCATACTAGAGAAGGTAAATCCATTGCCGTATATTGTCTACTTTGACATCTCTAGCAATAAACCTCACGCTATCTTCCAGACCCCAACCTTTCCTCAGTACAATAACTACTGTCGTGAAGCAGGTAAAACATGCCTCTTTATGCCTTGGCAACAGCTCTATGCAGATATCATGTGGATAAGTAGCATCCAGTATATTGGCGTAAATCTTGGTTCGGATGGAGACAAAGGCCTCTATACGTTGCTTGATACACTGACAACGCTTTCCCCACATCGGGCATATCCTTATGGGTTCGCTCAGCTCGTGGTGCCTATGCAAAGGACTGCCATAGAAGAAGGAAAAGAAGAGGAAGTTCTAGCCATCAGAAAACGTTCATGGGAGAATGCGATTAAACTTGCAGCTAAAGGCGAATATTTCCTCTGTGATGCAGAAAAGATGAGCGCTATCACTGGTATGACTCAGGAAACATTTATCGGAGTAGTATATGATGAAACTGATACACAGCATCGTAATCCGTGTAAAAGCTATGAGATACCACACTATATGGCGTTTAATTACTTCTACTTTCTCCAGAACGCAGAGGATTCTGCACTACAGTACAGGATCTCAGCCTTTCATGATGATGCACCAAGCCTTACGCCCCTCATGGCAGCACTTGTCTATGGAAGAGGAGGTGAGCATCTAAAGAGTGCAACGCTCTGGTTCGACAGATATCTCAATCTTGCAGATAGCGAAGACGATATCAATGGTGAGGACGCAAAAAGATCTCTCCATAAAGCCATCTTTGAAATGCAGCTCCAGCTGATCACTGAAGCAGCCGATGCAACGCCACAGTGTGGTACTAGTTTTGGATGTCTCGAAAGAAATGGAGCTATCCGTAGGACGATACAAAACAGCTGGAATACCACTTGTAGAGCAGGTCAAGAACAGCAAAACGTCAGATGTATTATCATAGCAGCAGGTCTGCAAGAGGGCTTTATCCGCCTCAATGGACAGCTTATCTATCCTTTAGATCCAAACTTCGAATTTCTTTGGTCAAAAGAGTATGGTTCTCGATGGGCGCAACCTAGATACGAAGAGTAAAACGTAGCATCTTGTCAACGCTAACTAATGTATAGCAGAAGCTTTCCATTTGTTTTTGCACCTACCTGTTAGTATAATTATATTGGTTACAGTGAATATTTTTTGTTCCGTTAGCAACCTCGTCAAGAAGCGTATGGAAAGTGGCCAATTCGGCTGGAAGAAGCCAGAAAAGAGAGATTGGAAATTTTATGTAAAACACCTCAATCGATGATTTGTTGTGTTGGTCTTTTTTGCGTTTTCATGTTTCGCTTTCTACAATAACATCACCAAGCTTGTCTTTGCCGAAAATAAGACGGACCTTTTTGAGAACAACTTAGAAGATATCGCTTTCTATTTCATGGGGTGGGATCAAAAGACGGCCAATCTCATCATGTCGATCAACGACGTAAAGAAAAACTACAGCAAAGAGCAGGAGTACTTTATTAGAGACAATAGGGGGAATATGCAGTATATCCTGCAATATCTCTCAAATAATCCAGAACAACTCAAGCAGCTTGGACTCCATGACTATGCAGGCATCATAGACCTTGTTAGCGATCTTTCACAATACAACGATGACATTTTCTCGCTACTAGGCGAAAAAGAGGAGCAAAGATACCTCGTCATCTTACAAAATGGCGCAGAAAAACGTCCAAATGGCGGTTTCTTTGGTTCATTTGCTATTGTGACGATAAAAGATGCAAAGATTATGGACATCCAGCTTATGGACAGCTACTATCCAAACAAAGTTGATCCGTACGCAACACTACAAGCTCCAGCTTGGGCTACAAATACCTTCCTCTCGGGCGAAGACACCATTACTTTCCTCGCATCCAATAAGTTCGGCTTTACTGATATAGACGGAAAGAACATCAAGACTCTCTACGAAAAAGTGTTCAATCAAAAGGTAAGAGGAGTTATTTTTGTGAACTCTGAAGCCTTTGCCGATCTTATCCCTGGTTTTGACAAGAAGCTCAGAGAGTGGATGTTTACCAATGCAGCAACTGATATTATCCGTGGAGAAAACCTTCCAAACAAGAAAGAGTACTATATGAAAGAGGTCGCCGAGATTATCAATACACAAAAGGATACTATCATCAAAAACATGGTAAAAAATATCCGCCATCTTATAGACAACAACTATTTCCATGTCTACCTTGACGATATCGGTGGAGGACTTACCAAATCATTGGTAACACAAGGGCTTACAACCAGCTTCCGCGATGATCAAATCTATTTTCGAGATTACAATAACAGCTACAATAAGATCGACATGTTTATCACGAAACATATCACATTTTCTGACGTAGCTGGGAAAACAGTCTTAAGTACGACTCATGACATCGTCAATATCAAAGACCTTCTTCCAGGTAAGTATGATGTGAAGATAAGCTATGCTCTCAACATTCCACCTTCATATCCAGAAGAGATAGCTGCTCTCGAAGAAAAGTACGGCATCAAACTTACCATCAGAGAAAAGACAATCCTTGGTCTCTATCCTGTCTGGTCAACAAGAGGAGTTGTCTACACACCTAAACATGTCGACATCTCTAACATCCAGTGACAGATGAAATCAAGTGAGCTCTTCAGCACGCCATTTTCTCATAATGCGTTGTATGTGATGCAAAATGGAACAGATAACAGCATCAAGACAGTGAGCTTTCAGATAGAGATTCACTAAAACGATTATATTGACTTAATTTAATATAAATATACAATCATTTTCTAATAATCTAAATATTAACAAAAACTAAATATTAAATATCATGAAAGGTTTCAAAAAAAACATCTTAATTGTCGGCTCTCCACATGTTGAAGCAAAATTCGGTACAGCACAAGAACAAGACATTCTCTCCTTATTAGAGTCTCTATTTGCTCTAAAAGGAGTAACCGTTATCAATGCCGGAGGAGGCACTCTCTGGGAGTTGGTTAAGGAAGCGGCAAAGTCTGCTCCTACACATACATTCCATAATCATTTCCCTTATGAGAACAGCCAATATATAGAAGCTGCATATCCAGCCGCAAGGCATGGGTCCAACAAAGGACAAATAGAAAAAATAAGAGCAGATCATAGGTTCTTCTTGTTTGAAGTATTGAGGCCTGACTTTGTTCTTTTCATTGGAGGTAATAATGATGCATCCAGCCCATATGACATCATACATGAGTATAATGCTGTGCGCTCACACGCTATCCCTGCATTAGCCAGTCCAGCATTCGGACCAGGAGGACAAAGGATATTCAACAAGATCTCAGGCAAGCCCGAAGAGTTCTTTGAAAATATCTATCCAGATGAACAGAGATCAATATGGGAGATATTACGGACTGCTGCTCCAGAGCATGAATTATTGAAGAACACTATTTTGAATGCTATTGTACAAGAATTACAACTAAAAAACATGAAAGTCATGCAATAGCTATAGACAACAGGTAGACAAAAAGCCATCGGGATCTCCGATGGCTTTTTCTTATTTCTTCTCTAAAAATCTCGCCTCTATCTTTCTCACACCAAACTTCTCGTTCTGAAATCTGACCACGGCGACATCACGTCGCACCTCTTCGACTATACCCATACCAAAGAGCTTATGCTTCACTTGGTCTCCAGCATCAAGGTCTGCCTGTACCACGTAGCGACCAGCCGAAGGTCAACCTGCAGTGAGATCAAAAGGCTTTTTAAGTTCTTCAGGTATCTCCTCAATAAAGCGAGATGCTTCATTGAATTTTGTTTGTCCCCACTGTTTACGGCTATTTGCATGAGAGATAAAGAGATGGTCTTTGGCACGAGTAATAGCTACGTACATCAAACGTCTCTCTTCTTCCATCTCAGCATCATCAAAAGCGGCTTTTGAGAGCGGAAAAATATTTTCCTCTAATCCTACAAGAAACACGACAGAGAACTCAAGCCCCTTACTTGAATGCACAGACATAAGTTTTACCGCATCGAGTTCTCCCTCAGCATTTTCCTCGATATCAGTCATAAGTGAGACCTCTTCAAGAAACTGCAAGAGGAGTACCATACCATTTTTAAGATCAACGACCTCATCACTGTCATATTTTGAAGCAATATTGATAAGCTGACCGATATTTTCGTATTTTTCTTCACCAATCTCGCGTCATTCAGAATCTATCAGATAGTCTCTATATTTAATAGTCTTCACAAGCTGATCGATCAGTTGAGCAGGTGAAAGTCCATCTGCAGACTGTTTTAGAAACTTCATAGAGGTCATAAATTGACTGATAGCTTTCTGTGCTGCAGGACCCAAAGGTACTGGCATCATGTCTATCTGCTCAGCGACCTCAGAAAACGACACTCCATGCTCCTGTGCATACTCTTCGAGCTTTGCAACCGTATCAGGACCAATCTTTCTTTTTGGTGTATTGATAATTCTCTTGAGAGCTACTGCATCTCTCGGATTGAGTAGATATTTCAGATATGAGAGTACATCTTTTACCTCTTTTCTCTCAAAGAACTTAAAACCACCATAGACCTTATATGGTATGGCTTCCTGAAGCAGTACTTGCTCAAAGACAGCAGACTGAGCATTTGTTCTATACAAAATAGCGAAGTCAGCCCACTGTTTCTGTTTGTCATTCTTGATCTTTTTCATGAGATCTATCAGTGTCATCGCCTCATCAGTCTCATCACCATGCGTAAAGACCATGATCTTCTCTTCGCCACTACGATGAGGTACGACATTTTTATCGTATTGGTTTCTATTTTGTTTGATGATAGCATTACCCGCGTGAACGATATGTGGACGCGAACGATAGTTTGTTTGTAGTTTAAATATTTCGATATCTGGCCAGATTTTCTTTACCTGTAAGAAATTTTCCATGACTGCACCACGCCGACGGTAGATACTCTGATAGTCATCACCGATAAAAGTGATATTGCTTCCACCTCCTGTTAAGAGTTTCAAAAGTTCAAACTGAATCCAGTTGGTATCCTGCGCCTCATCAACAAGAATATAACGAAATTTCTCCTGCCAACGTTTCAAAACATCAGGATATTTCTTCATTATCAGGTAGGGAACGAGAAGGAGATCGTCGAAGTCCATACTATTGCACTCATGAAGCTTCTTCTCATACTTTTCGTAGATCATCCCCATAGTTTGCTCATAGCCATCATTACCATGGCCAAACTGCTTCGCTGTAATACCTTGTCACTTGAGCTTAGAGATAAACGATCTTGCTTCTTTGATTTCAACATCATTTTCCATCTTCAACTCTTTAATAATCTCTTTCAATACCGACTTTATCTCCTGTTCATCATATACTCAAAAATTACTATTCCATGCCAAATCTTCTACATGTTTCATCTCTTCTTTCAAAAATCTAAGGAACATACCATGAAATGTTCCTATCCACTGAAATGATTGTAGCCCATAACGAGGCATAGAGCCACCTGTGTTCCCCGTTGCTTCGCCGGCAATCATCGCATCGAAATCAACCGGTTCAGCGGATTTCTCCTGCGACATATCTGCTATCTCTTCTGCGATGTGTACCAGTCTCTCTTTCATCTCTCTCGCGGCCTTATTGGTGAACGTCACCGCAAGAATTTGCGCTGGTTTTATCTTTTTCTCGTAGATGAGATAGGCAATCTTATATGTGAGTACTCTGGTTTTTCCTGATCATGCACCTGCAAGGATAAGTGCAGAGGTGTCTGCATGAAGTGCTGCTTTTGTCTGTTCGTGATTGAGCTGTCCGCTTATATATTTCTGTATATCCATGCTATAATTCTTTCGATAATGAAACAAACGTTCTATAAAATATATATTTGGTAAAAGATTACCAGTAGATATTTGACTGATATAATATATTGACTTATACCAAACTTTCAGGCATCCGATCTATTTTAAATCAGCGGCCAAACATATTAAGTTTTTCAAACGCATCGTCAAGAAATGGACGAATATTTTCTCACTTTAAGACAATATTGTATCTATATTTATCATACATCTTGTAAACAAGTGGAGGAGTAGCATACATTTCGATACTGCTACCATTTTTTTCATTGAGAAAGAGGAGTTCCTGATAGAGTTTATTGACCGTGGTAAACATCTTTTGTTCTATCTCATTTTTATAGAGGATAACTGCCAGCTGTGCATAGGGCGGGTAGCCATGATCTTTGCGAAATGCCTTTTCAGTTTTAGTAAACTCATCCATATTGCCACTACACGCACAACGTATCGATGGATGATCACTCTTATATGATTGGACTATGATATTATTCGAGTAATTATTCACGATAGTCGATAATCCTGTGAACACCTTTTCGTGCGACTTATAATCAGGAATGTGAAGTCCTGCATCTGCATTCATCACCACCACCATATCTGGCTTCCAATCTGCAGGAGGAGTGGCTAACAGGGAAGTTCCTACAACAATATCCGCATCTGGTAAAGCAAGTTGTAATTTTTTCACCTTTGCCTGACTATTTGCACTCTCCGAATCAACCGTAACGATATTCTTCGCACCAAATTCTTTTTCTAGCAACGTCTCGACCTTTTGAGCACCAGTCCCATAGAGTTTAATGTTAAATCCTGAGCATTTCGGACAAGTAGGAAAAGGCTGATAGTGCTTCTTGCAGATATGGCAGATCCCATAAAGCTGTTTTTGTGGATCGTTATGAAAAGCAATAGGGATGTCACAATGGTCGCATTTCGGGATAAATCCGCAATCATCGCAAAGCATTCACGATGCGAAGCCCTTTTTCGACGCAATAATAAGTACTTTTTTCTTTTCGTTCAGCATCTTACGTATCCCCGCATCAGCCAACGATGAAAAACCTGACGCACTCTTATCCTGCCTCATATCTACTAAAAATATTTTCTTATCTTCTCTATCAAAGCGCTCATAGTTCATACCCGACAGAGTAGCGATTTACTTTCAAATTGAAACAACAAAAAACAGCCGAGAGGATTCTCCCGGCTGCAAAAACAAAACCAAAACCAAAATAAACACTACATCAACACTATGCCATCTGTCCCTCTACAAAACCAACTATATGCTCTTTAAGTTTATTACCAAGGAACATTTTGGCATCTGCTATTTCACCGCTTCCTTCCGCTTTTACCAAGCGATCTATCAAATGCTGAACGTATTTTCCTTCTTCATCGCTCAATGGAACCTGAGGGAGCCTAGAAAGGAAAGAATTTTGATAACTATCCTGGTCAGACATTGTTCCACCATGGCGCTCTGAAAGGTCTGTCATCAATTTGATCCAATCAGACAACGTAGCACCACTTTCTTTAAGGAGCAGATCTAGCTGAGACTCTAAAACAAGTGGTAACCCCCTCAATTCACAATACTCTTTATACTTCCTGTAGTCCTTTATACCAATATGTTGGAGATAGAGGAAGTCCAGGTTATTAGTAATGTGAAGCATAAATAGGGGCATATCCATAGCCGAACATTTATCTCCAGCACAGGAAAGAACCTTGATGGTAAGAATATTATCTTGAGAGTAGTGCTCATGGAGACAATAATACACACCTTCTGATACCGATTGCACTGTTTGATAAAAGGAATACCAACTATGATCTTCACTATGCAAATGAGGACCTTGTACCTTTTGAAAAATCTGGGACATAAAAGACGTTTTTAGTTTAACAATGGGTTAATGATCACATGCCACTATTGACATACAACGAATAATACACTTCTGGACGAATATAGCAAGCTGAAAATAAAAAAATAGCCAGGCGTATTACCTGGCTATCTACAAATAGTTTTTTCTTTTTCTGCATTTGTATTTAATGTACTGACTGTTGCTCTTGTATTTCCTTTTTCTGCACCTCATTGAGCTTATCTGATGCTAGCGCTGCGTCATACACTGAAGAATCGTGCAACTCCTTACAGATAGAAATGATCTGTTCTCCTGTAAAGTGATCTCCAGGTGTAGCAATCGCACGAGCCCAGACTTCCGGGTCAGTAGTCCTATCTTTGAACAGCTGATAGATTTTACTTGGCTCTTTTTCCAATGGAAGCTGAGTAGCAATACTATCCAAAAGCGTTCGTCTCATAGTAGGCGTTACCTCGTTCGGTTGATTGAGCATAAATAAGATTTCTGCAACCGTCTGAGCCCTGTTAGGCTGATTAGCAGAAACCTTTTCAGGTACGTACGGAACCAGGCTTTCAAACATAGGGTCTGTCATCGCACCTATAATAGTTTGTAAAAGGTCCTTCAACTTACCGTCCCCACAAAGCATCTCATAGTCATCAGAATCAGCCGCATAACTATTGTGGTCCATACAATACTGCTGATACTCAGCATAATCTTTAAACAACGCCTTAGGCAAGCGATCCGCTTCTTCCTGTGTATTGAGCATTAAGTGGAAGATGGGCTGTCCACCATTTTTCTCCATCAG
This sequence comes from bacterium, assembly GCA_030429145.1. Taxonomy (GTDB): domain Bacteria; phylum Patescibacteriota; class Gracilibacteria; order Absconditabacterales; family Absconditicoccaceae; genus JAGOPC01. Next base: position 788,213 of record JAUIDC010000001.1, on the reverse strand, counting down.
TTGAGAAAGAAACACATCTAACTGTGATACATCTTTAGGAACTATCGCTCCCTGATCCAATACAGCTCTATAGATTACAGAGGCTACACCACCTTCTTTATGAGGAAACTGATGGATACAATAGGCGTCTTCTCCTATCAGGAAACCAATAAAATTTCTCTTTTGAGGGTCGTCAGTGATTACCCCCTTCATTTCGATCTTGTTCATACTCGAGTTTTTAAATCGTTTTAGCTTTGTTTTTAAGGTTCATCAATAGCCTAAAAACAGGATATTGACATGCGTTCAATGATATATATTACACAAAATTTATCAAGCATAAGTTTGCATAGCTTTTAGAAGAGATATCTATATACAATGCACTATGTTACGTCACCAGCCAGTTATGGCGAAGGAGGTATTTGAGTCGCTGCCGTCGGGTTGGAAAACCTATATGGACGGTACTTTTGGGCATGGTGGCCACGTCGAATACATTATGCAACAACTCCAGGCTCACGAAGGAGAGGATGCAGTAAAAAACAAAAGAATTGTCGCTGTTGATCGTGATCTCAAGATGCTTGAAAAGGGAAGGGAACTTGTGCACAAGTATCATGCACATATCGACTTTGTACACAACAGTTACAGCCACATAGAAGAGATACTACAGAGTGAGTTACTACCACAAATAGACTACATACTCTTAGATCTTGGAGTAAACATGGAGCACTTTAAAGACCCCGAGCGTGGATTTTCATTTCTCTACGATGCTCCATTGGATATGCGCTTCGACCAGACGAACGGCCAGACTGCTGCAAGGATCGTCAACACCTACCCACGTGAAAGACTCGCTGAGGTGTTTGTGAAATATGGCGACTTCCCAGAAAAGAGTGGCTTATATATTGCTGATGCGCTTATTGCAGAAAGGACAAATGGACACATATTGACAACCACGGAACTCCACGACACACTCAAAAAGAAAGGAATAAGAAAAAACCAGATGCCGATTATCTTTCAGTGCTTGAGAATAGAAACCAATCATGAATTGGATGAGTTAATTATTTTTTTGGAGAAGTTTCCACCATTGTTGAGTAAGGGAGGAAGGTGTGCAATTATGACCTATCATAGTATAGAGGATCGCTTGGTGAAAATTGCATTTAAGCAGCTTGCTGATGAGGCAGGGTATGAGCTGTACAATAAGAAAGTCATCAAACCACACTACCTGGAAGTACAGCACAACAGGGCAGCACGTAGCGCAAAGTTGCGTGTCATCGAAAGAGTAAGGTAAGATTTCTTGCATACGAGATGCACTTTAGTAGAGTAGACAACGATGAATAAATTACCAATAGCAAAGTCCGTAGCCAGAGAGTATCTGAAACTGCAAAACAGACTAAGAACCAATAAGAGACTCGTAGAGTATATCAAAATTGGTGTCATTGCAGGGCTTTTTCTATTCTTCGGAGGTGTCTACATCTACTTTGTAAACCAAGGATCTACACTTGGATTTTTCTTAAGAACAGAACAAAGAGAACTTGATAAGATCGAATTTGAATATAGCCTGATCGCACTAGAAAATGCAGAAAAGCAAAAGCTTCTTCGAGAGAAAGTCATGAGCGGCAATAAGTATCTCGATAGCGAAAGACAGACAAGAAATTTCAGTCTCGAAAGCATTATCCTAAAAGTGACCTATACAGGAGAAACACTACAGGAACAAGTAGAGGAGATACAATAATTTTTACGAAAGTGTCGCGAAAAACTCATTGACTGCATCGACTAACGGCTGATAGTCTCTAATGGTCGCAGCTATTCTCTTAAACTCTTTGCTACCAGTCAGCCCACCCACATAATTGAACAAATATTTTCTATATTCGATAACTGATTTTCCTACATCATAACGACTGATATCGAAGTTTTCTACCTCATTCATCCACTGTTCATACGACGGTTGAGTGAATTTCTCTGTGAAATGTAAGTTCTTATGATAATAGTCAAAAGCAATAATCATCAGCTTCAAGTGGAAAAGAATGGTCTCACGACGCTCTGCAGGCGTAGGCTCATGTGGCACGAAGATCCACGGATCTGCGATCGCGGCCTGAGCTATCATGATACCATCGAGATTATGCTTCAGTTCTAAGGCATGCTCATATGATTTTACTCCACCATTTCCGATAACGAGCGCCTTGTCACCAACGGCCTCTTTAATATCATAAATCATCTGCCAATCTACATCACCCGAGTGTCACTGCTTATAGGTTCTTCCATGTATAGAAAGCGTCTGACAAAACTCTGCAGAGGCTATGATAAACTCTTTTTGTGCCTGCTTATCATCTTCTGTCAGTCCAGCACGAGTCTTCATGCTAAAGGGGAGTAGACCGCACACATCACGTAGACGCTTCATCAATTCAAGAGTTTTTTCTTTTTCTCTCATCATACCGGCACCACCGCCACAAGCCATCACTTTTGGAGAAGGACAACCGATATTGAGTTCTATACCAGAAAAAGATGGATACTTCTCAGCGATATCCTTTGCAGTTTTCACCAAATCCTCATGATCTCCACCATAGATCTGAGCGATCGTATTGTCCTCATAGTCGGTCTTAATGATATGATGGACCAGACGCTGTGGCTCGCGAACATAGCCCTCTGCATTCATAAACTCCGTCCACATCCAAAGTTCATGTTCTTTGTTATATTTCTCAAAAATCTGCTTCACGACGATACGATAAGCAGCATTGGTTATACCATCCATAGGGGCAAGTCACATAATCATGCGGACTAGTATAGAGATTTCAAAGATAAAAAAAAGCCTAACCGAGGGTTCCTGGTCAGGCGGATGAATAATAGAAATGTGATTACGATGCAGAACGAGAGGCGAACCTTCTTTGTTTATAGATACGATGAGCAACAGGAGGCATCACGGTAAATATAAAAAAGAAGAATATTCCTAAGAGTAGCACTACAAATGCTGCAAGAGTAGCCTGATGCATTACCGCATATACAGCTGCAAAGAACAAAAGCAACACTCCAGCACACTCTGACATTTTCACGACCCACGCTCGAGTGGCATGCACATCCTCTCCCATATGATACAGGAGAACATTCATTAACCTTACGTAATAGTATATCCTTCTCATCGTTTAGAGATTTAGTGTAGGGAAAATTGTAATCCTTTTTTTATAGTATGCAATAGTTTTTATTTCTAGTAAACATCCTTAGAAACATCAGGAAGTGAGCAGAAATTACCAATAGCATGCAATGCAAGGGGATTGAGGTGACGCTTGCGGAAAGTTCTCGTATACCCAATAACACTCAACGTCGAAATAGGATCCCCAGCAATACGATAGGTAAACACACGCCTCGTCCAGTCAGCTTGCACCTGCGTATCAGCGATAAGCTGCGCAAAGGTCGGGTTAGCACTTGATCCAGGATTGAAAGCGACACAACGGTCTGGAAGAAACTTCTTTGCAATAAAATATGCTATCGTTCCACCCAATGAGTGGCCTGTCACGATACTATGGTAGTCGGGAAAAAGCTTTTTTGCCTGCTTATAGACATGCTCAGACGCACTAAATCTCTGATTCCATGATTGCGTCCCAAGTACAATATGCAAGTCACTAATATAGTCCTTTACGGCAGTCACTTCTGTCCCTCTATAGCCAATGATCCACTTCTTTTTCTTATGATTGACGTAAAGCGCATACTCAAACTCATTAAACTTTTCATCTAACTCAAAACCAAACACATGTCTTGGACGCTCAAACGGATTTAAATAGACCCTATCCGCAATATATGCACAAGGCACATCCTGTATATCCAAATTCAAATCATCTTCTTCAAATACCTTATCAAATACTCCCGCGAACGACGAATGGATACCTTCCCACTGCTGTCTAATGCTATCCGTCGGCAAGTACTCCATAATTCACGAAAAAAAATTGCTTTTTTCAGCCAAAAACTGCACCGGTTTCTTCAAAGTACGGCTTGCGATATTGATAGCATCTTTTCCAAACGTTCCAATGGCTCATCGAGCCGATTTGAGAGCAGTTCCTACGGACATAGAAAACTATTACAAAATAACACTATAATTATACTCAAATCCGCTTGTAAAAGCAAAAAATCACCTATAAAAAAAGAGCCCACCGGTGGATAACCGTAGCTCTCTCGTTTCCTCTTCACTCATCAATCACTACAATGCTCCTCCAGAGTATCCGCGGAACATATAATAGACACTTGAACCTATAGCACCCCTGAAAAGACTTTTTGTTGGAGTAATCTCCTGACAGTCCTTGTGATGCTGATAACGTGGTTGATTTGCCCGTTTTTGCAGTTCTTTTTCTTTGTCTTTAGACAGTTTTATCTGCTTAAAATTCTTGTTTTTAGCCGTCTGTCTTGTAATTCTCTTACGTTGTTTTGGTTTCTGTAATGTAGTGTTCATATTCTGTGAATTTAATGATGTGCCTGAGATTATACGACCTAGAATACGTTTGTCAAGAAAAAAGAGCTCTAGGTGAATACCTGAGCCCTTTAATGAGTTCCCGGTTAACCAGACGAGGAACCCATTGAGTGTCAACGTAAATTACCTATTACTAACGGTGTATGCTTTATGGATACACAGATAATAATATGTAGGCTAAGTCTATACAGACTTTTTCGAAAATCAATAGTTATTGTAATAGGGTATGTAGTAGCTCCAAAGCCCTTTTCTGGTCCAAAAACGATGGGGAAGTAGCTATCGTTACAAGTGACGCTCCTGAGATAAGCTTTTGTATCAGAGCTACTTTTTCTGACACATCAGACTCAGACACAAAGAAATCGAGGTCAATATCCAAGACATAAGGTCAAAATGATTTAATCTTGCTGACAGCCTCCTGTAGTGCAAACTCACTTCTGATCTGTACGCACTCTGCAAAAAGACCCGTCTTCAATGCTGGTTGGATAAATGAAGCGATTTGAGTTTGTTCATTCACATACGTAGCTATATAGTCCATGTCGGACTGTTTATCAGGATCTATTCGAGCTACAGGCTCGTTCATATCAGCATGCTGATCGATATGGAGGAGCGTAGCTCCTGGAGAAATAAGGCCGTCGTTGAGCGCTTTGTATCGGAAATATAATGCGTGATGATGATTGTCAGTAATATAGATAGGTTTATCATGATGTGATACTTGTACAAGCTCCTTCAATCCTGAACAAGAGAGGAGTTGGCCATCCTCAACCTCTTCAAAAACGATTTTATCGTCCAAAACGACATCTTCTATCCCTCATGTCACAAAAGGAGGAATATAGAGTTTCCCCTGAGATCACAAAGCCATTCTCTCAGCATATGAGATAGCATTATTTCCTACATTTTCTGTGATATATGTTCAACTTTTATAATAATCTGCCATGATCTATGAGGGATTATATTATGAACTTTTCTTCTTTGCTACAACTTTACGTCTTCTACGTTTTGGTGGCGCTTTTTTCACTGCTGCGGGCTTTGTATCATCCTGCTTAGTCATCGTGGGGGCCTTACTCTTTGCTATTTTCTTGGCTCTGTAGTATTCGCTAAGATTGTAGCAGAGTTCTGCAAGCATCCATTGCTCATGCCACGAGATGATACTTGTATATTTCTGCCCCTGCTTGATATGAGCAGTATCGATATCGATAGTAAACCCATAGGTCTCTTTCCCTTTTCGGACAGCTCCAAAGACATTTTTATAGTTCATCACAAAATGCAGACGTTTCGTCTGATGAAGCATAAGCATTTGCTTTTCATAATCTTCTCTCGTTAGCACGATATCTGCAGTGATATGATGAGAGAGCACATTACGGCAAAAGTAGATGATCTTTTGAAAGGTAGAATACTGGTCCTTGAGTAGCTCTTTGAGAAAGTACTCAAACTGACGATCACTCTGCATAAAGTCCTTCATACATGAGAAAACTCATCTCAAAGCACTGATAGTCGCCAGATAACCAAAGATATTTTTCTTGTCCGGATGATGGCGAATCTCCTTCAGTATCTTTTCTACCATAGAGGTATTGAGCATCATAGCAGTCGTATCACTCGTGGGGATACGAATTTGTTCGCCGACAGTGATACTATCATCTGTCTTCACGCAATGGTCAAAAAACATCGACAGCGATAAAAACTTATAATATCACTGCAACAATACTATCTGTGAGAGAGCAGAGGATGCCATACAAATACATACTCAAAAACTAAATATCTTCTTCTTTCTACCGAAAAAGAGCGAGAAAACAAGGGTTGACTTACACTCATAGAGAACTATAATATTTTTATAAACAAAAACCACGAATATGAGATACTTAACAAGTGATAAATCTCCCTTAAAAGAAGTATAAGGTATAAGTATATGTTTTTTGTCAACACATATATTGTGTCTAAAAACGTTCGGCAACACAATATATAGAAAATCTCTTGAAAAAGAAACGTACGTTCTATATAGTCAGGGTGTAATCAGCAATAAGCTTATTATGCAGATTACACAACATGTTCGCAAAGAACATACCCACAAAAAAACACTCTTTTATTTCTTAACCACATACCTTATGGCTAAAACAGACAAAGGTCAAAAGTATAACAGAATACCTGGTTATACTAAAGCTGACGGTACCAAGGTGAAAGGACACGCAAGAAGTAATCCTTACACCTCTGATGGAGAAAAAAAGTCAGGCACCAATCGCAAGAGAAAATAATATCTTTTCTTTTGCTAATATTGATCTTGAACACCGTCTACAACGGTGTTTTTTTATTTGGGAAATAAACCTTTCTGAGTCATCTTTCTATAAAAATATTGAAAAAGATAAGCATACGTCTCTTCCCCAGCAATGCTATTAGGAGTGAATCATCTATCTTTTAATGCCCCATGTATTGCATGCCACAGTTCGTGTATTAATATTTCTGGTCATGCTTTTCTATTGAGCCATATGAGTGCACCTCAAGTTTCATTATTATACCAGGTAAATCACCCAACACTTACTTCGGATTTCCCTTTTCAAATTCAAAAAGATTCTCTCCAATCTGCAAAAGAGATATCGCTGAATACCTGAATAGAAATGCCATATAATGGGTCTCTTATCCTAACTTCTTTCATACTAACATTATATATTTTTATTCTTATAGATGCAAAAAAGCATCTTTACAAAATTAAAAAATACACGTACACGTGTATGATAATGGCTTGCTATAGCCATTGTTTTGCATTACAATTATTGACTTTTATTGTTTAATAATTGCAGAATGAATTTAATAGAGTTCATCGAGAAATTTAGAACCGATGAAGAATGTTATGAACATCTTGCAAAAATAAAATCAAAAGTAATATGTCAAAAATGTGGAACAACTATGTATAGATTATCTCACAGTAGAAAGTATCAGTGTAGAAAATTCAGCTGTAATCATCAGCAAACATTGAAATGTGGAACCATCTTCTATAGGTCTTCTACACCATTGCATAAATGGTTTCTTGCTATGTATTTCATAGCAAATAGTAAGAAGTGATTGTCTTCAAATCAACTAGCGAGACAGATAAGAGTCACCTATAAGACGGCTTGGAGAATGATGCAACAAATACGTAAACTCATGAAGGAAGATCTCCCAATGTTCAAATGAATTAGCGAAGTCGATGAGACTTATGTGGGAGGAAGAGTTAAATGATGATGGAATAATGGTTGGCAAAGAAATAAAACTATGGTTGTTTGAATTCTTAATCGCGATACAGGAAAGATAAAGGCAACTATAGGGAAAAGCGCTACAGAAGAGTTCCTTACAACCTTTATTTTTGCAAACGTAGAAAAGCATAGTAGGATATGTTCAGATGAACGAAGGTGATATAGAAATCTATCCCTTTGCTATCAGCATGATACTGTCTGTCATAGCAGATGGGAGCGAGCTGTAGGAGATGTATACACAAATACTCTTGAGTGATTTTGGAGCTTACTCAAAAGAGGTATTAGATGAATATATCATCGAGTCTCCAAACAATGGATGCAGGCTTATGTAGATGAATTTGTTTGGAGATATAATAACAGAAAAGAAGATAATTTATTTGGGCTATTACTAAATAAGGTATAGGGAAAGATTAATATGGGTTATTGTTAACTATCGAAGATATAATAAAGAATAACACAACCAAGAATAATCGTCATATCAAGTCTTGTACAAACTTACCCTTTACCTTTAAGAATCATTCTAAGTCTCTTTCTGAGTTAATATATGCTCGTTTCACTATATTCAATGATATGTAAAATCTAACGAATAATCCCACAATTGGAATATAACTTAGAATAAATAATGGCAGAAAGCTCTGATAACATCTTGCTCGTAATAGGTAGATTCATGGAAAAACAAATGCCCACCAGGAGAATCTATTAATGCATTTTAATTGTGATGTAGACAGATTTTTTTCTCTTTCATTTTGTTCATCTTGAGTATTTCTTCTCATTATGCGAAGTCATTTAAATCTATGAGGATTTAATATTCAAATAACTGCCAAGACTAAAATGAGAAACACAGTAATCAATAACCGATGTGGTATAATAAGTTCATTCATGATTGATTTGGAATAGAGTATAAAAAAAGACGGCATGCAATCAGCCGCCAAGCTTTTATACTCAATCCCTCCAATTACGGTAAGAAAAGAGCAGATTACATACCGCCTTTCTTTGTAATTGAAATGGGATTTCTTTCGAAAAAGAAAAAGGGAAATATAAAAGCTTGGCATAGTTAATATAAATAATTAAATATTTTTTGCTATAGAGTTTTTACTATTATATACATTTTTCAATAAAAAGAGCTATGTTCTATTGCATTACGACAGCCAAGTATGTATCAAATTACTGATTTAAATCATTTCCTTATTACTTAATGAATAAGTCTAAAGAGCTTATAATGCATATACTCAAGAATAGAGTAAAGTGTAATATTACAGAAATTGTTAAGCTCTTATACCTAATAGAATTGATGTACTATAAAAACAATGATAAGCAGAGACTATCTGAGTATAAGTACATAAGATATTACTATTGACCTTATGATAGAAAAATAATAGAAGATATAGAGAATTTAGAACAAGAGGGAATAGTATCTCATGATATAATTACTGGTTCAACTGGTGACGAAATCATTTATTATCAGTTATCGGAACAAGGTGAAGAAATAAAACCTACAGAATTAACAGATGATGAAATTCAAATTATAGATGAATATTTAACAAATTTATCTGGATTTCGTTGAACCGGATTAACTAAGATTGCTTATGGAACAAAACCGATGGAGGCTTTTCAAGCAACTTTGGGTTGAACTGAACACTTCAGAGAAGAATTAAATTTTGATGCAGAATAAACATGCCAAAACGTGAAATAAAAATTAAAGAAATTTTCAGACATCATAATTCACAAGAAGCGTGAACAGATAGATTTAAAGATAAGTATAAGATAGTATATAAAATTTTTGAAGAATCATCTATATCTCATAGAATTTATGTGAGTTTTTTAGTGCCAACCACATGAAAAGGTTATCATAAGAATTTTTTTCTTATATCGCCGAGTGATATTGATAATGCCCTAGTAGTGTTTCAAGATAATTATATTTATTTTTCATGAAATAATCATCCACGAGACCATATGGAACTCGATGAATTGCATACATTAGAATCTACAGGACAGTGCATTTGTGTAGGAAAACTGATTCATCAAAAATATATAGAGCTACATAATTTCATTATCAAAAATAATATTGCCAGAAAGCAAACTACAGATTACTTGTCTCAGATTTGTACTCAAGATAACTCTGAAGAGTTTGATAAGGTTTTAAAGAAATTTAATATATAGTCGCAATATATACTTCCAATTTATACTTTCTTTAAGGGAGATTTATCTAACAAGTATTATCACTCTTTTGTACATTGCTTGTAGTAGCTGCAATGACGACAGTCAAAAACACGTATCCGTTAATAACGAAAAAATAAACGGCGTGTTCATAGGATTAGACTCCTGTCACTCTGATCAACAAGAGTTTGGCTGTGGCATTGCCTATGCACTTATTCAAACTCGCGCCCTCCGGCCAGAAGAGGCGGAGACAGACACAGCCATTATAAAGCTTGATGAAACCGGTGCAGCAAGGCTACTCAACCTCCTACAAAAGAATAACTACCAACTCAACCGAGAAATAGTATGTGCCTTCAAATCTCGTACAAAACAAGGTACAATAGATCCTGCAAGGCCACACTGGGTAGGTATTACTACTCAATATCCTATTACTTTTCACTAACAACTCAGTAAAAGAACTACACATGAAATACAAAAGAAAACACAAATCCGAAAAAAGACTGATTCCCAGTAAAGAGGAACAACAAGCGGCACTCAATGAATTTATGGCTCAACAAGGCATACTAGGCATAGACTATACTCCTTGCGAATATGTCCCCGCATTTAAAAAGCAAATAGGGACACATACGATAGTATGGAGCTGTAACGACGGTGTGCAAATAGCTGCATAAAAAGCATTATTGTAACAGGTAGACCATAAAGCCTTGACTGAATATCAGTCAGGGCTTTTCTTATAGATTGACTTTTGCCACTAAAACATATATCCTTTCCTAAACAAAAAGAAAAGTCATGCAAAAAAGACGAATCATGCTATTGTGTGCCATAGTGATACTACTATGCAGCATGCTTGCTATGAGCAGTTGCCAACCCACAGGACGAGGAGGCAAGCCCATAGAGATGGTAGAGCTACAAGGAGATATTACGGATTCGACAAAGATATTCCCGTTTATTATTTCGAAAACCATCGAAAATCCACTTGTACTCAAGACCTACCAACTACGAGATTGCGACTCTGTGTGTTCTACGGACACACTGTATGTATTCTTATCCGATGCACAAAAAGACCACTTAGACTATTTGATCAACAAACAGGGGAAAAAGCTCTGGGACATACACTGCGTGATTATTAACGCAAGAGAAATCCCTTGGAAACAAGAGCGATTACACCCTCAACGTATTCGCACTTCTCAAGCAATTATCCCTCTACAATTCTATTAAAGGGTTGCAAAACAAAAAACAAAGAGTATCATTCTGTTTTTCATGATGATAGGATTTATTGGGGTTCCGCTGTTTTCGGCGGGACTTTTTCTTTATACCACAATATCGTAACTATGTTTCTTAATAATCTCCTTTATCTCCTCAGCAAGTTTCTCATCCAACCCCATCACAAGCTTATGGAGTCTATTGATGCTCGTATGATACTTTCCTTGGCGCAGCACAAAAACAACACACTCTCGATCAATGCTTTTCTGATACTTCTTCACCGCTTTCTTTATAAGCTCATAACGATAGGTATCATCACTACCATCTAGGCTATAGAGTGTTTCCAATATAGAAAGGATAATATTCGTCACGCTGAAACTATATCCTCCTACATATAACCTCGTCATGTAGGGGTTTATTTTTTTTAGAAATGATTTTCCATCTACCGTCATCGTCTTATAACGCACCTTTTTGTCTCCGACAATGACCTCCTGCGCTTGTTTTTTGTCGTCTAAAATATCGATGAATTCAGGAGCATCGTAGTTCATCATATGAAGTTCAAGCGCCTTCAGTCATGCAATCGCTCGTCATTTATTTGCATATGTCTGACAATGGTTTCTGAGTATCGACCAATAGTGTCTCTGCATAACCTGAGCAAGATCAACATCACGGTCGGGGAGAGTGACATAAAGCAAATCTTTTCTGAGTGATACAACGTATCATTTATTTTTTAATTGGTGTAGTAACTTATAGGCTTTTGTGTCCGAATAGGCATCATCCATACAGTTTTTGAGTGCTTTTTTAACAAAGTCAATACTCACGACCTTGTCGACACTTTTTGATAGTTTTTCCACAACAATGTTGAAATAGCTTTTCCTCATACTGCAGAGAGAACCTATAAAAATCCTTAAACGAAAAATAACGAACCTTCCAAAAAAATCAAGGGGAACTTTCCCAAAAAATTAAAACGATTTGTCTGTTGTAATTACTTCAGGAAAATGTAATAACAAAAACAATCAACCAAAAGTAATGCATCTGTTTTATCCTGTAAGCCATGGTAGAAGGTAAATGTATCAAGCAACGTTATTTGGACAAGAAACTCTCACTAAGCATACAATTCAAGGAAACAACATGAAAGCTATCTTTGAAGAGAAAGATGAAGGGAAATATGATGTCGTACTAGAAATAAACTCACATAAGTTTCTTATCAGCATGAAGCCAGGACGAAATGATCTCGAAGAGTTCGAAGTAGTAGCAGTCAGAGGCTACGTAGAGTTCAGCTACACTGTCATGCAAGCTCTCAAAAACATCGTCAAAAATGTCTGCTACGGCGCAGTTGCTGAAGCATACTAATCATAGCAATTTAGCAATAATCACAATAACCATGGATATCACAGGTGCAGACAAATTCAATGAACTAACGTCTACTTCAAATAAACTCGTTATGGTAGATTTTTGGGCAGAGTGGTGTGGACCATGTCGCATGCTCAAGCCTGTACTCGAGGATCTCGCAAAAAAACACGCAGACAAAGTAGAACTCGTAAAGGTAAACGTAGATGAGCAGGATAACTATCCGCTAGCTGTACAATACCAAGTAAACAGCATCCCAAGAGTCATCTTCTTCAAAAATGGAGAAAAAGTTGATGACTTCACTGGAGTAGTACCACCGGTTAGAGTAGAAGAAATCATTCAGCAACATACCGCAGACATAAACGCGACTGAATCAAAGACAGTTGAAATGCCTGAGTCAGAGAACACAGATACAGATATGCCTATGGCTGCCTAAATACAACTATTTGACCCCGCAAAGATGTGGGGTTTTTATAAAAGAATCAAGGCAATGAGCAAAAAAACTGAAGAAAAAAATACTAAAGTAGTCTTATGCATTGACACTAATGTATACTTAAGTTTTTATCATTTTAGCGATAATGATTTAGAAAAACTAGAAAATATACTTTGATTAATTGACACTGATCAATTAACCATTCTCTTACCAGAACAAATAATTAATGAGTTTTATAGAAACAGAGAAAATAAAATCAAAGATGCTATAAAAAAACTAAAAGAACAGCATATAGATCTTAAATTACCCAGAATTTCAGATTCTTATGAGGAAAAAGCAATGTTACATGAGACATTTAGAGAATTCTCTCACCTAAAAAATCAATTAATAGAAAAAGTCTCCACTGATGCCGCCCAGGAAAAGTTGAAAGCAGATATATTGCTCAAAAAGATATTCTCTAAAGCAACACAAATACCATTAACTGAAGAGTTGCGAGAAAAAGCAAAAAAAAGATTTGATCTAGGTAATCCACCAGGCAAAAACAATTCATATTGAGATGCCATAATTTGGGAATCACTACTTGAATATGCCAAAAATGATACAGATTCTAACATACATTTAGTTTCAATTGATGGAGACTTCTCCTGCCCTTTAGATGAAAAAAAGCTCATGAACTTTTTAGAGAAAGAAAGCGAATCATACTCTTTCTTACCTAAAAAAGGAAAAATTGTTTTTTACAACGCACTCAATGATTTTTTTGCTGGGACGTTCCCAGACATAACATTAAATGAAGAATATTTCAAAGAAAAGCACATTCAAGACTTAGAAGAAAGTTATTCATTCGCAAGAACAAGGAAGACATTAATAAAACTAGAGAAGTATGGTGAATTTTCTATAGATCAAGTAAATAGAATTGTCGATGCTGCAATAAGTAATTCCCAAATCATTTGGATAAAAGACTATAGTGATTGGGTACCCGAAACATTAATTAATCTGGTTAGACCACACTATAAAAATTTAGAAGTAGATAAACTTATAAGATTCTTAGACATCTATAATCCCGAAGAATCAGCCCTATTAAAAGAAGAAATAATGTCAGAAATAGATCTCCAAGAAGTTAGGAAAGAAGAGTTTGAAATTGACATATAAAAATTATTCTCACCCTCCCAGCCAGTTCCAATCATCTCGGCCATCTCTTTCACTAACTTCTTGGTCTTATGGGAAGGCGGGCTAGGAGTAAATCAAAAAGCCATAGGTGAACAACCCTAGCTTCTCATTGAAAAAATAACGTAAATAACTATCCTTTCGCGGGTTAGATGTTATTATATTTTTTCTTTTTTTGTTATGTCGAACAGTCAGAATCCAGTTATCCTAAGCTTTGATACAGTATCTTTTGCTTATAATGATGGGAAGAAGCCCATTCTTGTTGAGGCTAATTTTTCGTTACGTGAAAACACGAAGATTACGATCATGGGACAAAATGGAGCAGGGAAGTCTACTATTTTTAAAATGATTACTGGGGAGTTAAAGCCACAGTCAGGAAAGATCAATATCGGTCAGGGGAAAAGTATTGCTATCGCTAAGCAGGTAATACCAAGAGATATGATGCATATGACTATTAGAGAGTACTTTGCGACAGCTTTTGCAGAAAAAGACTATCAGCTCGACAAAAAGATTGCTGAAGCGTTTGAAGCAGTCAATTTCAATATGCCTCTCGATAAGGAGCTCAAAGAACTCTCAGGAGGACAGCAGGCTCGCATTCTGCTCGCTTATGCGTTGATTCAAAAGCCAGATATTCTTTTGCTCGATGAGCCGACAAACAACCTCGATACCGATGGTATCAATCACCTGATCGGATTTCTGCTTGGGTATGATAAAACTGTCGTGGTGATTAGCCATGATGCAGACTTTCTCAATATGTTTACCGATGGCGTCTTATATCTCAATGTCCAGTCTCACCAGGTAGAGCAATACCGAGGGGACTACTATAATGTAGTAGAAGAGATTGCTCATCAGCTGGAGAAAGCAAAATCCCTCAATGCACGTATGGAAAAGAAAATCGTCGACGCTAAAGAAAAGATCAACTTCTTTGCTCAGAAAGGAGGTAAAATGCGTAAACTTGCTAGTAAGATGAGAGATGAAGTAGCTGAAGCAGAGGAGAACAAGGTAGAAGTAAGAAGGGATGATAAGACGATTACGCCATTTACGATAGAGTTTGAAAATTATATTGGGCCTATCGTGACCATCCATAGCGTTGAGCTCATGAACAAAGAGCATGAACGCGTCTCTAAAAAGCTCGAACTAGAGCTTAAAAAGGGGATGAGATACCAGCTTATGGGTCCAAATGGGATCGGGAAATCAACACTTTTGAAAAGATTGATCAATGCACATAGTGGTGACGCAACCATTCATGATGAAGTGAGAATTGGCTACTATAGCCAAGATTTCAATGCACTTGATATGCAAATGACCGTATGGGATGCACTACACGAGATGTCAAATGAAGTGACCGACCAAGAGGTCTACAAAACCGCTGCCCAGTTCCTCCTTACGGGAGATCTCCTCAAACAACCTATCGAATCACTTTCTGAAGGCCAAAAAGGACTACTTTGTTACGCAAGATTTGCTATCCAAAAACCACATCTTCTTATCCTCGATGAACCAACAAATCATATCAATTTCCGCCACCTTCCTGTCATCGCAGAAGCCATCAACAACTACAAAGGTGCTGTCATTATGGTTAGCCATGACGATGCATGGGTAAGCAAACTGGATGAGATAGAGGAGGTAGATTTGGGAAGATTGTTGAACGAGTAAATAGCAAAAAGAGTGGGACAATCCCACTCTTTTTTTACTGAATCGATTGTAACTGCTTACGTAGTTGTTCATGATACTGAACGAAATTATAGATTTTTTTACCAGAGTCTGGTGGATAGACAGCCTCCACCCATTCCGGCTGAATAAGATGTCCTAAGGTATGATAGCACATTATGAGCTCTTCATCATCCATTTGATCTACAATAGCAAGGGTATCATCGAACACTTCTAAACCAAGACCTCCAAGGCCAGGCCATCCAATACAGGGAATACTCAATTCTTTTAATAGAGACCAATATTCTCTCTCTTGATCTGCCCCTTCAATAAAGAGCGCCATGATTGGTAGATGTTTCATACTCTCTCCCAAAGTATATTCTTCATATAGTTGATCGAGAGGAATATTGTTCTTATCAGCATACTCTGTGGCTACACCCTTGATAATATCACCAAAGTGTAGACCATTTGTACTGATAACAACATATTCTTTCTCCAAAAAATATTGAACAGTAGAGGAAACAGCAGACAAAATGGATGGATGAGTCACTGGCTTGGCTGAAGATGCCACTAATAGTACTTTTTTTCTTGTATGCATAATAGATGTCTTTTTTGTTTATAGGCAGATGATACTAATAAGTAGAAATATGTCAAATGCTTGTAAAAATTGTATCTTTCCCCTTGCAATCACCATTAATCCGAATATACATTGACAAATCGCCGTGATTTTTTGTTGGCAAATTTTTATTTGAGATAAGAAAAATCGCTAGTCAATGCGTTATTCGCTAAGTTTGCTCAAGAAGTATATCGGTGTACAGGACACAGCTGAGAACATCGCTCGTCAACTGACACTGAAAACATGTGAAATAGAGGAGATCATTGAAAGAAAGCTACCTGATGATATACTCATCGGTAAGGTGCTTGATGTAAAAGACCATCCCAATGCAGATAAGCTCAAAGTGTGCCAGATAGACTGCGGAAAAGCAGGCAAATTTCAGATCTGTACAGGAGGTGAAAACATCATTGCAAATGTCTTTGTAGCAGTAGCTATCCCTGGTTGCTATCTTCCTGCTATCGACCTCAAGATCGAGCCAAGAAAGATGAGAGGCGAGGACTCAAACGGAATGATCTGCTCAAAAGGAGAGATCGGTATCAACGAAGATGAAGACAAACACTGGATTTGGATCATGGACGAGGACCTTTCTGACCTCAGTGATACCGATATTGGTATGCCACTCGGAGAGAAATATCCATGGATGAACAATGCTATACTCGATGTAGACAATAAAACCGTCACACACAGACCTGACTTGACGGGACATTTTGGTATCGCATGGGAACTACAAGCGATCTATGCTATGGAAAACCACAAATTTTCATTTAACAAACTTCCTGAATGGAAGCACACATTCGAAACAACAAACATCCTCGACACCCTCGAAAACGCTACCAAATCATCTATGAGTGTCAACGTAGAGACTGAAAACTGTCAAAGCTATATTGCAGTGGAATACAAAGACGTCAACGTACAAAGATCAACCCTCTACACGAGACTAGCTATACAGGATATCGGCCAACAGAGTAGGAACAACTGGGTAGACTTCTCAAATCTATTTATGATGACAACAGGACATCCTGTCCATTTCTTTGATGCCGATATGATCAAAGGAGGAATTACTGTGAGACAAGCAAAGAAGTGAGAGAAGTTCATCGATCTGTTCGATAAAGAACATGAGCTTATCGCTGAAGATATCGTGATCGCTGACGATGAAAAAGTGCTTGCACTTGCAGGTGTCGTCGGGGGTAAGACAAGTGGGGTAACCGAAAAGACAACAAACATCGTTGTAGAGATTGCTCACTTTGACCCAGTCGCAGTGAGAAAAACGGGTACAAGACTAGGACTCAGAACTGATGCAGAACTCAGATATGAGAAGCATATCAATCCGCTTTTCTCTCTCTATTCGCTCCTGTTTTTCTTGGAAGAAAGCAAATTTTATGCGACGGATCTTGGCAACAATGCTGTCCATGGCATTAGCTATCACATAGCTGATACATTGAAATCATCGCTCAGTCAGAAGAAAACAGTTGAGATAGATGCTGCGAAAGGAGCTAGCATTATCTTTGGCAACAATACGCATGCATTTGACGATTCTGCCACAAAGATATTAGAAAACCTTGGTTTTGCATACAGTGAAAATACTGTCACCATACCTCTTCGACGTTCTCCAGACGACATGAATATACCAGAGGATATCTATGAGGAAGTCGCAAGAATTCACGGATATGACAATATAGAACCACAACCTCTACAAGGAGAAAGTGCATACGTACCATTTACGCCTGAAGTAAAATTACAGAGAGCAGTGGAAGACTACCTCATTCATGAGGCTCGTATGGAACAAGGAGAAACATATCCATGGGCAGAGGAAAGTCATTATGCATACTTTGGTCATGATAAGAACACCCACTATACGTTGCTCAACCCATCTAGTCCTGAGACAAGCAAGCTCAGACCTGATATGATATATGGATTGATGGATATTGTTGAGAAGAATCACAGAACATTTGATGAGATAAGAGTATTTGATACAGGAAAGATATGGCCGGAAGACAAAGGTAAGCTGACAGAGCGTAAAGCTCTTGGCATGGCTCTCTATAGAAAGAGCATATCCGGCCGACAACAAGATACTATCTTAGAACTCAAAGCTCATGTGCAAACACTGCTGCACAAGCTATGAGTCAAACAGATCAGCTTCTCTGCTACAGACAAAGAGTACTTTCATCCGAAGAAACAAGCAACCATCCTCGCAGACGGAGAAGCTATTGGTTACATAGCAACTGTGCATCCGCTTGTGCAACAAAACTATAAGATCAATGAAACAGCCCAGGTGAGCTATGCGTCGCTTGATATGGACACATTAGTCTCATATATGGAAGGTGAACAGGCATACACAAAGAGTTATAAGACACTACAGGACCAGATAGTATATAGAGATGTCTGCTTCGTTATCGATAAAGACAAGAGTCGAGATAGTGTGATGGATGCAATAAAAGCGATGGATACGATTGGTGATATAGAAGTATTTGATATCTATGCATGAGATAAACTTCCTGAAGGAAAGAAGTCGATAGCATTCACCTTTAGCATCACTGGTGACGGATCGATGACCACCGAACAGATAAATGAGATCATCCAACAGGTGATAAAGACAGGAGAAAAACATGGTGCAACATTAAGATAGATATTTTAGCTCATTATGACATAGGTTGGCATGCCAGCAAAGAAAGCAAAAAAGGCTGTAAAGAAAGCTACTGACAAGAAAAAGACGACAAAAAAAGTAGCAGCGCCTGCAAAGAAGAAGACAGTTACAAAGCCAGCACCGAAGAAGTCGAGTGCAAAAAAGGCTGTAAAGAAAGTGACGACAAAGAAAACCGTCGCTAAAAAAACTCCAGCAAAAAAGAGTACTGCCAAGAAAACAGCTGCAAAAAAAGCTACAAAGAAAGTGACAGCAAAGAAAACAACCGCAGCGAAGAAGAAGACGAAGACGCCCAGTAAATCTGCGAGATCTGCAGGAGCGAAAAAAACAGCGAGCAAACCAGCAAAAGCTACGGCAAAAAAGAGTGTCAAAAAAGCAGCTGTGAAGACGAAAAAAGCAACGGAAAAGAAACCTGTCGTCAAGAAAGTGGCGAAGAAAGTATCGAAAGTTGTCAAAAAAGCTGGTGGAAAAACGACTGTAAAAAAGGCAGCAAAGAAAGAGCTTTCATTTATGGAGGAGAAGAGGCTAAAAGCTGAAGCTGCAAAGAAAAGAAAGCACGACCTCAAGACCCTAACAAGACTATGAGCTGCTCAGTCAGCAAAAAATGGCAATGAGCAAAAGGACGCCAAAGATGATAAGAATACCAAGAGCACCGCTAAGAAAGATCATGTAAGAAAAGCCGTAAATAGACAGCAGATCTGGGACAAGCTTGCTGAAGATATCAATGATATGACTCCAGAGCTACAAAATCTTTTGAAAAAAGGTATGCAGTCAGGTCATATCACCGAGGAGGAGATATTGACAGAAGTAGACGACCTAGACGCAAAGATTAAGATGGTAGAAAAGTTCTATGAGCTCGCTGAAAAGATGAGCATCAAGATCGTTACTATCGAAGAGGTCTTTGAAGCAGAAAACAAGCAGATGCTACAGGGTGGAAGCAAACTTGGTAAAGTAGAGCTCTACGAAAAAAAATATACGATCAACGATAAACAGTATCACGACCACATCAAACTCTACTTCAACGATATTTCAAAAATCCCACTGCTTAGCGCTGAAGAGGAGAAGGCTATCGCTATCCGTGTCAGACGTGGTGATGAAAACGCAAAGAAGAAGCTTATTGAATCAAATCTAAGATTGGTTATTTCCATAGCTAAAAGATTCTTTGGTTCTAGACTGAGCTTTTCTGACCTCATTCAAGAGGGTAATGTCGGACTGATCAAAGCAATTGAAAAATTCGACCCAGATAAAGACTTCAAGTTTTCTACCTACGCAACATGGTGGATCAAGCAGTCGGTCACAAAGGCTATTGCTGATATGACGAAACATGTGAGAATCCCTGTCCATCTAATCGATGAGATCAATAGCTATAACAAAGCCTACCAAGAACTCTTCCAGAAACTTGGACGTGAACCAACATCGAAAGAAATCGGTACAAAGTTGAACTTTAACATCAAGAAGATTAAGAAACTTGAAGAGGTGATCTTTGGAAATGTCTCTCTCGACAGTGAAGTAGGTGATGACGGCAAGGACTCTCTTGGTGATTTGATTGAAGACAAAAGTACTATGAGACCTGATCAGGCCGCTGAAAAGGATACTATCAGAACAAACCTCAACTATATCCTTAGCATGCTTGATGAACGTGAAGCGAAAATCATTAAGATGAGATATGGTATCGACGGTCCAAAATACACGCTTGAACAGGTTGGAGAGGAGTTCCAAGTAACACGTGAGCGTGTGAGACAGATCGAACAGAAGGTTCTTCAGAAACTTAAGGAACATATCGGACTCCAAAAGATCCTTGGTATCGAAGACGACATCGAAAAGATGGAACGCTTCAACAAGAATCTCAAAAAGTGAAAGATCAAGCTTCCAAAAATATCAGATGATGAGGAAGCAAGTGGATTCTTTGAAGACGATGATGACTTCAGCTATCTAGATGACTAACAGTAAGCTGCCTGAAAAGGTGGCTTTTTTTATTGTTTTTCCGTGCAAAATTCCTTATATTGGGCAGCATGGAACTCTCACAAGAAACCGAAAAATATCTCAATTTTATATCGTCTCATCCTGTGGCATCGCTCCAGGAGAAACAATTTTCTGATATCTACCAAGATCTTATCAATATTCTCGGACAGCACAATAAATTGTACTATATCGATTCTACACCAATTATCTCTGACTCTCAGTACGATGAGCTTTTCGCTTATCTCAAGTCTGCTGAAGAGATGTTCCCACATATAATTCGCTCTGACAGCCCGACTCAACGTCTTACCTATCAGCTCCAAGAAAATTTCCAACAAGCAGAACATATCATCCCATTGCTTTCATTAGAAAACAGCTACAACGGGGACGACCTCACAGCCTGGGATGAAAGTATCAAAAGACTATATAACAAACAAAAGGAACAAGAACCCACCTCTCATGAGATCACATATGTTTGCGAACCAAAATACGACGGTATCAGCATCGAGCTTATCTATAAAAATGGTGAATATGTGCAAGCCATTACACGTGGAGATGGGTATATAGGAGAGGATATCACAGAAAACGTGAAGACACTTCTTTCTGTGCCTTTTTATTTGAAAGATAGATCACTTTCTTTGCGCCTGAGAGGAGAGATTGTGATGACAAAAAAGGCATTTGAAAGAGTAAATAAGGAAAGAGAACAGAATAATGAGGCTCTCTTTGCCAACCCTCGTAATGCAGCATCAGGGTCACTCAGACAGCTCGACACAAGCGTTACAGCAAAAAGATGACTGGAATGTTATGTCTACCAGGTCTTAGAAGGAAGGCCCGACGGCATGGAGAAACATGAAGAGACGCTCGATTTTCTCAAGGAGCAATGATTTCTCGTATTTCCATGGAGAAAGCACTGTTCGACTATCCAAACTGTTATCTCACTCTGTACAGATCCACATACAAAGGAAACATTTGATAAAAAAGAGATAGACTTTGACGGAATCGTTATCAAAGTAAACAATCTATCATTACGTGAGATTCTTGGCGAGACAAACCACCATCCGCGCCGAGCTATGGCTTACAAATTTCCTGCGAAACAGGTTGTGACAAGACTCGCATCTGTCGACTGGCAGGTAGGAAGAACAGGTATATTGACGCCTACTGCAAACTTGGAACCAGTACTTCTTGGATGAGTAACTATCTCTCGTGCGAGTCTACACAATGCAGAATTTATCAAGGAGAAAGACATCCAGCTTCACGATAGTGTCTGGATCCAGAGAAGTGGTGAAGTCATCCCATATGTAGTAGCACCTGTGATCAATGCACGTACTGGAAAAGAGCAAGAGATATCTATTCCTGAAAAGTGTCCAGTCTGTCAGACGCCTGTAGTATGGAGTAAAACAGACATTCATATCTACTGTCCAAATGCGACATGTCCAGCACAGATAAAAGGGAAGATTGCCTACTGGGTCTCTCGTGATGCTATGAATATTGACGGCATAGGAGATAGCATCATTGAACAGCTTGTTGATCAAAAGCTCGTTAAGAACGTTGCAGATCTCTATACGCTCGAGGAGCCACAGAAGAGAATTCAGATGATGGCGATGCCTCTTATCGGACAAAGGAAATTTCAGCTCATCGCTGACGAACTCAGAAAATCTAAAAATAGTGCACTTCGAAGAGTGATTAACGGCCTCGGCATCCAGCATATCGGTAAGAAGATGGCTCAGATTATCGTAGAAGCTATTGCAAATAAAGGATACAGCGAGAAAAAAGACTTCGGAGTAGAGGATCTAGAACGTCTCCTGACTAACGATGAGTTTTTGAGATCAATAAAAGGAATTGGTTCTGAGACGATCATCTCTCTCGAAGTTTGGTTCTCCAACGAGGACAACAAACAGATGCTTGATGCTCTCGTAAAGGCAGGTGTCAACTTCTCGATTTTTGACCTGAGAAGGAAAAACATAGAAGGGAAGCTCTCTGGCAAATCTTTCTGTATCACAGGCACTTTTGAGATCCCAAGAAAGGTTATTGCAGAGATCCTCACGAAGCATGGTGCCATCGTTGTCGACAACCTTACCCAAAGCACCGACTTCCTCATAGTCGGTAATGATCCATCAAGTAAACTCGACAAAGCAAAAGAACAACAAAATACTATCATTATCGAAGGTCTCGACAAACTTGAAACGCGCTATCCATTCCTCACGGACGACATACAGCCCATGAAACTTTTCGCCGAGCAAAAAGAGAAAAAGAAGAAAGAAATGCCTAAGCAACAGGGGTTATTTGGATAATATTTTCTCACAACATAAGAATATAGCACAAAAATAGCATGAGTGCTACTTCCTCTTGAAAGTAGACAATAAATGATTAATTTTACGTGTGCTTTTTTTATTTTTTTGTTTGTATCAGCAACATGAAAAAGCTTATTCCTATTGAAGATCACGTATTGATCGAGCCTCTCGAAGAGGAGAAGAAGACAGCCAGTGGCATTGTCCTACCAGACAGTAAAGAAAAGCCTTCAAGAGGGAAAGTTGTCGCTGTTGGTGCAGGAAAAATTCTTGATAACGGCGAAAGAGGAACTATGGATGTCAAAGAAGATGACATTGTCCATTTTACAAAATACTCTCCAGACGAGATAGAGGTTGATGGCAAAAAATTACTTATCATTAGACACTCATCAATTCTAGCAATCGAACATTAATATTGTAACTTTATAGACTTTTAATTTTATAAATTTGTTATTAAGAGATGGCAAAGAATATTAATTTCAACGATGACGCTCGCAAAGCAATATTTGCTGGTATGCAAAAAGTGGCGAATGCTGTAAAGGTAACTATGGGACCAAAAGGCCGTAATGTTATCCTGGAAAGATCATATGGCGCACCTACTGTTACCAACGACGGTGTGACAGTAGCAAAAGAGATCGAGCTGGAAGATAAGATGGAAAACATCGGTGCTTCACTCGTGAAAGAAGCTGCTTCTAAGACAAATGATGCAGCTGGAGATGGAACAACATCAACAGTCATTCTCGTGGAAGCTATTGCTAACGAAGGATTACATCATATTCGTTCTGGTGTAAACCCTTTTTCACTCGGAAGATGACTACATAAAGCGGTACAGAAAGTAATTGCCGAATTGACTGATAAAGTAAAACAGATCAATAACAAAGAAGAGATTAAGCAAGTCGCAACCATCTCGGCACAAGATGAAGAGGTGGGTAGCCTTATTGCTGATATCATGGATGAGGTTGGACAGGATGGAGTAGTGACTGTAGAAGAAGGAAGAACTATGGGGCTTGAGAAAGAGATTGTGAAAGGAATGCAATTTGAGCAAGGTTATCTTTCACCATATTTCATCACAGACGCTTCAAGGATGGAGGCTATCGTTGAAAAGCCAGCCGTGCTTGTGACCGATAAGAAGATTTCAAACATCAAAGACATTCTTCATCTATTAGAAGGTGTCGCTGCAAAAGGGAAAAGAGAAGTCGTTGTCATCGCTGATGATGTAGATGCTGAAGCACTTGCGACACTCATCCTCAACAAGATGAAAGGCACTATCAACATCCTTGCTGTCAAAGCTCCAGGGTTTGGTGACAGAAAGAAAGAGATGCTGAAAGATATTGCAGCAGTTACAGGTGCTGTGCTTATTACAGAAGAGGTAGGCATTAAACTGGAAAATGCTACAGCAGATATGCTAGGAAGCGCTGATAAGATCGTAGCATCAAAAGATAAGACAACTATTGTCGGAGGAAATGGAAAACAGGAAGAGATCGATGCGCGCGTGGAAAGCATCCGTGCAGCTATTGAAAATACAACGTCAGACTACGACAAAGAGAAACTCCAGCAGAGACTTGCGAGACTTGCAGGAGGAGTGGCAGTGATCAGAGTTGGAGCTGCTACCGAGATGGAAATGAAAAACAAGAAATACAAGATAGAAGACGCCCTCAATGCTACTCGTGCTGCCGTAGAAGAGGGTATCGTCGCAGGTGGTGGTACTGCTTTTGTGAAAGTTGCTACTTCACTTGATACTCTTAAGCTTGACGATGAGGACGAAAAGATAGGAGCAACCATTATCAAAGAGGCTATTCTCTATCCAGTAAAACAGATTGCTACCAATGCCGGATTCAAAGGCGATGAGATCATCGAAAAAGTGAAGGAAAACAAAGAGTTCAACTTTGGATTCGATGCGAAAGACGGGACACACAAGGACCTCGTGGCTGCAGGCATCATTGACCCAGCTAAGGTACTCAGAGTCTCTCTAGAAAATGCTGTGTCTGCAGCAGCTATGCTTCTTACAACCGATGCAGTCATCACGGATATCCCAACAAAAGAAGACAACCATCAGCACGCACATCCAGAGATGTGAGGGATGGGAGGGATGATGTAAGAAATACTACTCAATAAGTAAAAACTTCAGCAGTTGCTGAAGTTTTTTAAATCTTATAATTTCTTTAGAATATAGATTACTCTTTGGATGTCATCATCTGACAGTTTATACATATGTTGCTTCTCGAGCGCTAGTTTATACCTATTACATACAGCATCGATAGCCATTTCTTCTTCCTCTGATCGCATCTTATAGAGGATAAAATAGCCTCATTTTTTCACGAGCTGGTAGCACCGAGTCATCAGATTGTCTATATAGGCCATAGCACGGGCTGTCAAAACGTCGTATTTTACCTTATGTTGTTCAGCACGAGACCATACAACTTCGACATTTTTTATTCACAAGTTCTCGGCCATGTCCATGATTGCTATCGTCTTCTTTTTCACACTATCCAATCCGACAAAGTGGACTTCTGGGTTACTCATAGCTAGAGGGAGCAAGGGAATTCATCCACCCGTACCGACATCAATAACTTCTTGTCAGCTTTCAAATGTCCGTATCTTATTGAGCTCTAAAGCATCTTTTACATGTTTCACAAAAACCCCATCTGCGTCACGAATGGCAGACAAATTCAGCTCTTTATTCTTAGCCAGAAAGACCTCTACGAACCTCTCTCGCTCTTTTTTCTCAACTTGTGTCATCTAGAGGGGAAAATCAATAAAACAAGGATATATTAGTCTTTTATAAAAAAATTACAATTTGGAATAGAAAAATGATTGGAATTTAGTAAGCTGTGCGTATGAAAGCAGTCGATATTCATCAAGATCTGATTATGACCTACGGCAATGAGCCGGTACTGTTTTTTGATAGTGAGAAATGAAAGGAGATAAGCCCTGATTACAATGTAGGCACATATGACGACTATAAGGATGATTATGCGTTGGTAGTAAATGCGATACGACCATATGTATGTGAATGAGACATGAAAGATGTCCATGGAAGAAAGATATCGTTTGATGAAAATTTGATAGAGAAAGGAATAGACGGAGCATTGTCATGGTGAAGCAAGTTAAGTGTGGTGAAGAGTAGTGACGACCTCACAAAAGAATGACTAAAAGTACTGATACATATCGAATGACATGACAACATAGATAGTGTCGACATAGTAAAAAACTGGTATGAGAAAGGAGTGAGGTCTTTTGGCCGAACATGGAACAATGACACGACACTCAGTTGAGCACATGGCTCTGCAGAAAAAGGCCTTACACCACTGGGGTTTGAACTCATGGAAGCTATGAACTCCTGGTGAATGATCATAGACACCGCTCATATGAGTCGACAAGGGATGAAAGAACTCCTGCAGAGCTCTACGAAACCGATACTAAACTCACATAGCAATATCCATGCTATCCATGCTCATTCGAGAAACATCCCCGATGAGATCATCGATCTCTTTCCTAAAAACGGAGGAGTGATTGGTCTGAGTTTGTATAAGCCTTTCATATCTACTGATCCGATTGTTACTATAGATCAATATGTCGAGCAGGTCGGATACATTGTAAATCGTATCGGCGATGACTACGTAGCACTTGGAAGTGATTGGCATGGGATACCGAAAGAAAAAACTGTAGCCGGTATGGAGTCTGTAAAAGGAATCCATCTGCTCTATGAAAGAATGAACGCCAAGCTTGGTAGCATCACGACGGAAAAGTTCTTTCATGAAAATGCTATGAGAGTAATCAAAGCAAACTTAGGATAATATTTAGTATTTTGAAAAGAAGATGACAAAAAGATTATTGACAGGATTGAAACCAACAGGTGAACACATGCATATCGGAAACTATTTCGGGATGCAAATACCACAAATGATACAGTATCAAAACTCCGGAGAGTATGATGTGTTTCTCTTTCTCGCAAATATGCACTCTTTGACAGCACTCCACGATGCAGACAAGGTAAGACAATACAGCATCAATGCACTAAAACTGTACATTGCATGTGGACTAGATCCTGAAAAAACACTCATTTATAATCAGGCTATGATCCCTGCACATGCACAGCTCACATGGGTATTGCAGTGTTTGACTAACATGGGAACCGCTGAACGCATGCATGCATATAAAGACTCTATCAACAAGGGAAAAGCAGGTGAAATATCTGTCGGTGTCTTCACCTATCCTATCCTGATGGCTGCAGACATATTGCTGTATGATGCTGATGTCGTGCCCGTCGGAAAAGACCAGAAACAGCATGTGGAATACGCACGTGACATAGCAGAGAAGTTCAACAAGACATTTGGTGAGACATTTAAACTACCAGAGCCAAAGATAGAGGAGACTGTCGCAGTCGTACCAGGTATTGACTGACGCAAAATGTCTAAATCATATAATAACTACATTGGTCTTATGGACGATGAAAAGACAGTACTCAAAAAGGTAAAAGTGATCCCAACAGACGAGAAGGGGATCGATGATCCAAAGAATCCCGATGAATCTCAACTCTATCAGATCATGAAACTCTTTCTCAATGAGGAAGAAGACAAAAAGATAAGAGCTGATTTTGAAAATGGAGGACGTGGATATGGATCACTCAAAGAGGAACTACACGAAAGGATAGTAGCATTTCTCAAACCAATCCAAGAGAGATATAACGAGTTGACTGATGAGGACATTAGCAGTATATTGAAAAAGTCGACACCAAAAGCAGCAGTTATTGCGCAAAAGAAGGTAGATGAAGTCTTCCAAAAAGTATGATTCTACCTATAAACATTGCTTTATACATAATAGACATATCATGAAACCATTAAGAGCTATCGGTTTTGCACTACTCACCTACATTATCACTCTTGCTATAGGGATCATTATTGGTCTTGTAGCTGGATTTGAGAGTATCGACATGGCAAACCCGCCTATGCGAGTACGAGTAGTAAGTGCTGCGGCAGCTGTCATCATTACTCGATTTATGGCAGCATTATACTTCCGTTCGAAAAAAGTAGCTAGAGGAGCGCTACAGGGGCTATATCTCGGTATATATTTCATTATTGTCGGATTTTGTCTCGACATCATAGCACGAATCCCACAATACATGGAAACTAATACCTGGGCAGGCCTATGGGAGTACTACCAACAGCCAATATTCTGACTTACACTGGTTCTCATTGTCGTTATCTGTATTATTGCATGACAAAAAGCGACGTCTAGACAATAATAGGCATTTCCTCTTGCAACGAGACAGAAGATTTCTATAAGTGAGGTTACGTAATAGACAATTTTGTAAATGATATTTATATCTGTCTCGACATGTCCGGACGATGCTAGGATCACTACTTCTCTCTATTATCATCAATACACTGGTACTGGTTATTGTAGCACTATACATCCCGCAAGGATGACTTACTATAGAACCGCTATCATGGTCAGCGACCCCATTATTGCTTGCTCTGTGAGCAATTTTTTGGTTGATGTACTGGGTGATTAGAAAGATCTTACAGTTCCTCGCAACACCTATCAATCTCATGACATTGGGGATAGCAAGCATCATCATCAATATGATCATCTTGTACCTATTCCAATACGTTGTGTCGCAGCTTGACCTAGGTATCGCAGTATCGCTTGGAAGCATAGAACAGACATTTATCTTGTCGATCATCATTACGCTTCTTACTTTAATTCTTAAGAAAATTTTCTAACAACCATGGCAGAGCTAAACTATAACATGTCGCGTGAAGCAGCAGCAAAACATCTAGGGGTTTCAACAAGAACTATTGATAGATATGTGAAAGCAGGAAAGCTTTCATATAAAAAAGTAGCAAACAAAGTTATTTTATCTAGAGACGAAGTAGACACCATGCAAGACGACTTTAACTTACTTCGTCAGGACGCTGAATATACCGAAGTAATCTCATCATCAAACAACAGCAGCAATAATAACTCACTTGCAAAAAACACCTCTAGCTCAAGTAGAGGAGGCAACAGCGGAGGAGGAGACCTCAACTCAAGACTTGATCAGTTTTTTGGACTCCTTACAGAAAAAGATAAGGCTCTTGAGGACAAAAATAAGGTTATCTTCATGCTACAGCAGAAACTTGGAGAGTTAGAATGAAGAATGAAAAGCATGATTGCTCTACCAGACTATACAGAAGAGAAAGAAAAGCTTCTTATAGAGAAGGAAAGACTAGAGTCTAAGCTCAAAGAAGTATACACTGGCTACAAGGGTGAAAGAAACAAGAACATTGTATGGATGACTATCATGTTCATCGTCATCGTAGCAGTAGTGGTATTCATTTTCTTTAGAGGATAATAAGTTACGTATTTTCTTGACAAAAACAGTCTTCGATAGGCTGTTTTTTGTATTATCAGAGTGTCAATATATCTGTTTACTAGTTTGTAGAGAATGCCAAATCAAAATGAATACTTGCTCTTGTAAGATACAATTTCAGGATTAGTGTTGAGAGACAATTGGTGAAAGTTTTATTTTGTAAAACATCATACAAATGAAACTTATTGTTTTTTTCAAGAACAAGAAAGAGCTGATCATAAGAGATGGCTCTCTCTTTCTCAGACAGTGGTACAAGTGATGTAAAAGCATCGTCATAGCAAAGAGTAGAACGAAGCTTACTATTGTCTCAAGAAGTGAGATCAAGGATTTCATACAAGCTCGCTACTATAAACTATTCAAACAAGCAATTTCTCCTATGAAATACTCCTACTAAAACGTTGCATTTCTACCAAAAACAGATATATTGCATGAGTAATTTTACTCTTGTCTTTTTATCATGAGCGCTATCAAAGCAGACATCCTTACATTTCTTGAACAGAATGAAATCTTAGCTTTGTCTACAACAGACGGAAAGCACCCCTATGCTTGCAATCTTCATTACTCTTCAGATGAAGAGTTCAATCTCTACTTTATGTCAAACCGCAGGAGACAACATGTGACTAATCTCAGTAAAGACGCCGAAGTTGCTGTCTGTATCTATGATCCTCACGCTTATGACGACAAAGTAGTAAAGTGACTACAGATGAGAGGAGTATGCAAAGAACTCAATATAGAAGAGGACATGGACGAGATCAAGAAATACTATCAAAAGTTTGAGTGAAAATTTTCTGATGAAAACCACGAAGCACTTCAAAATGTAGACTTCAGAGTATTCTTCAAGATCACACCGAAACGAATAAGGATGATCGATGGAAAAGCATGGGAATATCCACGCGAGATCACTCTACCAGAAAAAGTGAATCAATAGACAGAAGTAGACATTTCGTTTTTGCAACAACAAAGAAAGCCGATGCCACGATAAGCATCAGCTTTTTTAAAATACTTTATTTGGACCTTTGTAAACAGCCACTAGAGGAGGACCTCGTGTTTGTTGAGGTTCTCTTGCTATCGCCCCAATATACGGGGAGATCAGATATATTGTCCAGACATGTACATAAAACAGACTTAAAATGTTTTCACCAGCAATTACTATTAATCTCGTAGCGACAACATTTGCTCGTCTTCTCATTAGATAGAGTTGCACTATCCATGGGATACACTCCAAAGCTGGATTGTAACAAGAGCTGTAAGGTACATACTTGTACTGTTTAGAGGTAAACATCATGTCCATTGTATCCAACAAACATGCAAACCCCACAATAAGGGAACTTCTTTTGTTCAGCATAGATACTTGGTTTTGATGTTCAGCAATTCTAGATTTATATTAATAAAAGTCAATATTTGTTTAAACAGAATAATAAAAAACTCCCAAGCCTTGGAAACAAGGGGGAGTAGGGCGGGGGTTGCCCAGGCGAAGTATAACTTTATTGAAGATAACAACATCTATAGAAAAACCAATAAAAAAAGCCCCCCATAACCTGAAAACAGGCGGGAGGCACTAAATCAACTATGTTAGTAGTACATTTATAAACAGGATTTCCCAAAAATCAAGCCCGAAGGGGAGTGACACTACTCCGTTTTGTATATAAGAAAAGATATAGACAAATTATTATTTTTCACTACAATTCGAATCATGAATAATATTATCAATCCAAACAATGAAAAACCATCGGATGAGGAAATCTCAAAGATTTCTGAGTGATTGAAAAAGATAAGCTTAGACACAAAAGTAACTATAGAAACACCGCCAGAAGTATATGAAATACTGTGACATTTCTACAATGAAGACAATATATTTCTCAAGAATATTGAGCGCTTAGAAGACAATATCTTCAAACTATGATTTATATTCCCCAAATACAATTTAAGCAAAAAATGACTAGATCATGTATCTGGTGTCCAAATGACATTAGCTAGATTTCAAGCTTTATACACAGCAATTTGATTAGCCATCAAAACGGGTTCTATCAATCAACTCATGTCATATGAAATATTTCTTGCAAATATGTACAATGTATTAGACCGTGAATATCAAATTACACATTCTAAAATATGTTTTCCTGGAGAAATGGTTTTTCTCATTGTACAAGTAAATGAACCTATAATAAAATGAAATTTCTACACCATTGAATGTAAATTTCTTAGATCTTCAGAAACATTCTTACATGGTTCAGAAAAATGTGTACTAGAAAATAGATTTATTGCAAAATAGAGGAGTGACTACCCCGTTTTCCTAGGTGCAAACTACCCTAATTTCATTTCAGCTCATTTTGAGACTTGAGTGGCATATTCCTCCATTTGAAGTATAAAAACACATGATTTCACATCGTTATTTTTCATTTTTTTCGTCAGGGGAGAGTATTTTTATATTTTGGAGGGATTCTCCATCGAGAAAACAAACATTCAGTTGATATATTTTTTTGAAGTAATATTATTTTGCAAATATAAAATATGAATGCACAAATAATGTTTTTTCAGACGAGATCCACTCTGGGGCCATATTCAGGATGACACAATATATCTTGTGCAAGGTAGATGTTGTTTTTCAGATATACATACATAGAGGATATATAACACGAAAGTCCTCTCTAAAAAAGAAAAAATGATTAACATATTATCATGCAACAATATTTTTTGTGCGTATATGCCAAACGATCTTCCTAACATAACTCAATACATGTGTCTACATCTAGCGTGTCGACTTGTGTCTGCTTGACATTAACTCCTCTTTTAAGTTTTCCACAATAGACATTATCAATAATTGATAACTATATATTTTGAGTTTTTATATAGGTGATCATGCTATAGCTGAAAATAATAGGGAAATTATTTTTTATTAGCACCCTCTCCTCTCTTCTGAGTAAGTTGATTCTCCAAGTAGTCAATAACCACCGATGCATAACCACCTGATGTTAAATCAAACTGTAATGAAAGATTGTTTCACTGTTGTCGTGATCGAGAAAGATGTTCAGGATATAACAATATAGCACGACGGATACCATAAATATTGAATTTTTGGAAGCCCTTTTCAATATCAGCAGGCAGAGAAAGCTTTTGATAAGTCGCTTTTTCAAGCATAAGCGCCTCCTCTTTCGCATGTTTTAAGTCATATCAAACGACAGGACCCGTCACAGCCAATCTATCGGTATTTTCTTGTTCTTTTCCCGTTCGATGCTTGTAACGACCATCTTCTGGTACTACAATATCACCTGGAAGTATAGAATATAGCTTACCAGCTTTTTGTCTCATATCAAGGTAGACATTGAATACATAACTTGAGAATGCCTGTACTTTAAAGCGCTTTTCAGCCATTGTATTGTTATCTCATCTGAGTGATTTAATCTCTCCAAGCACAAGTTTTTCACCTGTTTGCCAGTTTCTCCCTCTATGACCAAAGCGTTGTTCACCAAAGTAATTGGGAACACCTTTTTTGCTAATATCCGAAAGAATATTCTCAATCATTGATTTTCTTTTCTCTATCTCATTAGCTTTGACCGCACGAAGTATGATCTCAAATCTATTTCCTTTGTTATTACCTAATTTGAGCGGTTTCTTACCATAAGTAGCCTTTAGTACCTTTACCTGTTTTCTCATAAAAGCGAGAAGATTGTTAATTCCACCACAGTACTTATGTACATCACGCTTGCTGAGCGTTATCCACTGACGAGTAATCGCTTGCTTATCTTTCAAACCAGCAAAACCTATCATATTTCTATTTAACCTAAACTCCCACTGTATCTTATTGATAATATCAAATGTCGCTAAATTCTTCTTTTCAAAAAAAATATAATGAAAATCTCACTCTCATTCTGGCTCTTTTCCAAGCATCTCTTCTACGATAAAGTCCTCTACTCTATCCTTAAATTTGAAATATGTCATGATCGTACTATACTGAAAGGCATTGTATTTACAACACTCTCCTAATTTCTTCTAAGGTAGTCTTCCCCTCAAGCATCTTCATGTATGCATCCTCTTTCATAGTTAGGAAGCCTTTACTACGAAGTTCAGCGTAGATATCGAGGGTATTCTTATTGTTCAATATCATTTCTTTGATATCATTGTTCACATCAAGAGCTTCAGTAACGGCCAAACGTCACTGATATCCATCATGACTGTCCGTATCACAACCGACAGCTGCCCACACATTACCATCAAATGATACTTTGCGCGTAGGATCTATCTGATTGATCGTCTGCACGACATCTTTCATCTCTTGCTGCTCTGGCAAGGTCGCTTCACGCTTTGTCGCACAGGTATGAAGTTTTCTCACGAGTCTCTGTCCGATCACAAGATTGAGAGCAGGTGCAAGTTGATATGGCTTGATACCAAGATTCATGAGTCTTGAGATAGCCTCGACAGCAGAGTTCGTATGGATAGTAGAAAGTACCAAGTGACCAGTCATAGCCGCATTGAGAGCGATCTCAGCAGTTTCTTTCGTACGGATTTCTCACACGAAGATAATATCTGGGTCATGACGGAGTACAGACTTCAATCCCTCCTCATACGTATAACCCTTCAACGGGTTAATCTGTGACTGCTCTATCCCCTCAATTTCAAATTCTACCGGTTGCTCAAGAGTGATGATCTTCTTTGATGAATCATTCATATACTGAAGCATCGAGTAGAGAGTCGTCGTTTTACCCGATCCAGTAGGACCCGATATAAGGATCATACCGTAGTTTTTCGTCAAATGTTCTTTGATCAATGAAATAGTCTGCGACTCAAATCCAAGGTCAGTAAAGGTCATAATACCCTGATCTGCATCCAAAAATCTCATCACTATCCCCTCTCCTCTGAGTCCTGGCATAAAGCTCACACGCACATCGATCTCTTTTTTCTTACCGTTGATATCTACCGGGAAGTCAAAACGTCCATCCTGCGGCAGATAGTCGATATTCATCTTTGCACCAGACATAAATTTCACCTTCAGTGCATACTTCTTAAACTCAGCCTGTGTAAACTCAAGCACATTTTTCATAATACCGTCCTTTCTCATACGCATAAGCACTTTGTCTTGCTGTGGCTGAAAATGAAGGTCCGATGCACCAGCCTGATAGGTCAATCTGATGATCTCTCCAAGAAACTTACCATCGTCCATCTGCTGTTTCTCCGCATAGAGCTTTTGAAGCATCTCTTCTGCAGACTGACCGAGAGCATTCTGCTGTAGTTGTCTCTCTTCCGCTTCTGTTTTTTCCTGTTTTACGATGGTATCATACCAACCGATAGCGATCTGAAATGCATCTGGATCGGTATAGTAGAGTTCTGTCTTATAACCTTTGGTAGCAAGTTGATCAACAATAGACTTCACTGCAAGAGTATTGGCATTGGTCGTGAGAAGCTGGAGACGATTCTTTTCACCGTCAAATACCACTGTTTCCGCCTTAGCAGAGATCTCTTGTGGCAGATATTTCACATACGTAAAATTCGGCTGAAGCGCCTTCACGTCCTCCTTTTCCAATATCTTCTTCGTTAGCTGTGTTGCCATTGCGATTTTCGTACGAATCTTGCTTAAAAAATCTTACATACTTATTATACTCAAAAACCTCAAAAAAGGCAAAAAATCACATATCATATAAACTAGGATACAAACTACTCTTTCAGGACATTTTCCTCCCCAAAACGAGGCTTTTTTCATCACCAATCACACATATCCACTCTTTTATGTCAAATCATAGTAGTGATTACGAAGAGATTTCTCTTGATTGTGGGAAAGTAAATGGATATACAGAGGGTATCCCAAAACTCAAAATTTCAGTCCGTCTCCACAATTGAATACAACAAAAACAATTAGTTACATTTGGTAAAGGCAACGTTTTCTCATATAGAGCTTGTATCAGATTGTTACTTACGTATAGTTATTTTTTCATTATTCTATCCTAAAGAATAACATTTTATGGAAAAGAAAAAAATATTAGTTGGTTTATCGGGATGAGTAGATAGTGCTGTAGCTGCCTACCTTTTAATGAAGCAAGGCTATGAGGTCACTGCAGGTTTTATGATAAATTATATCACCGATAGCCCTGAATGTACCACAAAAGCCGACC
This sequence comes from bacterium, assembly GCA_030429145.1. GTDB lineage: Bacteria > Patescibacteriota > Gracilibacteria > Absconditabacterales > Absconditicoccaceae > JAGOPC01. The sequence continues at coordinate 752,649 of JAUIDC010000001.1, read as the reverse complement.
TGGAAGAGGCAAAGAAAGTAGCAGAACATCTAGGAATCAAGCTATATACTTTTGATTTTCAAAAAGAATATGAGGAGCGTATCGTCCAATACATTGTTGATGGATATAAAAGTGGTTTGACGCCCAACCCAGATGTATTATGTAATAGTGATATAAAGTTTAGATTGTTTTTAGATGAAGCTTTAGCATTGGGATTTGATGCTATCGCAACGGGACATTATGCACGCATAAAAGAAAAGAATGGTGTTTTTCACTTATTGAAATGAATAGATCCTGAGAAAGATCAGAGTTATTTTCTTGCTCGTCTCAACCAAGAGCAGCTTTCACACAGCATGTTTCCTGTGGGCTGAATGCTCAAATCAGAGATCAGAAAGATCGCAAAAGAAGCATGACTACCAAATGCCGACCGCAAAGATAGCCAAGGAATCTGTTTTATCGGAAAAGTGGAGATGCGTGAGTTCTTACAGTCTCAAATTGAGCCAAAAGAGTGAAATATCGTCAATCTACAGGGAGAGAAGCTTGGCACGCATCAATGAGCCCGAGGCTACACTATCTGACAGAGACAAGGGCTTTGAGTGGCATATAGCGAGCCTCTTTTTGTCATAAGAAAGGATATCGAGAAGAATCTATTGGTTGTCGGAACTGAAAGCGAGGCAGAGCTCTACCGTAATAGCCTCATAGCCACCGACTGGCATCGGATCAGCCCAGTTCCTCCTCTCCCCTTGCAGGCAGCAGCAAAGATACGCTACCGTCAGCCTGACCAAGATTGCACCATCAGTGCAACTGACAATCATCTCATGAAAATCGAATTTTCTCAGCCGCAAAGAGCGGTAGCTTCAGGCCAAATCGTAGCACTCTACCAGTGAGACGAACTCCTCGGAAGTTGACTTATACAATAAAAGAGATTTGGTTGATTTTCTCGCATGGGAAAGTATACTTTCCTCGTAAACAAATTCGTAACAAAAGAAAAGTATCTATATCATGAATTACAGAACACATCTCATTGGCCAATCACTGGTCAATCGCATCATTCAAAGTAGTATAAAAGGTGTTATCACCGATATGAGAAATCGAAAGGCAACTTCACGCCGTAAAATCAAGACAGCTTGTATCACCGGCATCAAAGTAGCAAATATTCCTACCTTTGATAAAGATGATCTCGATCTGCAAAATTTATATGATCTTTTTGCAAGTTGGGAAACCATCAAAAAAAGAGAGCTAACCAACGAAAACAATGAGAGTTTCATCACTACCGATAGGACATTTTTGACCAAACTCATGTATTCTCTCGGATACAAATTAGTCAAAGGATTTTACGACAGAAGCAGCCTTGCTGATAGTTATCAGCAAGACAAGCAGGTACAGTTATTATTTATAGCTAACGATTGCTTACCAGGCACTAAGTCATACAGAATGGCATTCCTCATCAAAGATAGATGGGATAAAGAAACTGCTCTGACGGCATCGTTTTCAATTCTCAACGATGCACATTTCCAAGAGAAACAAAGCCAGCATATTGTTTGGCGAGAATATCTTCGCGTTCCACATAAAGAATCTTTCATGAGTAACCTCAATAAGAATCTCATGGATGCTGTATCAGAATGTGAAACAATGTGGAAAAAGATTAGCAATAATCCGCCGTTTATAGGGCGAAAGAAAAAAGAATGGGAAATAGTCATGGATGAAGCCATCACTATACGTAGTGAAAAACCTGCATATAATCCAATGGCCACAGCCATGAGATATGGATATCCATCATTACTACCAGTAGGCAATCTTTTTGTGCTTTGGGCATTACTTGCAGGTGCTAGTTTCAGAACCAGTATAGATCAACACATGCAAGCAATAGGACATGATGAACTTAAAAAGTTTGATAAATTATTTCTCAAGTTTCTCTATCCGCCTGCATAACAACAAAATAGAATAATATTATACGAATCCCCGTTAATCAACGGGGATTTTTTTCAAAAAAGAAAAAGGCAGCGGATACCGCCACCTCGACCCTGATCCGTCGAGGTGGCTTTCGCCAAGATCAAACGGATGAAAGAAATACAGTCAGCCAGTTGATTTTGGAGAAAACCTCAACAAACCAGAGCATAGAGTGTTATCCTCATATGCTTTCATAGGAGTGATAACTGGTTTTACGAGGGATACCTCGACCATATCATCCAAGGAGAGGCGACAACCTTTTCCCTAGGCAACGTGATGATTATATAATAGAGATTTCTCAGAAATTCGCAAAACAGATCATACATAAATACTTATTTACTACATAGATGGTTGACTTCATATATATAATATGTAATAAGTGCCAAAATGCCCACTTTCTTGATAACTTAAGGGTATCAACTGGTGTTTTTCATGTTCTTTTGAAAGATTGACATGAAGCAATGATTTTATATAATCATTAGCGTTTTTACCTATGAGAAAAGAGGAATGCTTAAAGCAAAGTGAATCGATGAACACGCTTTTCAACGTCACCATGGTCATGAGGCAGAAACGATAGCTGATTTCAATCGTCTCAAAGAGATAGACTTCAACAATCATATCAAAGCATGATTGGTTGGGAAACTCAACGGAAATAGAGGTCTCATCAGGAAAGCACAACTCATAGAAGCGCTCACAACACTTGAAGAAACCCCCTATAAAATGCAGCATATTGGTAGATTCTCAGGCATAGACTACTTCAACGATAGCATCTCATCAAACTGGAATACTCTGCGATACGCATTAGCTCATATAAAACAGCCAACAGTCCTCATTATCTGAGGGAAAACTCAGAACATCAAAGAACCACCGGAGGCAGTCATAGATGAGATCAATACAAAAGTAAAACATATTGTGTGTCTGAGTAGTGATCCACACTACTGGAAAAATCTTCTTCACACGTTTGACCAAACACGAAGTATATCTACTGCATCTAGTATGCAAGAGGCAGTAAACCAAGCTCGTGAAGCTGCTAACGAGAAAGACGATGCTGTAGTCCTCTCTCCCGCCGCCCCAAGCTTTGATATGTTTAAAAACTACAAGAAACGCTGAGACACGTTCAATCAATGCGTCAAAAATCTCTCTGTTTATTAGAACTATCTATCAAAAAAACTCCCTTTATGGGAGTTTTTCTTATGTAAGATTTCTCAGAAAATCTCTTATTTCACACACTTCACATCTCTCTTCCAGTAGGTACATACCAATGGAGAGAATGATGTACATGATACTCTACTATAGTCGGTACAGCTGTTTGTTCCTTCGCTTCCACAGAGATATGACGATGCACTATTGTTGTTACAAGTATCATAGCCATCCATGTCACCTTGTTTTACACCGACATCTATCCAATTACCGTAGTAGTCTTGGCCTCCTCCAGGATTAGTTGCATTACAATAGCTATATTGGTAGTTGCCATCGAGATAGCCATTGTTACAGGTTCTCGTTTGCTTGTAACAAGGTGCAGAAGTACTTTGATAAGCCTCTACTTTTGCCCCATGTGCTATACTACCTCCCCATGGAAGCTGACAACTCCTATAGTTATTGTTTCCACAGTTATTTCCTGTACAGGTTGGATACTTATTACAGTAGCCGTACTGGTAAGAACCATTGAGGTAGCCATTGTAACATGTTCTCGTTTGGCTGTAACAAGAACCACTTGGGCTATTGTAGGCTGTGACAGACGCGCCATGCGCGATACTTCCACCTCGTGGAAGTTGGCAGCTATGGTAGTTATTGTGATTATTGTTGTATCCTCCATGACAGTTGCCAAAAGCACATCGGCTGTGAGGATTATAGTTATTTGAACATGATGAGAACTGATAACTTCCAGCTAGAGAGCCATCATAACATGTTCTCTTTTGACTGAAACATTGACCATATGGGCTATTGTAAGCTATAGCTGAAGCACCATGAGGGATTGTTCCACCCCACGGAAGCTGACAGCTTCTATAGTAGTCTCTCTTTTGCTCACATGACTGATAGGTATACGTACCAGAAAGTCTTCCATAATTACAAGTTCTTAGCTGACTAGCACATGGTGACGAGCTATTTGCATATGCAACGACAGACGAACCATGTGGTACGGTTCCACCTCGTGGCAACACACAACGGTACTTATCCTGTGACATGATACAAGACTTGTTCTGGTATGAACCATCGAGTTTTCCATTGTTACAATATCTATACTCCCCTTGGCATGATTTACCCTGAGATGTATATGAACTCTTATAGGCAAGTACATAATCACCGTGTTGTACTGTTTCGCCTCGTGATGTTGTACATGATTTAGCGTTCGAATAGTATCTTGGATAGGTTGGATAATAAGTTGTTTTTTGAGGATAATAGTAATCTTGTCCATTATTATTGATAATATTTTTACTATCTCCCAATGAACATGAAGAGTATGCATAACTTCCTCCAAGCATACCTTGGAAACATGTTCTTCTCTCATAGGTACATGATGCTCCATTACTCTCAGGTGTTGGTGATCTATATGCGATCACATTGTCACCATGATCAAGGTATGTACCTCGTGGTGTCATACAACCATGCTGTGTAAGGTCAAAATTTCTGTAGACAGTAGGCTGTATATACTTGCTATCGTTCGCTGATCTACTTACAGGATTTGTTTTATTATCATCCCATGAATATATCACTGTAGTGACGCCATTTGTGGATGTTCTTGATGGTCACTGATAGTCAGAAGCTCCTTTATCTTCGATAAGCCCATAGTTAACAGTAGTGATATTTGGCGTAGTAGTCACTACCTGCGTATTTGTTGTAGATTGCTGTGCTGGTTGTTGAGAAACTTCTCTTGGTGAGTAGCACGTGTGCGCTGAAAATGAACCATTGAGAACACCATCCTGACAGTATCTTTTTTCAAATCTACATGAATTTGTGCTTTCATAGGCTATGATATATGCACCATCATTGACTGTTTCGCCTCGTGGCGTTGTACATGCCATACCAAATGAGATGGAAGTATCGTCATTTTGTGTTGGCGTCTGATTTGTATCATTTGCACAGGCAGGAGACTGATATGAACCATCGAGTATTCCACCGTTACATGTTCTAATTTCCTCTTTACACTCCCCTTGCGATGTTTGCTCATACGCATAGGTACTTGAACCATCTGGGATCTGCACACCCCATGGTGTGGTACACATGACACGATCCTGTTGTACGACGCTACCCGTCTGTGAAATTGAGCTATTTGCACGGAAAAAAGTGACAACCTTGTCATCAAGTGTTGTGTACTTTATAAGAATTCGTAAAAGCAAGAAGATAAGGCCAACTTGGATGATAAACTTAAGCACTGCTCTCATCAGAAGTTATTGACATAAACTAAATTGCTGATACTATATATATAGAAAGAGAAAAAGCAAGTGAAATCGGCAAAAATCTACAAAAAAACTGCCCTTAGGGACAGCCTATTAAAAACTCTGAAGAAATCTCAAATCACCGTTGGTGAAGTACCTGATGTCTTTGATGTCATACTTGATAGCAACGACTCTGTTGAGACCAATACCAAAGGCAAAACCTGTATACTCATTTGGGTCGACTCCACCCTCCTTCAGTACATTTGGATGCACCATACCGGCACCGAGTATCTCTATCCATCCTGTTTGTTTACACAGAGAACATCCCTTCTGTTCACAAATTGGACAACTTGCATCTATTTCAAAACCTGGTTCAACAAATGGGAAGTAGGCAGGTCTCATCCTGATCTTTGTATCCTTTCCGAAGATGGCTGACAGTAGCGACATCATCATCTCTTTGAAGTTTCCTATGCTGATATCTTTATCTATTACCAGTCCCTCTAACTGCCAGAACACTGTATCATGTGATGCATCAGTGTTTTCATGTCTATAGACTTTACCAGGCACAACTGTCTTTAAAGGTACTCCGTAACGCTTCATCAATTCATTTTGCATCGAAGATGTATGCGTGCGAAGCACGAGATTATCTCCTTGATCGTCATGTTGTGAGAGAAAATAAGTATCATGCATTTCGGTAGCAGGATGTGACGCTGGGATATTTACCGAATAGAAATTTTCGTATTTTGTTACGACATCCTTACCGTACTCGATGATAAAACCCATAGACTGACAAATCTCTTCGATAAGTCTTCTTTCTTTTTGCAGAAGATGCGCATGGCCAGTCTTTACAAGTGGTAAGTCGAGAGAAATATCTACGAGATCATTTGCAAGCTGCTCATTGATAGCGTCACGTTGAAAAGCAGTATTTTTTTCCTCGTAGAGCGCTGTCGCTTCAGTCTTAATCTCTCCAAGTTTCTGACCCATCTCTTTTTTCTCTTCAGGAGAAAGCTCTCCCATGCTCTTATAGGCTACGGTGATTTCTCACTTTTTACCAAGATATTTCTCATACCATTGGTCTAGCTCTGCTGCAGATGCTACTTTTTTTAAGTCAGCTATAATGCTCTTCTTATCCATCGTTTGCATGGAAGTTATGCTATAAAGTCATACTTTGCTATCTTAGGAAGATCCAAGACAGTTACAATACCTTCTATCTTCTCTCTCGACTCCCCTTTTTCTGTAATATACGCTACACCGAGTGGTTTATCTCACATCACTTTTTTCTCAAAAAGAGATTCTACCTCATAAATACTCTTATTTTTCGGGATGAATACATACTCATCATTTCCCTGGGTCAAATCAAGATCCCCCACACGAGTAGTATTCATATTTACTGGGCCCTTTGCTCATTTTGTCGAAAGCCAGTTAGAGATAACGCTTTCAGTTAACACACCCACAAAGAGACCTGTATTATCATACACCGGTAGGTGACTATTGTTACGGTTTCTCATCTCTATGAGAATATTTTGCAAGAGGTCTGTCGTCTTACAAGTATGAACTTCTTTTTTGAAAAGATCTATGGCAGGCATAGGTGAAAGTATTTGTTCTTTTGCCTTTCTCAGTTCATCCACTGCACGATATGTCGGAACGCTATAGTATTGTCCTTGTAGCTGTTGCCCATGGGCAATATGATTTCTTAGTTCTCCGAAATATTTGAGTTTTGCTTGGTTCTTATTTACATAGTGTGAGATAGAGAACTCTCACTCTGTCACCTGTTTGAGTTTCTCGTTGTATGGCAGAAACTTCTCTGTCTGTAAAAGCTTATCAAGATATTTGTCTATCTCGTTGAAGAGCGAAATGAAGTTCGCTGCATTCTGCTCCATCAGTTTCTCACATACATCTGAGTACATACGCACAGGATCAATGCTAAAGAGTCTATTATGGCGATCCCGGCAGGAATCGAACCTGCATTACGACCTTCGCAGGGTCGTGTCCTATCCGTTGAACGACGGGATCAAAAGCCAGTTGCCTCAATATAGCGAAAGTGGGTTGAATAGCAAGAAAAAAGCGTCTTGATACAAAAAAACAGGATGGTTATTTTGAAAAAAGGCTTTTAAGCCTAGCGAGTATACTTTGAGTATTATTATATTTATCCTTATGAGGAGGGTTATATTGTGTAATAATTATTCTAGTAGTAATTGTTCTAGTCAAAATATCTAGCATAAACGACCCTTTAGTGTCAGAATAAGATGAAGAGTAGAAAACACCATATAAAACATTATTTTCAATCTTTTCAAAAATTAAGTCGTCTAAGATTGCCTTATCATTGCGACTATCATATAATATATCTCATGTAAAAGAATATATTTGTATTCGTCGATATGTATGTACAATTATTTCATTATTATGTACTATCACTCAACGGATTCCTGCATCTATAACAGAAAACAAGATCTTTCTTTGCTTAAAGTTTATATAATATATGTCTCCTCCTGCTATTATAACAGCATGAGAATCATCAACATTAAGTACCGTAGAATACTCCCCAAGACCAAAATTAAATTTACCGACCCAACTATTAACTCATTTATCAGTAAATTTAACCCGATACAAATTATTAGATGTACCAAAATTAACTTCTTCTAGTTGTCATGAGATTGGTATTTCCGTAAGTTCTATCGCAGACATTGAATATTATGATTTTAAAATTTATTATTATATTTCATTTTAACTCTCTAAGTTACAAGAGTAATCAGGGAGTGCCAGGTTCGAACTGACGATGACGGTTCCGAAGACCGTTGTGTTACCACTACACTAACCCCCTATATATTATGTATCGCACTTGAGGAGTGCAATATCGTACTCATCTAGCAGAGATGCATCTCATCACTGTTGCTCGCACCGATTGACAAGTTCAGCTAAGATATTGTCTCTACGATCTATTGCAACAATGTTCTGTACTATATCGGTTCCCTCTGTATTTTCAATCTCTTTCATCATCGACACGAGTGTTTGCAAGAGAGCCGGATCAGTAATAGACCACTGCACCAGTGGATAGTCTTTTGTTTGTACAATACTCTGCACGATCACATAGCCTTGCCCCCGTAGCTCGTTGACCAAACCAGTAAAGTAGTCCTCTTTGCCAAGATAGTCAGAAGTAAGAGGTACATGTACTTGAATACCATGTATTGCATCCCCACGTAGCATGAGTTGGCCATATTTTACACATATCTCACGTATATGTTCTAAGTCTTTGTCCTCGATTTTTTTTCTGCAAAGAAAGACCTCCTGCCCCGAACCAATATCCTTCCAGTGCTTCGACTGTATCGTTTTCTTATGATAGGCTATTAGCTCCTGATCAAGCGATGTCACCGAAAATCACGAAAAGTAGCGAGTAAATTCTCTTCACTCGATCGGACTACCCAACGACAATATACCTTGATCATTTACTAACAACATTAGAGTTTCTCGTTCTTATAAGCGATCTTATATAAAAGCACCAACTCAATAATATTCACCATCAACGCAGATCATCCCGCACTGATAAATGGAAGCGTCAATCCGGTCAATGGAAGGAGCTTCACATTTACTCAAATATTAACAAACATCTGGATAATAATCAATGAAATGATACCTGCACCCAAGTTTTTTGCATACTCATCTTTGGTCTCAGGCAGACGTTTAATAAACTTATATGCCAAAAAGAAATACAATGCAAGTAAAACCATATTACCGAAGAATCCTATTTCTTCTGAGAAGGCAGCAAAGATAAAGTCTGACTGTGCCTCAGGAATATATCAGAATTTCTGTAAGCCTTTGCCATATCATTTGCCAAAGATACCGCCGGCACCGACAGCAATGAGGGACTGATTGATCTGATATGAAATACCCTTACCGGTGGTATCTGCGCTTGGATTAACAAACGACTCCAATCTGTTTCTAATGTAACCAAACTGCATACCCACAAGGATACCCACTCCAAGACAACCAATTAAAATCAGTGCAAGATGTTTCAGTTTCCCTCCTCCATATCGCATCATGATGAAAGAAAGAGGGATGATTACCAATAATGTTCCGAGGTCTGGGATAGCAAGAAAAACGATAGAGCTTATTCCAACGATAAAAAGAAATGCGAGATATCAGCGCATCGTTTTTAACACATGCTTTTTTCTCACAAGCCAGCCAGCAAAAAAGATAACAAATGCGAGTTTAAAAAACTCAGAAGGTTGAATAGTTGTGAATCACAGATACAGCCACCCCTTTGCACCCTGTAGCGACAATCCGAGCCCTGTAAACACAAGAAGCTGGAAGATAAATGCGAGCACGAAGATGATATGATTGTATTTTTTGAAAAATTTAAGAGGAATTTTATAGGTAATAAGCGCCACACCAAGAGCAACTATGATATTGATAATATGCTTATTGAAATAGAAATAATTCGACGGCTCTGCCAGTACGCCCGCTGCAACTTTTGTCAGAGTAAGCGTAAAAGATTCGTGAATACTCACGCTATAAATAGCGAGTATACCGATGATCACAAGTAACGCTCAGACGACAAGTATTGGCACGGGAGATGACGAAAAAAATAAAACTCCTATGTATAGCGATTTGCCATAAGGATATCAATCAGTAATCAACTAGAGTGATGTTTTCAGTCAGATATAGGCTAATGCAAGAGCATCTGCTGCATCATTGTACTCAGGTAGTTCATCGAGCTTATAGATTTTCATAATCATCTTTTGTACAAAGATTTTGTCTGCCCTACCATTTCACGTTACATATTTTTTCAGCTCTACCGGCGTATACTCTTTCACAGGAATGTCATTCATCAACATGAGTGCAATAAGCATACCTCTCACACCATACACGAACTCTGCATTAGCTTGATTCATATCAGTGAAAAAAAGTTTTTCTATCACAAAAAGATCTATGTCGACACGTGTCGACATCTTCTCAAAAAACTCATAGATTTGTCTCATCCTTTGAAACTGATCCTCTCTTGTTGGTTTCTTTTTGTCTTGCAAAATAATACCTGCATCGACGATACTCATATCTTCTTTGATCAATGCATAACCGAGTTTACGCACTCATGGATCAACAGCCAATATAATCTTTTCCTTCTTCATGTACACTGTGCAAGAGACTAAAAAAGAGAGGCTTGATCTCATCACTGAAACTTTTTCAGCAAATGTGTTCCTGCATGTTCTTCGTGAAATGCATCTATCCAATCAGTATTACCATTTTCAATATGTCTAATATACTCTATCTCCTTAGGCCACAAACTTGGATCTGTTGTCTCTAAAAACATAGGTCTGTCATGTTTCTCTGCCCATGTAATAACCTGAGAAAGAGCTGGCAATCAGATAGCTCCTCTACCAAGAGGCGCATGTCTATCTAAGCGAGATCCTAAAGCAGCCTTGCTATCATTGAGATGAAAAGCATGCAACTTATCTATACCAATCCCATCATCTCGACGCTCTATCAACTCGTCCCACTTATTGAGATCGTTTCCTCCTCATCGAGCGTGAGCCGTATCAAAACAAAATGCGACAGGCAAGTCTTTCAAGTATCACTGGTAAAACTTTGCGAGATCTTCCACTAAGTAACCAAGTTCACTTCACTGCCCCGAAGTAATTTCAAAGAGGAACTGTGCTTTGTATCAGTGTTTCTTATTCTGCTCCAAAATATACTCAGTATTTTTTGCCATGTTCATATAGGCATCCTTTACATCATCAAACCCTTTTCCTTTACCTACATGCACATTGATAGCCTCAAAGCCTGTATGATGAGCAACCTCAAAGTCGTGTAAGACGCTTTTGATATCAGGTTGGCAGTCATCAAATGATTTAGACAAATTAGCAAGATAGTTTGAGTGAATCAGACCTCCTATCTGTCCATACTTTTCCCTATACTCTCTTGCTTTCTGATAGTCCTCATCAGAATAATTGGGTATAGACCGACCTCTTGGGGACTTTGAAAATATTTGTAAGGTGTTTGCTCCTATCTCATGAGATCTCTCAAATGCATTATATATCCCTCCTGCTATAGACGTATGTGCTCCTACTCTCAACATTATCTTCCATTATGAAACAAATTGTCTTCAAGATATCGAAAAACGCAATAATTACAACAACTATTTTGATTTGATTTTCCTCCTCTATTCCATATCTATGACTAAGGATTCATTACTTTTCATACACGCGTGTCATGATCAACCTTCCCCTCTTTATTGTTCCGCTTATTGTCGCAGTTATCATCCAATCTATCAAGATAATTGTCGATTTTTTCGCGGAAGGCGGCAAAAGAATCAAGATAGAATACCTACGAAGAGCTGGATGATTTCCGTCTGTACATAGTGGAATCTCCAGTAGTTTGACAACCCTCCTTTGACTTACTTACGGAGTTGAAAGTCCTTACTTTGCAATTGCTTTGTCGTTTTCATTACTCTTTCGATACGACGCTATGAACGTAAGATACGAGGCCGGAAAGCACGCACAATACATCAATGAAATTAAAGAAGAATTAAAATCATTTTCTTTTATCGACTACAAACTGAATGACCTCAAAGAAAGACTAGGTCATACTTTTGTTGAGGTGATAGGTGGTATATTTGTAGGAAGCGCCCTCACGCGGATCATCTATTATGTAACGCCACTTATCAACTCATTACTTAATAATGCATAATGAGCACTCATAAAAGATCAGCATATATTTCTTCACCAGCAAGAAAGCGTTTACCAAAAAAAAGACGCAACTCACACTTTTGGTCGAAAACAAAAAGATTTTTTGTAAACTACAAAACCATCATACTTATAGGCATCATTGTGCTTTTGATCACAACCATTATCAAATTGATCTTTGCCTACACCATAGGCAAACAAGAAAATATCATCTCAGAAGTGCTCTTCACTGATGAGAGCGTCCAAATGTATGATGACAAAGATATGTACAACACTATAAGAGAAAATTTATATGGAGAAAACATCATCCTTCTGAAACTTCACAACGGTGGAGATGCTAAAAACGCCATCACAAAAAGCTATCCGTTCATCGAGAATCTCTCTCTTGAGAAAGTATGACCAGGTAGTATCCTTGCAAATATAGTATTTAAAACAGCAGACCTGGTTTTCGTCAATGACACAGTCCGCGTAGCATATACCAATGACATGCTCACTCCCATAAGAGAGGCCGACAGCATCGCTTCAGGAGCCATAGAAGTGACGCTACCTGACTATTTTTCATGAGAGAAAATAGAACAATATGCGACGGGATATATTAGCCTTATCGGCGCAGAGAAACTCCATCAAGATCTCCTACAAATAGTCAACGTTATCTCGCCCAGCAACATCTTGTTCTTGATTGGTTCACAAAAGAGCATCATTAGTACAGACAACACCGAAATTACATTTGATCACAAAAGAGATATTGCGCAACAACTACTCTACCTTGAGACTATCCAATGATTGGATACAACAACGCAATACGAGATAAATCTCACCACCTACCCTAAAGTCATCATCAAGAAATTAGGAGGAGGAACACAATAGACAAAGATAGACATACATAGACATTTATATTTTACAGAGAAATAATGATAAAAATATTTTCTTATCTGCAACAAACTCATGGAGTAAGTAGAAGAGAATTCATGCAGATGATTAAAGAACAAGCAGTGTGGCTCAATGACAATCAAGTAGAATCTTTCAATGCAGAAGCTCAACCAGGCGATACGCTAGAAATAAGACAAAGAGGAAAGACGCTACTTTCTGAAGAACTCTCTCCTATCAAAAGAAAGAAAACTATGATTGTCTTATTCAATAAACCAAAAGGCTATACAGTTTCTAAGTCTGACAAGCACAATCGCACCATATATGAACTGCTTCCCAAAAGTCGACAAAAAGATTTTTACTATATTGGTAGACTCGATAAAGATTCGCATGGGCTCTTACTCTTAACAAATGAGCCATCTCTTGTCGATCTCTATGAGAAGCCAGAAAACAATATTTATAAAACCTATGAGATTGAAATAGATAAACCTTTTAAAACACAACATGTACAGAAAGCAAAGAAAGGCATACTAGTAGATGGTGATGGGCAACTCATAAAGAAAGATGGGAAGAGCACATGAAATCCAGATGAAGCTGAGCTACTCAAAGTAGTCTCAGTTCGCTACCAAAAACTATGACAAAAACACTTCCTTGTGATGATGCTCAACGAGTGAAAGAAACGCCACATCAGACGTCTGTGCAAGGCATTGGGCTATAGAGTGAAAGATCTCAAGAGAATCAAAGTATGAAAGTATCAACTGTGAACAATTAAGCCAGGAAAATATATGATGCAACCATATAAATAAAAAAACCTCCACTATGGAGGTTTTTAGTTTATTCTTTCAATAGGTGCTTAAAGTCATCCAAGGTATTGAATGACAGATAGACCGAAGCAAATCTCACGTATGCCACAGGATCCTTTTCTTTCAACAGTCGGACTATGTCTTTACCAATATCCTGAGAGTTTATCTCTGAACCACTTTTTGTCCACTTCATCTCTAGACTATTAATCATCTCTTCCATAGCCTCGTTTGTCATCTCTCTCTTTGCAAACGCAAGCAATAAAGCCTTCTTGATTTTCATCCTATCGTATAGCTCCTTTGTACCATCTCTCTTAATCACCACGAGATCTGTATTTCACCTTCTCTCAAAGGTAGTAAACCTTTCTTCACAGTATTCGCACTCACGTCTACGCCTAATAGCATATCCTCACTCTACCACTCTAGAGTCTACAACCTTTGTATCAACATTTCAACACGTTGGACACTTCATTTTCTACCAAGGGAATAATGAAAAATAAAGAAACTACTGTGTCCCTACCTGGGCACTATCGGGGAAAATATATTGGATAAATGGTGATAATACTGCAAGCACCATAAATATGATGATAATCCATGTGATAATCTTAACAAGTGTTCTTCTTCTTTTCATGAACGGATACAATTAGAATCTTTTTAAAATGTGTTTCACATCTATGTGCAGAGGGTCAATCTCAAGTACTCTTGAATATGTTTCTTTCGCATCGTCTTTACGTCCAAGCTTTTCATACATTTCGCCAAGAGCCATAAGGTATGAGATGTTTCTTGGTCTCAAAGCAACAATCTTTTCAAGATGTCCTAAGGCGGTCTGAAACTCCTCTTTTGCTATACAGATATCAATCAAACTAATATAGTACTTCGGATTGTCTGGAGAAAGGCTCAAAGCCTTTTCTATAAATACCTGAGCGTCTTCAAACTGTCACTGCTCAATATATATTTCACCAATCTGCCAGAGAGCATGATGATCATCTCCATCAAATGAGAGCATCTTTCTGAACATACTAAGAGCTTTCGTATACTTTCCTTCAGAAAAATAGAAATCACCAAGCTGTCTATATATGTCTATATCGTCTGGATCTAGGATCAGTCCTTCTATTAATTTCTTTTCAAATCAAGCCATGTCGTTTCTCTGTTTGAACAACAAAGCTTCATATTTAATCTTCTTGAGATTCTTTTCATGCTTATCCTGTAAGATATCGTCTCTACTCACTCACTCTGCAATATTTTTTACTTTATGCTTCTTTGGCTTTTCTTGGTCTTCATCTGCTTCAAGATTTTCTTCGGGATGAGCAACTATTACCTCGTCGTCATCACTACTGTCATCGTCATCATCGTCATCCTCACCATCTCCATCATCTTCAGAGTCCTCATCTTCTTCTATGAAAAGTAGCTCTTCGTCATCGTCACTGCTATCATCATCTTCGTCATCAGAAATAATTGATGAGTCCTCTTCAAAGACCATCAACTCATTTCCATCTTCATCCTCTATCCTCAAAACGCTTGAAGATTCTTCATACAGATAAGTATCCTCATCATCCTCTTCTCCTTCAGTACGGGAATCTCTCGACTGCTCTTTTTTGAGAGCTCTTTTATGGGATATTCGTTCCAAAGTATAGAATACGATATATCATACGATCGATGCAACTAGCACAATCGTCAACACATATCGTCATTGTAAAATATATTGAAACATCGTAGTGGACAGAAAAAGCTAAATAATACCTTACAAAGTAGTTCTATGGATTTCTCATTTTTCTGTTTTTAGCGTAATCTCTCCTGTCATGATATTGTGTCCAATGCATTGTCAGGTTATCCCTTCTGGAATAGTTACGGTTTCTCCCTTTTTAGGAAATTTTTTTGTTTCTTCAAGATAAAGTGATCTTTCAAAAACGATGCTACATTTTAACTTTCCACACCTTCATTTAAGTTTTTCTACATCTCTTCATTCCAGTCCTTGAAGAGCAATATTGTCCATCTCAACACTCGGCAATTTACCAAGACTACAACATCCCAATGGACCACAGCCACACGCTGACAGATAGTCTTTTGCATGAGGAGAAAGTCTCATCATATCTCTTGCTCCGACCTGATAGATGAAGAACTGACATGGCAGTTGTTGCCTGAAAGATCTTACAAACTCAGAGAAGTTATATCTATCCTCAGAATAGAAGTAAAAGTAGATGATACGACCATGTAGATCCGATCTTGCAGTAATAGGTACCGCCCCCTCAAACTCTTTAGTAAATTTTTGTTTAAAGTCCTTATAGTGTTGAAGGGCTCTCTTTTGATACTCTTCAAACTTTTCTTTTAACTGTCATTCAAGGCACTGCACAAACTTTCACTCTTTTTCACACTCAAGCTCATATCACACATTGAGGCCGATGTATTGCTTGTTATCTTCTGGATTCAAGTAGACAACCTTTTCTCCGACATCAAAACTAATATGGTCAGGCACATTTTTCACCTTCACATGTTTACTGATGAGCCAATCCAGAAGATAAATCGTTTTCATATCGATAACAACAAAGACAAAAATAATTATTTACGCTCAAACAACATAACTTGACTGCTTCACAACACACTTTGTTGTAGCAAATTCATCATATATTGCTGGTATTGCTGGCTGTTCGTTTTCATCAAATTGTACAGGCTGAGGTATTGTACAAGTACATTCTTCTCATCCTGAGTCAGTTCTGCAAAGGTATCAGGAGTAATATTCTGTTTACTGAGGAATGATCTTGCTAGTCACTGTAGCTTTGATGTATCTACATTCTTCCCCATCATAGAAGCGATATCATCGATAGCTTCCATAGAGGTCATCCTCTGCGTAAAGATAGCAGGAAGACGAGCGAACATCTGGTTGGCTTTTGGCCAAAATCTGAGTGTTGTCAATTTTGCTCTCAGCACAACATCGTCCTCTGAAAAGCCAGGGAATGCCGCACGAAGTTCCTCAGAGCTGAGTTCAAATGCATACTTTGCACTGATGATGTTAGTAGCAGCAAGAGACATATAGCCCTCCTCTACCATCTGTACAATCATCGTGATAGAACCATAGTCAATAAGACTATCTCATGATTCATCCAGCTTACCAAATATTCTGTCCATAAGTGATCTATTGGCATCTCCCATAACAACGCTGGCAATATTTGGATCGATCACCAGATATTTCTCTTGCATGTCTTTTAGTCTCAGATAGGTACGACATGGGTCGTTATCCGAGAGATTTTTCCACAAGTCTACAAGAAACCCGTCGTTAGAAATACCTGTTTGTTTTGTAAGGAAGTATGGAAGGTATGTTCCAGCAATGACAACTCCTTCATTATCGTCTCTTGCGTCGAGAATAGAGATGGTTTTATCATAATGACCAAACTGCAACTGGAAGACATCCTCATCACTATAGCCAATCTTTTGCTTCGTTTCCTGTACAAGATTACTATCAAATGTCGTTACATTTCCTACATTCGCTCTATACCAAACAAAAGGACCACCGCCACCTTGAGATGAAATTCTGATGAAATTGAGAAGAAGCTGGAAGAGACCAATAAAGGCGAATACGGCTGCAAGCAACATGAAAAGATTTTTCTGCACACCCTTTGTATCGTTTCCCAGTGTATAGAGTACAAGCGTAGTTGCAATAACTGTCCAGATCACGACACCAAGTGAGTACCAGAGGATAGCACCTCATGCTACCCACCAGAGTGTCCACCCTGTCAGCGTAGCCAATGTCACAGCAAACAACGACTTATTCCATTTCACTAAGCTATAGATAAATCCTATGATGATCAGGAAGAGACACAGAAGCCAGATAACACCTATATCAGTATAGTAACTTGTAAGGTTTTGGAGAGACCAGTTGAATGTAATATTAAATGGTACCAAAGCAGTAAATGGCAAAGAAATTTTACCATCTTCCTTATACCAGCTCTTGTCTTTGTAGTAAGCCTCTAGCTCTCTTATATCTGCTGCTAGCTGGATCGCTGTTGTATTTTCATCCATGATACTACCTAAGATCTCTTTGCCTCTAGTGTTATCAGGAAGCTTTTCATAAAGAGACTGTAGTCCTGAGAGTGTTGGGTTTTGGATAACATCCTCATTTTGACAAAGGATTTTTGCATCTGCTGTCCATGCATGACATCCTTCAGAGAAAGCGAACCCTCGCCATGGACGGTCGAACGTTCTCCAACCATATCCTATGTATCTTCCTACGTCTTCGTTTAATGCACTTCCTGGAGGAGTTTTGAGGTTTGAGTAAAGATCTTCCTTTGAAATATTTTGTGCCTCACATGCTGCAATCACGTCGTTTGGCTGAGTTATTTCAGAAGAATCTGTTTGATCTGCTCCTGCATCGGCAGCAAGCAAAGTGCGGTAGTCATAAGTGCTTGCAAGAAGGATGCGATCTTTTTTCTTGTCTACGATCTCGGTGTCATTTCTCGTAAGGAAGATATCCTTGATAAGCTTCACTGGTGCAAAGTTATCGTCAACCTTGAGTTGCTTTGTCACAAGGTATGGCGCTTTAACCACAACCAATGTAGCAATAATAACCACACCCCACACAAGTAGATAACGTAGATTTGCCCATTTTTTTCTCAACCACGCATAGACAACGCCCGCAACACCGACGATACCTCATGCTGCAAGCAGCTGATTACTCATCGTATCATTGAGAAATTTTTGTACAGTAAGGATAGCTGATTTTCCGAGCACTCAGAGCAGCAAAAGGAATCCACCAAAGGCGAGGATAGCACCGAACCACAATGCAGCTATCATAACGGTAAAGTTAATAACATCAAATGTCGCTGTCGGTTTCGCTAAGATAGCTCCAGCAAAGAACACTCCCGATAAGATGACATAGTGAAGTGAATGTTTCTTTCCCTCCGTATGATCTCTCAGCTGATTGAGGAAGAAAAAGCCTGAGTACAATGCCAGTATCGTCAATGCCATCACACCAAGATCTGTCTTATTATCGACAAATACCAAGAACGCACCCATACCACTTGTTAGCCAAAGGATCAACAGAAACCAACCAATAGCGAAGAAGAGAGAGTGAGTCTTACGCTCCTCTTTCCCATGAATGAAAATCAATACTTCTTTCACCAAGATCAAACCAAATGTGAGTGTAAAGACACCACTAAGGAAGTTCATAATCACCGCAAGATTGTCAGCACTGATCCATGTGTTCTGGCCAAAGATGAACATAAACTTAAACCAATATGCTATGTATCCAAGCCACATAGTAGGAGTAGTCATGATGCTTTCCTCCCAGTAGAATCCAGCATTGAGTGCCCAGATTTTTGGAAAGTACATATATGCATGATTGGCGTCCCAAGCTGTCGGATATGGGATATCAGACAGGACAAATCCATAGAACAAATACATAAACGAGAAGAGAGCCAAGATCACAAACATCATAACTGTAGGAGAGCTCACTGCCTTAGTTCGACTAATCTCATTCACTATACCAGCAACAGACTCGCCAGCCTCAGTAATACTTTTTCTCATCATCCACCAAACAACGCCAAGCCCAACAAACATCACTGCGACGACTATACCATAGAAGAGATGGAGAATAATCAGTGCATAGTTCAGGAGACAGAAAACAATAAGTCCCAGTCCTATATTCAAAAAAATCTGTTCAATATTCCAGTGGTGACTACCAAATGTTTTCTTTCTCAATCGAGTTCCCACCGCAAGCAATCCTACGATGAAGTAGACGATAATACCAACAATGATCACATACTTAAAGAGCATCAACAAGAAACCTGGTCACAGGATATCCTGTTTAATAACAGCCTCTGCAACCGAGTAGAGAAAAAGACCGAGAAAGGCGCTAATAGCCAATCCTTTCAAACTTTTCTTTTTCATAAATAACAGATAACTCACAGGGATACATGCAGCTAACAGTGCTCGAATAAGCACCTTTCGATTTTGAGCAGATCCTAGCATACCAACGTCTGTAGCTGACCCGAAATAGTATGGGTGATTGAGTAAATATGCATCGAATACCTGATATCCTAGGATAACCAGTACAAGAATAGCTAGTATGAGAAATATGGTTCTTTTCATAATACGATCAATAATACAAAATAAACATTCTCATTGACTGTTCACCCTAGGGCAGCAGCATATTACTTACTTTTCTCTCCTCTATAGAACAGATAAAGCAACTCTTTTGTCAAAGGCACATTTACCAGAAGAATCAATGCCATATTGATAAGGATAGTCGTACCAAACCCCTTAAATACATTTACTCCCATCGTAAAGAGAAGGAAACCAATAAGACCAGTACTAATATTTCCATCTCTAATAGGGAACCAACTTCTTTCATATGCATCACTTATAGCAGTACGCATAGATTTTCACTGAGCGAGTTCTTCCTTCAGTCTTTCAAAAATAAGTACGTTCGCATCTACCGCCATACCTACAGTAAGGATTGCAGCTGCAATTGCTGAAAGCGAGGCGACAACACCAAACAGCTTAAAGATAGCCATAAGGAAAGCGAGGAAGAAAATAAGCGTTATAGTAACAATGACTGCCTTCTTCCATCCATACATCAAAAGCATCAACAAGAAGATAACTGCGAAACCTATTGCGATGGCGATAAATGCACCTTTAAGTGCACTCTCTCCGAGCGTTGGCGACACTTTCTCTTCATGCGAAAGGATCAATGGTGCAGGCAATGCTCCACTGTTGAGATTTTCTGTCAGTTCTTTTGCAGATTTTACATCGAATGTTCCATCAATCTGAGCTGTTCCACCACAGATTTTATCTTGAATAGTCGGTGCTGTCATCAACTGTCCTCCTACAAAGATAGCCATCTGTCTTCCGATATTTGCTTCCGTCACATTACAGAAGATATCCTGTCCTCTATCATCGAAATTGATAGCAACAACCGGCTTCCCAGTTTGTGATTGTGTCACATTTGCAAATTTGAAGAATGCACCATTGAGGATATCGTTACTCTTTGGATCTATAGCAGGCACCCATGTCTGCGTGTCTTGTACGCGAATATCCTCTATACTATAAAGCTCTGCGTTGAGCATTGCCGAGATCAATCTATCTGCTGACTGAGCACTCATACCACCGAATGAGATAGTAGGAACAAGCGTCTCACTTGCATCTTTGCTATCAGTTATTTTGAGGATAAATGTTCCTTCTGCTTGGTCGTAGATATTCACCTCTAGAGTTGGATCAAATCCTATAAGCTGAGCAGCAAGCACGCTACCATCAGCCCAACCATCTACTAGCTGTACAGCCTGCTCTTCAGAAAGCGGCTCTCCTGCTCTCACCGCATCTGCGATAGTAGCAGTATTGGTAATATCTACTACCTGATAAAGAGCAATATTATAGCCTGACACACCTGGAAGAGCCTCAGGTCCTGTAAATTTCACTGTACTAGCACCATCATATGCAATCAGCCCTGTTGTAGAAGGAGCTATGTCTTTTTGCCACACGATTTCAGTATCCAATCCACGTCTTTCAGCAACAGCAAGCACTCTTGCAGGCTCTAACGAATCAAGTCTCACTGATGTCGCACCATTGAACTTCACGATAGTAAAGCCTTTCAATGTCTGCGTCTGCACTGCTCCACTTGCATCTTGTGCCTGGATAACATGATAGGTATCCGTAAGCAATGTTGGATAAATCGCTCCTGTTTGTAGCGAACTCAACAAAGTTGGATTTGTTCTGTAGATATCTGGAAGCTGCTCAATAGGCGTGTCCACATAGTTTGTATAGAAAATGTCTTCTGACGCTCTACCAGTACCAAGCGCCTCAAACTGTTCAGGATTAGCACTTACATTGAGCAAAAGATTTTCAGCAATATTTTGTCTTTCAGCATACAGTTCCGCAGAACCCTCGTTTGCATCATTTGCAAGCTTAAACTCCAATTCTACTGTCTTTCCGATAATACGCTTCGCCTCATCTATGTCATCTAGTCCACCAATCTCTACGATAAGATAGTCACCATCCGTCAACTTCTGGATATACGATGAATAATCACTCACACCGAGTTTTGAAATTCTTGAGTCGATATTTTTTAGGATAATATCTTGAGCTGTTTTCTTCGCTTGTAGGAGCTCTGTTTCATTGGTATATACCTGCTCATACTTCGCAAAATCGATCTTATAGGTCAATCTCACTCCGCCTGCAATATCCAGACCTTTCTTGAAGTGCATGAGACCATCTGATGTAATGATAGTATGTGATTCTCATGTTTCTTTGTCTATACGAGTTCCAACAAAGAAGATGAGGAATAGTGACACAATAAACAATGCCGCGTACAATGCCAAGCGACTACTTACTTTTTTCCCACTCATGGTGATAGATTACTTGCTAATAATAAAACAATTACTTTTTTCCTTTTACCGTTCTTTTACGTGATGACGATGCTTTACCTGACTCACTTCACGAGAGTAAACTCGAAAGGTAAGTGAAAGGCAACATGACATACTGTGAGACTACTGAGACCGTATCGTTTATTTTTCATACGACTCTGTTTACTCTGGCAGCCATGACAAGCAGTACAATCATCAGAAGCACCGCAAGGATAATAATCAACGCTCCTCAGATAGTGATAATATCGTTTGCTACGTGCAGAATAGTATCGTACATGGAAATGTCCAGAAAAAAGCTAAACATAGCGATTATTACTTATTCACTGCGTTATTTCAAGCTCAACTTCTCATAGTTGAGACGTCTACCACAGCACCTGTTTTCACACTCATTGCTTTGAGATAGTAAGCCTTTGCCTTATCTTCCTGATCAAGAGACTCATAGTACTCTCCAAGGACCCTCAAAACATAACTACTCGGATAACGAGAAGCTAGGTACAAAAGCTCTTTATGAATCTTCTCTAGTTCGTTTCTGTACAAATAGAATCCAGCTTGACCATACTTACACACAAGCGAATCAGCCCCAAAGACTGTCACACAGCGATCCAAATAAGGAAGAACTACTGACACATAATATTTCTGTACATGTGAAAAATCTTTGTCGGTCACGAATGGCTGATAGAAGACCACATCAAAGAATGTATAGTAGTCATTTTCACTAGGTGATGACTTGCTCAGCATAAGCTGAAAAGTGTCCATCATCCCCTGCCAGTTTTTTCACTGATAGTGCGCAAGCAGCATGTATCTGTGAGCATCCGGCAGCAATAGCGGATCAGTAATCTGCTGACAGTGTAGCAACGCATTGCTATAGCTTTGCTGCCAGAAGTAGCTAACACACTGCCCAAAATGATACTGGTCAGCGTGATTGACGTCGAGTCTCAGCAGTGTGTCAAAATACTGCGTTGCTTCTTGTCGGCGTGACTGCAAAAGCGCAGCCTGGGCAAGCACCTGATATGGCAGGATATACTTATCATCCTTCTGTCTCACGCCGACAGCCACCTTCTGAGCTACTCTAAAATAACCAGCATCGAGCAAAGCAATACTGCTCAATGCATCCTTATAGTATGGCACATCTGAACCTAAGCTCGATGCTGTCTGCCCTGCTTGTCCAATAGCATTCACAAGATACTCATACTGCTTTGAGCCACTCAACGCCCCAATCGCATCATAAAAGCGCTCCATATCGTCCTGATAAGCAGCAAGCAAACCACTATAAAGTGTATAGGTCTCATCATCAATACGCACATGCTGTTTATAATCAGTAAGTATATTTGCTATAAGCTCATATTTCCCTGGCGAGAGCTGTGAAGAGTTAAACAACACATACAAAAATGTACTCGCTGGGATGATCGTAAAGTCTATATCATTGTGGTAAACGTCACTAATGAGCGTAAATGCCTCATCAAACTGATTGTGAGAGATATACATCTGAATCAATGAAAGCGCGACTTTCTCGTCTTTTGTCTTCTGATAGAGACGAGCTAGCGAATCGATTGCATTTGTCGACACGATATAATCCCCTGTAAACGAACTAAGGGTTTGTATATCAATGTTGCGTGCATTTGCTATATCCCCTTCAGTTACGATCAGTTGAAAATCGTCTTGATTGAGATCAGCCCTCCCTGGAAAGTAGATCATCTTCAGGTAAAGAAATACTCCAAGCAGTATGATAAACGCCGGTATCGCATACCAAATGTTGAGAGAAAATCTTGATTTTGTATGATTTTTTGAGGATTTTTTGTTCGCCATCAGCACAATCAGCTCAAGCTAAAAAGACTATCTGTTGCAATATAGAGAAACCAATGATATTTGCAAACCTTTCACTTAGCGTTGTGTATGAAAGGCTTTTCTCTATAATATACTTTTATTTTGCCTGTCAGCATATGTCGCGCAAAGAGATACACGTAAACGAAGCTAACCAGCGCTTTGACAGATTCCTCAGAAAATATTTCAAACCAGAACCAGAAGTTACTCTTGCTGACATCTATTCACGAATAAGAAAAGGTGCTATCAAAGTAAATGGCAAGAAAAAACCAGAAAACTACAAACTTGTCGTAGGAGATATTGTAGAGTTCACCGAAGAGAAACTAACGCTCAAGCAGCCGTTTATGGCACATGCCGAGAAACAAGTAAAAAAACATAACATCTCTATCAATGACCTCAAAAAACAAATACTCTACGAAGACGACCACCGAATTTTTTGGGACAAACCGGACGGCATTGTCATACATCCGGGAAACTTCCATCTCAACGATATTACATTAAATGATTTTCTCGAGACATATGTAAACTGGTCACGAAAACAAGAAGGGAAAGACCCAAGCGAAATGGGACAGACATTTAAACCATCGTTCTGATTTAGATTAGATAAAGACACCTCTGGTATTATCGTAGGAGCAAAAGACTATGAGGCGCTCCAGTATCTCAATAAGATCATCAGAGAAAGAGATGTAAAAAAGCAATACCTTGCTGTCGTGTTAGGAAAAGCTCCTGACCACTTAGTGATAGACAAGCCTCTCTTTAAATGATTTAATGCGACCTACGAAAGAGCTCAAACCTTTGTCAATGAAGAGAAGTGACTCCCATCGAAGAGTGAATTCGAATGTATTGCAACCAAAGAAGATCCACACTTAGGCGATATCTCCCTCTTGCTGGTCACCATTCACACTGGAAGAATGCACCAGATCCGTGTACATCTTGCATCAGAAAACCTCCCCATCATCGGAGATATCATGTATGGAGACGGCAATATCAATCAACTAGCCTACAAAAAACACAAAATCTCACGTCAACTTCTTCATAGTTTCGGCTATGGGTTTTATGATTGTTTTTCTCAGAAAAATCTCTATATAGAGACAAGTATACCTCAAGACATCAAAAAACTCTTTCCAGAGATTAGAAAGGTAGAAAGCCGTCTTTTATCGAAGCAATCGAAGAAAAAATAATGAGCGCTGAACAAACACAAGAGCACAATACTATAGTCGCCGAAGCATATGACCACGTGATGGATGACACCAAGTTCATCAGACTGACAACTATCACCACATTCATCCACTCGATGATATTCCTTGTCTATATCATGTACGGCGTCTATTTTGTTGTTATAGAAAGGCAAGGCAAAGAGCTAGAGGTGGGTAACATCATCTCTTTCATCATGCAGCTTTTCGGGGGACAGGAGGTATTAATACGATTTATCATATTGGGTGCAATACTAGCCGTTGGTTATTTTCTCCTTCCACCAATTGCAGAAGCATCTATGATCTACTATCTAGACAACCACGAAAGAAAAGGGACTCTGTCGATAGGAAGATGACTCTCTAAGTTCTTTCCTATGTTTGAGTATCATGGCATCATGACCTTTTTTAATCCACTCGCCTACTTTATCTTTGTATCCAGATTTTGGGTACTTGGACTTATGGACAATGTGCTTGTTATCATCGTCCTCGTGATGCGATGACTCATTATTTTCTTCACCTCAGTCTTTCTCCCTTATACGAAGTTTATCATCGTGTTAGAGAACATGTGACCTATTCAGGCCATAAAAAAAAGCATGCATCTCGCATTAGAAAACTTGAGAGCAAGCGTCAAATTCGCAGTTATCAACTATATCCTCTACCTTAGAGCTATCATCAACATCCTTATATTCTTAGGAGTACCAGGACTCATTATCTACTTTGCGACACAACTAGACATAAGTAGTCAATCCTTCATTAAGTATATTATTTACGGAAGTCTTATTGTTCTTGGTTTAGTAACTGCTTATATCAATGGTATCGTAGAAGCATTTTTTGTAACAGTACGATACAAGATATTTAGGAAGGTGAAAAGCTAAGACGTCTAGACACAATTACAGAACCTTATGAACTGCCTGAAAGAGAATATGCTCAGGCTTTTTTTGTTCCATCTGCGCATGCATGGAGATAATAATACGATGTCCCAAAGCAGGCAGTATAACCTTTCTAATATCATCTTTAGTAACAGCCGATCTTCCTTCAACATAAGCGACTGCCTTTGCCAATGAAAGTATAGCAAGAGAACCTCTTGGTGAAACACCATAGTCTATCTCATTTGATGCAGCTCTCGTAGCATCAGCAATACGAGCTATATACTCAAGCATCTCATCCGATGCAGCAATCTGAGCAACTTCCTGTTGCATAGCTAGAAGGTCTTCTCCTGTAAGTATATGCTCTTGCTCATTCGCCGACGATGCAGCTGTTTGCAGTATCTGTTTTTCACTCTCAAGAGATGGATAAGAGACCTGAAGCTTTGTAAGAAATCTATCAAGCTGTGCTTCAGGCAGAGGGTACGTTCCATCTTGCTCGATTGGATTTTGTGTCGCTAGCACGAAAAATGGCTCTTGCAGAAGGTGAGACTTTCCACCAATACTCACCTGCTTCTCCTGCATAGCTTCAAGTAACGCAGACTGGACCTTAGGCGTAGCACGGTTGATCTCATCCGCTAGTAAAATATTCGTAAACAGCGGTCAAAAAAACGTCTCAAATGAGTGTGTCGCATGATTAAACATATCAACACCTATAAGATCTGCTGGCAACATATCAGGCGTAAATTGCACGCGCTTTGTATCCAACGCAAGGAGCGATGCCAACAAGCGAATCGTCTTTGTTTTTGCAAGACCAGGTGCTCCTTCTACAAGCACATGTCATCCAGCAAATAAAGACAAAAGCAAACCATGTAAAAAATAGTCCATACCGACTATCTCTTGCTGTAGTGCTCTATAAAGCTCTCTTACTCTAGGATGATGAACGTGAATATGCTCCAGTCAAGAAAAGAAAAACTCTGCATGCTTCTCATGGAGCACATTATCATTACCTTCCTTTCATAGTTTTTGTTTCATAAATGCTATAGCTACTACCAAAGCAAAACACCCAACAAGAACCACTCCTACTGCTATTCGTACTATTGTCGACATATCTTATCCATAGCTATAAAATTAATTACCAGTTGTTGTACCTGTTGCTACTGACTCATCTGAGCCACCAAACTGCTTATCTATTCGTCAGTTAGCCTCTTCTTTTGCCTTCTCTTTGAGATCATTTTTCAGTTCTTCGAGCCACGTATTAAACTCTGCTTTCGCTGAGGTTTTCCGCTCTTCAATCTCACCAGTAAATGCAGCTTTCCCTTCTGCATACAAATCTTTTACCTCACCTGTTGTCTTTGGAAGATCTTTCATCCAAAGAGGTAGCTCTATACCATAGCTCTTTTCCCATGTATAGACATCTGCTTTCGTAGCATACTTATCAAGATAAAGATACAAAAACAAGAAGACTAACCCTCAGAAAAAGAGGAGCAAAACTAAGACGTTCTTCATAGTATGTAACAGTTAGAAAGGATAAAAACACTACATAATTTCTACTATTTTTTCTCTTGATGTATGACCTGAAACGATGGAGATATTTCTCTTAGGCACTTTAAAGAATTCAGATAGAATCTCAATAGCCCCTCTATTTGCTGCACCATCTACTGGCTTCTCAGATATCTTCACCTTATAGACATCATGACCATATATATCTTGCCCCTGTTTTTCCACTGATTGTTGCTTTGATCACGGCACCACGTGTATATGAATACGCATCATAGAGACAAAACAAATAAATTACTCTTCTGAAATATACTGAGAGATCAACGCATAGACATGTGCTGCCACCTCCTCCTGAGAAGGTGTAGCGTCAATGATGTCAGTACAATACTCTTTTGCCAACTGTCTTTCTTTTATGGCACTTTGTAATCTGTTCTGCATTTCTTTGTCACTAAGTGCTGCTCTCGAGGTAACTCTTTCTATCATCGTCTCATCAGGTATATCCAGAAATATACTCTTTGTAACAGCCCATATATCTGGGTGTTCTTTAGCAATAATCATTAACCCATGGATATCTATCTCCTTGATGACATATTTTCCCTCTTTCAACTTTTCTACAAGATCTTTCTTTCTTGTCCCGTATCGGTAGAGTTGATGCACTAACGCATACTCCAAAAATTCACCTTGTCCTTTTGCCACTTCAAATTCCTCTTCAGAAAGATAGTGGTAGTCCACTCCATCTCTTTCCGTTGGTCTAAGTGGTCTTGTCTTACAAGAAATAACTTGAGACAGGGGAAGATCCGTCTGGAGAACATTGTGAATAACTGTGTTTTTTCAAGAACCTGCGACCCCCAATATAAAAAATACCTTTCCTGTATATTGCATAGATACTTACTTAACACCTATAAAAAGCGGTAACCTTTTTGTTGCATTAAATTTGACTATTGGTGACCATAGGGAGGTTGAAGAACCTCCGTCTAAGTTTACCAGATTAAACTTTTCATCTTTTTGTATGAACCTACTCTTGTAGATAAAGACTATAAGCTGTGGTAGATCTATCTTCTCAGTAGCAATCACAAAATAGAGTTCTCCTGTCTCTGTACGAAGCATAGCCGTCCTATATGCCTTTGACTGTCGATGAGAACGAGATCTGACAATATCAGGATTGATGGTACCATCTTTGACAAGCCACGGTCACGCATTAAAATACAGTCCTGGAGTTGTATGAGACAGACTACTAATGTCTATTTCGCTGTTCTCATAAAAGTCGATACTACCACTATAGTAGTATGCCAACACCTGTAAATTTAAATCTTTTTGCGGTATCATTTGTGGCGATATCAAGAATCCATTGTCATACCAGACACCTGCAGGAAAATAAGTGCCGTCTTGATGTCGACCAAAGTAGGATGCATTGAGCACAGCCGCATACTCTCCATCACGAACGAGGCGAGAAGCGGTATTACCTACTCCATTGAAGACAATGCTGAAAGCAGCTGGTTTAATGACGGTAATCTTTGGAACCTCATAGTGCCAAATTTTAGTTCACTGATAAGTGGTATAGTTCAATGATCTTCCAGGAAGAACTCTAATATTTCAAACAGCAAAAGCCTGTGAGAAACTACTAAGTGCCACTATCATACCTATCAGTAGATATTTTATTCTCATCAGCAGAAAGAGAAAAAATAAAGAGTTCTTATTGCTTTTTACCCACAAATCTGTATAAGTTCTTCTACGCCAGCACGATACAGATGGCGGTCGTAGCTCAGTGGTAGAGCAGAGGTTTGTGGATCCTCTGGCCGCGGGTTCAATTCCCGTCGACCGCCCCATTAGACTATAAATAAGTTAGTCATATAGCTATCATATACAAGTAATTTACAAAAAAATGAGACTGACATGTCTCATTTTTTCATATAATAATTATTGATTTTTTACGTTTGGAGAGAGGTCGTATATTTGCATAGCAGCCGGATGGCTTCAGTAGTTGTCATATGAATGTTGATCTGCATTACGTTTCCAGTTCTGAATCTCATTTCTATCTGGATCCTGAGGATTCTCGAGCTGTGTTGCAAGATCGTATGTATTGATCGTTCCGCTATACAAGCTATGATAAATATAGTGAAATGAACCTGTCATCCACGGATGAATATTGCCACCATTAAGACTATTAATCGGATCAACCGGCAATGAGTTTAGCAAGCCACTCAATCATGGTATCCAAGGAGCTGTATCATAACTATGGCGCAAAAGACCATTGGTCGGAGCATACGAACCATTATCAAGGATATAGATCTCATTTGCATTGTAGATAGTTCTAAGATCAACTTTTCTTTTACTATCTCTCGCTCTTCACTGTACCGATTGCAGTCTTGGAACAAGAGCTGCAGCTAAAATACCAATAATGACAATCACTATCAACATTTCTATGAGCGTAAATGCTGTTCTCAACATACCAACTTTCTATACAAAGTAAATATTCTACTTTCCAAAAAATTTAATTAACGTTTCTTGGACTCACATCAATAATATAACGCACTTTACAACAATTTTGACCCCAAGGATACTGAGATGCTTCATTATTATACTTGTATCACTTCAGCTCATTTCTGTCTGGATCTTGGAGGTTTTCCAATTGTGCAGCAAGATCATACGAGTTAACAGCCCCGGAAAGCCAAGCCCAATAGATATAATGATACCCTCATGTATACCAAGGATGTAATGCTGTTGAACTAACGTGTGTGTTAATTGGGTCAACCGGAATCGTATTGAGTATTCCACTGAGCGCAGGTATCCAAGGAGCTGTCACATAACTATGACGCCATGCTCCAGGAGAGCCAGCAGGGGTATCATCTGGAGGATACGCTCCTGTATCCAATAAATATATCTCTAAGCCATTAGCAATTGTCCTGAGATCAACCTTTCTTTTGCTATCTCTCGCCCTTGCCTGTACCGACTGCAGTCTCGGCACCAAAGCTGCAGCTAAAATCCCGATAATCACAATGACTATCAGCATTTCAATCAGCGTAAATGACGACTTTTTACTGAGACTCATAGTGCCATTATGGATATAAATATTTTATTTTTCAAGTTATTTACTCGTCAGCAAGCTTAAACCTTACTCTTGACCTAATCGCTGGGATCGTATCTGACCAAGGCGGAGACACCTTAATTAATATACTTCCTATCTCTTCATAATCCAATAGTATTTTTTGTACTTCATCTCTCCTCTTCCCAATGATCTCGTTTTTCATATCCTCCTTTATACCATTGTAATCTTTATTGAAGTCATATCACCAGATTACACTCATCTTCGTTGGCATCACGATCACTGTATCTCCTGTGACAAGCGTGCTTGTGTCCGGGAAAAAGGTCAGACTACTCTTCTGCATACTAATGATATCCAATGTTTGTGAGGGACGCTGACCCAGATACTCGTTGAGTGCTTCTTTTAAATTATCCCGGGTAAAATATCTCACAATATAAGTTATATCGATCCTTCCTTCTACGTCAGTTTGTTCATCACCAACCTGTGCATCAAAAGTAACATCATTTACCTGTACATCAATGAGATTTTGAAACATGAGTGGGTATTTATCTTCTCACTTAGCAAACTCCTCTAGCACTATTTGTTTCTTATTCGCACGAACATAGTTTCACATACGTTGCCTGATGTTCTCAAGATCTGCTTGAGTTATAGCTCATTTTTGCCTTGTCTCTCAGCCTGTGAAATCACTCGAGGCAACCGCATATAAGAGCTGATTGTTGTAACTCTGAGGAAGATTTCTTATCAGCAGCTGCGTCCCAACTGGGATATTCCCCCTCTCTCCAATGATACTATTTACCTCATCCTTATCCATAGCGATCACTGTGGCTGTCACCTCACCAGGACCAGATCTCGTTGCAGCAGGGATAGTGATGGACTCTGGCATAGTAAAGAGCATACCATCTTCTGTAACTAACTTGGTATCAGGCAACAAAGAAAATGACTGGTACATAGTATTGAGTACTCTTACTGTTCATCTCGCAGGAGTTTGCATGAAGCTAATATTTTGTGTATTTGTTTTGAGAATATACGTATAGTCCATACTTCCCGTATAGTATGGGATACTAATAAAGCCTCTCTCCTTGATCTCTTCTGGGTTTCGCGACGGATAATAACGGAAATTGTAGACAATATCCTCTACCGTATACGAAGGTTTCACATAGATAGTAGCACTCGGTAGGATAAATTGATACAGAAGGTAAGCAATCAGTCCGATGATAAGTATCTCCCCTATGAAAAAGAGATATGATAAGGTTGTTTTTTTATTGAAAAGAGAAAGATGGAATTTTTGTGCTTGGAAAAAAAACATATAGACAAGCTTCAGCCCCCTGAGGAAATGATTTGGCTGATCATAACTGTAAGCAAGCTTTGCCTCTTCACAGTAGCGCCTTGTTCTCTCACTTTTACATATAAATACATAGCTAATATTTCTCTCTTCTAGTATGTTTTTTACCTGTTTTCATCGCCATGGATTACGAAAGAAGCTATTTTGAGGTTCCATAAAAAGAGAAACTTTTTTATTTTTAGGGAGTTTCTCTATCGTTTTACATATCTTATAAAAGCTATCATCTCTCGTAAAAAACAGCTTCATGACTATCTTTTTCTCTTAATAATACGCATACCAACTATCAAACAAATAATTCACACTACTATTGCCAAGATGTTTTTAATATCCAGCGTTCCGCCCAAAACTGATACAACACCGTGTCTTGTATACTGTTGATAGTTAAACACAACATTGATGAGAAGGAGCAATACACCAAAGCCTATAAATCACCAGCCCTCTTTTTTCGTTATAGCTTTACCGACAAACGTCAGGCCAAATGCCAACATACTGATAAGCGACAAAAAGATTCAGACCGGAAATACCTTCCCATATTTACTGAGCTCGCTCACTCAACCTGGAGTCAGATCACTCACACCTATACCTGAGAAAGGAGCTGGCCTACCGATAATATTGTCACCGAGCACGAAGAACAGACCCATAGGGATCAATGCTGTACTTGTAGCAAAGAAGAAAAGATCTATCCATTTACGCTTCTCTGAACCGATTACAATCTTCTTAAAAAATCTACGAAGAGACCACACAATACCCAAAAGTATACCAACAAAATGGAATTTGTATCCATAAGGAGAAAGCCACGCCTTGAGATTTGTAAGGCTGTTGAGAGGGAATCGGATACCTCTTTCTATCAGTAAATATGAGTACGATCCCAAGAGATAAGTGATGATAAGTAGCGTTGGGAACCAATAAAATAGTTTCCAGAAATCTAGCTTATACTTCTTGCAGAGAAACCACGCTACTACTAAAAAAGTAAAGAGTCCTACTACTATACCAAGTCATGTCATATATACCTTCACACCCCAGAGGGTTAAAAACGGATACATGTATACCAATAAAAGATAAAAACATTCTTAACGGAGGTAGTCAACTACCTTTGTCTCTCTGATAGCTACTACACGGATGATACCAGGATAATCAAGCTGATCTTCCACCTTTGAGCCGATATCTTTAATGAGTTTCTGTACTCCAATATCATCGATTTCTGCAGGATCAACAAACACCATAATCTCACGTCCAGCCTGCATGATGTGTACCTTATCGACACCAGAGACGCTAGAAATAAGCTTCTCCAGCTCAGACATCTTTTCGATGAAGACCTCTTTCGCATTGAATCTTGCACCAGGACGTCCTGCAGAAATAGCGTCTGCCGCCGTCACTACTCGGCCGATAGCAGATGTCAGTGGCACATCAAAGTGATGTGCCTGAGCGGTGTTGACGATGATCTCATCAAATCAGTATTTCTTGAGGATGTCTCCTCCGACCTGCGTATGTGACTGACCATTTGCGGTTGCGATCTTTCCAATATCATGAAGAAGACCTGCTTTTTTCGCCATCATACCATCAAGACCCATCTCCAGTGCGATAGCTTCAGCAGTCTTTGCCACTTCGATCGAATGGATCCACAAATTCTGTCCGTATGAGTACCTAAACTGGAACTGCCCAATCATCTTGACCACATCAGGCTTCATCATAGGGATATTGAGCATCATAAGCGCTTCTTTTCCTTTGTCCATCAAGAGCTGATCAAAAGAACCAGCAACTTCATTGTATACTTTTTCAATATAGACAGGATTGATACGTCCATCTTTTATGAGACGCTTCAATGTTTCTGTCGCAAGAAAACGCTTTTCATTGTCGTATGAAGAGAGTCTCACTATCAAAGGTGTATCATCAATAATAACCTCAACACCTGTAATCTTTTCAAAGTATGAGACGTTTCTTCCTTCACGTCAGATAAGCTTTCCTTTGGTATCTTCACTAGGTATCTCTACAAGAGACACAGTGAATTCAGAGACAGCATTGACAGCGACACGAGGCATCACTTTCGTCAAGATAGCAGTCGCTTCCTTATCTGCCTCTTCTTGTTTCAAAGCCTTAAACTTTTCTACGAATGTAGAGATCTCATGGCTATACTGTTGCTCTACTAACTCAAAAAGCTTCTCCTTTGCCTCCTCAGGAGAGAGTCTTGCAATCTGTGATAGTACTTCTTTTTCCTGTGCCACAAGCTCATCAAGCTTCTGCTGCTTTTCTATAAGTTTTTGTTTTTCCGTTTCGAGAGTCTCCATCCTTTGTTCCATCTTTTCTTCTTTCTGACGGAATCTCTCTTCGATCTGATCTGCTTTCTGCATGCGCTTATCAAATTCGCGTTGCGCATTTTCTATAAGTTCTTTGCTGATGTTTTCTGCTTTCCTATACCTTTCTTCTGCGCGTTTTATAATATCAGCTGCTGTGTCATCTGCTTTATCCAGTTTCGCTTGTAGTTCTTGTTTCTTTCTTTTCCACACAAGGCTATAGAGGGCATACCCTATAATACCTCCGAGGACCAGTGCTCAAACACCGGCATACAAAACGAGAGGTGTAAATATCATTGTATTGTAAGGATCTTTAATGTAACTAAAAATGTTACCAAAATAATATATACACTTTGCTTTACCAATTACAATGCTAGTCGTCTTGACATCCTTCTCTCGTTTTACATAAAAAAACCACGCCAAAGGCGTGGTCAAATCTACGATTTCTTATAATTATGGACTATTGTGTCATGTTTTGCATATAGTCAGTGAGCACAATCTTCGCTACACCCTCATTGTGTAGTATATACAATGTCTGTTTCCCATCGCTCTCATCAACGGTAGCATCAATAATAGTATTATTCGGCACACTAAAGTTAATTCTCATCACATAGTTAAGTGAGTAACCAGCGGTATACGCCGTGTTTGTTTTGAGAGGACTACTCGTATAGACGGTAAATGTCTGATTTACTTTATCAAAAAGGTACACATATTTACTATTTATAAACGAGATAGGTTTTACGTTTTCACTGTAGCCGTCACCGATGTTTGTTCCACCATTGAGGCTAATAGGACGTCGATTGAGGGGCTGTCATGCTGAGTTTCTATACATCTGGTAGAGGCCCTTGTTGTCTGGAGACCACAAAAGGAATGTACCATCAATAGTCATAGCAGAGAAACCATTTGGGATCTGTTCTGGAAGAGACGTATCATTGAGCTCTAAGAAGACCCCTGGCGTAAATGCTGTCTGAGACCCCAATAGATTACTATACTTTGCAACATAGATACCATCGGCTGCTAAACTACTATTTTTAAGGAGTGCGTAGAAGTTAGAGCTTCCAAAAGTCCCAAGACCAATAATCCCTTCAGGGAAATTTCCTCCTTCAATCTTTACATCCTCACTACCAGCTTTTGTCGTGTTGAAGATTCTATTATCCGTAGAGGCACAGTAAATACCGTCTCCAAGGAGATTCAACGAACAAGACTCTGCGGTGAGACCAAGCGAATATGTGATATTATTCCCTCTTACATCATCGCTAATACCTGCTAGCACTGCTCCCTTATCACCTGCAACGTAGAACGATCTGTTATAGAAAATATTGAGAGGGATACCCATTGTGCTCTTCTCCAAACTTGAGAATGTATAGACATTTTGCTCTACGAGATTGTCAACGAGAACGATATTAAACCCTCTATAATACTCGGTATTGAGAATAGTCTTGAGTTGAGCAACATCATTTTTTCGCTTTCCTTCCCTTTCTAGAGCATCAAGCTGGTCTTTGAGTGCATTATATTTGATAACCTTTTCCTCCGTTGATGGATCAAGTTTCTGGAAGTTAACAAGCTCCTTTTTGATATCCTCAATAGAGAGATTTGCCGTTACTGTACCATCAGAATTGATAGTATTGGTAGTATTGTTTCTGATGAAGTTTGCTACTAGTCCATAGAGCAGGTACAATAAAAAAATACTAAACAAACCTATCACTATCGCGTATCTATACTGCGACATCATCTCACGCACATTTCTCGTAAAGATAATCCATCTATCACCCATGTGGATATTGAGCTTCGAAAAGATCTTACCAGCACCAACTCATGCTATGACCTTTTTCAAGTTTCCTCCTGCCTTTGTAGCAACGCTCTTTGGCTTTGCAAGTGTCAGACCATAGTGAGAAACGATACCAAGCTCCTCTACTGGACATCTCTGCTTCAACATGTCGCGTGTGTACGATGCGACATCTTCTTGGTTGTCTAGACTGTCAACAAACTCCTGAAGCTCATACTGATCAAAATACTGCGTAGTATCACCACCAAGGATGAAAATCTGATCACCAGCATAGATATCACCTTGGATAAAGTCAGAAAACAATGCTATCGGACGATTAGTCATCACATCGTTATGAAGCGTATATTGCATCTTGCCTTCTCTTGCAACAAGAAGGGTTACATCACCAATAAGCGACGCAATATAATCTTGATGGTGGAATAGCTGAATCGCTCCACGGATATCAAAAAATGGCGCATCAGTAATCTTGCTTGCGAAAGTTTCTAACTTGGTATTGAGAGACTGCAAAAGCATCTCAAACCCATCGATGATCTCATCGAAGAGCACATCCTCGCTATAAGTAAGGTCAAAAAGCTGCGCGAAAAACTCGTCAAGTATGGTCCTCTGATATTCGAGAAATTTGTCAGAGAGCAATACGATATCAGCATGGACAGTAATGTTGCTACCTACCTCTTTATGGATAGCAACATGTGAGTGTTCCGGTCCATATGTCAAAGCACTATGTTGAAGCTGCATGAAAATTGTCAAATTGTGATAAAATACTCATTAGGAATACTGAATTCTACGAGTTTTTCAAGCGTAATTTCTGCAAAAGAATGCGCCATATTCCGAACATTGCAAGGAATTTCTTGAGGTTCTTACGAGGGTTTGTCGCTATGCGCCAAAATGTTTCTAAAATCCTTGCTTTCACTACCCATTTTGGTGCACGAATCTCAAATCCTGCTACAAAATCGATAAATCCTCCCACATTCATCACCAAGAGGTGATTTTTTTCAAAAAAAGCTCTATTCTCCTCTACCCAAAGCTCTTGGAAAGGCGTTCCCGTACAATGCAAAAATACTTTCATATGACTATCATCCTCCTCTACACATTCTTCGAGTTTTCTCCGTGGAAACTGCTCTCATCTTTGCGCATATAAAGACTGGTGAGTAAAAACTATCTTGAGCTGTGGATAGCTCTCGTGTAGCTTTTCTACCGCCTTTCACAACCATTCTGGCCCCTTATCAATCTTAGGATCATAGAGAGAGTAAATATAAAGAGAAGCCTTCTCGTGATCATTAAGATATTGTAAAAAGAGAGGTGTTAAGTCAGTGCCATTGAGATTGTGTGTTGTTTTTTTTTCAGTTCGTTTTGCCCAAAGTTGTAAAGCGATACCATCAGGAAGCAAGAAATCTCCCTTGAGTAAGGCCTCACTATATTGTCTATCTTTTATATTCTGCAAGCGTTGCTCAAAAAGGTGAAACTGCATCGCATTGGCAAAATAGAGAAAGTTTACTACAGCGAAACCATTTCTTTGATAGACAGAAAGAAGCTCATGCACGAGCTCCATGGAATCTCCTTGATATAACTTCTGTACTATAGGCTCCATAATAGCTTATTGATAACAAATGGGTTTAGAAGTGATGATGCTCCAGCTCAACCTCTTTTGGAGTGTCAGATTTTACGATAAGACAAGCGATGAAAATAATAATATAGGCTACGAGTGCCATAAATGGGATAGTAACAACACCAAAATAGTCGACCTGCAATGCGTCACAAGGGTTCTGCATAGTACAAAATGCTGAAGTTTTGATAATAGTTGTTTTTTGTAGTATATAGTGATACGCAGAAAGCAGAATACCTGCGAGCGACACCCATTGAAATATAGAGACTATTTTACGATCCTTACGCATGAGACCCCACAGTGAAAACCATGCAAGAGGATACATTAGTATACGAGACCATCGACAAAGACTACATGGTTGAAAACCACTATCAGCTGGGAAAATACTACCTGATTGAGCATTTGCCACCGGGTCACCAAAGTTTGAAAAATAGAGAGACCCTAGCATAGCTATAAACGCTTGTATAAATATCACGTAATTAAATGGATGATTTGTTTTTTTTACGAGTTCCATAAGTATAAATAAAAAGGATAAAGATTACGCTTTGTTTACGGATACAGAGAGAAAATACAAATAAAAAAAGCTATGTCACTCATGACATAGCTTTTCTACAGGAGAGAATATCTGACTATTCTGCGTCCTTATCTGCTGTTTTCTTTGCAGCAGTCTTTTTTGCTGGAGCTTTCTTCGCAACAGTTTTCTTTGGTGCTGCTTTCTCCGCTTTTGCTTCAGCATCATCAGACTCCTCTTTTTTTGCTGTCTTCTTTGCAGCCTTTGGAGCATCTGTCTGTCCATCAGCTTGGAGAGCTCTAATAGAAAGACCAATCTTTCTATTTTGTGGTTCAAGAGCAATGATCTTAGCTCTTACTACCTGACCAAGCTTCACAGCGTCAGTTGGACTACTGATATTGTCATTTGAGATCTCACTCAAGTGGATAAGACCATTGATGTCATCGTAGATACGAATAAACACACCATATGGTACAAATCTGATAACTTCACCTTCGATCACATCACCAACTTGGAACTTCTCAGGAATAACTTTCCATGGGTCAGTCTTCAGCTGCTTAGCAGAAAGTGAAATCTTTCCATCTTCATAACCAATTACTTTTACTTTCATCTCATCACCTACCTTTGCAAGTCTGTCTACATTTGAAACGTGACCGTATGTGATCTCAGAAATATGAACGAGACCTTCGATACCACCACCGATAGTCACGAATAGACCGTATGATGAAAGACCTGAAACAGTACCTTCGTACTCATTTCCAACTTTAATAGTCTCAAGGATCTTTTCTCTTTCTTCTTTGAGAGCCTCTCTTTCAGAAAGTACGATACGTTTATTCTCTTCATCTATATTAATAATACGAACCTTGAACTCCTTACCAACGAGATTGAGAAGTTTTTCGAAGATTCTTTCTTGATCACCATCCTCTACTCTTGGATAGTTAACAGGAGCGAGCTGTGAAAGTGGGATGAATCCCTTAATACCATGCATATCGATAAGAAGACCACCGAGATTTGCCTCTGTAGGAACAACTGTGATGATGTCATCCTCTTTAAACTTAGCCGTGATATTCTTCCATACATCGTACTGGATAAGCTTAGAGATAGAAATCACGAAGTATCCTTCATCACTTCTGATATCAGTATTCATAATCTCTGCTTCGAGCTCCTTTCCGATAGAAAGGTCATAATTATTTCTCTTAAGATCTTTTACCTCTTTTGAAAGGATAATACCCGTAAATGCGCCACCAGCACAACTTACAAGAACACCTTGTTCAATTTCTTTTAAAACAGTACCAGATATTTTAGCACCACTCTTGATTACAGGAATATCCATACCAAGAACAGCATCATTTTGATCGTTTTTTGCCTTAACCATTAATGAATTAAAATGTTAAACAAATAAAAATGTATAAAATTCATATAGTCCACATGGACCTTGGTTATAGTGTATGTCTTTACGCTTTAAGTCCTAGTTTTTTTGACACGAGATTGTATCTCTCTAGATCATTTTCTTTGAGATACTTCACAAATTTTCTTCTTCTTGCTACTTTCTTCAGAAGAGATCTTTTTGCGTCTACATCCTTATCATGCTCCTTCAAGTGTCCCTGAAGCATAGTAATTTCATGTGTAAGGATAGCAATTTGTACTTCCGGTGAACCGTTGTCATTGTCATGTCTTTTGAACGGCTCTACCACTGTAAGAATGTCGTCTGTCATGATGAAAAATAAAATAATAAAATAAAATCATCGTACCCACTTCGGAGAGATATACCCCATTGTAGCAGGTTACATTTATACATATAGACTCCTTGTTATAAGGATCCTACCCTTGGTAGGAATCGAACCCACATCTAACCCTTAGGACGGGCCTGTTCTATCCGTTGAACTACAAGGGCGTCCATAGCACAAAATATATAGTGATTTCCTAGTTAAATGCAACGCGAAATGACACATATTATGATGTAAAAAAGCAAATATGTCCATATAAAATAACTGCAAATCTTATCATATGCTGCTAAGATTATTTCTGACTCATAAAATCATTATACTAAGAGTTGTGAGCTTTACACTTTTCTTGGGTATATGCATGACTAAGAAGCAATATATTCTCATGATTCTAGAAGGGCTGGAAAACGACTGGCCACTTGCAAAAGATCTCAAAAGATTTCTACTTTTAGATAAATTTGACAATGAAGCTATCACGCAATTGACACAGATTCTGAAACAAACTATCCATACAGTACAAAAGACAGAAACGAGAGAAAAGATGGAACAAAGCATAAAACTGCTAGAAGATATTCAAAAGATAGAGGGAGAATCACGTCTACAAGATCAAGTAGACGTACAAGAGTTAGAAAATGCTTTACAAGACTTATAAAAAATCATGAGTATTGATGGCCAGATACAACAAATAGACAACCTCGCCGATGGCATTGAAATTGGTATAGATAAAAATGAGATAAAAGAAGCTCAAGAGGTATTGAGCAATCCTAAAAAGAAAGAGGAAGCAGTGAACTACCTGAAACAAAGTGAAGCACAGATCGGAGATGCTATTAAAAACAATCTCTTCAATATCGTGACACTCGAAGCTCAACGAGATATTCGCCCAACAAAACGCCCGTGAGAAAATGAAAACCCTTACAAGGGTGCAAAAGAGCTCTATGAAAAGCTTTTCAATGTGACCGTGTATACAACAGGAGGGAATATTAGCGTGTGGCCACAGTCAGGAGAAAAAGATACTAGTCGCTATGAAAATTTGAACACAGACTATAGCAAATTAGACCAAAGACAACAAGAACTCATCGACCGTATAAACAAGATACCTGAATTAAGACAGTTTCCCGATAGAGAGATACAAATTCTCATAGAGTTCTTATCAGAGGGTGACTTGAATGGTACAAATTTCATGAGAAACCTCGCATCTAAGTACGCAGAATATAGATTTGGCGACAACCCAACCAGATGAGAGCAAAGAGCTGCTATAGGACGAGCTAGCCAAATAAGAGGCGCTCTACAAATGAACAACCTATGGGACGAAGCAAAAAAAATCAACAGGATAGCGAGAAGAAAAGAGAGAGTCGAGCGTAAAGCTTCAAACGTGAATGGAGCAGAATAAGTTACGATTTCTTATAGATTTTCCCAAAAATT
Organism: bacterium; assembly: GCA_030429145.1. GTDB lineage: Bacteria > Patescibacteriota > Gracilibacteria > Absconditabacterales > Absconditicoccaceae > JAGOPC01. The sequence continues at coordinate 711,549 of JAUIDC010000001.1, read as the reverse complement.
GACTGTTCCAATGCTATCAGGTAGTGAATAACGTGACGATTGAGAAATTTTTTCACTACTGGAGTAAATATAATCAATACTGTTAGTAGACTGACACCCCAACCTGCAAGGATATCAGTCGGCCAGTGCACACCAACTGCCACGCGGGCAATTGACATGCAGATAGTAAGGACGAGAAGCACTCGTCACCATATTTTTACGGTTTTTTTGCCACGTTTACCTCCCCAGACGAGACTCGAAAGTGCAACCGCCATAGCAACAGCCGCATGATCAGAAGGGAACGAAGCTGTCGGAAGGTGCTTCATGATAAGACGACCTGTTCCCGTCAACGCTGTTTCTGGTCTCGCTTTGACAATAATCTCCTGCAATCATAAGTTAATAGCAGCAGCTAAGACAGCGCTCATGAAAATCAGCAATGCACCATACTTTGCAGAGATATGTTTTCTCACCATGCCGTGTCGTATATACAGCCAAAGCAGAAAGACAGGAAGTAAGAAAACAGGAACGTCTGCGAACAGAGACGCTACAGTATAGTAAAGTTCTGATTGACTAATAAACGTATTGAGTGACTGTAGGAGCTCGACACCCCAAGTTGGTTCTACCATCTTTGTTATGATCAAAGAAACGAATAAAGTTACTTATGTTTACCATTTTTGCTCAAGACTTTCTTAAAGTGAGGACAGATCTGTTGAAAAGGACAATCAGAACACCTAGGTTTTATAGCCGTACAGTGATAACGTCCAAACAGTATCATACCATGATGAGCGAAAGACTTATAGTGTTCCGGCACTACTTTTTCAAGTTGCTTTGAGGTTTGTAGCGGACTATTCGTTTTCACCAGTCATAGTCTATTTGCTATCCTATGTACATGCGTATCTACTGCTATCACATTTTCATCATAGAGCACATGAAGCACTACCTTTGCTGTTTTTTCTCACACTCAAGGCAGCTCAACAAGCGCTTTAAAATCATTAGGCACTCCTCCATGATGAAGATCATGTAGTTTTTTTGCCATGCCCAAGAGATTTTTTGCTTTGCTGTTTGGATAGCTGATAGACTGTATGAGTGAAAAAATGTCGTCTACAGATGCTTTACTCATTGTCTGAGCATCAGGAAACTGAGCAAAAAGATGAGGCGTCACCATGTTGACACGCTTATCAGTACACTGAGCAGATAATATGACAGACGCCAACAACTGAAATGGCGTTTCATAATGAAGTTCTGTTGTTGAACCTTCGTAACGCCTTTGTAGCTCTTGAAAGATAAAATCTATACGCTCGTTTTTTTTCATAACAATAACACGATTAAAGAATAGTTACCTCCCTCTCCGTAGGAGATGTTTTTGTGATACAAATAGTTTGTCGAGTGTTGTCTACATACTGATCGGTGAATTTAGGTCGCTCGATAATAACCGCAGGATAGTTTTGTATTTTTTCCAGTATCCCTTTTTCAATAAGAAAATGTTCATTTTCGTCATCCATCCTATACATATCTACATGAAGGAGATCAGTGCCGTGCTCGTGGATATACGTATATGTCGGACTTTTGACATTCTCAGGATCAATGCCCTTTGCTTCAGCAAAGCCTTTAACAAAATGTGTCTTTCCTGCACCGAGTTCTCATTCAAGCAGAACAAAATTATGAGATGCTCCGATCTCTTTACCAAGTGCTACCATGGCCTCTGGTGTTGCAATAATCATCGCTTTCTATACAAGTAAATATTGTCACTATATGAAAATTGAATCTTTTTTAAATGGTAAGTGTATCTATTTTCTGATGAAAAGTTTGTTTATTATTGACGGTTCAGGGTATCTTTTTAGAGCATATTATGGACTTCCAGCACTGACAGATAAAGACGGACATGCTGTCCACGCCATCTATGGTTTTCTGAGAATGATTTTTAAAGTATTAGCACAAAAGCCTGAGTACTTTCTTATAGCACGAGATGCTCCCCATAAAACACTCAGACATGAGGCATTTGAAGACTACAAGGCAAAAAGACCTCCACTACCCGATGATTTCAAATGGCAGATTAGACAAACAAAAGAACTTATTAAAGAGTTGAATATAAACTGTGCAGAGATTCCTGGTTATGAAGCAGATGATATTATCGCAACACTTGCTGATCAATGTAAGAAATTTTCGCAGGTATCGATCATGACGAGCGATAAAGATCTTAAGGTGTTGCTCGATGATTGTGTCGTCTGTAGTGATCCAATGAAAGATGCATTGACCACAAAGGAGTCGTTTATCAATGAACGAGGATTTGAACCTAAATACTTTGCTGACTATCTTGCACTTGTCGGAGACAGCAGCGATAACATTCCAGGAGTCAAAGGTATTGGGCCAAAGGCAGCGTTGATGCTTATCACGGAATATTTGACTATCGAGAATATTTATGATCACATAGATGAAATTACTGGTGCGGTGAAAGATAAGCTCGTTGCTGACAAGGATATGGCCTTCCAAAGCAAGAAACTTGTCGACCGAATGTCTGTACCAGGACGAGAAGACATCGACCCTGCAAGACTAGAAAACCATATAGATTTCAATCATCGAAAAGAAGTGCTCCTCAACAAGTACGAGTTTCATTCTCTTGAAAAACAGATTGACGCCCTCAAAAAGGCACATATCCTCCCTCAACAAGCAGGACTTTTTTGATAAGAAAAAACGGGCGATGCGCCCGTGGTTTGTGAATAATAAATTACTATCTTATCATCCTTGTCCCAAAAGTTTTCGGGAAACCTGGATGACTAGGGTGGAAACCACCTCCTATACCAGGTGGATTACTGGAAGAAGCACTTTGCAATATAAGATTGCGCTTTTCCAGTTTTTTTTTCATTTGCAAGGTAGATTCAGTCGACACATCTACCTCCTTTGTACCTTTTTGAGTCATAAGCAATTCTGTTTACATTGGACTCCTATGATAATCCGTCAATCAAAGAAATCAACACCTAATAACCTAATAATCCAACACGAGATTAATCGGTCCTCCATTGACCGAAGAGACCTCCATATAGGCACCAAAAACACCTGTTTTGACGGGCATAGATGCTGACATCTTCTGTATGAGTAGATTGTAAATCTTTTCTGCATTTTCAAAATCAGCACTTTGTGAAAAGTCGAGCTTCTGTCACTTATCTGCTCTACCATAGAGCGTAAAATTGCTAATCAGCAACACCTCACCATCAACATCTTGAAGAGAAGCATGTATCTTTCCGTCAGCATGAAAACACTTTAACACCGATATTTTATCGACAAATTTTGCTATCTTACTCTCATAATCTTCTAGATCATCACGAGATATTCCGACATACACCAAAAGTCACTTCCCGATAGAAGCCTCATAGTTTTTTTCTGCAACTTTCACCGATGCATTATCAACTACCGATACTACGAAACGCATTATACTGACGGTTCTAATTTCTGATAAAGAATATCTGGAGCAAGCGTCACATCGAACTCTTCTAGATCCCAAGCTTGGCGCCAGTGTTCATTTGTCTCTCTCGTAGAGACTTTAGCGATCAAGTCATTACCAAGAATAGTTTGTATTTTAGCGAATCACTCTGTCAGGAATGGAGCCGATATAAGTGCAAGTTGCTTTACAACATATAGCAGAAATTCTAGATGTTGTCTGCCTTCCTGGGCACTCTCAGGGCTCTTCAACTTTACCCATGGCTCTTGATTTTGCATGTAGGTATTTGCTGCTTGTACTCCTCTATACCAAAGCTGCAGCACATAATTGATTCATTTCGTTTCTAGTAGCTCTTCTATCATAACAGGAGTCAGTGAAAGAATATCCTGCAAGCACTCTTCCTCATCGTCCTTGCAAAGGTCAAAGCACTCAAGATGTTTTTTCCCTAGAGAAATATCGTTCTTATCAGCTAGCTTACTCACACGAGAGACAAGGTTTCCCCAACCTGCTGATAGCATACTCTCACGAGATGCTTCTAAACGTGCATACGAAAAGTCTCCATCAGAACCAATAACGAGATCGTAGAAAAGATAAAAGACAGCTGCGTCACGTCCATACTTTTCAACAAGTTCCAATGGCTTCACTGTATTGCCAAGAGATTTAGACATCTTCTGTCCATCGACGGTAAAGAAACCTGTCACAATCTCCTTCTGTGGCAGCTGGTAGCCAGCACTCAAAAGCATTGCAGGCCAATAGATAGCGTGGAAGCGAGCAATATCTTTTCCCAGTACATGGATACCTGGCCAAAACTCTTCATCACCACCCTGACATACTGTGAGATAATTGAGCAATGCATCATACCGAACATACGTCACTTGCGACTCATCGAATGGGAGAGGTATGCCAAACTTGTTGGTCTCGCGAGAGATAGAAAAATCTTCAAGTCCTCACTTCACAAAAGCTATCACCTCATTAAACCTGAAGTGTGGTGAGATAAACCCTGGATTATTCTCATAAAACTTTACCAGTTGGTCCTGATATTTACTCAGCTTAAAAAACCAGTTCTTTTCTTTAATTCTCTCCGGTTCTTTGAGATGATCTGGACAAACGAGCTTCCCATCTTTTTCAATAAGATCTGTCTCTTTTTTAAAGCTTTCACAACCAACACAGTATAGACCTTCATACTCTCCCTGATAGATATCACCACGGTCATATGTCTTCTGCAGCACCTGCTGTACAAATGCTTTGTGTTTTTCGCTCGTTGTTCTAATAAAATCTGTATATGACATATCCAAGTTGTCCCATGTTTCTTTATGCTTCTGCGCATACATATCAAGATAGTCCATGATATCCATCTCATGTTCTATCGCCTTCTGCACCACTTTCTGACTATTTTCATCAACACCGGTGCTAAACTTCACATCATATCCGAACAACCTCTTGTAGCGTGAAAAGATATCACAAATAAGTGACGAATACATGTGTCCTACATGCGGTATGTCATTCGAATAGTAAATCGGCGTCGTGATGAAAAACTTCTTGCTCATTGATCAGATTATCATGGTAAAGTCATAGTTATATAGCTGATTTAGAGCAAAATTGCAAGCACAGTTAACGTTGTCGATCCTTTTCAAACCGTTTATCAAACTCCTCTATGAGAAAAGAATCAATAATAATCACACCTATCTCCCTATTCATATCCATCGAATTAGCTGACATATTAATGCTACTCACTATCAAATACACACCATCTATTAGAATCATCTTCGCATGAATATAGGGCTTCTTTATAAAGCGTGTAAATTGACTCAGTGGACTGGCGACAAGTTCTTGTTTACTGTCATTATCTGCGACAATGAACTTTAGATCCAGTCAGGACTTCTGCATGAGAATATGCATAACGCTTTCGTCCTGTATATACTGCTGGTACATCCAAATAGATTGCTTCGCTCACGACAGAAGCGTCTCAATTTTGTATCTACAATCGATAGGACAGATTAATAAGTTAGGGTGGATTTCCTCTGCCAAAAGCTTTTTTCATTGCCAATCTTTCTCAAAAAGATGCTGAAGATTTTCAAGCAATATAGAATTATGACTAATCAAAAAGAACTCTCTATTGGTAAAGAAGGATGAGTAACTCAGGTTTGCGGTTTGTATAATAAAAGCGTTATCTGTAAGAAATGTTTTTGCATGTTGAAAGTTAGTTCCTAGCTTTTCATCGGAAGCGATGTCTATATGTGAACGCCCAGTAAATATTTTTTGTAGTTTGAGAAACTCCTTTGTTGTTCATCCATAAGGCTCATTTTCCATAATTCAACGGATGTCTACCCCAACCTTCACTAGTTTCTGGAAGAGCTTTTGTAAAGGCTGATACGAAAATCCATATAGCCAAAAATCTATACTACGCGTCTGCTCTATCGTGCTTTGCCGACCTTCTAGAGTATCATCATCAGGCGTCATAAGAAGCTGACCTGTCAAATTGATGAGCTGTCATACCGAAAACACCTGCTCTTGTTGAGCATGATATTCACTACTTCCTATCTGCAATGTCACTCCTCATGTTGAAAAGAGAATCGAGAGGGTCGCAGTGATAAGCGCAAGGATGAAAAGTGTTATTTTTGTCTGCATGAGTGAGATATAGATAGTTATATCGTCTGTACAAGTTGATCTACAAAAAAAGACCGGATATTCTCCGATCTCACTATTATTATATCTTCAAGCTCTATCTATTAGACATCAGATTGATGAAGATGTCATTTGGCACATTCACATTACCCATGGCTTTCATACGTTTCTTACCTTCTTTTTGCTTCTCAAGTAGTTTTCTTTTACGAGAGACATCTCACCCATAACACTTTGCCAGCACATCTTTTCTCATCGCAGGGATGGTTTCACGAGCAATCATCTTACTTCCAATACCAGCTTGAAGAGGGATCGGAAACATGTGTTTTGGAATGAGATCTTTGAGTTTCTCCACAATCTCTCTCCCCATACCGTATGCCTTCTCCCTATGACAAATCATACTGAATGCCTCGACCTGTTCACCGTTAATAAACATATCAAGCTTCACGAGATCAGAAGCTCTATAACGTGCAAACTCATAGTTCATGGTTGCATATCATTTCGTCGCAGATTTGAGTCTATCATAGAAGTCGATAATAATTTCACCAAGTGGCATGAGGTATCTCCACAGCACTCTTGTCTCATCGATATATTCCATATTTTTCATCTCTCCTCTATACTCTTGCGAGAGCTCCATAATGTTTCCCGAATAGTCTTTTGGTCCTACAACCTCCACTTCCGCATACGGCTCATAGATAGTTTCTATCTGTCCCTGCTCTGGCATATCTGCACCAGACCTTACAAGTAGCCACCCATGAAGTTTATCTTCATAGATTTCTGCCAACTCATGATCAGTCTTATAGGTTATATTTTCTTTGTCTACTTCTGTCAACTTCCCGGTAAAATCAGAAAGGATATGAGTGAAGTATCCTGAAGTGACGAGCTCCAACACATTTGCCCCCGTCTTAATCTTCTCATGACTGAAAGTCTTCATCTTCATCAGATAGACCACATTAGGTATAGTGAAAATAGTTTCAATATCATGCTCACGTGCTAATCTCTCTCTGATAATATCCATATGTAACATCCCTAGGAAACCTGCTCTCATACCATATCCGAGCGCCTTACTATTTTCATACTCAAACTCGATGGCACTATCATTCAACGACAAGCGCTCAAAACCATCACGCATCTTCTCAAACTCATTACTATCTACCGGATAAACTCCTGCGTAAACATACGGTTTTACCTTTCTAAAACCTGGCATCGCATAGGGCTGTAGCTTCGTGTAGTCTTTTACTGTTTGAAAATCAGCTCAGCCAATCATCGTATCACCAATCTTTGCATCTCTCACCGATTTTCCACCAGTCACAATATACCCGATCTGTCACTCAGAGAGCTTTTTATCTTTGACATAATTTGGCACAAAGTAACCTATCTCTGGTGGCTCTATCTTCTTTTCCGAGTGGATAAGATGTAGCGTATCATCAACAGAGATCTCACCATCAACAACCTTCACATAACATACTACTCCACGGTACTTATCGTAGACACTATCAAAAATCAACGCTCTGCTCCCATTTATCTCAGTGATAGACTTATCGGTGAAGAACTTCTCTACATGAGCTTCGCGAAATGTTTTAGGATTAGGAATACGCTCAATGATAGCATCGAGTACTTGATCAACATTTTCTCCTGTTTTTCCAGAAACCTTAATTATGTCATCCTTATCAATACCAATTAGATGCTCCAGCTCTTGAGCTACCCTCTCAGGATTTGCTGCAGGCAGGTCGATCTTGTTGAGTACAGGAATAATTTCTAGCCCGTGTTCCATGGCCTGGTAGAGCACAGACAATGTTTGTGCCTGCACGCCCTGACTCGCGTCGACAAGCAAAATAGCTCCCTCTACCGCGGCAAGCGAACGAGAAACCTCATAAGCAAAGTCGACGTGACCCGGCGTATCTATCAGATTGAACTCATAGTCTTTCCAAAGCATGCGTGCAGGTGTCAGCTTGATAGTAATACCACGCTCTTGCTCGATATCCAAACGATCGAGCATCTGGCTGTTCTTCAATTTTTTTACTGTAGCAGTAATCTCTAGCATCCTATCAGCCAGCGTCGATTTCCCATGATCAATATGTGCAATAATGCAGAAATTACGTATGTTTTGTATCATGGGTTAGGTATAGGGATTTAGGCAGGAGAAACAAGGAGATTAGCTAACTTACTTATAAGGCTTTTCATAAACAAATGAGATGAATTCTTGAAAACCTCTTACATTGCTTGTACGAGTATTACTAGCACTCTTAAACCCATATATACTTGAAAGTGCGACAACTCATTTCCCAGAAACTTCAATTCACTTAATTTGATCTAAGGTATATGTCAGCAATGTATCATATCAACCAAGAGAATCTAGATAAGCCTTAATCTCCTCTTTTGTAATTCAATTACTGAATTCTTTTCAATAGACATGTGAGATAAATTCTTGAAATCAGTTCATGCTCTCTACGTTCAAATTATTTTGACTATTAAAACCAAATGCAGTTGCAATTGCAGTAATTTTATTATTATAAATGGCTAATTTTTTTAATTGAGATCAAGTATATTTCATCAAAACATCATAACCGCCTAATTTATCTAATTCTTGCTTAATTATTGTCTTGGTAAGAGAGGATTTCTCCTCATAAGCAAACTCTTTTCAATAAACATGTGAGATAAATTCTTGAAAGCCAGCGGGAAGGGATACATCTAATGAGTAATTACTTTGGAAATTATAATATTTAGCAATTGATAGTATTTTATTTCCTTTAAGGGTTATTTTACGAATATTGGAAGAATTGTATTTTATTAGTTTTTCATAACCACCCAATTTGTCTAATTCTTTTTTAATTATTATCTTATCCAGCTTCTGTCTTTTTTGATAGTCATATTTAAACTCTTTTCAATAAACATGTGAGATAAATTCTTGAAAGCCCTTCACTATAGTCAACAATAGACCTCTCCCGCTTTTAAATCAATATTGTGAAGCAACAGAGGTGATTGCATGTCCATTGATCTTTAATGATGTTACCTCAACTTGATTATATTTCATCAACGTATCATAGCCACCTAATTTGTCTAATTCTTGCTTAATTATTGTCTTGGTAAGACTAGTTTTTTCTTCATAAGTAAATTCTTTTCAGTAGACAAATGCAATGAATTCTTGAAAGCCTTTTATCGTTGTGATATCAAGTTGATAGCTCGAAATAAATCCATAGACATTAGCAAGAGCTATGATTTTATTCCTCTGAATTTCAACATCTTTTATTTGATTAGTATCAAATGTCATCAATTGATCATATCCTCACATATTATCAAACCTTTTCTTGATACCTTCTGGTGTAATTATTTCATACGAAAATGGTTTTTGATAAATAAAAGAGATGAATTCTTGAAATCAATCTACAGACTTTAATGATAAACTATGCTTGGACTTAAATCAGTAAATACCGGCTAATGCGACTAATTTATTTCCTCCAATTTCCAATCACTTAATTTGAGGAGTACCAAATTTCATTAAAATATCATATCATCATAATGCATCTAGTTGCTTTCTAATAGCCTCTTTAGTTCCGAGGAACTCATGTCAATACATTGCTGATATAAATTCTTGAAATCATCTTGTAAGTTTAGTGCTTGCTCAGTATTTCGATTTAAAGCCATATACTTTAGCTATCTGTATCACTCAATGTCAGCCAATTCTAAGTGCTGTTATCTGTGGCTGAGTATATCTAATAAGTGCTTCATATCAGCCTAAGTCATCAAAGTGCTTCTTAATATGAGATTTTGTAATATCTTCTTTTATCTCATTGATGATGAATGGTTTATTATAAACATGACTAAGGAACTCTTGAAACCCAATGGGAGTAACAATATTAAGCGAATATTTACTTTCGAATCAATATGATAAAGATATAGATTTAACTTTATGTGTAAACATTTCCCACTTCTTAATTTGACGGGTTTTCCATTTCATTAAAACATTATAGCCTCATAGGCTATCTAATTCCTCTTTTATCATCTTCTGGTCAAGTGGTTTATATTCAAAGTCCTTCTCATACATAAAGGATAGAAACTCTAGAAGACCTGTAGTAGTATGAATTTTGAGATTATATCTTGAAACAAAACCATATATGGTAGCCAGTCATCAAAGCATCTTTCATTCAAATTTTATTGAAGGTATGTCAGTTTGTGCATATTGACTTAACGACTCATAACCTCCTAGCAAATCAAAATACTCTTTGATTTGTTCTTTTGTTATACCTGGATTAAATTCTTTTGAATACATATAACTAAGAAATTCTTGAAATCCTGCAAGGTTTTTTGGATCAAGGTCATACTCACTTCTAAACCCACATATAACCGCAATAGCGTTCATTTTCTTTCATGATATTTCTAAGTGTTTTACTTGGCTTGAGCTATATTGCATTAAAGCATCATATCCTCATAATCTATCAAATTCTTCTTTGATACTTTTTTTTGTACCGAGAAATTTTTTCTCATATACTTTTGATATAAATTCCTGAAAGAAACTTTGACTTTGTCTATAAGAATTATATTTACTTCTAAATCAGTAAGCGGTTGAAATTGCAAGAATCTTGTATCACTTAATGTCAATGTTTGCAATTTGTTCTTGACTGTACTGCATGAGTTTTTTATAACCTCCCAATTTATCAAATTCCGTCTTTATTTCTTCTTTAGTTAATTTAATTTCTTCACCTATTTCCTTCATATTACCTACAATTGCCTGTAGACTAAACCAGTTTTCAATCAGTTCAGGCATTTTTTCTTCAGGGACATTAGAAAAATCAGGAAGTGTGGACACACCAACATCGTCGTCCGCATCATCAGACTCCTCATTCATATCTTCTTCAGATAGATCTTCATCATCAAGATCCAGCTCCTCATCTACAATCGGCGGCAGACTTAACATGGGATTTATCTCATAGGGCTCTTCATCATCTTTAGCATCATCATCAACATACTCAATTTTAACTGCATCAAAACCACCTTCCTCATTTGTATTATCTATTGGTTTCGTTGTAAGATGACTTACTGAAATGTCCATTTTTTTCTTTTCCATGTCTTCTCATTTCTGACGTCTCATCTCTACAAAGTCGTCTATTTCATCATTAACCTGATTAATCCATACAAGGTTTTTGATACCACCTATGTAGTCATAAATATTGACTTCATCTCCTCTCAGTCCTCTACCAAGCTGCTGGAAGAAAATAAGCGCACTATCAGTATGACGCCAGAATACAATGTTATTAGTCTTAGGCATATCTATACCCTGATTTAGCATATCTACTGCTACTATTACCTTATGTTTCCCATTGTTATAATCATCTATAATGTCTTGTCATTTCCTCTTAGCTTTCGAGTGTAATGCCACCGCAAATTCTTCATCTCAAGCTTGCTTATTAAGTTCTTTCACAACCTCATTTGCTTCATCAATAGAAGCAGTAAATATAATCGTATGATCTTTATTTTTTACTCTATTCATAAAGTCATAGCATAATTGCTTCACAGTAATATGCTTACTCAGTGCCTCCTGTAGGTACTTTTCAAACTCATTTAATTGTCTTTTCTTCTCTCTTGCATCTCTTATGTTCTTAATCCTATCAAGTGTCTTATATATTTCGATTTTCTCTTGAGTAGTGAGCTTACTCATACCTACAATATTGTAATTTACCTTTGGACATTTAGGACTCATAATATATTCCGCAAGTCCATACTTGAAGATTTCCTTACCTGTAAGGATCCTTAGCTTATTTGTAGGTGTTGCTGTCATCACAATCACTAAAGGATAGTGACCAGACGGCAAAGGTTGATAGTACTTTAAAAAGGACTCAAAATATTTTGAACCCGTCAAAACATGTCACTCATCAACAATGATAATATTAAATGGATCAACATTGTCGAGTCACTCTAGAGCAGTTTGAAAAGTAGCAAAACTAAAAGAATCTTTATATTGATTTCTTCTCTTCTTATTGGAAGTCTTAACTGTCACTTTACCAACATCATGTTCTTGTTCCATGTACTCTTCAATCTGATCTTCATCCATATCCATGATCTCAAAAAGTTCATCTGCCTTAGAGTGATATGTCTTAGTTTCGATATTTTTGATAAATTCTGGTTTAAAAATAGGAGGCTTATTATTCGCTTTGCGACCTTCAATAAAGTCTTGTCTCAATTGATTTACAAGATTAATACGATCATTAAAGACTAATGCATTGATAGTAAGCCATTCTTTACTTGGATATAATTTATAGAATCTTTCTCTAAGTTCATATAAATCATTCAAAAAACTACCAACTGTAAAAGTCTTTCACGATCAAGTCGCCATATTAATCAGCATTGCTGTAGTCAATTCTTTATTTGGCTTTTCCTCTAACTCTTGTCTAATCCATTTGGAAAAGAAACGCCTCATTCTTTCACGCCCTTTTGACTGATATGGCCTTTTTTCAAACTCTGGTGCTTTTATAGCATTTTTCATAAACGCATTATAGACATTTAAATGAATAAGTCAATAAATGTTGAAAAGCAGAAAGTCAGGATTTTGGCTTTACATTGCAATGAAATTATGTGAAAGAGTGTGTAAAAAATTGTGAAAAAGAATGGTTTCTGTATTATTAGGATAGAAGTTTTTTATCATTGACTCAGATATATGAGCTCGAAGATCTCTATCAAGCACATGGTTGCCGGTGGTATCGAAGAAAAAGGTAGCAGCAACATTGGTGCTTCGCACCATCCAATCGTTATTAGCAATGGAGAACAAAAAAAACACATCCTCCTCGACATGGGTGCTCGTCCATCAAATATGTTCGACAAAAGCGTAGAGAACCCGCTTATTAACATAGACATTAAAAACCTTGATGCAGTCTTTATCTCACACGTGCATCAAGATCACGTGGGAAGTCTTATCCGTCTTGTAAAGGCAGGCTACAAGTGACCTATCTATATGAGTGAAAAATCAAAGAAGCTTGCTCGTGTTATCTTCGATGACATGCTCAAACACGAGAAGGAAGACGTTGCAGAACATAACAGAAAAGTAAGAAACCTCCAAGAAGAGCTTGCTGAAGCTTGGTTCGTTGTACGTGTACGCATGCAAGCTCCAGAGACTCGTCATATGAAAAATCCTCACGATAAAATTTCCAATAGATTTTTCAGCATCAAAAATCTCTTTGATGAGCGCATCAATGAGCTCATGTGGCAGTTCAATGTAAAAAGAAAGAAGTTCGAAAAGACTATCAGAGAAACGCTCTACAACCGCAAGCATGATGATGTAACTACCGCCAACGTCCTACGCCAGGTGAATTGGGACAATCAGTTTGACGAAGAAGATATTGTCGCAGAGTTTGTCAAACTCAAAAAAGAGATCAGCTACTCACAGGAAAATTTCAGTGATCTCCAGTATGAAAATGCCAAAGAGAAACTCGCTCAGCACAACATCAAAGAAAAAGATGATATCAAAGAACTCGACAGACATCTTGCAATCATGGAGTTTAATGACAATGATGTTATGCAAGCTCTCGGCCAGATCAAAACGCTACCAATGTGATCATCACAAACTATTTTCGATGGACTCCTCGACGCCACCCTCTACAGTGCAGGACATATTGAAGGCTCAACGCAAGTGTTGTTAACTATCTCTGACAAAGAACACAAGAAAAACCTCCTTTTCTCTGGAGACCTTGGAAGAAGCAAGCAACCGGGACTCTGTGGAAAGCCAGACATCCCGACAGAAGAGATCTCATATATGATGCTAGAAGGAACCTATGCTGGTAGAATTCACAACGATCGTATGTCTGAGACATCAAAGCTCATTGACGATATCAATCATAGCAAATCAATGACACTCCTCCCATGTTTCGCACTGCAAAGGTTCCAAGAGATCATCTGCATGCTCGTAGAAGCAGCATATCGTGGTGAACTCAAACTCGGCAGAGGCGAAAAAATTTACTGTCACTCACCTCTTGCTACAGCACTTTCTAAAGAGTACATTGCTGATGATCCCAAATGAGTCTACAAAGGCCTTACTGACAATGCTCTTCTCCAATGGATCTCCGAACCCGAAGAGGTAGTAGAGCTTCTTGAAAGAGGTGGCAGACGCATCGTTGTCTGTTCAGGCGGTATGCTAGAAAAAGGTACTGTCACGCAATACATCGACCAAATCAATGAAGACAAACACGCAAAGATTATCCTTACCGGCTTCCAAGTACCAGGTACAAATGGACATAAAATACTCCATGGAGATTTCTCAAAGCCTGTCTATCTCAACAATAAAACCATATCATCAAACAACGCACAAATATCCACCTACGTATTCTCTGGTCACGCCGACCACGAAGAACTCAAAAACCACTTCTTATCACTCAACCCGAGCGACGATATCACTCTTTGTATGGTGCATGGATGAGACCAAAGACAAGTACTTGCAGATGATATCGCAAAATCATTCAAGCAGCAACACGCTGACAAAAAGCTCACCACCAAAGTACCAGAAACAAATGGAGAAGTCATTGAACTCGACTGGTAAGACAAATAGATATCACAAAAAAATCTGCAAACAAGTGCAGATTTTTTCTTTAGTTAGAATATGGTAACTGTTCATACAAATTGGGGTGTCAAGTCGAACCAGCACACAGTCAAACCGTTGGTCACCAGTACCTCCGTTTGTAAGCACTACTATTTAATTCACATCTATCTGGATCATTTTTATTTTCCAGCAGTGCAACAAGATCATAACTATGGATATTGCTCTCGTACACATTTCCATAGTAGTAAATATATCGACCTGTCCACAAGGCTTGTCACAAAACTAAATCAACAGTGTTGCGCGGATCTGTTGGCAGGGAAGAAATATACACGCCCGTAATACCAGCTATATAATGCGCATAAGGTTGCCCCGCATTATAACTGAACTGATAACACTTTGGAGGACCTCCTCCTGTTCCATAGTAGGTACACCCAGCCGGCAGTGGGTATTTGCTATTGTCTCCCTTATATATTTCAAGCGCCTGCGCTATCTGTCTTAAGTCAGCCTTTCTCTTTGTATCTCTTGCCCTACCTTGCACAGAGGTCAATCTTGGCACGAGAGCAGCAGCCAAAATACCAATAATGACAATTACTATCAGCATTTCGATCAGGGTAAAACTTTTCCTATGATGAACTCTCATAAAAGCATTTTTCACAAAACAAAACTTAGATTCATTATATATCTTTATTTTCTATAAGTTTTTTTCACCTCTATGCAAATAAAAATACAACCATTTTTCAAAAAATTATTTCTCCAAGGGAACAACGCTATAGTTATCTTTTCCCTCTCTCATCTCTCGACCAGCAGCTTTCAATTCATCTCTTAGCTCATCTGCCATAGCATAATCTTTTGCCTGCTTTGCCTCCCAGCGCTTTTCTGCTAATGCTTTTATCTCTTCAGGAATTATAATTTCTTCTATTTTATCCTGACCAATCCCTAGTTTCCGTATGGTATCATCTAACCATTTGGGCACTCCAAACTTATGAAGCTTAGCCAACAATGCAGGCGTATTGAGATCATCTAGAAGATCTTCTCTAAATTGCTCCAGTAGTTCCACCTCATCACCAGGAGAGATAATTTGCAACTTCTGTCTTCCCTTTTTCGCTGCGGCCAAAGCCTCCCACGAAAAGTCTTGGAAGCTTCTATAATGAGCTTGCAGGAAGAAATACCTGAGGTCTTCAGGAGTATATCATTTCGCAATAATTGCAGGAAGACTGAGATCATCACCTGCTGATTTTGCTACTTTTTCACCACCGATGTTGAGAAATTGTGCGTGCATCCAGTAGTTCACCCAAGGTTTATCTTCAGCATAACTACACTCAGCCTGCGCTATCTCATCAGAGTGATGCACTGGGATATGGTCAACGCCGCCAGTGTGAATATCAAAATGATCGCCAAGATATTTACGAGACATCGCATTACACTCGATATGCCAACCTGGAAAACCTTTTCATCGTGGGCTCTCCCACTCCATCTGTCTTTGTTGTCACTCTGGCGAGAACTTCCATAGCGCAAAGTCAGTCGCATTCTTTTTTCCTTCTACATCTACTCTCGCACCGGCTTGTAGACCTTCAATATGTTTTGCATAGTTCGGTCACATCAGCTTCCCATAGTCAGCAATTTTACTCGTATTCATATAGATACCATCCTGATCAATCTCATAGGTATATCATTTCTCCTCCAACATCTTCACGATAGCTATTTGCTCTTCGATGTGATCGGTTGCTTTTGGGAGCTTATCAAAATGGATGTGAAGCTGCTCTATATATCTTTTAAAATTATCTTCATACTTTTTCGCAATATCCCACGCAGAGACTCCTTCACGACGAGCTCATTTCTCCATCTTATCTTCCCCTGCATCCCCATCATCAGTCAAATGTCCAACATCAGTAATATTCATTACCTGCGTTACATGCTCACTTCCATAGATCATACGAAGTACATCACCAAGGAGACCACAAAAAAAGAAGTAACGTAAGTTACCAAGATGTGGGTCAGAATAGACCGTTGGTCCACACGAGTAGATGCGAATATCGTTTTCATCGATAGGTTGAAATTGTTCTTTTTGGCGCGTGAGTGTATTGTAGATATGAAGCTTGTTAGTCATGAGAATAGAATAATGTGATAAGAAGAAGTTTATTGTTGTGTGTATACCTCTTCGCTACAGACCTCTTTTACTTGTCTGTAAAAATCTATAAGAAAATTATTGTACTCTGTCTTCTTCTGCACAAATGACGGAACATCATCATTTTTGAGTTGTGAGTACATATTTACCAGTGCCTGGGCATCTACTTTTTCCTTACATGATGAGTTCTGTACAACATTTATCACCTCGGCATAGTTCTTCTCCATACCAAGTTTCTCTTGGTATGCGTTACCGTCTTTGTTGACGATATTGTGAAACCGAAGCTGCACTTTCTGTGAAAGCACCTCTACCCCTGACGAGATACTCATCTTTTCCGCAGTACTTTGCTGAAGTTGGAAGTATGCAAACAAAAGCAAAATCGTACCAAAAAAGAGCTGTACAATATTTCGTCACAGTCTTTTTCTATAATAAGCCTTCTCTTCTTTACTCAGTCAGTGATCTACCATATGCATGCTACACGGTTAAAGTTAGTCCACTTATACGCAAACACACACAAGTTTGCAATCAAAAATTACTCGATGACAACATACTGGCCTGGTTTCAGCACTTTAGGCACACTCACACCATCAGCCATCACACTGCTCGCAAAATCTACAGCATTGACACGGAGTTTTGGCCAAGTATCAAAATGGATAGGGAAAACTGTCGTTGGCTTGATATATGTCACCGCCTTCGCTGCATCACTCATATCCATATTATAAGTGCCATCTATCGGCAATGCAGCTACATCGATCTTGTAGTCTCCAAGCATTTGCATATCCAGCATGAGCGACGTATCTCCTGCATGGTAAACCTTCTTATCACCAATCATGATAAGCATCCCTGCTGGTGCACAGTACATATCCGTTTTCATAATCCTTCCGCCGTGTGTCGCTGCAAAAAGTTTTACCTGTATCTCATCATTGACTTGGAGCGTTCCTCCGATACCGCCATAGATACAGTGTTCATAGTTTTCCACTTCTTCAAAATAGTTTGCTACACCATATTCACATACAACCGGAATGTTTTTTTCTTTAACCAAACTCATAGTATCACCGATATGATCGCCATGTCCATGGGTGAGACAAATTGCAATAATCTCTTTTTGTTGCACCTCTTCAAGCGACACATCACACCTTGGATTTCCAGTGATAAACGGATCTATAAGGATACTCCCCTTATCGGTAACAATTTCTACAAAACTATGTCCATGCCAAACTACGTGCATCATCTACAAAGCAAGTATAAAATATAAAATAAGAATTTTTAATTAGTTCGTTTAGAGATTTTTCACGAAATTATCCTTCACTGCAAGTGAGCGAATCACATTGTCTGCTTCGATAAACAGCTCTCTCATGTTTTGATAGTAGATGAGCCCAAGCACTTCGTTGATGGTCGCCCGCTTGTGGATACCTAAGTATCCTTCGCCTGGCTGGATTTCAACTGCTTCGGGCGACCCGTCATAGTACATAAGAAAATAGGTCACATCCTTGTCCATTCGACCCTTTTGGGTCTCTGTACTACGCAGACTTGTCGAACCTATTTTCTGTCTAACAAGCAGGTGTTCTGTCTTCAAAGAGGTCTCTTCGCTTACCTCTCTTACAGCTGCTTGCTCTGGCGTCTCTCCTTTCTGCATCTTGCCCTTTGGCGCAACCCACTCTATCTTCCCTGACATCGCATGTCTTTTGATAAGCAGAAATCTTGGCTTCTTATCTTCAGCCATATAGTAGACAATTCCTCATGCGCTTTGTATAATATTTGCGTTCATCTAGTAACAGTGTATTGGTAATATAAAGTTAGACATTTTTTTTGATAATATCTGGTATCCGTGAAGTAGACTGGACCATGTTATGTACACTATCCACCGATTGTTGTCTCCCGACATTCGCTCTATCAGCAATCTCTTCTTCACTCATCTGTTCATAATCAATCGGTTTCTGCCCTGTCGGCTGCTGCGCAACCTCCGCTTGCAGATCCGACATCTCTTTACGTGTCGTAAGGGTCTCCAAATTCTCCTGAGATTCACGGAGTTTATCCGACGTTTCTTCCTCCTCTTTAGCAGAGACTGTATCAAGCTGTTTTTTATCTGGATCATTATCAGATGTTTCGAGATGGTTTTGCTGGTTTAGCTGCTCTTTCAGACGGCCAAGCTCTTCACGTCACTCATCGTCATGATGCTCCCTTTCTAGCTTTTCATTCATCGTCACATCCCGATTATCAAATAAAGACTCTTAGCCATTCATCGCATTGAACTTCGCAAGGAATTTTTTTAGCACAGCAAGATTTTGCTTGTAGTTTGTCCTTGTCGGTCAAAGAATAGCCACAACTCCGTCATAACCATTAACGTTGATCTTCGCATAGATCGTCGAGATAATATACTCTTCCGATTCTATAAAAGTGTAATAAACTTTATCTTTTTTCAGGAGTTTGCTGTCTAACGCTGATACAAGTTTCTTATCTTCAATATATTGTACTATATATTTCGTCGTATCCATGTCGGTCAACTGAGCATTTTGTAGCAGATTATTAATCCCCAAAAAATAATACTCATCATTTTTCAAAAATCCTACAACTGCTCCATCAACTACTTTACCGAGAGTTTCCACTATATATCTTAAACCCTGACGCGCGTAGTTCACATCAAATGCGAGCTCCCCGATCACCTCTTCTGCATTATCACCCATATGATCTTCTAGATACAGCGACAGTCCCTGCACCGTTGGGATACGCCCAGAACTATTATAGGGCTGATAGACAAGACCCTCTTTTTCTAAGAGATTGAGATATTTTCTGAGCGTTGAAGGTGCATACTCTAAAGTATCGAGCGTATGCAAAAACTTTGATCCAATTGGATCGCCCTTATTGATATAGTTGTCGATGACAACACCTAAAAGATTGAGCAGTTTATCCTCAGCCATAGAGAAAACGAAATGGAATAAACCTTATATTTGTACTCAGTATACATATAGGTTCTCAGGTTTCAAGACCTAGTATACTATATCATAAAAACATAAAAAAATGGTACAAAACTGTTGCAAGTCACTACGGATTGTATAGTTTTAACACTGATTTTTATTTTATCATGGTGAGACATGAAATCTCTTTATAGAATTGGTATATTTACAGGATTAACAGCACTTGTTTTAGGTAGTGCTGTATTTGCAGATGACGTGAATGCTCCGATTGGAGATATCGTACAAAACGCTATCGCAGACACATATACGGCGACATCTGGAACAGTACAGACAAAGACTGTTGTAGATGATAGCGAGTTTGACACTGCACTCGGATGGATGTATAACACACAAATCACGAGATATAATACACAGGAGACATATGCTCCATTTAATATGGTGACAAGAGAACAGGCAGCAAAAATGCTCGCACAGTTCTTCACAACATATGTGGAAAATCCTCCAAGAGTAGACATCAGCAACTGTCAGTTTACTGACACGACAGATGCAGATCCAACACTGAAGCCCTATATTCTCGACGCTTGTCAGTTCAGCATTTTCAAAGGGTCAGAAGGACTGTTTGCTCCAGGCAGAACTATCACAAAAGCAGAGCTCAGTGCTGCTCTCATTAGAATGTTCAGCGATGGACAGCTCAACGAGTCAGTAACACCATGGTGGTCAAACTACTTCGTCAAAGCTCAACAGCTTGGTATGACTAAAGAAACCAACATGGAAAACTTCCGAAATCCTGTTTCAAGATATGAGCTCGCGCTTATTCTCCACAGATTTAAGAAGATCTATGCGGACGGAGAGCCAGTAGAACCACTAGTGCCTGCGTCACAGATTGGCACATCAGGTTCGGTGTCAACAACTGGTAGCAGCAACAACAGCGTCCTCAATCTCATCGGACAGGGCTCAAACGCAACTGACGACATCGAATTCAAAGAAGCTGTTCGATGGATGTATGACAATGGGTTAACAAAGTTTACTGGTGCAGCAGGATTTGGTGCATTTGACGTACTCACCAGAGAGCAAGCAGCAAAGATGCTTGTACAATACAGAGAGCTTATGTTTCCAAACAAGACGGTTGTAACACCAGATAGTTGTACATTTAGCGACATTGGCAATGCTGATGCGACACTCAGCGGCTGGATCAAAAAGTCATGTCAGCTCAATATCCTCAAGTGAGGTGATGGTTATTTTGCTCCGACAAAATCTCTTTCAAGAGCTGAGGCTATTGCTGTCCTTCTCAGGATGTTCGACCAACCACAAGATGAAAACATCATACCTCGATGGTCAAACTACTTTACGAAAGCAAATGAACTAGGACTTATCAATGAAGCAAGTAGTGAGAACTTTAACAGACCTGTAACGAGATATGAGATGGCGACACTTATGTACAGACTCAGAGTGAAAAACACTCTTGTACAGAGTCTAAATAGTGACATCATGAAAAACCAACTCATCACCATGATAGGAAACGATAAAAACCTTATCGTCAATACTGGCGACTGGGCAAGAGGATACATCCTTATGAACACCTACCTTCTCGACCAAAACAACGACTACTTCCTCATAGATGTCTTTGGCACTACATATAAGATAGAAAAGAACACTGTACATAAATACTATGACAAACAATATGTTTGGTATGGAGACATCTACTCTCTCGACGGTACGAGAAAAGTGGGTATTGCAAATTTCATGGTCAATGACACCGCGGTTATCGAAGGAACTATCAGACCATTTGCTGACGGGAAAGCAAGCTATACGCTTTGACCAAGCACTCCTCCATACTATGTTATCAAAGAGATCATTCCTCTCCAACCAGGATACATGAACAACAATCCATCAACATCTACTGGTAGCAACGCTACTACAGGAAGCGTGAACACAACAGGATCGGTAAACACTACTGGTTCTATACAATAGTCATTTTATGCATATACAATTGCTGAGCAGATGGAAATTAAGAAGATACGCGTCGAGACGAAACAAGATGAAAGCGCACCGATAAGACCATGACTGTTGGCCGAGTTCATTGGACAGGAAGAGATAAAAAGAATTGTATATACAGCTATCAAGTCAGCAAAACAAGCAGGACATCCCCTCGGGCATATCCTGTTTTCTGGTGAAAGCGGACATGGAAAAACAACGCTAGCTCAGATCATTGCAAAAGAGCTTGGCGTGAACATCAAAATCGTGACCGGCTACGCTATCACAAAGCCTTCAGAGCTCATCTCTATCCTGAATAATGTCGAAAAATGAGACATCCTCTTTATCGATGAAATCCATAGACTAAAGCCAAATATCGAAGAGATACTCTACATTGCGATGGAAGACTTTGTCATCGACATGGTCATGCCTGAAGGCGGAAGCGTAAGGATTCCTATCAATCCATTTACACTTATTGGCGCAACGACCAGACTGGAAGCTGTGGCCACTCCGCTCAAAAATAGATTCGTCTATAAGTTTCACTTCAACGACTACTCACAAGAAGAAAAAATTCAAATCATCAAAAGATATATGAAGCTCTATTTTATCGAAGCAATAGATGCTATCATCCAAAGGATCGAAGAGAAAGTAGAGTCTACACCAAGAGAAATTCACAACTTTATCGTCAAGATCAGAGACTATCTTATCTCTCATACCGAACACAATGGCAAGGACTTTTCGTTCGATGAGTCATTTCGAGAGGACTTTGACCAATGGGTCAACATCGACAAGTGATGACTCACCTCTCTCCATAAAAAATATCTTGATGTGCTCTGAGAGTACGACGCCCCAGTCGGAGTCAAAACACTCGCAGCAAAGCTCTGAGTCTCAGAAAAGTCTATCGAGGAAGATATCGAACCGCTACTTCTCAAACTTGGTAAGATAGAGAAGACAACGAAAGGAAGAATTATAGTGTAATTCATATTTTTGCAAAAGTATACCTTCTTGGGTATACTTTTTATATGCGTCGAAAACACATTCCTGGTGATAGTGAGAATTGGAACAACAGACCCCATCAATGATTAACCTCAGGCAGAGAGAAGGAAATCAGTAGATCTCTTTCTGAGATATTAGATGGTGATTTTATGAAATGGTTAAAAAACAACAAAGCAAATACTCGAGATTTAAATAGGACATGAACTGTGAAGTCATTTATGTTAGGATGAAAGAAGTATGTAGGAATTATAGGAGATAACAATGAGCACCCTCACACTAACATAGATCATAAAGCATGGGCAGCTGCTATTTTCAAAGGATATAAAATCATCGCCAACAAGATAAAAGATAGCTATTACCCTGATAAACCACCATATGAGTTAAAGATTCCTAAAATATATTACCATACTAGAAAAGACAACAAAGAAATAACCATCGTAGAATGGATAGAAGGTCTAACAGACTTCAGAAGCATCTCTACATGAGAGGTCGAAATCTCTTCTGAGCACATAGATTCTATTCAAAAGTTTATTGTAGATCGACATGATACCGTACACATGCTGGCGAGCAAAGATCAATCTAAAGGAGAAGATCTATCTATAGATGATAAATACTACGCATTTAACGTTACAATACCTGAAGGGAAAGTGCTAGTATCAGATGATTTTAGTGCCAGAGATTATCATGGGAATGAGTGAGCAGAAAATCTAGAAAACATGGGGTATTGCGTTGGTAAAAATGGAGAACCTATTATTTATCTAACCGACGGACTACAAGCCTTACGTATACAAACAGAAAAATAAAAAAGAGCCATATGGCTCTTTTCCTTTTATGAGAATGAGATATGCATTTTCACTACTCACCTCTACCTGCCAGCTCTCTCCAAAGCTTTTCTTCTTTTTTCGAAATTTTCTTGGGCATGCTGACACGGAGTTTGACGAGCATGTCTCCTTTTTTACTTCCAAGTCCGCTCGACATCTTTGGGAATCCTCTGTTGGAAACTTTGAGGATGTCCGTCACTTGCGTTCCTTTAGGTATCTTCACTGTCAATTTCCCATCTGGGTGTTCCACAGGAATGTCAGCACCGAGCACGAGGTCATAAACAGAGACGTCAGCTTTCACGACAATATTATCACCCTCACGTTGCCAGTTGTTTGCAGGTTTCACCATGATCTTAATGTAGAGGTCGCCTGCTGGTCAACCATTACGGCCTGCGTGCCCCTCTCCTGAAAATTTTATATATTGTCATGACATGATACCTGCTGGCACTTTGACTTCTATCTTCTTCTTTGCCTCATGAGCACGTCTCGTCTCCATATCATAGTCAGTGATCACGACATACTCTATTTCCTTCTCTAAGCCAAAATACGACTGCTCAAATGAAATATTCATGATCATCTCCAAGTCATCACCTCTACGTGGTCTATTTGAAAATCCTCCACCTCAGCCAAAGAAACCACCTAGTAGATCACCAAAGATATCTCCAATATCTCCTCCACCAAACTGGAAGGTTGCACCATCGGTACTAAATCAACCAAATCCGCCATCACCGAAACCACCTCAACCGAATCAACCGAAACCTCCTTTTCTCACGGCATCATACTGCTGACGCTTTTGGGGATTACCAATGACATCCTTTGCAGCATTAATTTCTTTAAATTTCTCTTCTGCCTCTTTATCACCCTTATTTCTATCTGGATGATACTGCATAGCAAGCTTACGATAAGCCTTCTTTATCTCCTCATCAGTAGCCCCTTCACTAAGGCCTAAGACACTATAATAATCTTTCTGTGGATCAAAATCGTACATCTATTATCTTATTCGCTTACATATAAAATATAGCACGTAATGTATATAGATGCTATCACAAAATGCAAGAACATTCCAAAAAAATATACTATTGAAAAGTTTCTTTTCTTCTCTACACTTTCCACTGGACGCTTTTATTCATTGTCGAATAAGATTATGTGAGCAAGCAATAATGTACCTTTGAATGGATCAGAATGACTCAGTGAAGACCCATCCTCCCAACCATCATGAGGAAACATAAACAATACAGATAAAACAAAGAAAGCCATAGTTATTTCCCTCTCTAGCAGTCCTGCTCCACGCTACTTCCCACACAACAATATACCAGTTGATGCAGCACATCACTCAGCACAAAATGGCTATGAAAATGCTGTGTTTAGGGAGCAAGAATGGCTCAGACAGCATCTAAAAGGTTTTTATGCACATGTTACATCTCATGCAGAAAGACAGAGAAAACAAACAGAAACAGCAAACACAACTAATAAGGTTATATGAAAACAAGCATGAGGCAAAACATTAAGAATAGCAAAAATACAAAAAACCAAGAAAAAGAAATAATCTTATTCTACACATGTAATTCGCCTCCTCTCGGAGGCTTTTTTTATTCTTGCAAAAGATTATCCAGTTGTATATCCTCTCCTCCGCTGCTTTAAAAAATGTGAAAGAAAATCTCTCATGGACGGATTTATATCAACTACCATTGCTATATTGTTGTTACTCGTGATAGCGGGACTAACAAATGTGCTTTCGAAAAGAATCAAAGTATCATACACTATCTTATTAGTTGTCATTGGACTTCTCCTCGCTCCGCTGTCAAAGTTATCTGCATTCTCATTTCTTGATAGTTTTTCACTTACACCAGAGTTGTTGTTCTATGTTTTTCTACCGATCCTCCTCTTCGAATCAGCATACAACATCAAGTATAGAGAAATATCAAAAAACACACGAGCAATACGGTCTCTCGCTATTGTTGGCCTCATCATATCCGCTCTGATCATCGGTCGAACTGGTTCCTTCGTGCTCCAAAAATTTTGATACAATATCCCTTTTTCTATAGTCCTCCTCTTTGGAGCGATCATCTCTTCTACCGACCCGGTCGCTGTACTAGCTCTTTTCAAAGAGTTCGGAGCTCCAAAAAGACTGACCCTTCTCTTTGAGGGAGAAAGCCTTTTCAATGATGGAACCGGCCTTGCTCTCTTCTTAGTCATCTATGAGATCATTCGTTCAGGTGTATTTAGCCAATGAATTCTTGTTTCTGGTATAACACAGTTTCTCTCCATGATTATCGGTGGAATTGCTCTTGGAGCAGTTTT
Organism: bacterium; assembly: GCA_030429145.1. Lineage (GTDB taxonomy): Bacteria > Patescibacteriota > Gracilibacteria > Absconditabacterales > Absconditicoccaceae > JAGOPC01. The sequence continues at coordinate 685,856 of JAUIDC010000001.1, read as the reverse complement.
CTGATTTGGCTTCGCATACATGATCAAAAGAATTAAAAACAATGAACCAGTAGAGATATTGTTGACTATGCTCCTTGCACATTTCACCTTTCTTGTGGCAGATCTTATCAGTGCCAACGTTATTATAGGTTGATTTGGAGTAAAAATATCTGGTGTAATTGCTACCGCATACGCTGCTATCATCATGGGAAATTATGGAAGAACAAAAATTTCTCCAAAGGTAGAAGAAGCGATGGAAAAGTTCTGGTCATTCTTTGCTTTTGCCGCAAACTCACTCGTATTTATCCTCATTGGTCTGATGATCAATGATATCACTATCCCATTTAACGTTATTATTTGGCCGATCATTGTGCTACTTGTGATAACAAGTCTAGCGAGAGCGATCAGTGTCTATCTACCTATCAACATCCTCAATCTCTTACGCATTGAGAAGCGCATTCCTATGGCTTGGCAACATCTCTTAGCACGATGAAGTCTCAGGTGAGCACTAGCATTTATGATGGTCCTCCTCATTGATAACAGCTTCACTATTCCTGGATGGGAATTTGATTTTTCTATAAAAGCCTTCCTGATGACTATTGTCATTACAAAAATTCTCTATAGTCTTTTTGTAAAAGGAACTACTATTACCCTTCTTTTGAAAAAGTTACATATATGAGACAAGTCACCACTAGATGATTTTGAACAATATCAGTCCGAACTTCTCATCTATCATAAAATTCTTGAAAAAATCGAGTTCATGAAAACACATTACCACCTTACCGACGACAACTACACTCACCTCAAAAATACATTTACCCGTAAGATAGAAAATACAAGGAATAACATCTGCACTTTTATGAAGAAGACTGAAGATGCTGAACGCATCATCTTTCAGGCCATCTCACTAGAGGCACTTGGAGTAGAAAAACAGTATGTCAAAAGGCTCTATCATACCAATGAGATGTCAGAAAATCTTTACCTACACCTCATCTACAAGATAGACACGCAAATTGATAGAATACATGAGTGACAAGCCCAGATTAAAGGTATTGAAGAAAAAACAACCAGCTACGATATGCTCACAAAGATAAATATGACTCTTCATCGTGGCACATGAGACTATAAGCAAGCATACATAAAAAATAGAACAAAAGAAATTATCATCTCGAGAGTTCTGAGATATCTTGACTCGCTGAAGAGTATGGAATGCGGCTACCCTTCACGCATAGTAGAAGAAGTGGAATCTCTCTATGCCCAATTTCACGCTATGGCCGTTGCAAGGATGCAAGAGATCTACGCAGAACACAAAGATGATATCAACATACTCAATAATAAGCTTTTTGAAAAATGACTAATGGACCAAGAAGAAAAGATCATCACTGACCTACAAAACAAGGAGATCATCTCATCGAAAATCTATCAAAAATTTCTCAAGGAGATAGAGATGACTATTCACGAAAAGATTGTAAAATAGGCATTTCACCTATTATATTTTTGACAAAAAGCAAATCAGAGAGTATACTTATAAGGTAATCATTTATCTTATTTTCGTAGACGCACACTATGATAAACTCTTCTGACATTATCGAATATACAGCTGAACAGATCTGATTTGATGGAGCGAAATATATTGAGCTCCAGGCGGAAGCCATTCGTGAAAGGATGAATAAGTTCAGTGGAAGACTCTACCTCGAGATAGGTGGAAAGTTTTTATATGATCCACATGCTGCGAGAGTGTTGCCTGGTTTCGATCCAGAAAGTAAAAGAAAGATTTTTAAAAATCTCGCATCAGAGGCTGATATTATTTTCTGCATCAACTATAAAGACATCGTGAGTGACAGACAGTTGAGCAATGAAGATATAGACTATCTCACCTACTGTAAAAAAATGGTAAGTAAGATCGAATGAAGTCTTGGGATTAAACCATATATTGCTGTCAATATGATTCCTATCGAGGAGAAAAACAGTGCCAATATGCTGAGAGTGCTTTCAACCTTTGCAGGATATGAGCTCTTCAAAAGATATATGATGGATGGATATCCTCATGAGACAGAGAAGGTGTTGAGCAAGGATGGTTATGGAAAAGACGAGTACATACCTGTAACAAACAAGCTTGTCATCGTCACAGGCGCTGCTTCAAACAGCGGTAAAATGTCCACCTGTCTTGGTCAAATCTACCACGAATATACTCATGGCGTAGATAGTGGATATGCAAAATACGAAACGTTTCCTATCTGGAATCTTCCTCTCGAGCATCCCATTAACCTAGCATATGAAGCTGCAACCATCGACATTGGAGACTACAACATGTACGACCCATTTCACGAAAAGGCTTATGGCGAAAAAAGTGTTAATTACAACCGCGATGTCGAAGCGTTTGAGATCGTCAAAAAGCTAGCAAACAGCTTCCTTCCTGAAAAGAATTTCACGAGAAGCTACCAATCCCCAACCGACATGGGAATCAATAAAGCTGGCTTCGCAATAACCAATGACGAGCAGTGTCGCAAGGCCTCAACAGAGGAAATCCTCAGAAGAAAAGAACGATACAGCCAAGTAGTAGAAAGATGAGAAGGAGACAAAAAATGGCTAGAGATGAGCGACAAGCTCTATGAGAAAGCACAGGAGTTTGAGAAGAATAGAATAGAAAAAGAAGAATAGAAAAAAGCCGCTGTATTACAGCGGCTTTATCAAATAATGACAGTTCATTAGTTTAATAGCATTGGTCCAGCTTTACGACGAAATAGTCTCTTCCCTTCTTGCCATAACCAAATATATGGCTGACGATTATGTTCATCAAGAATAAGTCCCAGGACATAAATGCCCAATAAAATAAGACTTACAGTTCGCATTGCTTCTCCCCAGTCAAATAACCAACCAAGCAATGAAACTATTGAGAAGGAAATCAGGCAGGTAAAGAAAGAAATAACACATATTGCTAAAACTTCTTTCCAGTTCTTAATAACCTGATTAACACACAACAACAAAAGCATGGTCTCTGGAGGCCAATGCACAAATGAGATGACAATCAGCCCTAAAGTAACAGTAATAAATATAACGGCCAGAGAGAACCTCACCGGACTATCTGCTAATGATCTTTTCTGTTTCATAATTATTCGATTTAGATTTATACTATAAGATATTTTTTAAAATTATCAATATATTTTTGTCAAGCAAAACAGTGAAAAATATTCTCTTAATTGTGTTGAAAACTCTATCTACTTTCGTATCGTTACAGGCACCGGTATTTTATTCCTGTCTGAGATTATCATGTTAGTTGATATGATTAAAGATTATGATACAGAGCAAAAGCAGTTTCTTAAAGAGCTCTGGATCAAGATAGTTATCCACCTCGGACAGCACTACGATATAAAAAAGATTTTTACGTTTCTCAGTAAGAGCGGTATCGTAGCGATTGATGAAAAGACCAAACATATCTATGTGGGCGTTGCGAACGAATTCTCACTTTCTCAGATTAAAAAATTTCTTACTAAAGGGCTGAATCAAGCGATAGAAGACGTCTACAATCCACAATTTTCTCTCAAACTCATCTGTTATGCACCTTTTCAAGCGGGTAAACATGACCTACTCATTGATCTCAAAAAGGTACTCAACATTGCAGACAAACCTGAGAAAGAAATGAAAATCGACAATAAAACGAAGAAAACTTTCACCGATCAATTCGGTATTATGTTCGATGAGAAATTTACTTTCGACAACTTCGTTGCTGGATCTAGCAGTAAAATGGCATTTAACGCAGCACAGCAAACCGCTGAAAAGCCAGGTACAGCATACAATCCTCTTTTCATCTACGGACAAGTTGGACTTGGGAAAACACATCTCATGCAGGCTATCGGTAATGAAATCATGAAGCTCTATACTGACAAAGTAGTAGTCTACCTCCCTGCTACCAAGCTTATCGATGAGATAGTTGATGCAACAAGAAAAAACAAGATGCATGACCTTATGCAAAGACTCGATAGTATTGATGTCCTCATGATTGATGACATCCAATTTATCGCGGAAAAAGAAAAGACACAGGAGGTATTTCACAATATCTTCAATGATTTTCAGTCAAAAAAGAAACAGATCATCCTTACCTCTGATCGTGCGCCAAGAGAACTTACCCTTCTTGAAGAAAGACTGAGAACTCGCTTTGCTATTGGTCTTGTTTGTGACATTAAAGCTCCAGACTACGAGACAAGAGTTGCAATTCTTCAGTCGAAATTGGCAAATCGCGGTGAGAGACTTTCTGGTGAAGAGCTTGGGTTGCTTGCAAAACACATCAAGACAAACGTGAGAGAACTAGAAGGAGCTCTCAACATCCTTATGACAAAGAAAGCTCTTATGGAAAAAGAGATCGAAACTGAAGACGTGTTGGACTGCCTTGGAACACTCGGATACAAAGTAACACCAGACGAAGAAGAAACACCAACAGCTGTAAGCAACAGAAGTACAGGAGCATTCTCAAAGATCGTCGATAAAGCAGCAAACTACTACAATATCTCTGTCAACGACGTCAGATGAGATAGTAGAAAAAAAGAGATCTCTCAAGCAAGACAAATGCTCATGTTCATTGCGAAAAAGTACTTTGACCGAACACTAGAGAAGATCGGAGATTACTTTGGATGACGTAACCACGCAACTGTTATCTACGCGATAGAGAACTTCGAGAAACTTATGAGACATGACAAACAGCTCGAGCAAGATCTCATGGTTATGGTAGACGGACTGTAAAATTTGATTTTCTTTCAATAAAACGATATACTTAATATATACCTATTAAGTAAAAACATAAAATGATAAATAAATCTCAAAACATCCACGTGCCTTTTTATAGCTCTCCTGTCTACAGGGGTGAAAATGAAGCACTTGCAAATACCTTGTGAGACAAGTTATTTTCTGAAAAGGTAGATCACAATGTATTGAAAAACTTCTATGAAACCTACAATGACTACTTCAACAATATCACAAAAATTATCAAGCAAGCATATGAACATAGAACACAAACTCCTGAGCTACTTGCTGCCGCATCCGCCCTTAAGGATGAACTGCAAGAAATATTTGTAAATGTACAGATAAATATGAGCTTCAGGAAAGAGATTAAAGACACAGATCTCCTTGAGGTTGCAGAAGAGAAAATTGAACATCGAGAAGCCTACTCACGAGAGCCATTTGTAAAAACCTATGGGAAATCATTTCCTAGTAGTGTTAAGGAACACTATCTTATCAAAGATGCCGCATAAATATCGCAGCACTCTGCCCAATATTAAGTGATTCCTTTTCTCCTTTCATAGGGATATATACCACTCTATCAACCAGCTGTAAGGTATCACCTTCTACTCCCACAACCTCATTGCCAAACACTACGGCAAGAGGTTTTTTTGTATCACGAGTATACTCAGCCAATCCTATAGCATCATCAGTAATCTCCGCAGCAATGATCTCATATCATTCTTTGCGTAGCAGTTCTACAGCATTAGCAGTATCCTCAAAACTTCTGCAACCAACAGATTTCTCTGCCCCCAATGAAGTCTTTACGACTTTTGGCTGATTCATCGGCGTCGGCGTATAACCACAAAAAGCAACATCCCATCAAAGAGCATCTGCTGTACGGATCACATTACCTACATTGTAGGCACTACGTATATTTTCTAAGACGACAATGTTTTTCATTCTTTACGAAAAAGAGTTCAATGAAATCAATGAGCATGGTCCCCGAAAGGAATGCCATATGCACTTGCCCGAATATCAACATCTATTCGATTCCCTTGTAGTAAAACACGTACATATTGATGAGGAGACAAATATCGAATAAATGTCCACTTTAGTTGGATATCTTTCTCCACAAAATGTCCACTGGCAATCAAAAGATGTCTTAAAATGTAATTGCTATTGGTACAGTGCAGGAACTTTTTTGTCCACAAGACAGAAATATCTTTAACAAAAAGTGAAGCAATATGGGTAACAGTCTTCAATCTGTCACCAGCAAAACGCTTAGTTAAAATGTCATATACCATGCGCAGGCAATCTTCCTGACTTTTACAGCCCTTCAATATATCAATAATCTCCAACATTTCAGTCGGCATACCCTTTTGTAATGGAGATTTAGAACACAGATCCAATGTCATTATCTATTATAATAAGCTAATCTTTTCAGAGCTGATTGAAATGTCCTTTCCTTTCTGGAGCATCCACATTCGTTTTTTCTCGCGAGTAAGATGATCGAGGGTTCCGGTATAGGCAATATGTACGCCATATGAGGTTTGTGAAAGATTTTTTGTTAGTGCATGAAACTGCTCCTCTACAAGTGCAAGTCTATGAAATCTCTGCTTTTTTGTGTTGAGAAACTTCCCAAGAGGCACCTCATAAGTGAAAAAGCCATAACTGACAGGGATAATTGTATCAACTCCAGCATCTTTAAAATACTTCCAGTCAGCCTTCATGGCATGATGTATCTGCCAACTTTTAAATGAAAGCTTCGTCAGATAGTACTTCCACATAAAAATTTCTTTTCGCCAAAAAGAGACTCCTCGCTTGTGCCCTTTTCTTTTCTGTGCGAGTTCCGCTGCTCTTTGGAGCTGGGTCTCATTTGGTTGATAACTTTGACAGAAGGTCTCAAAGAGTTCTTTTTGCTGGATATCAGCATACTCTCCTGCAAATCCAATCTTCCCTACGGGTGACTTTGCTAGAGCTTTCTCGGCATAGCCCTGTCGCAAGGGTAAAACGACATCTGCATATTTTTTCTCATGGTGCAAAGCCAATTCTAAGACGGGAGGAAGGATGATTTTCTCTACTCCTTGCTTCTGTAAATATGCAACAGCCTGCTTCGCACGTTCCATACCAAACTCAACAGGTTTATCAGCCCACGGCCGACCCAAATCATCATATACTATCTCATACTCAAAATTATAGTTCGCTAGAAAACGAAACAATATCAACATATCTACTCATGATGTCACTATACCGATTTTCATCAAGAAAATATTTTATGAACTTTATAAACTTTATGATTTTTTTGATTTATGCTGCTCTTCTTTCTTTTCACTATCAGCAAGTACACTGACGACAACTGCAATAGGTACTGCAAAAAGCACACCAATAAAACCAAATACCAATCAACCAATAATCATACATAGAAGCACAACCAACGGACTTACTCCTAATGTCTTATTCATCACTATCGGCGTAAGGATATTATTTTCTGTCCACTGTGTGATACTAAATATAATAAGCACTGCTATGATTCCTGGCCAACCAAGTGCAAGAGCAGCAACTAGTAGCGCAGGTATTGAGCCCAGGATCGGTCAAATGTACGGAAAGATATTCGTCATACCTGCTATCAGTGCAAGCGATCCAGTACTCGGTATCTTGATACCAAATAGTCCAACGATATTCAGAAGAAGGAAGACCATCAAGGCAATGTAGCCTGATACGATGAGCTGTCCTTTGAGCCAAAACCCAAGCTTTGCATAGAGACGTTGAAGTTTCACATAGGTAGACGAACTACGACTTCATGCCAAACGTGAGATAAAGTTGATCACATTATTCTTTTCTACAGAGAACAGTACTGAAAGTGTCAATACAAGACCAATCTGTACAATCGTTGAAAAGACACCTGTAACGATATTGACAGCAAAGCCACCGATATTAGTTGCAAAATTTGTACCCTGTGAAACCAAAGATGAGATATTTTGCTGAAGACCTGACACGACCTGTGACTGAAATGCTGGATCACGAAGACTTTGTAAGAGATAGTCTTTCAAGGCTGCCGGCAGCCATACTGCATCATTAACGATACCTATGAGACCAGTAGAATCTAATGCCTGTTTAAACTGATTGATCTTATTGATAGCCAATGTGACGATTCCACCTATCTGATTGAAAATGAACGGCAGGACGATAAAGAGCAACCCTGCAATGATGATGATCATGATAAAGTAGGCCAAAAAGAGTGATAGCCCTCTTGGCATACGCTTTGAAAAATAGTTTATCGGCGCATCCATCACCATAGAGAAGATAAATGCTGCCCCAACGAGGTAGATAATATCCAGCGTCTGAAACGCAAGATACGACAAGTAGACAATAAATGCTCCGATAATCCAAAACTTGAAAATACTATTGGTATCTCGCTTTTGTCTGTGACCATGTGCCTTAGCGTGTTCCAGCTCTACATCTTTCTGCTCAAGTTCACTATACAGGCGCTCTATTTCTTCAAGCTCTTTCCTCTTGGCTGTCTTGATGCGTGAGGTCTTTTTCTTGATGGCGTGCCCGATATTTTTGATGATTCTAGATAACGGCATAGAAGGGATGGAAATAAGATAAAGTGCTCATGAAAATGAGTAAGTATTTGGCTGTTTATAGCATTTTTTTCTGGATTTGCAAGGATGTTTGTCAGCTCTGAAGGGAGGTCTTTATGGAAGTAGACAAATATCTTAAAGTAGCCTCCACAGATAGGTTCACCAACGGGTAGATCTTTTGCCAACTGCGCAAGAAAAAGCCTTTTGATAAGGTTTCTTTTGACAGAAGACTTCGCTATCTTCACCGACACTTGGACACTCCACTGGTGATATTTTCTGTCTTCATATTGCGGATAGACGACAAACACCATCCCTTTACCGTAGATCATTCCTCTCTTACGGAGCAGAAAACGTACATCCTTTCAACTGAGTTTCTGATATTTTGGCAACATAGCTACTCGACGTTATGCAAGGCGAAATTAAAAAGCACATTCTCGACAGACACATTTGCATCTATCCTCTTTCTCGTCAGGATCAACTCATTAATCATCTTATAGTTTCCCTCACGCTCATAGTGATACAGTAACGTGTCGAGAAACACACCAATATATCACTTCCCATTCATCTCTGTCAACAAGCGGAACACATTCACGAGGCTCGCACCCTGCTGGTGGAGAGAGACGAAACGTAAAATACTATCCTGCAGATCAGTGATCATCTCTTTGTCTTTGCCCATCAATGTAATGACAAACCCAGGACTTCATCCAGCAAGATCAACCAATGCCTGGCGTTTTGTCTCTGGTATTTCCGGATACTTCTTCTCAAAAAGCTTGTCTACTTCATTGTCCTTCACATAGTTAAATGCGATAAGCAATGCACGAGAGACAATAGTATCTAGGAGTTCCCCTTTATTTCTTGTTGTTGCAATAATCAACGTTCTCGGATATGGCTCCTCAAAGTACTTCAAAAACGCATTCGCAGCACTTGCGGTCATACGTTCAATGTTTTCCAATATCAGTACCTTATATTCGCCGATCGCTGATTTTGCCATCCATTCGCGAATCTCTCTTGCTCCAAGGTCTTCATATTTTGAACCATTATCTAGCTCAATATCATCTCCCGCCTCGACTTTCAGCGTATGCTTCTTGCCAGTAACATGAGATAAATCCTTGATGTGCAAAATGTCGCTCTGACCAAAAGGTCACACAAGTTCCTGCGCAAGTTCAAGAGCCAAAGTACTCTTTCCCACATGTTCAGGCCCATGAAAAATCACAAAAGGTGCAGACACAGCTTTTGCTGACTTAATTTTCTCTATAAACGCATGCATCATCTCCTGCACCGACTGATTTCCTACTATCATACCTCCTATAATACAAAAACTACATCCAAAAAAAAGCTATTTCTCGTTCCCTTTTATCATCACACGAATCGCCAAAAACGGCAACACTATCACGCGCCAAAACGATGGCTTCGCCCAAAAGTAAGCTGGATAGTCCTTCCCAAGAAACTGCAAAAACTGATAGAACCTATTCGATTCTCTTGCCGACACAAACGGATAGATGAAAAAATCTTTGATGAATACAAACATTATGATAATGATTTAACCATATACGTTCATTCTTTCTGATAACCTATTTTCTTATAATACTCTCTGACTCAGATTCAAGAAATAACTGAGATCTTTTGGTAGTCATAATGCTTGGCTATTTGTTCTGCTGCCTCCATAAGTCTTGAACCAAAACCCTTGTGCTGTTGGTGTGGGTGTTTAGATTTTCAATTTTCAATTTTTCATTCGTCGCGAAGCGACGCCATTTGACCATAGACGTGCAACTCTCTGATGAGTGCTGTATGTTTTCCCAGTCACTCCCACTCAAATGCGTGCTCGTCTCTCGGAAGAAGGAGCCTCGTAAACCCATACAGATACCCAAGCTCATCCTCATAAGAGATAAAATACTCATCTCCTACAGATGATTGGTATTTTCTAACAACTAGGTTAGCACTCTCTTGCTCAGGCTTATCTTTCCTGTTACGAATCTCTCTTGCTCTGGTATCAAGCGCAACAAAGTTTCTCATAGAAATCGCATCAGGCTGTTGTCAGATGATAGCGACCTCCTCATCAGCATGTTTTGCCTGTAATCGCTCGGTCAATGAAACAAAAACTTGGGATTGGTCATAGAGTCTCCCATACAACTTTTTTCTCTTACCTTCATCTCCATTTAACTCTTCTTGCATCTTATTTTCAGTGATCTGTCTCAAGTTCGTAATATTACTTCCTGCAACAATTTCAGTCGAAGGAATATCACGAATCAAACGTTTGATTCTCGTATAAGGCGGAATAATATCCCCCTGCACTTTACGGATGATATGAATAATATCCTCTGTCTCCAACGGTTTGTAGTTTCCTTTACGATAAAGCTCATAGAGCTCCGTATTCGGGATAACCGCCGTCGGATAGAATTTAATCTCATCAGGTTTAATATACGGATCTTCATAGGCGAGCCTAAATGACTCAATGTCTTTCTCTACCGTCGATCCATAAAGTCCTGGCATGAAGTGGATAGAGAACTTAAACCCATACTGGCGCATCTTATGTACCGCCTCTCTCGCTTGCTGGACAGAGTGCCCACGCTTGTTTGCATCCAGCACATCATCGAACATAGATTGTAGTCCCATCTCCAGACGAGTCACTCCTCGGCTACGCCACATCTGACAGTTCTCATCTGTCATATATTCAGGTCTCGTCTCAATCGTCAATCAGATCATGCGATGATTAGCTGTCTCATTGATCAACATCGACTCATCTATCGTTTTCGGATAGTCTATCCCAAGGTCCGCAAGGTTATACTTACCACAACGAATATTGTGTTGTTCATACTGCTCGAGAAACTGGTCAAAAGTATTACATGCATCATACAATCATTTCAAGAAATCTCTCTTATACCCATTTGGATAGACATCCCACGTACCCCCAAGAACGATCATCTCTATCTTATCAGTCTCATGACCTGTCATATGCAAAGAAAGTAATCTATTGTAGGTCTGTTTATACGGGTCGAACTGATTGAGCAATGCACGCATCGCTCCTGGTTCGGTATTGATATAACTCTTTGGCATGGTAGCATCATTGGGGCAGAAGATACACTCACCAGGACACCAAAAAGGTTTTGTAAGAACTTGTATTGGCACTATACCTGACTCAGAACGCACTCCTCTTTTCTTAAGAAGTTGTTCTACACGTTCACTCTTAGAGTAGACACCAGTAGACACAAGTTGACGATACTGTTTCAAGAGATCAACATTGCTTGGAATATCAGAAATATTATACTTCTTCGCAAAGTCTCTCTTAGTACGCTTGAGCACATTAAGAGCATCTTTGTGAGGTATAGTTGCGATGGTATCCAAAAGTTCCACGATGTTTTTCATAGTATGGAGAGTATAATGAAATAAGATAAAATTTCGAGCCCTTATTGTTATTATAGTTTGCAGTTTGCTTTTACTTTTTTACACTTCAGACAAAGAGCATTTTATTATTTCAAAAACAGATGGAAAAAAACTTTACACAAAAAACGCTTATTGTTGCGGTTGTTATTCTCACAGGTGTCATCCTCTTTCTAGGACTACAAGAAGCTTTTCGCTTACTTCTTCTTGTATTTGCAGCCATATTGGTATCAGTCTATTTCAGAAAACTTGCTGAGCTACTAGCAAAACATACTCGCATAAAAAAGCGACTATCTCTTCTTATAGTCATTGTATGAACCATTGCACTCATAGGTGGATTCATTCGAGGTGCTGGAGCAAAAATTAGCAATCAGGCAAAAGACTTTCAATGAGAACTACCAAGCTATTCACAGTCGATCACTGAAGAGCTTAACAAAACTCCTGCTGGTCAATGGGCTCTCTATCAGGGTAAACAACTGGTCAACCAGTGATCTGACAATGAGCAAAAAATTACTGACACGATCACCTCTTTCTTCTCATCAACCTTTGGAGCTTTAGGAGATCTTTACATTGTGCTCATCCTGACAATCTACTTTACTGCGACGCCAATGCTCTACAGAAAAACATTTCTTGCAATGTTCCCTCAGAGCAAGAGGGAAAAGATAAACAAGCTCATGTACAATCTTTACGATACTCTTGGAAAACGAATTCTTGGACAGATCATCGCTATGATCATCGTCTTTATCGCGACAGGGATCGGTCTCACTATCATGGGCGTACCATTCGCATTACTATTTGCCTTGCTTGCTGGATTACTCAATTTCATTCCCAATTTTTGACCATTGATTGCGCTCATTCCAGCGGCGCTCGTTGCATTGACTGTCTCGCCAGCCCTCGCGGCAGGAGTTATCATCCTCTTTGTTGTCATTCAGAATATCGAAGGCGAGTTCATCACTCCTCTCATCCAACAAAAAATGGTCAACCTACCACCTGCCTATATCATCCTCTTTCAGGTATTCATGGGTATCATCGCAGGCGGGATAGGCATAATCCTCGCGACACCACTCCTCGCCATCATCATCGTCCTTATTCAGAAATTGTATATTGAGCCAGTGGCTGATAAGGCATAGGCTATTTAACTAGTGATGAAGGTACTAACCTATAAAAGAAAGACTTTAACAAGGTCCATCTAGAAACATGGAAAGCAGTCTCTAAAAACTGTTTTCTTTTTTTATTGACTATACCTAATGCTACTTCATCTGAAAGGAGTCTAGTGTAAGATGTTTCATTATTTTTCACTACTTCATCTATAGCCTCCACAAGAGAATGAAATGAGTAATGATGAAAATCATAGATCATACCCTCCAGTCCAATCTTCCTTAGGATCTCACAAACTCCCATAGTAGCACTTACTAGTACAGGTACTCAACATGCAAGACACTCTTGGACGATATTTCCGTATGTCTCAAAGTAACTTGGACTCAATAATATATCAAGAGATGAGAAAAAATGTGGTAAATCAGAGTGTTCACGCTCATTATGTATGATTACCCCATAGCTATCCAATAGCTTTTTATCTTTGTCCCCTATGCGCCTAGAGATCAAATGAATGTCGACAACATTTCACTTTTCTTTATTCTCTTTTGCAAAAGACAGGACAAAGTCTTTGTTCTTTACCTTGCTTCGGGACATGACAAAACCTACTTGTTTCTTCTCTGCTCCTAATGGTATCATATCCTCACCATACTCAAAAAACGATTCTGGCACCCCATTGGGAATGACCACATGAGGTTGATGCAATACCCCAAATTTTTTCTCTACAAGGCGATGTGTAAGATTTGAAGGGAAGATAAAGCTATCACTATCTGATATAAATGTTTTTTCTAGGATTTCACAAAACGGCAATAGGTCTTTTTTGTCACTAAATGATATCTCTTTGGTCAAAATACCGTGATAATAAGTCATAACAGGAAGATTTGCCCTCTTAGCAGCCTGCAGAAGACATCGAGGTACAATATATGTCCCATTTACAACTACAGCATCTATCTCTTCCTCAGCTATAATCTTCTCATAAACTTGAATATAATAGTCGTTCTGTTGAACAAGCTCATCATATGAGGAATGTATCATCTCATCTGCTGGTATCCTTGGAATATTACCAACAACTTCCTTACCAAAGGCTGTTTCAACAGATCTATATGTCGACTCATCACAACTGGTGTCTTCAAGATCTACTGTCACAAATGAAAAATGTTCATGCAAAAGAGGGTCTGTCACCATATTATTGACTACTCTTGCGATACCAGCCACTTTAAATGGCTGGGTATTCATCAGAATTTTCTTCATAATGGATTATTAAATTCACAAATATGCAATTTTCCAATGCATTCAATTATAGAGATTTCAGCCATTTTTGCAATATTTTCACGAAATAGGTAGGAAAAACCCTTATGAATAAAAGAACCTCTCTAACGGGTAAGTTAGGAAGGCTCTCATCATAGTAATAATAGTGTCATTTTACCTAATAGTGACCAGCTCTATACCATCATAGTAGTACTTCAAGATATCTTCCGCCTTTTCTCCATTCTCAGCCTTTTTTGTAGCTCCTTGTCAGCTCAGACCAACACCATGTCATTCGAAGCTTGTACAACCACTCTCATCCAAAACTGATTTGAGGTATGGTGTGTCTGTTCGTCCTCGCTTCTCACGAGCCGACCATGTAAAGCCTGGTGAACAATGGAAATACGGCAAGATAGGCAAAGTATTGTTGTAGACAATATACTTGTCTTTTGTTGCCTCTACTGCTATAGGCCAGTTTTTTGATGCTCTCTCCCAAGTGACACCTACGTACTTCTGGAAGAAGCGAGGGTCATCTATAGCCTGATATACGGCATCCTTCGGTATAGAAGGATGTGGACCGCTGCCGGCTATGTAGTAAAGAGCGTACGCCTTCGTCAGAAGGGCTAACACCTTGGTCTTTTCCAATGGCTCTCTATCTGACGCCTCTGCCATACCTGCCAAGTATTGTTCGACCGGCAGCGTATTTACCACAGCATATTGGTTAACATAATTACCGTCTATTTTTCTGATGTTCTGTGGTACCAATGTAATGTCTCCCCTATAGATACCATACTGTTTCTTGGTCAAACCATCAAGCACAGCTATAGTAGAATCTCCCTGAGTTTCCAGTTGTAGTCTTGCTTCTTTCCACGAAAGCGGTCATTTTTGCACTGTCAACATCCCATCATGAAACGAAACAGAAAGCGTCCCAAACGGCGTTCATCTCAGAGAACACTGTCCTGAACAGATAAACGTCCATGATGATGAGAGCATGCTAGCATTGTACAGAAGCACTGAGACATCTTTTTTCATCAGCGCTGGCACTTGTGAAACAGACACTGGTGAGCTAATTTTTGTGATAGGATTTGCTATCGTAAGGGGGAATTGAGCTCTTCTTTGAGTCAGAACGGGGTCTGTAGGCTGCTGTACTGAAGTATTACTATTAGTATTAGTCGAACTTGTCGGAAGAGAAGGTCTAACGCTATTATTACTACCACCCCATGCTATAGGGAGATCAAATAGCACCTCTACGCGACGAGACTTTGCTTCAACACGTATCACTCATGGATTCGTATTGTTTCCCTTTTTTCTGATGCCTACAACAAGTTCTCCATTGCGATACATACAACCAGCAAGCGTTACTTCTCCAGAAATAATCTTACACTGAGGCAGCGTCGTTCCCATATGTGGTGCGCGCGTGCGCGCAAGATAGGTATTATTAGTAAGTCCGTAGGCTGCTGGTAGTGTTAACTGTGTTTTAGTCACACTATTGACGACGGTAGTAGAGGTTGGAAGTGTTGGAGTAGATGTAGAGATATTTGATGTAGTATTCGACACCGTAGCAACTGGCTTGTTGATAACTTTTACATTTGGATACTGAGCAAGATATTTTGGTACCTGTAAAGTGATACGGTCACGGATAGCTGGAAGAAGCTTATAAAGCTGCTCACCTGGACAAGCTGTTGCACCAACGTCCCTATGCCCAGCAATGGCAAAGTTTGTCAATGTTGCTACATATGGATAGCTCGACGAGCTCTTATGATATTCAACCTGAACCATAGGATCAATTTTATACTTTGCTGCTAGTGCAGTACTCAGTGAAATCAACGCCTCAATTTGAGCGTCTGTGGGCTGATCGACCTGGAAATTACCAATCAATGCAATACCTACACTCGGCTGATTATTCCGCGTAGCATGAGCACCTACGACTCACTCACCCCCACTTCTTCCCTCGTAGATCACTCCTCCAGGTGAAATGACAAAATTGTAACCAATATCACCCCAACCATGTTGGACAGCGTGTAATCTATAGACAGAACGAAGAAGCGACTTTACATCAGACTCCGACTGCAATTTAGACATATCATTTACTGTATGATGGACAAGTATCTTTGTCTTATTGAACACATACTCTTTTTTCCACCAGAGCTTATGACCATTCTCAGTATCAACTACCATATCGAGAAGTATATCATTCGGAAAATTCTCTAAAGCATACGCACGCGCCGTAGCAGACTTTTGAGCCTCCTCTTCAGCATGCTCATGTTCCATCTCTGTCATATACTTTCTACGTTCTTCTGCAAGTCTTGCCATCTCTTGATACTCTTGGCGAGATGCATATTTCATAGTCTCATCAGCACCCCACTCTGCACGCGTCACGACGTTTACCCCTGGCAAATTTCGAGAATCTGCGAACAAAAAGCCCGTAAACATAATAGCACCCAATGATATTCCTGTCACTCATTTGATCACATACCTTTTCATACCTCCTATCGACAATAAAATGATAAAAACATCCTCTTTTCTCGACTCCTATACTACGAAAGTTTTATACCAATGCAAATAGGTCACCATTGACATTGAACACTCAAGCAAAATAATTATACACTAGTGATAAACGAATAGGGTTCTCTCCTGTGACAGATTCCTCTACCCATTTTCTTCTTTATATTATCTGCCTTATCAGATGTTCAATCACATACACTGACATAGCCATTACTCTCTCCTTCATGCTATCGGTGATCTCAAAGCTATAGCGAAGAAGATAAAAAGCTTAGGACAGACTGTCATGCCAATCTCGGACTACAATGGCATGTATGGAGCTATTCAGCACTTTATTGTTGCACAAAAAGAAGATCTTAAGCCTCTTGTAGGTGTAGACATCTGCACGCATATGATGAAAGAAGGGAAACTAGACAAACCCTACTATATGACCCTCCTTGCAAAGAACTATGAAGGATACCAAGAACTGCTTAAGATCGTATCGGAAGCTCATACAGGATCTTCAGAAAATACAGCCTGTTTCCCCATAGAAAAGCTTCGTGACAGAACTACAAACCTTATAGGAGTCATCTGAGGAGAAAATAGCTACATAGCTTGGCTTTTACAACAATGAGAATCGGAAAAGAAAATGACAGAACTCATGCAGCTCTACGCTTCATACTTTCCTGCTGATCAGTTCTTCTTCGAAGTATGTGCACAGTCACATACCGAGCTCCCGCTCATAAAGAAAGTAAATGACGCTATCATAGCCCTGAGCAAGGCAAGCTCGATCCCTTGTCTCGTGGACAACAACTTCCACTATGTCTCAGAAGAAGAAAAAGACGCATTCGATATCGCAAGATGTATCAAGGACGGAAAACAATACTATGAACATGGCAGAAAGAAAGCAGAAGGAGATTGGCACATTATGAGCGAAAAGGAAGTAATCTCTCTTTTAGAGGCAAATGGGTACTCTAAGGAACAAATACAGACTCGGATTGACAACAACAATCAACTGATCAACATGATTGACGTCAAAATCCCTCTCCATCAGCTCCTTTTCCCTGCATATGAAAGTCCGACAGAAATCAAGCATTTATACGAACAATTCAGTGCAAAACCGGCTTCTTAATTGTCGTAATTTAAGCTTGCATTAGGGTAGACAATGGGTACCTTTGAGGTCGTTACTACCTAGTAGTAGCTTTTTTATCCTCTCAACCATGACAAAGATGAATATGGAAGAAAACAACGTTGAAACTCCTGCAACAGAAGAAAACGCAGGTGCAGAAGGTACAGAAAGTACTACTGAGGGAAATGCAAACCCAGCTACTGAAAACAACAATGAAGAAAACAATGAAGAAAACAACGAAGCTGCTGCTGCATAACTTAGATCTCAGATTCTAATAGAAAAACCGTGCGTAATGCACGGTTTTTTCTTATTTCAATAGTTTATTCACAGATTACATTTGTCCGATAAGCCACTTAATGATATCCTGTAAGTGCTCCTTTTCCAATGGGATCGGACACTCAGCTAACTTCTTTTTCACTGTAGTAGCATCTCGGCCCATATTCTTCATAGTGGCCACGATACTCTTAAAGAGTTTCTCATCGATGTCCAGTTTCTTCAGATCTGTTGGACGAAGCGTCGCCTTCAGCTCAACAAGAAGTCTTTTCGCTGTCTTTGGACCGATACCAGGGATCTTTTGAATCGCCTTGACATCAAACTCATCTATAGCTTTCTGGAGCTCTTTCTTATCAATAGCCGCCACCGCAAAAGCTGTCTTCGGGCCAATACCAGATATTTTGAGCACCTCCTCAAATGCGACTCTTTGCTCTATCGTATCAAAGGCAAAGTAAACTATAGTCTTATGATTTTCATCCATATATGGAAAAAGGAACCACGTTCCTTTTTTTTGTTTCCCAGCATAGTAGACCTCTATACCAAGAAAGTCATTGTGGAGAAAAGTTTTTCCTCCATTATTCTCGAGCTGTCATTTCAAAAGATGTAGCATACACCTATAATTATCATAAGAAATAAGAGATTATACGTCGAGTTCTTTCACTTTCTTTGCGTGAGTGAGGATGAAGTGCTTTCTACTCATCACATCGTCACCCATGAGGATACGGAAGAGCTTGTCTGCCTCCTCTGCATCTTCTACTGTCACCTGCAACATCTTTCTTCTTACCGGATCCATAGTTGTCTCCCAGAGCTGCTCAGCATTCATTTCACCGAGACCCTTATAACGCTGGATCTCATACTTTTCATCGGTTTTGAAGCCGTACTTCTTAAGTGAAGCCGCAAGGTCTGAATCATCTACAGGATAGATATACTGCTCTTTCTTCCCCTGTTTTACCTTATAGAGAGGTGGAACAGCAATATAGAGATGACCATTTTCAATAAGTGGTCTCATATATCTAAAGAAGAATGTGAGAAGAAGTGTTCTAATATGCGCACCATCGACATCGGCGTCGGTCATGATAACGATCTTATCATATCTCAACTTGTCTTCCTCATACATATCTTTGAGTCCTGCACCAATAGCGGTGATAAGTGACTTCACTTCGTTATTGCCCATGATACGCTGTACCATAGCTTGCTCGGTATTGAGGATCTTACCTCTGAGTGGCAAGATAGCTTGAAATTCACTATCACGTCCCTGCTTCGCAGTACCCCCCGCCGAATCACCCTCGACGATAAACATCTCTGTACCCTCTTTACCACGTCTTGAACAGTCTGAAAGCTTACCTGGAAGTACTCCTCCAGCTAGCACGTTCTTTCTCAGTACTGTTTCACGAGCAAACTTTGCTGCAAGTCTTGCTCTTGCAGAAAGCACAATCCTTTCAAGGATAGAGTCAAACTCTTCTTCGTTTTCAGCAAAGTGAGATCTGAGATAGTCAGTAACAATCTCTTCAACCTCTTTCTTTACATAACTATTTCCAAGTCTTCCTTTTGTCTGACCTTCAAACTGAGGCTCAGGAATCTTCACTGTCACAATAGCATACAAACCTTCAGTAATGTCTGATGCTTGGAACTCACCAATTTTATTGTCGATCTTACCTTTTGCCTTCGCTACTTCGTTGATCACATTGGTCATGGCGTTTTTGAAACCAACGACATGAGTACCGTGGTCTGTGGTATTAATATTATTTACGAATGAGAGGATATTATCATTGTTTGAGTTTACGTACTGAAATGAGATCTCAACCAGTACATCCTTTCCTTCTTTATTAACATAGTGTAGTGCTGACAATGGCTTTTGATCATCCACAAGATTTTTCAACCATGTCTTGATACCACCTTCATAGTAAAATCTTTCTGCTTTACCAGCAGCCTCATCGGTGATAGTAAATGTAACACCCGGAGTAAGATATGCAGCATACTTCAAACGAGATGAGAGAGTTTCATAGTTGTATTTTGTTGTTTCGAAAATAGTATCATCAGCAAGAAATTCAATAGTTGTACCCTGAAGATCTGTCTCTCCAACCACCTGCAACTCAGACGTTGGTACACCACGTTTGAATGAAATAGTATGAATCTTCCCATGTTTATAGACAGTTGCTTTCAGTTCTGTTGCAAGAGCATTTACCACAGAAGCACCCACACCATGCAGACCTCCTGAAACCTTATATGCACTCTTTTCAAACTTACCTCCAGCATGGAGCACGGTCAACACTGTTTCAAGACCTGACTTTCCAGTCTTCCCTACAATATCCACTGGGATACCACGACCATCATCTTTCACACTCACCCATCCATTTTTGTGGATAGTCAGTGATATATTGTTACAATATCCAGCCAGTGCTTCGTCCACACCATTGTCGACAATTTCATATACTAAGTGATGAAGTCCTCTTACATCTGTCGAACCAATATACATTCCGGGTCTCTGTCTCACAGGCTCCAATCCCTCAAGGACTTTAATCTGCGATGCATCATACTCTTGTTTCTTTGCTGTCATATATCTATTTGTTCCAATAGTAAAAAATCGACCTAGTTATCATCTATAAATAGTGATTTAGATAGTCAATGCAAAAGAAAATATTACAACTTACCGATGGACTTACCAGTCGAACAATGTTGACTTATTTCATCAAATCGATAGAATACAGATCTAAAACAAAACGAGCCTTATGTCAAAACCAAATGCAATTTGGAATATTATTACATCGCTATTGCCCTTTTTGCGAAAAAAAGAACAAAATGAGCCCGAGACAACAATTACCGTTAAGGCTCCTATTGATGAACCACTGCCCTTATTCGATTACTCTCTGCTACGCGTCTGGACATTCCGAGATAGTATGTCACATCACACACAAGAAAATCTCAGAAGAACACACGAAGTATGGAAGCTATTGCAGAGTGAACTCCCTCAACACACACGCGTCATTATCGTACACAGTCCTCTGGACCGACCCCAAAACTCGGCCAGGCTTCTGAAAGATGAACTTGAAAAGAATGATGTGGAAGTAACTTGTATACTGTCTGCTCATGAGATTTCGCTAGACGAACGAAATAAGTGCACTGACGAGAACCTCAGGAGAAGTATCAAGGACATCGTACAAGAGCATTATGTGATCTTTATCTCGCATACGCACAACATCCGATACTATGCAGAACTAGAACATGTCATCAAAGGGTTTGACCCTAGGGAGGGCGAAGGTATAACATCAAAAGGCAAGGTAATAAATTTCCAATGAACAAACTATCCCCCCGGCTGTATCAGTTGGGGGATTTCTTTTTCAATCATTGACTTAACAACACAATTAGATACAATATCTCCATTTAAATACTCCCATGATAAAAAATGGCTCAGAAATCACCCGCATCAATTGTGATAGATATGGTCTTAGACTACCAAGACTGCACGATGATTTGTCCTCAGTATGAGCATCAAGAGACAAAGCCTTTTGATTTTGATAGATCAAAAGTGCCTCGGAAAGAAGGTAATGAGTTGAAGCTAGAAAAAACTATTTCTGAGATCATGCAAGAAAAGCACCAAAAGCAGCTTGCAGAAGCGCTGAGTGACACTAGTCCAATTATGTATGTTGATTGTAGTGCAAAAGGAGAAGATGATGTCATGTTTGCTATCATGCACGCAGTAATGAACAAATATCCTGGGAGAGAAAGTGAAGAAATGGCTATAAAATCAATAGTACAAAGAAGCATGATCAACGACGAAATGAAACAAGTTTCTTCTGAGGACTATAAAGCATTCATGACTACCTACAAACAGGAGTTTCAAAAGTTTTTACAAAGCTTTGATGACAGAGAAAATAAAGAAGAAGTACTCAATAGTGTCTATAAATTTGAAACAGATGTGCCGCTGAACGCCATTGGAAAAATCTTGCAAGCAAACAAATGAAGTGCGTATGTATATCTCGATCATGTATCAGATCTTACCGTCGAAGAACAACAAAGCATTAACCTGCTCCTCTATGCGAGAGGCGCAATAGGTCGTGATGGTAAGGTGTTTCTCAAAATCAATGATGGGTTGGCATCGCGAAAAACTTGGTCAACAGCAAGCTGACACAGAGTACAGTCAACACACGACTACAGCGAAACTAATATCAAAGAAAAAGATCTATAATAAACTCCAACGAAAAATCTCCTACGGGAGGTTTTTTTAATTTACGCATAGACTTCTATTCTCATTTTTTTATAAAGGGGGCAAACACAATAAAAGTCCGTTTTAATTTTCCACGAGTTGAGTGAGAATGGATATTTTTGAATTTGAATTACGTTACCTGTCATATGCGGGGATGAAGAGAAGAATGGAGATAGATGAATGGTCAGACCAAGATATTTTGAGCATGGTTGCTATCACTGACAAAGGTCATTTGACGAAAAAACTGACAGAGACGACACCGGCAGAACTGAAAGAAATCACTGCCCTCACCTACACCGAAGAGAAGAAAAAACTTATCGCAAAATATAAAGAGAATCTGTATGGGAAAATATCAATTGCTGATTATATCGAGCGTCTCGAATATGAACTCAAAGTAGTAAAAGAGATGGGATATAACACCTACTTCCTTATCGTACAGGATTTCATCAACTGGGCAAAGACACATGATGTCTCTGTGGGCCCTGGACGTGGTTCTGCCGCTGGTTCACTCATGGCCTATTTCACCGGCATTACCGATGTCGATCCATTCCCTTATGATCTCCTCTTTGAAAGATTTCTCAATCCTGCCCGTGTGTCGATGCCCGATATCGACGTGGACTTTGAAGATGTACAGAGAGATAAGGTAGTAGACTACGTCGCAGACAAATACGGTAAAGAAAAAGTTGCACATATTGGAACATATATGACCATGGCTGCTCGTGCTGCATTCAAAGATGTCGCAAGAGTCATGGGTATCCCTTTCGATAGATCAAATTTCATCGCCTCACTTATCAATGAAAAAACCATCCAAGCGTCGCTCGATGCTACAGAAGATTTGAGGAACATGTATGAAAATGATCCTATCATCAAAAAGACATTTGACGAAGCTATCAAACTTGAAGGGACAGTAAGGGGAACAGGTGTGCACGCGTGTGGTATCATCATTGCACCAGAAGAAATTACCACCTATACCCCAGTACAGCATCCACCTAAGCCTCAAGGAAAAAGCAAACCCGAAGAGGAAGAAAAGAAAGAACTCGTCACACAATATGAGTGACACGACCTTGAAGATATTGGACTGTTGAAGATGGACTTTTTGGGTCTCAGAACTTTGACGCTCATTAAAAATACGATGAAAATCGTCAGAGCGAAATATAAAAATGCTGGTAAAGATCTACCAGAGATCTTCCAGAACTACTTTGAAACGATGGTTTTTGAACCACCATTGGACGACCAGAACACCTTCGAAAGAGTTCTCCAAAAGTGAGACACCTCATGAGTGTTTCAATTTGAATGAGATGGTATCAGAAACTTTTTGGTAAAACTCAAACCAACTGACGTAAACGATATCATCGCGATGGGTGCACTCTATCGTCCCGGACCGATGGAGTTTATCCCAAGATATATCGCAAGAAAACACGGAGAAGAAGAAAAAAATTATATGCTTCCAGAGCTGTGGGATATCCTCGTACAGAAATACGACGAGGCAACGGCACAGGAAGAAAAGAAAAAATTAGAGGAAGACCTCGATCCTATTCTCGCAGTAACTTATGGTATTGCTGTCTATCAAGAACAGCTCATGTTCTTGGTACAAGCGATGGCGTGATTTTCACTTGCAGAAGCGGACAATCTGAGACGTGGTATTGGTAAGAAAATTAAAGAAGTTATTGAAGAAATTAAGTGACAGTTCATCGAAAAAGCTGCTTCATTTAGAGGATATAAAGAGGAGACGAGTACATGGATTTATGAAAAAATGATAGAACCTGCAGCGTTCTACTCATTCAATAAGTCCCACTCGGTAACATATGGTATGCTCTCATATCAGACGGCTTATCTCAAGGCGAACTACCCTATTGAGTTCAATGCAGCCTTGCTAAGGTCTGTTGAAGAAGATGCTGAGAAACTCAGTAAGTTTATTAATGAGCTGAAGCTGCAGGGATATCGCGTGCTACCGCCTCATGTCAATGAGTCGTTCAGACATGTCGCCGCCATAGACGATTCGATCAGGCTTGGATTTCAATGTATCAAATGAGTCGGCGGCGACGTCAGCGAACAGATCGAGCAAGAAAGAAGACAGAACGGTCCGTTCAAAGATCTCGAAGATTTTCTCACAAGGTGCGAGAGTCTCATCAACAAAAAAACACTGGAATCTCTCGCAAAGGCGTGAGCGTTCTCAGGTTTTGTTGACCGCAAGACAATCCTCCACAATGTGCCCCGCATCATTGAGTGGGTAAAAATGGCGGGTAGCAACAATGCTGAGCAGAGCTTATTTGCGGTCGCCGATGTGAAGCCAAAACTCGAGCTCGAACAAGCAGAGCCAACCAGTAAAATGGAAAAACTGCTGACCGAATATGATGTATTTAAAACATTTGTGTCAGGTCATCCATTTGATGGACTCTATCCATATATCAAAGGAAGATACTCGCTTATCAGCATGTTCAAATATTACGACAAAGAACAGGCCTTTGGCAATGTGAAGATCCTCTGTTTCGTGAGAAACATTCAGAGAGCAAAAAAGAAGTGATATTTTGTCGCAGTAGAAGATATTTCCGATGAGATAGAGTTTTTCATGAAAGAGACTTTGGATATCCAGAAGTTTGATATTTTGATTATTGAAGGTTGGAAAAACAGATCTCTTAAGATCAGTAAAATCGTGAAAACATCGCTAGAAAGTATCATAGAAGAAGCAAAAAAATCAAATAAATACAATGATGAATCCGTCGCGGAGGTAAAAACTACCAGGCTCGGTGTCAATGCACTGGCACACGGTACAGGAGACCTCGAAGATGAGATCGTCGACAGCGAAACAGGCGAGACGATCAGCCTCAAACAAGCTGAAAAAGCGTCAGACGAACTCAGAGATGATGAAAGCGATAGTGATAGCAATAGCAACGACGAAAATAACAGCACTGGCTGAGGCAGTTCAAGCAATGAAGAAGCCACATGACCTATGCAGTTCGCCCTCCCTGATAACCCATCGTTACTACAACAGGTAGCA
The DNA here is from genome assembly GCA_030429145.1 of bacterium. Lineage (GTDB taxonomy): Bacteria > Patescibacteriota > Gracilibacteria > Absconditabacterales > Absconditicoccaceae > JAGOPC01. Next base: position 660,774 of record JAUIDC010000001.1, on the reverse strand, counting down.
CAGGTTGTCAAACAACATCCGGGAGAACATCAGGTCACTATCGGAGCTATCGAAAGACAGTTGAATCCTACTGGCATTGCAAAATTACGTTCACTTTTAGACTCATAGAAACTATCATACAAAATGTTAACAAAAAATAATCTTATTGCAGTTTCTACTATCATCTGAGGCACGCTCGGAGCGTGATTATTTGGTGTGCCCTATGCTTTTGCACAGGCCTGAGTGCTACAAGGGACTATGTGGATACTTCTTATTGGCTCTTTAGCGATCATCCTCAATTTGCTCATCGCTGAGGTAGCTCTTAGCCTCCCAAGCAGGATGCGCCTCCCAGCCATGATGCAATTGTTGCTTCCTAAAAGGCGAGGGAAGTTTGCTACCATTGCCACATGTTTGCAGTACCTTGCTACGATGTTTGCGTATATCTCTTTGAGTAGCATCTTTGTCAATGTTATCCTTTGACCGAACAGCGCATTCGAACCAGCTATTTCTGCGACGGTCTACGCACTCATCATGGGATGATTTATCTACAAGTGAGTAGATGGCATAAAAAAGTATGATAAAAAAATCGTCACCATACTCCTGTGTATGCTCATCTTCCTGATCATCTACGGATTTCTTCACACAACACCTGAACACTTTCTTCTTGGCGATAAAGCACAATGGTTCCTCCCATACGGCGTACTCATCTACGCCCTCAACAATGCTTCCACAATACCTGTATCAGAAGAGATTCTCTGAAGAGAGAAAAAAGATCTGCCGTTTTTGATTGTGATAGCGGGGCTCATTTGCATGAGTATGGTACTTCTTTGGTGATGGGCCGTTGTCGGAATGTCCTGAGCTGCAACCTCACAAGATGCATTGAGCGGACTACAAACTGTTCTTCCGTCTCGAGTCATTAAACTAGGTGGGCTAGTATGACTCTTCGCTATCATCTCGCCCCACTTCGTCAATGGAGAGCATCTTCAACAAACTCTCAAAGTACAATTCAAACTCTCGTCTCTCATCTCACGAACACTGGTAGCACTTGGTCCTCTTCTTCTCTTTCTCTACCTCCAGGCCGATTTCGTCAAAATCATCTCGATTTCCGGTGCCGTATTTACCGGACTAACCTGCTTTCATATTGGAGTAACCAATCTTATGCTCCATAAAAGACATAACAAAAAAGAAACACATATCCTCCCCTACAATAAACTCTTCTCCTACGCAGTCATTATCATCTTCTCATTTGGTATCATCTATGAGCTCGTAAAACAGTTTGTCTTGTAATCCCCTTGCAAATTCTCATATATTGGGTAGTATTTTAGGGAACAACCTTTTTATTTTGTCATCCCACAAACGTATGGTATTGAAGAAATGGAAGCGATGAGCAATCGGTTTTATCCTTGGACAAGCAGCAGTGCTTTGGTACAAAGATAAAAATCTCCAGAAAAAAGTTGCTAAAGCACCAACTTTTGGTAAGAAAGCAAAAGCTTTTTTCGACGGACGATTGGACACCAACAAAGAAATGATCGAAGACGTAAGAGAGTTTGACTACGAAGGTAAGTGGGAAGAAGTAAAAGCTTTTTTCCAAAAAGAAGTAGCAATGCTCGAGTCTAAGCTAGAAGAGCTTGAAGACAAAGTAGCAGAGCGAAAGGAAAAGGCAAACGAAGCTGCTCATAAAAAAGCTCAAGAGATAAGTACTATGGTACAAGAACGCATCGAAGATGTGCAAGAAAAGCTCACGGGAAGATGGAACGATATCAATGAAAAATATCAAGTAGAAGAGAAAGTAAAACTACTACAAAACCAATACGAGAAGCTAAAAAAGCAGCTCGACAAATAATTTTACATGCCCATAACGTATCGCTACTATGCTTTTTGATTTCCAGTCGTATGTGGCTGAACTAAGAGAGAAAGACGAGAAAAAAGAAACCGTCGAGAAATATGAGAAACTTTTTGGACCTGTGCAAGGAGACCTCAAAGATCAGACCTGGTATAAGGACTATGTCAGCCAATTCGCTGCTATGCCCTGCTTAGTACCAGAAGAGATCAAAGACGATTTTGATCGAGATCTGTTGATGCAACTCGTAGCTGCATCTTTCAGTTCAGATGGAGTATTTGATGATCAAAATGAGAAAGATCAGCCTGATTTTGTTATCTCTGTACAAAGTAACGACCAAGTAGTCGTCAAAAAAGTTTCTGAGCTATGGGGATTCCAAATACTCAGACTGTTCGAAATCTACGTTGAAGAACAGATGAATCTGCAGATCCTTATCGAGGAAGACGAGAAAGAAAAAGAGGCAATCCTCGCTCAACGTGAAGCAAGACTCAACAGATGGAAACTCGTTGTCAGCCAAGAAGAAAATCACGCTGCATCTCAGAAAGCAGAGGCTGAAAAGGAAGAAAAGTTAGGTGATTTGTATAATCAGCTCTAAAAATATACTCATTTGAGAAAAAACCTCCGACGTGTCGGGGGTTTTTTATTTGTAATATGTTTCTAAAAGTCTATATTTTTTCTGTAACAAAAACAAACGGTTATGGATACACTTATGCAAACAAAACTTCTCATCGTACTGTGGCCGTTTTTTGTACATACGGCTGGCCCTATAGTAGGAGCAAAAGATCTTCGTGCTTGCAACGTCATCCCTGGTGTGGTGATAGTAGCAGACACTATGGCAGCGAAAGACAGCATACTCATGAATCATGAGAAAATTCATTTCGTACAAGCAAAAGAATTATGGTATGTCGGCTACTACTTTGTATACGTAAAAGAACTTATACGAAACCGAGTAAGTAGACAACTGTCCGGCAGCAATGCCTACTATGCAAACCCTCTAGAATACGAAGCATACTTACATCAGTTTGATATGAACTATCTCAAGACACGCGAAAAGTGTGCTTGGCGAAGATATGCTACTTCAAAAAAGAAAAAGATTTTATATAGAGATCGAAAGCTCTATTATGAAGTACATAGCTCTGACTCAACCATTTTGAGCCTGGTTCCTGTACAGTAAGACAGTCTTTGTAACATGAAAAAACTAGATTCAACCTCCGGCTTCTTCTTCTAAGAAGTCGGATTTTTTATAAAAAATTTAGTTGGTTTCCTTTTGAAAGGTCTTTTTTCTCTTTGTAGAATTACACTACGTAATGTCTTCATATACGAGAACAAGCTGCTCAGTCGGATCCTCCATAACTTGTGAAATTCATGCTCTTGGAAACTTTTCCTCACCGGGTTTTGGCTTTCTTCGCCACATCTCCTCCATGTAGTGACCACCCATACCTTCAGCAATATAAAGAGATCCTCTTTCTCACTGTCTTGTTTGCTTTTTCGCCTTATCGTCCCAAGTACCATTGTAACCCACTTCTAGAAGCTCTGCCAAAGCAAAAACCTTATTACCAAGATCCATCCTGTTATATTGAAAAGCCTTTCTATTTGCCTCTGCCAATTCCGCATCTGAATTAAACTCTTGTCACTTAAACTCTTCTGAAAGATACGACTCTTGTTCTCCATTTACCGCTTCTCATGGAAACTGCTTGAGAAAGTTCACCGTGTCGTCATCGCTCATCATGTTTGCGTTTGATTGTTCTTTGGCACTGTACGGAATAAGAGAGTATTTTTTATCACCAAGGATAAAACTTATTCTGCCGTCAGTACCTCTCTCCATCTGTAGCTTAGCAAAAAACTTCATATACTCGGGATTGCTACCGTACTTGCGCAACAGGGACTGATATCCAGTAAATTGCTTATTATGTTGCTGCAAAGTAGCAATCAGTCTCTTATTGACAAGATCCACATGGCGCTCCTTCATCTTTTTAGGAACTGATGCCAGGTTCTTCCCTGACATAAGATTGTTAAACTGATTTCACTTACGTGATGGCATGAAAAAATTTACAACAAACTAAATATAGCATTACAGTATACACAATTATAATCAAATTTTTGCCTCTGTCAACCTATCAACACCTCCTTATTTTTATTGGTTGAAGCCTTGCAAACACCTTGTAAATCCCTATAGTGATAAGGTTATTCGACAGTATTTTGCCTGCAGTAAGCTTTTCTAGAAGGCTTTGTGGGAAAACTATTTTTAATTCATCTAATGTCAAAAACGCACAGATGGCAGACAAGAAAAATGAACAAAAGGAGATAGTAGAACAAACTATGCCTCACTCGATTGAACAAGAGATTACACAATCATATATCGACTATGCCATGTCGGTAATCGTATCTCGTGCACTACCTGATACAAGAGATGGTATGAAACCGGTGATCAGACGTATCCTCTATGCTATGCATGATATCGGACTCAACCACAATGCAAAGTTTAGAAAGTCTGCAACAGTAGTCTGAGAGGTTCTTGGTAAGTACCATCCACACGGTGACTCATCAGTGTACGATGCTATGGTAAGACTAGCTCAGCCATTTTCTTTGAGATATCCACTCGTAGATGGACAAGGTAACTTTGGTTCTATCGACGGTGACGGCGCAGCTGCGATGAGGTATACGGAAGCAAGATTGACAAAGATTGCTGAAGAGATGCTTGCTGATATCGATCAGGACACTGTAGACTGGAAGAAAAACTACGACGACTCTCGTGAAGAACCTATTATGCTTCCGACTAAATTTCCAAATCACCTCTGTAACGGAACAATGGGTATCGCTGTAGGTATGGCAACAAACATGGCTCCTCATAACCTCACGGAAGTTATTGATGCATCGCTCATGCTCATGGACAATGCCGAGGCAACGATCGATGAGATCATGGAGATCATCCAAGGTCCTGACTTCCCTACCGGAGGTATGATGTTCGACAAAGAGAATATCAGACAGGTGTATGAAACTGGAAAAGGTGGTATTACCGTAAGAGGTAAGACGCACATTGAAGACGGGAAAAATGGAAAAGTTATTGTTATTGATGAGATTCCGTATCAGGTAAATAAGTCAACGCTCGTTGGTAAAATTGGTGAATTAGTAGTAGATAAAAAGCTTGAAGGTATTACTGATATCCGTGATGAGTCAAATAGAGAAAGAATGAGAGTGTCTATCACATTGAAAAAGGGCGTAGACGCACAGGCTGTACTGACAAAGCTTTTCAAATACACAGAGCTTCAATCTAACTTCAATGTGAACAATGTGACATTGATCGAAAAAGGGATGCAGCCAAGACTTCTTAACATCAAAGATCTCCTTGTAGAGTTCGTAGAGTTCAGAAGACAGGTTGTCTATAGAAGATCTGTCTACCAGCTCGGGAAGGCAAAAGATAGACTTCATATTCTTGAAGGTCTAAAGCGTGCTATCGACATCCTCGATGATGTGATCGCAGCGATTAGAAACTCATCAGACAAAGCAGAGGCAAAAGAAAAGTTGATGGGCAAGAAATTTGAGTTTACCGATGTACAGGCTGAGTATATCCTCCAGATGAGACTACAGTCATTGGTAGGTCTGGAAATCCAAAAGATTCTTGATGAAATCGACGAGAAAAAGAAACTTATTGAATACCTAGAGGGCATCATTAATGATCCAAAGAAGCTCGACAAGGTGGTAAAAGACGAGATGAACTATATCAAAAAGACTTTCGGAGATGAAAGAAGAACTGAGCTTGTAGCTGATGGTACAGCAAATCTTTCAAATCGTATGAAAGAACTTCTTGCAAAAGAAGATGCAGTGAAAGAAGACGTCATCCTCTGGATTGGAGCTGATCAGTCGTTTAGAATCCTCTACCAGTCAAGAGTCAACGTGCTCCCTGATGACACTCTCGAGGTTATCTACACACACAACCAAGACAAACTCATCGTTATCACTGATAAGGGTGAACTTGTCATCCAGAGACTTAAAGATATTGGTTCTCACAATATGAAATCAAATCCTGTCAATCCAAAGGAAGAATGGGGACTCAAGGGAAATGTTATCTTCTGTAACTCTATGCTTCATGACTATAAGGAGCTCGTTATGCTCTCGTCAGGAAACAACCTAAAGAAGATCAAGAAAGATGTGCTTCTAGGGTTTAAGAAATTCCCAACAAGCATCATGAGCCTGAAGGACAAAGAGTCAATCATCGCTGTAGCAGCAGTAAGAGACAACGATAAGATCGGCGTACTCTCTCAAAAAGGATACTTGTCACTCTTCCCTGAAGAGCAATGTCGTCCTATGGGTAAGACAGCTGCTGGAGTCAAAGCCATCTCTACTCCTGATGAAAGCGACAATCCTGCTGCCCTCTTCATCTACAAAGATGAGCCGTTTATCATGGTCAATAGCACCAACTCAGCGAAGATGGTTGCTATCGAAGACCTTGTATTTGGCAAGTCACAATACGGTAAACGCGGTGGTAAGTCACTAGAAGTAGCGCAGATGGAAGGGAAAGACAAAGTAACAGGAGCTCTCGCCATGGTAGAAGGTTCAGTAAGAATCAAACTTACTACTGGAGAACTCAAGACTGTTCACTCTGACAAGGTACTTCTCGACATGCCAGACACTCCTCTAGAAAAGATCGTCTCAGGTACTATCGAGCGCATCTACAGACCATGGGAAGAAAAAGCGGAAAACAAGGCTTGGAAAGAAGAAAGAAAAGCCGAAGCCAAAGCTGAAAAAGAGTCAGAAAACGATGACGAATAATAATCCATATAGATGAAGAACTCTTGCCTACGGCAGGAGTTTTTTTATACTTCAATTTGTTTAACTACATTCCACACTATAGATGATCGCGATATTTGGACAGGGAAAGATTGGGAAGCCGTTGGAACAATTGCTACAGCATTTTGATATTGAGGCAAAGAGTATTGATTATAACAGCCGAGATGAGGAGCTGTTTGAGAAGGCAGAACAAATTATCGTGCATCAAGCCGTGAAACCAGATAGTGATATCTATCAGAAATATGGCGAGAAGACAATCTCTGAGCTCAATTTTATCGGGCAGTTTCTGAAGAAACAGGCCCGAGGAGAGAATCTCCGTTTTGTCGGTGTAACGGGAACCGATGGGAAGTCCACTGTTAGTCATGTGCTCTATGAGCTTTTGAAGTGAGTAAATACATGATATAATGTTTGGTTGAGTGGAAATTTTGATGAGTCGATTGCTACGACGCTCAATCATATAGTAGAAGGATGATTGACTGAGCAGAAACATATCGTCGTGTGTGAAGTGTCATCGTTTCTTTTGTATGGACTTGAAGATTTGCGATTTGATTATGCGATTTGGACAAATATTTCGCCAGATCATCTCAATTGGCATCCCGACATGAAAGATTATGTGGCGACAAAATATAGACTTTTACAGCATTCCACCAAGGCGGTTTTTACAATGCAGGGCGTTTTGGATACGTTAGCGGAACAAGGGATAGCTTTAGACCATACAGCGCCTTTGACGCTTTATAATAACGACTATCCTCTGGCTGATACTCAGTTTGTCGGTACACACAATGCAGGTAATATACAGGCGTGCTATCTGCTGGTAAAAACTCTTGTGCAAGACTATGGATTGACGATAAGTGAAACTGAGATACATGAAGCAATCAATGCCATAGAGCCGCTAGCTCATAGAATGCAATTGATCAACGAGAAAAATGGCATCAGCTTTTATGATGATGGGAAGTCGACAAGTTCGCAGTCGTTGAGGGTCGCCCTTGAAGCATTCCCTGGGCCGATCGTACTGATAGCAGGTTGATCAGACAAGGGCGACAGCTTTAGTGCTCTTGCAGAACTCATGAAACAAAAAGTTGGCTATGGCGTGTTCATTGGCACTACTGCCCCGCAATTTATAGAGATCGCTGAAGCAAAAGAGATCGAACACGACAAAGCATCATCCATGCAAGAGGCAGTGAAACTAGCTTATGAGCATGCACAAAAACATAGTATACAAGTCATTCTTCTCAGTCCGTGATGCGCAAGCTTTGATATGTTTAAAGACTGGAAAGATCGCGCTGAGCAGTATATCGAAGCAGTGAAGTGATTATAGCTTGAGAGTTGAAGGATAGTTGAATCGCAATTTAGAAAGTACACCAGCATACACGGGCTCCTAGAGCACCTCTTGGAGACTACCCAAGCAAAATGGTATTACTATATCCAAATAGTCATACCATTTTTTACTACCTCAAAAAAAACAAACCACCCCTACTCTCTAATATCCTACTCTTATCACATCCCGGCTCCCTCTCATCTCATCACGGCAGATCTATAAAACAATATTTTTCATAAACAAAAAAACAAAATGGCCATTTACAGACCATCTTGCTCTTTCTTACTTTCACTATTATCTATTTTCAAGTTCCCATTTTACTAGTCTGATGAAAGCAGTGATCATACCATCTTTCACGCTCGACTTCCATTCGAGATTGAAGTTACCTCGGTTGTAGTACTCATTGGTAGCTCTCAGTGGCCATGCAGTAATTTTACTACCGACACTATTGTAGAGCGCACCTTGCGACTCAAGGCTTTCAATATCCCATAGTTTGTGTGTTAACACAATCTGACGATCAGGATTGTTTCTGTGGAACCAACGTCGTTTGTTGCGTGAGAAGTTGATAAAGTCTTCAATTTGACTTTCCAGATCAGCATCTGTTACTGGTCCTGGTTCATAGTGATTAGAGAGGATCTGAAAGAGACCATCTCCGTTGTCAGGATTAGCCATACGACAGCTTGACTCCATAAACCATGTTGCCAGGATAAGTGCAGTTGGGAAGTTATGTTTCTTTGCTATGGTATTTACCATATCGAATTTTTGTACACATCGCTGTAGTCTGAGCTCGAAAGGATCTCCCTGAAGCTCTCCCCCATACGCTGATACAAATGACTTTTTAAATGCACGAGTTTGTGCATCAGTAGCAAGAGCTAGCTGATTGTGTGTGTGTTCAAATACACTTTTCATAATTGCTTGTTTTCTTGGGTCAGTCGAAAGAGTGTCCACAAGACTACTAAATTTTGTAGCTGCTTTTTCCATAAATTCAGGTGATCTACTAGTATCGCTAATAGCTTGATCAACCTGACGATTGAGCTGCCACACGAGGTTTGTGTCATAATGACTGAGATCGTATGCCAAGGCAAAACCGGTAAAAGCAGTAAGAGTTGTAAGTGTTGCTACAATGATTTTACTGTAACGTTGCATGTAACATTAAGAGTAATAAAAAACTACTGAATAAACGCGCTTGGGAAGACAAATTTCTTAAGAGCTGTCACTCCCACCGTTTTATCCGAATAGGTCGCCTGTGCGGTAATACGTGTGTAGTTACCAACAAGCTTGTGTGCCGCGTCATCGCTGTTGAGGCAATATGAAACAGCAGTAGTATTATTCTGAGGATTAGTCACTATGAGCCAGTGTGTATGGACAAGAGATTGCTGAGCAAAAAGTGCATCTTGCCCTGGTAGATGTACTGTTTCACTAGCAGTAATTCTGCCAAACGAACCCTCTCCAGCATCATACAAGTATGCCTCAAGCGATCATCCACTCAGTGTTATATCAAATCATCCAAGATCAAGCTTCGCATAATCTTCGGATTGGACTGGCGCAAACGAAAGGTTAGCAGAGCTTCATCTGTCGTAGAACAACGGATATGCACTGCTTGCGCCAGGCTGCAAAGAGATCATCTCAGTAGGCTCGCATGCCTGACTGATAAGACTATCGGGAGAGTCATAGATAGCGACTCCCTGCGCGACAACATTGCCCTGCATATCACACAGAGCACTCTCTTTACAGTTATCATAATAGTTCTTTTCTATATCTGTCTGTCAAAGATCATATTGGAAACCATATCCACGTAGATTTGCCTCTGTCAGCATTGCTTCTAGGCCTCCACGAGCCATATAGTATGACTTGTAGTAGTTTGCCAATACGTTGCTACTTGTGAGAAAGTGTTTCACAAACTGCAAAGTAAGCAGCGCCAACAGTCCTGACGCTACCATAAGCAATAATACGACTATTGTAATGTTTCATCTACGAGGATGACACGAGGGTGTCATTACGATTGAGCAATATCGTAAAACTTTTGTATTTCTCCTTTGAAAATGAGTTCAACCTCACCGACTTGTCCATTTCTATTCTTTCTGACAAGTACATCGGCGGTTCCCTTTCTATCAGTATCCGGATCATAGTATTCATCTCTATAGAGCATGATCACACTGTCAGCGTCCTGCTCGATCGCTCCAGACTCTCTAAGGTCCGAAAGCTGTGGTTTTTTATCCACACGAGCTTCCACGTTACGGGAAAGCTGAGAGAGTGCAATGATAGGGATTTTCAGCTCCCTTGCAAGTTCTTTTAGACCACGCGAAATCTCGGAAATTTCCTGTACTCTATTGCCTGCAAACTTGCTTCCTACCCCACTCATGAGCTGTAGATAGTCGATAATCACCATATCAAGCTTACCACGCTCTATTTTAATCTTTCTGAGCTTCGACTTAAGCGTCGGGATGGTCGCCGCACCCTGGTCATCGATAAATATGTGACTATCTCCGAGCTTTTCCATCGCCTCGCCAAGCTCAGCAAAGTCAGACTCATTGAGCTGTCACTTCTGCATTCTTCCCATATGAATCTCCGCCACCGCTGAAAGAAGTCTGTCAACGATCTGCTCAGAACCCATTTCCAGCGAGAAGAAAGCGACTGACTTATCGTGCTTCAAAGCTGCATGGAGCAATAGATTGAGTGCGAAAGCTGTCTTACCCATAGCGGGACGTGCGGCTAACACCACCAGTTCACCCGGCTTAAATCCATTGGTAAAGTCATCGAGCTTCGGATATCCTGACATGATCTTATGTTCATTGATCTTCTCTGGATTATCTACCAGTTCCATATGCTCCTCCACGCGCTGCTCAAGGATCTCCTTAATATGCTTTGTCGAATCAGACATATCAAACTGCGTCAGATCGAAAATACGTTTCTGGATACTATCAATAATTTCCAACGTATCCTTATGTTCGTACACATCGCCAATAATACCCTGCGATGCTTTGAGGATACTTCTCAAGATCGACTTCTCCTTCGCTATCTTCGCATACTCACCTGCTACCGAAGTAGTCATCACCGCAGTAGAGATCTCATAGAGATAGTCATTTCCTCCAACCAGATCAAAAAATTTCTTCTTCACCAGCATATCAGCAAGCGTCACTACATCGATAGTCTTACGGTGTAGCCAAAGCTCTTTCATCGCCTCAAAGATCATCTGATGCTCTTTCTGATAGAAGTCTTCCGGCGCCAAAAAGAGGCTGTCACAGATAAACATCACCTCATTATCGAGCAATATACAACATAAGATACCCTTCTCGGCATCCAAATTATGGGGAGGAAGCTTAATGTCGTCCAATGTTACCATCTCCTACAGGTCACTTTCACAAAATAAATCACCGTATCATATTACGTACGATTACGGCTAATACAAGCCTTTCTTCCGACACTTTCTCCACATTTCCTGCACAGCATTTTCTCATTTACTACCCACAAAAACATTGACTTTTTAACGCATCTACATACAATCCTTATTATAAACAAAATTACTCACAAAACGATCCTTAATATATGAAAAAAATACTCATAGCTCATACAAATGATCAGGTAAATCATGATGCTGAGCAGATCAAAGAATTTCTCTCAACGTTAGGAGAATTTACCACTACCACTGCTGAAATGAAAGCTGAGTTAAAGAACTGTCTGTCCGAAAATGAATATGATCTCTATGTCATAGAGGCTAAATTGTTCGCAAGACAACAAGACGACCTGCTCTCTCTTCCACACGAGAAAATCATCGTGGTAGATGCGGACGGTATGTTGAGAGAAAATGTTCTCGTGCCAGAAAACATTCTGTACACAAGCTCTTCTCTGCACAGATCTGCCTTACAGCAAATCACACCGCAGATCAAAAAAATATTAAACATAAACTAAAAATAAAAACGACAGCATATGAAAAATCTCATAATTATTGCCCTTTGCGTGCTTTTTATTGGTTGTGCTAAAGATAGCTTCAACCATGATGTAGACATCGATAACAGCACAACGAACAACTACGGAACAGGCACGAACAACGGTGCCAATAACAACGGCGAACCACAGACACCTCTGACACTACTTAACGTCAAAGTCGGTGGCTATATCTTCTGGGGCGGAGATACGAATGCACATGTGACAACGCCTATCCAGAATAGGCCAAAGATCAATATCAAACGTGTATTTCCTTTACCTTTGACCTGGGAGACGACACAAGCTGTCAGAACGCATGTGGATGCACGTATCACTGATTATCAATACAATCAGAAAGAATATAGCACAGCATCTATCTCGAACTTCCACGGCTCAAAAGGGTCTCTGAAGTTTGACCGGGACTTGGTACCTGGAGATTACATCCTGACCATCTCGATCACACTGATTGATCCCGGCAATGAACATTACAGCCGGAAGTACTCGTACATATATCCTATATGTATCGTACAATAAATATGAATCTACGTAACAAAAACCCCGCTCGGTATATCCAGAGCGGGATTTTTTATAATGAAAAATGAAATAGTTTAGATGATAGTGTCTCCTATCTTGTAGGTTTTCTCTTCACCCGTCGTAAGATGTTTGACTTTAAATTCTCCTGCTTGCTTTTCTGCTTCGCCAAATATGACAACACGTGTCAGGCCTTTTTTATCTGCATATTGTATCTGTTTACCAATCTTTTCAGGCAACGGATAGATTTCAACGCCATGGCCTGCACGACGCACCGCATCAGCAATATGGAAGGCGTCCTCTAACATGTTTTCAAAGTGCACAACAAGAAATGATTTCTCATCTGCCAACGGAGCCTCTACTAGACCAAACTCCTCGGTCAGGATACTAAAGAGCCTTGAAAGTCCGATGCTTCCGCCGACTCATGAATAGACTCTCTTTGCATCAAGAAAGTGGGTAAAGTTTTCATAAGCCCCTCCCGAACAGATGCTTCCAAGATCCGTACGCCCTGAGATAAATGTTTCAAATACCGTACCAGTATAGTAGTCTAGACCACGAACGATAAATGGATCAAAGGTAATCGACACATTGTCTGCACAGTCACATCTTACAAGCGAAAGCACAGAAGCAATAGTCGGATATTTCTTTTTGATCTGCTCTTCTGAAAGAGACATGAGTTCCTTAATTTTTGCTACACCATCTTTGCCTACAAGCTTTTCAGCCTGCACAAAGAACTCTTTTTCTTCGAGCTTGTAAAACTTATCAAACAGTGCAAGCAATGCTTTCTCATCAGCCTCATTTACTTGTAACTCCTCCTGCATAAATGTATGGAGCACTTTCTTATCATTAATGTGCACTTCCAATGTCTCTTCACATTGTACTGCTGAAAAGACGTTTCCTAGAGTCCTTGCAAGGGTACTGATAATATCAGCATCATAAAAGCTATTGTAGTCTTTTTTACTTGCTTCACTCTCAGGCCAGATCGCATCGATATCAGCCTGCCAAAACTCTTTGTATCTCCCCTTTTGCGTTCTTTCACCACGCCACACTGGCTGTATCTGGTAACGCTTAAATGGAAATGTCAGATCATTTTGCCAATCGAGCACATAACGAGCAAACGGAACCGTTAGGTCAAAATGCATTGCGTAACTTTTCAAATCCTCTGCACCTTGTGCAAGACCATACAATCAAAAGATCTGATTAGCAACTTCATCTCATCCTTTTTGTAGCACCTCATTTTTCTCTACCGCAGGAGTTCGTATATGTTGATATCCTGCAAGATAGTACTCTTGTGCGATAACACCATAGATGATGTCAAATAGTTTTTGTTGTTGAGGTGCATATTCCGGAAATCAACCTGGACGATACATAATAATCTCAATTAATGATGATAAAAAATTATATAACTACTAGTGCTGACCCATGCGACTCTATATCTTTTTGTAGTGCTTTTCATACCTTCTCCCCTACTTTTCCGAGGAAGTATGCTCGAGCACTTTGTTCAACGATGTAGAGGGTCTGATCAGCAATTGCTTCTTCGAGCATAAATACTGTTTCAAGTCACGCCCTGCGGGCGTGAGCGAACATTCCCTCAGCGCCTGTGATATCACCAAGCGTAAAAAAAGCTTCTTCGTCTATCTTGCCATGCACAAGTGCATGATATCACAGGAACAGATAATCATATCTATGATACGCACATACATGAGAAAACTGAGCAAGCATATCAGCAAGCTGCTCCATGTGTTCGATATCATGTATATCATTGAGATCACACCATAGTGAGAGTTTTTCTTTCATGTAGTAGTCTATACGTATTAGCACCTGTAATTGCAACGGGAAACGCCTTTTTAGTATATTTTTGTATGTTTTGACGATAAGTAAAGATATAAGAAGAGGTTTTTATGACTTTTCTCTTGCATTCATGTAGTTTTTGTCTAACTATTGTTGGTAAATTTATCCTTTTAATCATAAGATTACTATGCTGAAAAAAGCAGGTCACGCTATTGTAGCAAGTGCTGTCGCAGCTACTGTTATGATTGGAGATGCGTTTGCGGTAAGCACGACAACTCCAGGTGGGTTCGGACAGCAGAATTCACAATACAATCCAGATGTACCCGGAGCACAACAAGGTCTCCAAGGTGATGGGCTTATCCTTACTATTAGAAACGGTATTAACTGGCTTCTCGGATTGCTCGGACTTATTGCACTTATTGTTCTTCTTTGGGGTGGTTTCCAGATGGTAACTGCTGCAGGTGACGACGGAAAGTACAAAAAAGGTTTCCAGATACTCAAGCAAGCTGGTATTGGACTCTTGTTCATCGGTCTCGCATGGTTATTTGTAAGTCTTATCTTCTTCGTAATCCAGTCTATTACTTAACTAGAGGATAAAACAACCTAACATATATCTCTCATTCTTCGGAATGGGAGATTTTTTTATACTCTCTTGTTGCAGTAGAAAAGATATTAACTATAACTTGCGTGTATTATTAATGAACGGTAATGATAGCAAAAAAGAAGAGCGCACTCACAAAAAAGATATTGGACAAATTTGGGCTTGGCAAAAGGAAAATCACAAGGGATGCTCAGCTACTTTGGATTCTTTCCTTTCTTTTTTGCATACTTGTTGTAAGGCTGTTCTACCTACAAATCATCCAGGCAACAGACTATAGCAGTGCTTTGACCTCACAGCATTTCAATGCAGTCGACATCAAAGCAAAAAGAGGAAATGTCTACATGACCGACGCTAGCAACAAACCAATCGCTTTGACGCAAAACATCGAGGTCTACAATCTTTTTGTCGATCCAAAATTTATCCGAGATAAACCAAGAGTGATAGATATCCTCACTCCCGTCATCTATACACATCTGTGTGAAAAGAATGGGTTGAATGAGGTAGACACACTTGGTTGTATCCAAAACATTGAACGTTTTGCTCAAATTCAAATACTACCCGTTCCAAAAGTAGTATTCTATACACAAGAAGAACTTGGTGAGAACTATGGTTCTACTACGGGCATCAGTCTTAGACAGCAAGAGATCATAGAAGAAAATAGTTCTATCGATCAAGAAAGAAGAGAGATCATCAACGCCTTCTCAGGTGATCAAGCGGTCGGCATTATTAAAAGCACGCTTGAAAATAAAATCTCTATCGGACTCAAAGAGCAAAACTATCTTGGATATTTTGAAAACGCTGCATTTCTTGCAGAGCTTTCTGGACTTAATCTTCCCTACGTCAGTATACAGGGAAGACATTATGTCTATATCGTTCCTTGAAGAGTCGGCAATCTGTCTGATGCGAAGCAGCAGCTTTCTGAGGTCGTGAAAAAGTATGGCTACGCATACTCAGATCAGCAGATCAACAATCTCTTTGTTCGCCAAGAGAACAGATATGTAAAACTTGCTGACGGGTTGAATGCAACGCTCGCCAAACAGATCAATGACCTTATCAATGACAACTATAGCATCAAAAGTACCTGTGAATGACAGGATGATAGCTGTGTCAAAGGCATCCCTCTCTTACATGGTGTAGGGTTGGAGAAGTACGAGACAAGGTACTATCCATATGGCACATTTGCAGCAAATCTATTAGGATTCTACTCAAAAGATGGTTATCCGCTCTATGGTGTGGAACAGTATTTTGACACTCTTCTTAAAGGAACTCCTGGTGAGATCAGAGGACTTTCAACTCCTCTCCTTTGACAGGTCGGATCAAATGAGGTCGCTATCACACAGCCAGTAGACTGACGTGATATCTATTTGACTATCGATCCTATGATACAGAAAAAACTTGAACAACTTGCGGCATACTATACCGATCTTTTCAATGCAGACAGCATCGCTGCTATCGTCATGAATCCATTCAATGGTAAAGTAGTCTCTATGGTAAACTACCCAACGTTTAATCCAAACAGCTACCAGGAAGCATACCAGCTCAAACCACTGAGTCTGACAGAAAGCGTCTTTGTAGAAGATGATACCTATAGAGACATCCCTGTATTCTATCTCTCAGGAGAAAAGATCCTCCCAGCAACATACACGCAAAGAAAAGACCCTACCCTCCAAAAATATATCTCTGCAAACAAGCTAGGAGCCCAGGTGTTTATTGACAAAAATATTGCTCAGCCTTATGAACCGGGTTCTATTATCAAACCGTTCACCACTGCCATAGGTTTGGACAGTGACGAAATAAGCCTCTACGACTACTATGATGATCCAAACAAAGTAGAACTAGATATCGGTAATGGGCTCGTACAGGTTATTGGTAATGCTGATAAGAAAAACTGCTGAGGTATTCATCCGCTCCTCCATGCGGTGATCTTCTCATGTAATATCGGTATGGTAAGAATTGGTCAGCAGATAGGAAAAGAGGTCTTCTACAACTATATGGAGAAGTTTGGTTTCGGGAAACCAACAGGCATCGAACTAGCTGGTGAACGCCAAGGTAGGATCGAAGGACCAAATAATATCCCTATTTCACAGTTCTATAACAACACGTTCTGACAAGGTATGCTTGCCACACCTATACAAGTAGCGGCCTGATATAGCATCCTCGTCAATGGAGGACACGTAGTAAAACCAACATTAGTCGACAAGATCTTCGATCCTGAGACTGGTCAATATATGGAAAATCAACCAAAAATCGGCGCACAGATCATTAAACCAGAAACAAGTGAACAAATGAGAGACACACTCTTCCAAGTTGTTTATGCATGACTGACTAGGCAGTATGGTATCCCTGGGTACACACTTGGTGGAAAGACAGGAACCTCACAGCTCGCATTCCAAGGAAAATATATGAGCGGACCAGGATGGACAGACGGTTCATTTGTTGGTATAGTGACTAAAGACGACTTGAAATATGTAGTAGTCATACAGGTGCATAGACCAAGAACAACGCAGTACGGTGAGTACACAGCAGGAAGACTCTTTGGAGACCTTGCAAAATTCCTCATAGAAAAATGACTTATAACAAAATAATTTATCTTCTTACTCATACACTCATGAACTTCGGAAATCTTATGGACTTTAACACACAGGGTCAATATCTTGATCGAATCAGACCAGAGCGAGCTCCAGAAACTCGAGTATTTGGAACAGTATGGTCTATCCTCTACACGATCATGGCTATTGTATTGATCGCACTTATCGTTGAGGTTATCAGAAAAAAACTGCCAGCAAAACTCTTTTGGCCGTTTGGACTCAACCTCCTCTTCAACATGATCTTCACCTATATACAGTTTGGTCTGGCAAATTTTCAGCTCGCTTTTGTTGATATTGTACTAGTACTCCTAACGATCGTCCGATCAATGGTTGCTGTATGGAAGTACAGAAAATGGATGAGCATTGCCTATATCCCTTACCTCGTATGGGTATGTATTGCAACAGTTCTGCAATATCAAGTTATGATGCTCAATAGCTAATTTTTTACCCTTAGTTCTTCTCAAATGTTTAGCCAAGAGCTACTCAATAGCTTTAAAGAAAAGATCACCAATGCGTCAACTATTGCTATTTTCGGACATGAAAGCGTTGATGGCGATGCCATTGGATCAATGCTTTGACTTGGAAAGGTGTGTGAAAATCTAGGGGAAACAGTGGAGTATTTTACGACACTTCCACCAAGTAGTTCCTATGATTTTCTTCCAAGCATTGATAAGATAAAGACTAATTTTGACTATAGCGACAAACGAGATCTGATCATCTTTGTCGATTTTACTGTCTACAGCCGCATCAAGAAGCTAACCGAGGGCCATGAGTCATACTTTGACAGCAAGGATAAATTGATCATAGATCATCACCTCGGTGACGAAAATCCTGCAAACAGCATAGTGCTAAAAGATGTTGATGCGGCAAGCTGTACCGAGCTCCTCTACGAAATATGCAAAGAGACATTTCCAGAGCACATTGATGCTGATATAGCGACCTATCGATACATGGGTATCATGACGGATACGGGAAACTTCCAGTATGAACAAGATACTGTGAGAACCATGAGCAATGCTATTGCACTTATTAAGATAGGAGCGAAGAAAGCTTGGCTTATTGAATATATTTTCAATAATAGCAAACGATCAGCTATTGATCTTCTCAAAATGACCACCCCAAGAATCACTCGTACAGACAACGTATGCTATGCTCGATATACTGTGCAAGAGATAGAAGATCTTTGATTTGATAAAGATGAAGCAGATATCATGATCCTCAATAACATCAAACCGATCAGAGGCGTCGGTGTCTTCGCCATCATCAGACTGGGAACTACGGGTGAAGTCGGCATTTCTCTAAGGTCAGGTTATCTTAGCGATGGTAAGAGAATCAATGTACAACAGATTGCTACGCAAATGAACTGAGGCGGGCACATCTATGCAGCTGGCGCAAGACAGCCTGCTCAAGGAGACTTTGAGACACAGGTCAAAAAGATCGTTGATGATATCAATACAGAAATAGACAAGCAGCTCTAGAGAAGGTTGTTTTTCAAAGGCATTTTGCTATAATGGAGGCTATGAAAGCCTCTATTTTTGATGCAGAAAAACTCGAAGCACGAAGAAAGGAGCACCAGCTCCAACCTTTTCGCATTAAACAAATTTATCACGAGATCTTCAAAAACTCAGTCATTGATTTCCAAGAGATGACAGCTTTGAGTAAAGAGATGAGAGACTCTCTCTCAGAGAATTTTTCTATTGTACCGTTCAAACTCAAAGAGCAACAAGAGTCGCCTGATACAACTAAGTTCCTCTTTGAACTAGAAGATGGCAATGTGATCGAATCGGTTATCATGTTCCACTATCATGAAATTATCGAATGATCAAAAGAGTACAAAAAAGGATTTACGACGCTGGTCGATGGGAAAAAGCTCAACCGTCTCACACTATGTGTTTCATCGCAAGTAGGTTGTTCAGTAGGGTGTATCTTCTGTGTTACCGGCAAACTCGGACTACTCAAAAACCTTGATGTACAGACGATCATCGGGCAGGTGCTCTATGCAAACAACTATCTTAAAGAGAAACTAGGAAAAAAAGAAGACAACAGTCGATACATGATCAGAAACATCGTCTTTATGGGTATGGGTGAGCCACTCCTCAACTATGACAATGTCAAAAAATCTATACATTATATGCTCGACCAAAACGGATTTTCTCTTTCTCGCCGTCATATTACCATCTCCACAAGTGGTATCATACCAGGCATACAAAAAATGATTGATGACAACCTGGAGGTCATGCTTGCACTCTCATTGCACGCACCAAATCAAGAACTTCGTAGTGAACTTATTCCAACCATCACCAAAATGTATACTCTCGATAAACTCCTTGCACAAGTTGATGAGTATACGGAGAAAACGGGCAGGAAAATATTTTATGAGTACATCATGATCAAAGATAAGACGGACAAACCAGAGCTTGCTTATGAGTTAATTGACTTGCTTCTTGCTAGACCGGTACACTCTCATATCAATCTAATCCCTTACAATGAGAACCCTGCCATCGATCTGGAAGAACCGAGCAGAAACAAGATTATGAAATTTAAAGAAATTTTAGAAAAAGGAGGTGTCACGGTAACGGTCAGAGACACCCTTGGACGCGGAGTCAAAGGCGCCTGTGGTCAGCTCGGTTATGAAAAGGTCTATGAGCACCGTGACGAGATAAAAGCTACAGGTAAAAATCTGAGAGTATTGAAAAAATAAAAAGACGCCCATGACGTCTTTTTTAATTAGTAGCATACGGTGGTGAATAATCATAGATCATAATACTATCAAAGAATCCGAATGAGGTTGCATTCCCCGGACAGGCTGCGGCATTAGTAGATCACATTTTGTAGAGCTTCAGTCCACATCTATCTGGATCCTGACGGTTTTCTAGGCGAGCACCCAAGTCAAAAGAATGCACAGGGCTGTTGTATACGTTACCATAATAGTAGTTGTAGTAACCAGTTCTAAATGCTCTACCATAGGCAAATTCAGTATTCTGATTAATTGGGTCTATAGGCATTGGGCTCATGTATGATGATAATGTTGGAAACCATTGAGTACCAGGATTGGCATGTCCAGCGCTACCAATATAACAAATATTATTATAGCCTGATCCTGTCGGACAGACAAAAGCATATGTATTGGTATATTGATTAGTATGCAGAGGATATTGTCCATTGTCGGCAAAGTAGACCATGACTGCATCGTGAATATTTTTAAGATCCACTTTTCTTTTGGTATCCCTTGCTCTTGCCTGCATGTCAGTCAATCTTGGGACAAGTGCTGCCGCCAAAATACCAATAATCACGATGACTATCAGCATTTCTATCAGGGTAAAGGATTGTTGAAAATACTTTTTGGAGTACATCTCATACACATAGAACAAAATCTCCCCTCCTTGTATGATTATGAGAGTATTTTACAAGTAAATATGTAGATTATTAGCTTAATATGGAAGGGGGAAGCATGTGAAAAGCCTTTTATAGAGGCGTTTTTTGTTTTCTTCACAAAAAAGAGTAAAAAAGTAGCAAAAAATTTGACAATTTTCGAAAAATGCTATATAATGGGTTATACAATGAAGGTCATTCAAAGAAATATCGTCATCAAAACGGCACGCGTTTTTCTTCCTAAGACAGACACTGCTACATATACGATATACACAAAAACCTTACTAACAATATACTATAGAGTTGTCTACTAGTCTGTTATAAGGGTATATCAGACCACTATTGAATCTGAGGTCACCCCTCACTCAATCGTGCGAGCTTGGCTCTATGTGACAGTGTCTCTCCTAGGGAGAAGGATAGATGTCAGTCAACATTGTATCTGTATAACCTACAGATAACTGCAAAAAATATAACCTTGTGTTATATACCCAGTAGGTAAAACTATATGGTTAGACAAGTCAATCTGAGCGATCAGAACCTGATAAGTCATGCATCATATTATGTAGTTGATCTTCCCAGATCAGTACTCTATGCTAAAACCATAGCGTATTATCATCCGATAGCCGCAAAGATACCTAGTATCTCACCGAAAAAGCATGTGATTATATAAGGATATATGAACGTCTTTGACGTGTATATGTATGTTGGCAACGATATTTACTCTCTCTCCCTCTAAAAAGCTTGCTGACTTCGGTTAGTGGGTTTTTTTATATTAAGAAAAAGGGGGTTATTCCCCCCTTAGCTCTGATATAACTTGTTCCATACATGGATAAACAGACAATGGATCTGTCCTTCTACCATATCGATTAAGTGAATAATTAACCCACTTTTGGAACATGGGACAACTCCCAAAAAGAATAATAGTTCTGTTTATAAGGTCATTTATAGAAAAAGGTGGGTTAGCAATTGATTCGATTTTCTTATCAATACAACTCACCAACGGATAAACCGAACACATAAGCGCATACCTTAATCGAAGTGAAGAATGATAAACTCTCTTCATGCACTCATACTGTTCTATTGGCCCAGTATAAACAGAGTCATCGGAAGAAAGCAATGTAAACTCACTTCCCCTAAACATTACTTTGCCATGATAGATAATGGAGTAATCCATATCATTTGCTTCACACAGTCCTCTTATCTGTGTAACTATGGCCTCGTCTCCCGCAGGAACAATAAAATCTACGTGTTTGCACATAATTAATGGGTATTTTCTCTACTTTTATTTTTGATGAACCCTAACGATAACCATTTAAGGCTACTTTACAAGAAAAATTGGTACTAATATCTAATGTATCTGTCTTCAACGCCTCCGTAGAGCGATTTTATCTTAATAATATCACCTTTTACGATACCAGCTGTCTCTAATTTCTGTACAAAGCGCTTTTTTCACATCACATTCCAGAACCAAAGTTCTGCTTCGTCATTGCCCCATGGCAACATATAGCCAAGACGACAAAACTCTGCATCAGCGACCTCTCGCACCTTTGCATATTTAGCATCTGTTTCTTCAAGATATTCATGCTCTATCAGCCGTGGCAAAGTCTCCTCTGTCACTTCACGGATATGTCCTTCAGGTTTTGCTGCAACGGGAACAACATCAAATAATAACATAGAGATATGATCTCTGTCATACTGGAGATAATGCTGCAACGCATCGAGCCAACTATCAACCCCCTGACGAGTGACTGCAGAAGTGATAAATACGGGAAGCTCTTTTTCCTCAACTAATATGCCAAACGTATTTTTAATATATTTTTGTGTATGAGCAAGAAAGTGTCTCTTATACTCCTCAACAATCTCCTCATCGTCAACAAGATCCTGCTTATTGAGAACGATGTTAATCATCTTTTCCATCAGTACTTTCTGTTCGTCAGCCATCGCCGCACGGACTTGTAAGAAAAGCTGTCCCTTTTCTTTTCTCAGCTGAAAATCAATGCCTGAGATCTCACCGCCAAAGTCGCGACTCTGCATAAATTTCTCACGCATATAGTGTAACACCTCATCAAAAAGCTGACTAAACTCATCTACTCCCTCCTCATAACGAGAGATATCCATCACAAATGAGAAAACAGACGCCTTTAAGATATGACGCAAAAACTGGTTACCAAGTCACTTTCATCCACTGGCACCTTCGATCAATCCTGGAACATCAACGATGTTGAACGTAAACTCACGATGTTTGACCGACCCCAAATTGGGTATCAGTGTCGTAAACGGGTAGTCAGCAACTTTCGCTTTCACATTACTCACTGCATTGATGAGTGATGACTTACCTACGCTCGGCGTACCAATGAGGGCAACATCACCAAGAAGCTGCAGTTCAAGCTCTACCTCCTTTGTCTCACCTGGTTCTCCAAGCAGCGAAAACTGAGGAAACTGATTGGCTGCATTCTTAAAGTGCATATTACCAACGCCACCTTGTCAGCCCTGACACACAACGAACTCATCACCGTCTGCGAGAAACTGATGTAACACATGTCCGCTCTCCACATCACGCACAATCGTTCCAACAGGCACCTGCAAGACAAGATCTTCAGCATTTTTTCCATACTGCTCTTTCGTTCTTCCTGGTTCTCCCTTAGGAGCTGCAAATATTCTCGCGTATCTATAATCTATAAGCGTATTTACATCTTTTGATCAACGCAAAATAACAGAGCCTCATCTTCCTCCGTTTCCTCCAGCTGGTCACCCATAAGGCACCTTCGCTTCACGGCGTGCTGAAACAACGCCATCTCCTCACTTTCATGACTGCAATGTCACTTGTACTTTATCGTAGAATTTCATCGTGAAAATAGTATAATTGGTTAATTTATCAAAGTATACTTATCTCCTTATGAAAGTAAAGATTGTATGCATTTCAGATAGCGACAAACATTTCTCCTCTGCTATCGATGAATATCTCAAAAGAATGAACAAAGAAATAGAAATCATCACTATTAAACCCGAGAAACATGGCACTCGCGACCAAATCATCGCCAAAGAAACAGACAAAATCATCGACAGACTTTCCAAAAACGACGACTACAAAATCCTTCTCTCGAAGGATGGAAAGCCCCTTTCCACTGAAGAATTCACTCAATTAATTTCAAAAAATCATAATATCACCTTCATTATTGGAGGGCCTTATGGGTTAGATGAAGCTAAATTGGAGACCATAATTAATATGAAGCTCTCCTTTGGAAAAACTACGCTCCCCCACGGTTTAGCAAAATTAACAATTTTAGAACAAGTCTACAGAGCTAAAAGCATCATGGAGTGAAGAGAATATCACTATTAAAAAAACCACTAGCGAATACGCAGTGGTGATAGGGAGGATAAGCAATCCTATGAATTCGATTTTAGAATTTGTAAGGGTCTCCTTTCTCGAAGAGGCCACTCCTCTTGAGTAGGATCATTTGCAAAGTAATCAAACCAGCCACCTTCAACCTGCCAGAATGTTGTAAAAAGTTCTTCAGCACATTGAATTTCTTCTGCAGAAGGTTTTTTACAAGTCATCACAGCAAGCTCAATCTGTGGGAAGGGATAAATATGAGCCACAGCATTTGATTCATTCAATGTAACATCAACTTGCGCTTTAGAAGAAGGTGGCTCCACTAAAGCAATTTCCACTGTAAAAGCATTATTAATACCCGTGCTAAAGGTACAGCGTGGAGGTGCAAGCTCTGTCATACCGACAGCGACTACCATATCTCTCATAAACTTTTCCAACAAAGCACGGTTATCTGGAGTATCATTAGCAAATTCAGACCTCGTAAAGTTTACCGTAGAAAAGATAAGATAGTAATGTACAAAAACTTTGTTTTTCGTTGTCATTGTAATTTTATTTATTTTATGATTTTTTTATTTTCCGCAGTTTTTTAGTGGTATAATATCAATATGCAATAGGTGTCATCAATTTAGTCTCGGTTTTATTCGTTTTGGATAATCGTCATTATTGACATTAGGACGCTGAAAGCGGATGAATAGGATTATGTTTGCTGATCGAAAGAAAATCATTTTTTTGTACGCTTCGAAAACTATCACAAAATCCTTTGATATGCTCCTTATCATAGAAGGCGGCACTATATGTATCGAGTTGGATAGCATTTTGCCCCAGAAAGTAGCGAAAGATGATGTGCGCTGAGCCATCATAGCTTTTTCCTACTCGAGTATTATTGATATGATCATAGATAATTGCGCTATTTGTCTCCTTTCCTATTTGTAGAAAAACAACAAGACCTGAAAGAAATTCTTCCAATAGCTGTCTTGTTGTTTCTCAAGTACCCATGTCGCGTCAGACGACACCATAATACAAATAGTGGTGATGCACCAATTTTTTTCTCATATGAGTCAGTTTACAATTAGAACTTATGTTTGGGCGGTTAGTTTATAGCGCGCTTTTTTTCTATTGCAACAGATTTGATAAAAAATATAATGTTTTTATCATTATCTGATAATTATTACTTCAATAATCACACTAACCATGTTTCGCATATGTATAGAATACACTATTATCGGTTGTCTTGCCGAAGAAAAAGACCTTACCATACAAGAACTATACAAACGTGTGGGAGCAAAAAAGATCAAGGTTTCTCTGCCGAACTTCTACAAGATCATCGCACGCATGGTTGACAGTCAGATACTCGTCAAAAACAATGGCAAGCTACAAATTCATGCTATGTACTTACACTTCATCGTCGCGCTTGCTGAGAATGTGAACAAAACGTACTTCTCAGACAATGCGTATACCATCAACGTAAAACCATGAGAACAAAAAACGTTTACTGCTTCAAGTCTCTATGATTTGGATATTATTTGGATGAACTTACTCAGTCAGCTTATCAAGAAATACCCTGAAGAGACAGCCTACTATTATAATTCACATCCCTACCATGTGCTGAGTATTACCGATAAAGAGAAGGCGAATATGGAAGAGATCGGACGTGGGTTAGAGACCTCTTATTTCCTGTTCTGAAATGATACATTTCTCGACAAGTACGGAAGTGAACTTTTTAGCATGCAAGGCTACACCATCAAGTGCATCACAGAGCCTCCTTTTCCTGAAGAAGGTTATTTTATCAATATTGTTGGCGACTATATCATCGAGTGCGTGCTACCAGAACCAGTCACACAGCACTATAAAATATTCTTTGATACCGTAAAATCAGCTCAAGACTTCAACATAGCCATGTTCAGCAACATCATGAAAATGAAAGCCAGCTGTTCACTAAAACTCATTCACTCCCCTGAACATGCAAAAAAAATGAAACAAAAAATTAAGAAATATTTCACGTAATATCTATTACACACGTACAAATTATCATATTTTGCGAATTTATTTTCAAAGATTTCTCTGTACTTGAAATAAGTATGCAAAAATCTACATCTTACAGCTACCAAAAATAAAACTTTATCTCATAAAAACAAAAAAATGTTTAATGCAACAGTGCCATACGCTGTTATCAGCGTTGTATCAAAGCAAAAGGATTTATCGGTGCAGGCTCTCTATGAACAGGTCTGTACGGCCAAGGGAATTTCGGTCTCTCTACCAAACTTCTACAAGATCATCGCTCATATGATAGACGACCAGATACTCATTAGACCAAAAGGGAAAGTACAGCTGCATTCGCTCTTTATGCGCTATCTGTTTGGCCTCACTGAAAGCTCAGCAAAAGTATATCTCTCGCACGAGACCAATATACTACACAAACTCGGCCTGTGACAACAAGAGATTCGAGAAGAAAACAACCTCTACGATCTCAATGTGATCCGCATGGACCTCCTTGGACAGCTGAGCAAGCTCTATGAGTGAGAGCAAACGTATCATTATACTTCACATCCATACTTCTTATTGGGTAGTCCTCTCAAAGAAAAAACAAACCTTGAAGATCTTATGAGCACCGAAAAACTATCGTACTATCTTATAGGAAACAATACATTTCTCGATAGGTATGCTTCCCAGCAGCTCTCAGCAGACAAATGTCAGACCGTATGTGCTGACAAAGAAATACCATTCCCAGAACAGGGATATACAGTCGATATTATCGGAGAGTATATCGTTGAATGCATGCTACCAAAAAACATCTCCGAACATTTCAGACTATTTTTCGACACCATAGTTGGTATAGAGGGCTATAAACCAGAGCTCTTTTGCCAAGTTCTCAAGATGAAAGCGCCTTGCAGCGTCAAACTCATCCACTCTCCCGAGCATGCGGAGAAGATGAAAATGAAGATCCAGAGAGAGTTTTCATCATAACATTGAAAAAAGCAGTCCAATCACTATAACTCATGGACTGCTTTATAATTTTACACACATTGTATGAGTTACGAATTAACAAAAGGACAAGGAAACTACGAAGTTAAGGTAGTTGTAGACGCTAAAAGTCAGGAAGAAATGAAAGAAGGAGCACTGAAACTTGCTCAGAAAGATTTTGAATTTGCAGGTTTTAGAAAAGGCCATGTTCCTCTCAACATAGTGGAAAAGAACATCAAACCCGAATATCTGCAGATGGCTATGTATGAAGAAGCGATCAATAAAACGCTTCAAAAGATCGTAAAAGAAAATGAGAAAATTCAGTTCATTGGTCAGCCTTATGATCTGCAAGATAAAAAAGAAGAAAAAGAATGGACCATTACATTCAAATTGGATGTCTATCCAGAGGTTGAAGTGAAAGACAAGAAATGGGCAAGCATCAAGATGGATACTATAGACACAGCACCAACTGCTGAAGAAAAAGAGAATGCACTCAACAATCTTCGTCGTCAATATGCAGACTACCAGGACACTGACACTATCGGAGAAGACACTGTTGCAAAGCTCAAATTTGAAGTAAAAGATAAAGACGGTAAGGAGCTAGATAAAGGCTCTGCATTTATCGGGAAAGAAGAGTTTGAGGAGTTTGAACTTGTGAAAAAAGAGTTCATTGGTCAGAAAAAAGATGCGACAGTAGAGATAAAATATGATGAAAAGAAATTGCCTCATATCCTCCACTTCCATCCAAAAGATGAAGCGAAAAAAGATGCGAAAGCTGACACTATCTCAGCAACTATCATAGATGTGAAAAAGGTGGTAATGCCTGATCTCAGTGATAAAGAGGTGTTGAATAAGCTCTTCCAGAGCGAGGAAATCAACTCTGAAGAAGACCTCAAAAACAAGATCGATGAGGTGCTTTCTCAGCAAAAACAAGAAAATGCACTGCAGCAAGCAGTAGAAAAAGTGATCGATCAAGCAAAAGACTCTATGAGTGTACAGATTCCTCATACGATCCTGAGAGAAGAGATGTCTGCTCGTATCAAACAGCTTGGTGACCGCATGGGCGGAGAAGCTGGTATGAAGCAATACTTCGATCAGATTGGAGAAGAAGGAACGAAGAAAGTCTATGACGATATCGAGAAATCAGCACAGAGCTCTCTCGAGAAGTTCTTCATGTTAAGAAAGCTACTAGAACTACTAGAGATCAACGATGTTGATCGAAATAAGCCTTTGGATGCCGAGCAAAAGCTCTATGATAAACTACATACTGGTAGTGCTCCAAAGAAGGCTCCTGCCAAGAAAGCTCCTGCAAAGAAAACTGATGAAAAAGCAGAAGCAAAGCCTAAAAAAGCGCCATCTAAAAAGGCCAAAGAAGAATAATATTCTAAAAATATGTCAACATAAAACAACAACTTACTCTTTACATTATTAGCTAGATTACTATGTTTGGACAGCTCGGTGAAATGAAAAAGATGTATGACAAATATAAGAAGCTTCAAGAGGCTTTGAAAAATGTCATCATCAGAGCAAAAGATAATACGGAAAATCCTATCGTGGTTGTAGAGATATCAGGTGAGATGAAAATTAAGAAAGTAGAAATTGTAGACGAAAGCGTATTATCTTCAGAGCATAAAACAAAGCTCGAACAAGCTATACAAACAGCCTTCGAGAAAGGACAAAGCAAAGCTCAAGAAATAGCTACCGAGAAGACTAAAGATATTCTTGGTTTCGATCCTTCTCAAATGGCAGGTATGCTTGGTGGTTGATCAGGTGGTATGCCAAATATCCCTGGATTATCGTAGTTATGGAGTAATCCATAAGATAAAACATCCCCAACTAAAAACACTCACAAAATAGTATGTCTCCACATAAACGGGCATACTATTTTATTTATAGAAAAATTTTTTGTAATTTAGTAGCAATTACGTATAGATAGGAAAGTATTGTTTGTTTTTTATAAACTTTCCATTTTATATATTTTCTATTAGTTCATGTTCGATACAATCCATCCTGTCGTTGTACACTTCCCCATTGCTCTACTTACCATATATAGCCTCCTTGAAATAGCATCTCTCTTTCCCAAGGTGAGACACAATAGAACTGTTCGATATATTAAGCTATTTCTCATCGTTGTAGGATGGGTTGGTATACAAGCTGCTCTTTCCTCAGGCGAGGCAATGGAAGACGCTGGGTACGGCGCCCAAAGAATACTTGAACGACACGAAAACTTTGGTAATCTCTCAAACTGGCTCTATGGGTTGGCAACGTTGGGATATGTTTCACAGTGGATATTGTATGATGGTGTAAGGACCTCTTTAGGGGCAAAAATGATAGGTAGCTGGGCTCATAGATTGCTACAAAAGATAGCTTTTCTCTATAAAAGAAGTGGCGTACTGTACATACTTGCTATTGGCTGACTTCTCGCTTTGACCATCACCTGAGCTCTTGGTGGAGCCATGGTCTACTGACCAGAAATTGATCCGATGGTAAAAGTAATTATGCAGTTCTTACCATAAAAAAAACTCTCCGCTTGGAGAGTTTTTCTATTATAGATACCTGATCTGTAGCAATATATTCTCATCGATTTTCTTTCGCCTCTGCCCACCTTTAAAGGGAATGGGCTGGATTGGTTTCACATTGGTATAGACATGACATCGCAGGCCGGGACGATAGTCAACGAAGCAGGCATCGGCGTCTTCAGGTCTCATCGGCCTGCACTCTATCAGCTCGCCTACGGCGATAGCGTGGCCATGCTGCAGTTCTCTGCCACCTAGCGCTTGCTTGATACGCCCATACTGTTTCTCTCCTGCTCACTGCAGCAGCTCCTTATCAGTATACCCTTTCTGACTGCAGCATAGCAAAACCGGTCAGCGATAGTTCGTTGACCGGGTTCTTGTTTCTATTTTTCCGCAGAGCATGAGCGAGCCGTATGGCTCTTTCCAGCTCAATGCACGCA
This sequence comes from bacterium, assembly GCA_030429145.1. Lineage (GTDB taxonomy): Bacteria > Patescibacteriota > Gracilibacteria > Absconditabacterales > Absconditicoccaceae > JAGOPC01. The sequence continues at coordinate 630,791 of JAUIDC010000001.1, read as the reverse complement.
TTACGCTAGATACTCATCATGTGAAGTCAGCTTCTTATAGAGCGTAGCCTGGGCAAGTTTCACTGTCGGTATAGCCCAAAGAAGACCAATACCAAGCGCGAGCGTTCCCAACAACAGAATACCAAAAGATAACAGTCCAATACCAATGATCTGCCATACATGACCTTTTGTCACCTCCCAGCTTGCACTGATAGCCTCTATCGTATTTAACTTCTGGTCTACCACATAGTACTCATAGAGATAGAGTCTTGCAGCAACGTAGATACCAGGGACAATCAACAATACCATACCTACTCCGATAAGAACAGCTGTCACTATTCTCGTCAAAAACCACCGAAGAAAACGCACCCAGTCATGATTTCGCAAATCCTTTAGATCTGCCTTCCCCTTACGAACAAAATGGATGAAAATTTTGATCATACCAAAGCTAAATATAAGACTCAACAATGTCGAGATCACATCGCCAAAGTTTGGAGTATCAAATGGCATACCATATATCCAATTGACAATCATAGGAATCGCACTTGCTATCCCAACAAGCACAAACACCTGCAAAAAGAAAAAGAAATCTTTTTTTGCGTGTTTCCAGCCGAGTTTTAGACCGTCGTCCTTGAAGACGCGGTAAAAATTGATATCTTTCATCTATAAAGATAATGTGATAAAACTACCTGCACTATAGTCGAACGGGGCTCCTATTACAAGATTACTTATGTCTATCCTCTTTCTCTTTAAACTCAATAATGAGAGGTACTCCTACGAAACCAAACGAACGACGAATCACATTTTCAAGCCACCTCGTAAACGCAAAGTTCCTCTTCTCCAAGGAGTTAATAAACATCAGAAATTTGGGCGGATGATTACTCACCTGTGAGGCATAATACAAACGACAGATCTTGTTTTTCGGAAAACGCGGTGGATTTTTCACCATTGCCTCACCAAGGATCTTGTTAAGCTGTGCAGTAGTGATACGCATACCCATGTCAGCATAGATCTTCTTGATAAAACTGAAAAGCTGCGCAACACCTGTCCCCTCCTTAGCAGAAATCGGTACAATCGGTATCCACTTTGCCATCTCCAGATATTTCACTATCAACTCCATCTTCTGTTCCAGTTCCTTTTTTGACACGAGATCAACCTTGTTCACCACGATAATAATCGGCACATGAAAACGAATCATATCACCAATAATCTTCATATCCATATGCGTAATCGACTCGGTAATATCTATCATCATAATAACCAAAGGCTTCACATACTCTATCATCTTAAATGTTTTCTCCCACGCAATTTTTTCTAACTGCGCTGCCCTCGCCCCACGGCGAATACCTGCGGTATCATACAATCTGTATAGTTGTTTTCCGATAGTAATATCGGTCGTGATATAGTCAAGCGTCGTTCCCGGTTTGTCGTCCACGTGTGCAATAGCGTCCTTTGCAAGAAAGTTTAGTAGTGAAGATTTTCCAGCATTTGGTTTCCCGACAATAGCCAGATTAATAACATCCTCTTCGAGGTTTTCCTCCAGTTTTGACTCATCAAGTTTGTAGACCTCTTTCAATTGCTGAATATCTTCCAACAAGATATCAATATTTTCACCATGCTTTGCAGCAACACCAACAATATGCTTATAACCAAGTGAATAATAGTCGGTCAACGCAAGCGTGTATTTCTTATCAATAAAATTCCCTTCTAGTTTGTTCACCACCAAAATCGTCTTATCTTTTACTCCCTGAGAAAGGATCATATCATGAATCTTCTCCTCCTTTGAAGTAAGCCCCTTTTTGCCATCAACAACAAAGAGAAGCAGATCGGCTTCTGCAATAATCTTTTGAATATAAGGAATCTCTTGCTCAAAGTTATCCAGTCCGGGACTATCTATAAGCTCTGTACCAGCAAGATCAGAAAGGATAGAGTGATCACGAAGGAGCTCTCTTGTTGTACCGTGAATATCCGTGACAATTGCACGAAAACTCCCGAGTAAACGGTTAAATAGTGTCGACTTCCCGACATTGGTAGCTCCAATAAGTCCAATTTTCATAAGCAGTAAGTAAGTGAGTGAGTAATCTAAGCGAAATAGTAATGATTACCTAGGGTTTTGCAAGAGATTACGACTGCACAATCTGTACAGAAATCTTCGTTTTATCATGTTTCCCTTGGAAATATAAGGTATCGAGAGATGGATATATCTCATGTGCAAGATGAGGATTTTCTGCCAAGAATGCCTCTACAAGCTGATCTTCAGTACTTTCTGCCAGCTGCGCTAAAGTAATATGTGGTGAAAAGTCATCTATCGATATTTTTGGACTCCACTCATCCATCCTGAGTGCCTGTCGAAATTTTAGCAGTCTCTCCTTGTTTACTTGCTCTGATGGCTCGAGAAAAATGATGGGTCTATTGTTCACAAAGCTACGAAATCGTCCAAGTTTATGGAAAGCGACATGATAATGTTTCAACTCCGGCCAGACTTTCACTAGTCTATCATGCAAATCTTTCAACTGCTCCGCACTCTTCGTACCCAAAAACGATCGAGTCAAATGATGCACCCACGGCAATTCTTTTATCTGTTCTTCTCCAAAATTCTCTAGAATTTGCTGTCTAGTACCTATTAACGCATTGCTCTGCTCAAAAGAAAGCTGTGTCGACAAGTAGACATTACGAGAATCTCCTAACGCTTGAAACAGACCTTCGTGCATCAACCCTATCGTGCAAAAATAAATGAGAAACGCAATTGTAGCCATGCGTAAGACATTTGCAAGAGAGTATTGACTTATCTCTAAATAAAAGTACTATCTTTGATATTTATACATCACCCACAAGAATGAACACACCTAGATCAACCAACAAAGAGAGAAAGTTGGATTTCCATGAGGGTCATAGTGCAAACACAGTCTCTCAGCTCTTACTGAACTTTGAGCGTTTCTCGCCTGAACAAAAGGAAGAGATAAAGAGCGTTTTGAAAGAGTTAAGCATGGTATGGAAATGAGAATATGAGAAACCATATCGCTCTTTCGACCCCAATAACATGGAAGAATTAGCAGACTATCTCGATATACTCACTGTATTGTATACAGGAGGAGAGCTCCAACAAAGGCATGCAAAAAGAGAGATGCTCTCTTTTATTAAGAATGCTAAGATCAGTGCTGACAAGGGTGAATGACAGCCTATTGACAGGATTCTTTTCCTACAGCATCCCGAATACATATATGATGTTACCCCAGAATACTGAGACAAAATTAATGAGGCAAACAATGTTGATATATGGGATGAAGACGGAAACGGTGGTTATTATGAAAAAATTGAGTTTCCTTGACCATTTGGTCATCCTGATGCTGGAAAGTTCTGCTCTATCCACGTTACTGAAAATAAATTAACCAACAGACCCAATGCCGTCATTGTCATTATCACTGCTCGTCTAAGACAAAAATTTAGTTTTCTACAATGGCAATATTTTCAACCAAATGCAGTAAAGTTCTTTCCTGAAGATGTAGAAAAAGCCTGGGACATGACCGACAAGCAAGTATACGACCAATTTGCTCTTCCTGATATAGACTAAAACTTCACTATGTAAGTCTCTTTGCTCTCTTTTCTCGTTGCCTGGGGCTTAAAGGTTTTGACATTTTTGCTACCAACGAGCTTTCTGAACTCAGAAAGGAACTCTTCAAAGCCAGGTCACATGAAGATTTTGATGACAGCTTTGCCTCCCTCTTTAAGAAATTTTTCATATAGTGGCAAAGTAGTACGAAGTAGCTCAATGCTTCTGATCGCATCAATATCCTTAAATCCGATCGTGTTTGGCGCCATGTCAGAGATGATAGCATCACATTTTTCTACTCCATGTCCTGCCATAATCTTCTCGACAGCTTCTGTATCTTGGATATCTTGCACATATCGATGCACATCAGGAATCTCAACTGTAGCAGGCTTGATATCAAAACCAACTACTAACGGATTCTTAATCCTATTTTTCTTCATAGCATCACTTGCATATTGGAGCCAGGAACCTGGCGAACACCCAATATCCATGACTGTTTTCACATTCTTATCAAAAATCTTATATTTCTTGTCTATTTCTTCTAACTTGAAAGCACTCCTCGCCTTGTAGCCGGACTTCTTTGCCTGTTTGAAATAGTGGTCGTATGGATTGTATGTCATGAAAGCAATGATACGGATTGATAGACGAAAATCAATCATTGACTTCATAAAATGAGTAATTATTATCCTCTATACTAAAAACAAAAGACATGCATTTATTGTACTTCTTGGCAGTTTTACATCTGAGTATACTCAGACGTGGTTGGCTAGGAGCAATTGCTCTCCATCTCATCAAAGATACAGACATAGATGCCGACAGTGAATTATATGAATTTGTCTTTGGCATCATCCATGGTTGGTTTTTCACCTCACTAGCAATCCTTTACTATCTTCATAAGTTAGGATTGATTACTACCAATCACTCGGTCTTTCCACACAAAAAATCCAGTGCTTGGAAAGCCGGATACATGGTGGGTATCACCATTGAAATCAAGGGAGTAATGTTTCTTGTCACCACTATGTAACAAAATTTGGCTGGGCTATTCTTGTAGCCCAGTTTTTTTATTGCTCGCTTGCAATGCTCTGCTATTTATCTATAGTGAAACATGTGCGATGGATCACATTATTTAGTTGTTAGTTTAGTCGAGCGAATGAAAAAAGGATTTCGTTGGTTTATTATATTTGCGTTGGTAGTTACGGTAGTATTATATTTTGCCAATTCTAGTTTTGAGATAAATACGGATGCAACTGGTCAAAAAAGACTAGTAAGAGTTGAAGAGACGAAAGAGATGGATCTCACAGAGTGGCTTGCAGTTTTCCAAAGTGGGACATTTGAAAGAGTAAAAGTCATCAATGATACGAAACTGGAAGGATATCAGAAGATAGACAAGGAGGCTGATATACCTTTGATGACATTCAATAGTGATGTAAAAGTTACTTACTACAATGTCTTCTCGTCACAGAAGCCCATGATGACAGAGCTCAAAGATCTCGGTATCTCAGTAACGGGTAGCACTATCATTACCGCAGCCAGTGAAGAAGGAAATGTATGGTGAAAACTATTCCTTGAGACCATTTTGCCACTCCTTTTCTTTGTCATCATTGCGCTAGTGTTTCTACGCTTCATGTGACCAAAAGGTGGTGGTATGCCATTTAAGATACAGGCTGGAAAGCTCAGTAGCAAAAAAGATGTGAAGACCAGATTTGCTGATGTAGCAGGTATGGAAGAGACGAAAGAAGAGCTTGTTGAGATTGTGGAATTTCTCAAAAATCCTAACAAGTTCTCAAGAGCTGGTGCTCGTGTACCAAAAGGAGTACTTCTCTATGGACAGCCTGGTAGCGGTAAAACACTACTGGCAAGAGCTGTTGCAGGCGAGGCAAATGTACCGTTTTTCTCTGCAAGTGGTTCAGAGTTTATGGAAATGCTCGTTGGTATGGGTGCAGCAAAAGTAAGAGAGCTCTTCAATAAGGCAAAAGCTGCAGCTCCTGCTATCATTTTTATCGACGAGATCGATGCAATAGGTAAAAGACGTGGCTCTGGATTTACTGGTGGTCACCAAGAGCAAGAACAAACGCTCAATCAGATATTGACAGAAATGGACGGGTTCGACAAAGATACCCGCGTGATCGTCATTGCTGCAACAAACAGACCGGACACACTCGATCCTGCACTCATGCGTTCAGGAAGATTTGACCGTAAGGTGATGGTTGGACGTCCTACTCTTGAGGAAAGAGTACTTATCATCAAGTATCATCTACAAAATAAAAAGCTTGACAAGAGTGCCGATATCGAATCGCTTGCTCGTAAAACAAGTGGATTTGTTGGTGCGGACATAGAGACTATCCTCAATGAAGCTGCCCTTAAAGCTGCAAAGGACAATAGAACTGCTATCACCAATAAAGACCTCGACTATGGTCTTGAAAAGATGGTAATGTGACCAGAGAAGAAAATTAAATCTCTGAAAGATCAGGAGAAGAAGATCGTGACATATCATGAGCTAGGACATGCAGTTACTGCATTCCATCTCCCTGAGTCTGATCCAGTAGAAAAAATATCTATTGTATCTCGTGGTATGGCACTTGGTGTCACATGGATGATGCCGACAGAAGACAAATATCTTCATAGCAAAGCAAAGTTCTTAGATGAACTTGTTGGCCTACTCGGTGGACGTGCCGCAGAAGAAATATTCTTCGGTAAGGAAAATATTACGACTGGTGCAGCAAACGACTTTGAAAGAGTGACAAAGATTGCTGTAGATATGATCACGAAATACGGCATGGACGAAGAACTAGGAACTTTGACCTATGCAACAAAAGAAGGAAGCTCAGAATATCAGCTCTACAAACCATACTCTGAAAAAACGGCAGAGCTTATTGATATGAAAGTGAAAGAGCTCATAGAAAATGCCTATACAAGAGCAAAAGCCATCCTACTCGCAAATAAAGAACTTATCGACAAGCTTGCAGATGTCCTCTATGAAAAGGAATATCTCACTAAAGAAGAGTTTGAAAAAGTGATGAACGAATCTGAAAATGCAGAAGCTACTCTCGAAAAAATCATAGAAGAACATCGTGGCGAGTTGAAGAAAGCTGAGAAGAAATAGTTTATTTATGACTCATTGAGATGCAACAAACTTCACTCATCTACGTATTTAACCCTCAGGGCCAAGTACTCCTCTGCGCCAAAAAGAAAACCAACTCTGGGTTTACTATCTCTCTCGGTAAATGGAATGGCGCTGGTGGAAAGATCGAATGAGAAGAGACTCTTCTTCAGTCTGCGAAAAGAGAACTACAAGAAGAAACCGGCATTGATCTGCCAGAAGACTCTTTTAAACATGTCGGTATCAATAAACTCTACTACGAGAACAAACCAGACCGAGATCAAGAGGCTCATGTATTTGTCATCAAGGACTACACAGGTGACTTTCAGGAAACTGATGAGCTTCTGTCTCAATGGTTTGATGTAGATGAGATCCCATATGATAAAATGTGGGACGATGACATCTATCGGATGCCGAGAATGTTTGATGGAGAGTATTTTGAGTATATATTTCACTTCTCTGAAGATGGAAAAATCAAGAGTCACGAGCAAATAAAATAAGAGCTTCTAGCTCTTTTTTTTTCTATCTGTTTTCATACATTAATAACAATTTATTTGATGATACTCTCTTCAGATGAAAAAGCGCCTACATATGCATAAACTCCTCATTTATGCTTACAGTTGCTCTGTATTCGCAGAAGGAATTCTTCTGCCTATTTACGCTATCTTCGTACAAGATATCGGTGGAGACATCTTAGATGCATCGGGTGCAATGGCTATTTTCCTGATTACGTCAGGAATCTGTACCATACTTATTCATCGTTTGAAGTGGGCAGATAGAAATAGACAGTTATTGCTCACAGGCTGACGATTTGTTTGGCTCATCGGTATTGCACTATATTTAATAGTAGGAAACATCATCACACTCTTTATTACTCAAGTAGTAATAGCCCTTGGAAATGCGATGGCCAATCCTATATTTGATGAAGAACTCGAAGAGAATAGTTCGAAAGAAAGTGCAATATTTAAGCGATGACTCTATGAATGAAGCCAAGACATCGTTAATTGACTTGCTGCCATCGTAGGTTGAATTGCCGTGACTTTCCTCGGATTTGATTTTCTCATCTATATCATGATAATAGCAGCCTCTCTCTCTTTCATATGAATTCTCTACTATAGCAACAAGAAAAAACTCTTACTCAATAAATCATAGTATGTCCTCATATAAACTCGTTGTAAAAGATGCATTTTGGCAGATATTAGGCCGTATCATATCCGCTCTTGGCGGTTTTTTGGTGGTAAAGATCATGACACCGTACCTAGGACCACTCAGATATGGAGATTATTCAACGATATTGAAATACTTCGCTATCCGATCGGCCTTTGCTGACTTTGGGCTCTATGTGATAGCACTCAATAAGGTCTGAGGCATCAAAGAGAAATTACGCCTGAAAGAGTGACAGCTCCCTGAATGAGAAGGGAAAAAAGAGATCGAGGGCTACTATGGGAAGTTTGTGATGTCGAGGTTTGTCACTATCACCATCGTCTATCTGACTGCTCTGCTTATCGCATATTTCATCCCAGCATATACAGACAATCCGTTCCTTATGCGAGGTCTCCCTCTTGGTATGATCTTCTCCGCTAGTTTTATGACTGCAGGGATATTGCAGCTGCCCCTTCAGCTTTTCTGGGGGATGAAACATGTGAGTATCGCGCTCTCACTTGCAAGGATATTTCAAATTCTCGTACTTCTTGGTATCGTACGAGTCTACAATAATCCAGACTTTTCAGTCGCAACAGAGTACTCACTTACTGCATTTTTACTGATGATAGGCTCAGTCCTCGTGAGTGCTGCTGTACAGTGACGGTACGTCCGAAGGATAAGTAACAAGCATATTAAGTTGAAGCTCAAAGCAGATCGGTGATTCACGCGAAAGATCATCAAAGATAACTGGCAGTACGGATTCGCATACTGTCTCAGTAGTTTGCATACTCTCTGAGTGATGATACTACTTGGTATTTTCTTCCCAACAAAGGACGGCTTTGCATATATTGGTATGTGGGCGGTAGCTTCAGCCCTTATGGAAATACTCCTTATTGTTCCATCATCACTTGGAAACAGTATCATCCACAAAGTGACAGCCTACTCTGATGAGTTAAAACGCAAAAGCTTTGGCAATCTTCTCATCTTTGTCCTTTGGATAGGAATGATCTTTGTCGCAAACTTTCGGATATTCAACAGCAACATCATCTACCTCGTAAGTGGGAGCGAGTTCTTATCTCAGTTTGTAGACTGATTCGGTTCGGACTTCATATTACCATGGCTCGCTGTTGCCATGCTCTTAAGCTTTGCGAAGCAAATCTACAATTTCATGTTCGTATCTACCTGACTCAATAATCATCTACTGAAAGTAAACGCCTTTGGTGTGATCATCGGTATGATAGTTGGAGCGATTGTAATACCTAAATATGCTATTGTAGGAGGTATTGTGACCCAGATACTCATGGAGGTACTCTATTTGCTGTGAAGCCTTTTGGTGGCAAAGCGGAAGCGCGTTTCACTGCGTTTTTCATGGAAATATTTCACCATCCTCATAGGAAGTGTCCTGATAGTATGATGATGAGCATGGCGATTTACTAACTTTGTACAGACGATCGCTTACAATGATTATCTTAGGCTCATCTTACGATGAGTTGCAATCAATGGACTCCTCCTTGCTATCGCCTACAAGCCACTCAAAACAGTCATGAAAGGTATCACCTACGATGAAGTCGCAGATAGCTGATCATACATCGCAAGTAGCGAAAGAGACTAAAAGAAAAAGAGCCAAGCATTGGCTCTTTTTTATGCATCGTTCTCATTCATTTGTCACACGACATAATCACATCCCTCAGGTCATACTAATGCTGAGTGTTCTATCTTAATTGGTACGTCATATCTTTGTCCTGAGGTTATAATCTTCTCAGCTCAATCAAAATGAAATGTAACTGATCAACGAATTACATAGAAACTTACTTTGTGCTGATGCGAATGTAATGGATATACTGTCCCAGGTTCATCATGCCATTCATAAACTATTGGGAAACCCTCTGACAATAATATATCTTTCAAGTGCAACTCACTCATATTGATAATATCAGTCGTAAATTAATATGCTCTCGCAAACAATACTCTCTTTCTACTTGGCGCTCCAGTACGGATACACTTTCCAAGCTCTTCTGTCGTATCCTGCGGAATACATCTGATAGTACCCTTCGTCTCTTCTTTGATGAGCTCCTCTGTCTCTACTGTCCCATCCCAATGAGCCATCACAAATTTGCCCTCATCAAGCGCTTTTGTAAACTCTTCATAAGAGTCAACTGTTACCGTATTCTTCACTCTCATAGACTCATTTTTCTCAAGGAGTGAATGCTGGATAGCAGGCAACATAACATCTACATGTTTCTGGAGATCCACAACATTTACCGTTTGTTTCACGCCATTGTCTCTACGCACCATCTCTACGCCACCGTTAGAGACATCTCTTGGTCCAACAGTGATACGCACAGGCACACCCTGAAGTTCATACTGATTGAACTTCCATCCTGGACTCTTCTGATCATCTCGATCAACTTTCATCTGCAATGGGATAGTAACGTCACCAAGGAACTCAGACTGGATTGTAAAGTTAACAGCCTCTAGTTGTGGCATGATTTTCTTCTCAATAAAGGTTTTCACCATAGCCTTCTCGTCATCTGTTTTCCAGATAGGCACAATAACCACATGTATAGGCGCTATACCTGGTGGAACAATCAATCCCTTGTCATCACCATGCGACATGATCAATCCACCCATCATACGAGTGCTCGCGCCCCAAGAGGTTGCGTAAACTAATTCTGACTTATTGTCCTTATTGATAAATGTCACGTCAAATGCCTTCGCAAAATTCTGCCCCAGATAGTGAGAAGTACACGACTGTAGTGCTTTACCATCCTGCATCATCGCTTCTATCGTATAGGTGTTTTCTGCTCCTGCGAAACGCTCATTTTCAGACTTTTCACCCGCCACACCCGAGATAGCCAAGAAATTTTTAAAGAAATCCTGATAGACTTTTCGCATCTTTACAGTCTCTTCAAATGCCTCCTGTGCAGTCGCATGAGCAGTATGTCCTTCCTGCCAGAGAAACTCTGCTGAACGTAAAAATAAGCGAGTTCTCATCTCCCATCTCACGACATTTGCCCATTGATTTACAAGGATAGGTAGATCACGATATGATTGAATCCAATCCTTATAGGTATTCCAAATAATCGTCTCTGATGTCGGACGAACGATCAGCTCCTCTTCAAGCTTTGCTTCTGGGTCAACTTCTATGCCTCATTTTCCATCATTACGTAAGCGGTAGTGCGTCACTACAGCTGCTTCCTTTGCAAAACCATCAACATGTTTCGCTTCTTTTGAAAAGAATGACTTAGGAATAAACAGCGGAAAGTAAGCGTTTTGATGCCCCGTCTTCTTAAACATAGCATCAAGGTTCTTTTGCATATTCTCCCAGATAGCATATCCATATGGTCTAATTACCATACAACCACGAACTGCAGAACTTTGTGCAAGCTCTGCCTGTTCTACTAGTTCATTATACCACGCTGAAAAATCTTTTTCTCTTGTCGTTAGGGCCATTGACTTCTTATTATCTTTAAAACAATTTTGATCCATTAGGTACTTGTTTACTAGGCTGAGCAAGGACTACACCTCCATTTTCATCAGCAAATCCCGTTATCAAACACTCCGATATTCGAGGTCATATTTGTTTAGGAGGAAAATTCACGACGCCTACAACCTGTTTTCATACCAACTCTTCCAGGGTATAATGCTGAGTGATTTGTGCAGATGATTTTCTTATACCAATCTCAGGACCAAAGTCAACAATTAGCTTATAAGCTGGCTTTCTTGCCTCAGGAAATGCATAAGCTTCCACAATTGTTCACACTCTCAATTCTACTTTCTCAAAATGCTGATAATCAATCTGTTCCATAGATTAAGAACAAAAAATAAAAACTAATCCTCCTTTCTCTTTCCCCATTGCCACTTTGGTTTCTCACCTTTTTGCGAGGCAATGCGTATAAATGCAGCGGTAAGGATAATAAGTGGAAGAATAAAGATAAGTGCGACTTCACGATTTGTTGAATTTTCGTCGATAGTAGATGCCAACCCGATAAGTAGACCAGCATACACAAGCGTCGTCACCCATCCTTCCCAAGAAACAGGATATCGTCACCATCCATAGAGTTTTCTTTTAAACCACAATTTTTTCATCATGAATACAGAATAGATAAATCTCTCGTCAGTATAGAGGATTTACTCTTTTTTGCTATAGAAAAACTCGGCAAAATGCCGAGCCTCCCGAAATTATAGACAAGATGTCGCTTAGTGTGTGTCCACCTCACGGCTTTTGCACATAGCATGATCAAGGCTGTATCTCTTGCTTCCTGAGAAAAGAAGAGCGATAAGCGAACCAAGAAGAACGTAGTCAAGTTCTGCCTGAGGAAGTGCCCATCCCTTCGTATTGATAGCGAAAAGCATAACGATACCAAGAACTGTAGCCGCACAGCGAGTACAAAGACCAAGTACGATCATAGCACCACCAACAGTTTCAGCGATAGCAACAATCCAGAACCATGTTTCATTTGAGAAGAATGTGAGTCCCATATTAGTAGCAGCACCACCAACGAACTCCATCATACCTGCAGCAGGCATAAGAAGTTTTGTGATACCGTGATAAAGGAATACCGCACCTATAACGAGGCGCACGATCAATATACCTGCACACCCTTTATGAAATCTTTTCATAATATACTGTTACATAAAAATATAAAACATCTATTTACTAGCGATTCTCCTTACCTTTGCAAGCATTTTTTCTCTTTCCTCGAGCGATCTCCTTACCGGAACCTTTCCAAATGGTGTCCATGAGAGCAAAGACAGTCCTGTATAAAACATCCTTGTGAAGAACCACGTGAACAAAAGCATCAAACCTCAGGTCCAAAGTACTCGTCACGGCGCACCAGCAGTAAAGATCACTCTTGCTGTTTTACCAAGCAATAGTCTTTGAGGTAGCAAGTTGCCCGGTCTATATATATATGCAAACTTTGTTGTCATGTTCACATCAAGCCAGTTTTTTAAAACAGCTGGTGCATCGAATCGTCGAAGTGGAAAAATAAACACAAGCTCATCTGCCCATTTTATCTTCTCTTGCACTGCTGCTTTCTTCGGGTCTGCGAGTGGCTTGTTGTCTTCTCCGAGCATGAGATAATCCTGCTTCCACTCATCGCAGTACAGATTCATCACATAACACTCATGCCCTTTTTCCTCTGACACCTTCACAAATCTCTCGGCTATCTTATGTGTAAATCCATGTGGATTTGGGTGCGCAGTTATGATTAGTTTGTTCATCTAAATATACGCATTAATAAAAAGCTATCTCCTCACTATAACAATTTCATCATAAATTAACATTAATTTTACAAAAAAACATGACATGAAGTCATATTTTATGGCAGGACCAGAGAGGATCGAACTCCCGACGCGGAGCTTTGGAGACTCCCGCTCTACCACTGAGCTATGGTCCTATATTTCTATAGATACGTTGAGAGATAATAACAATTCCAATGTGAAAATCAAAGGTTGTTTGTCATTATCTAGACATATAAAACAAAAAACAGCCTTTGACAGCTATTTTGATTTGGGACTGCAGGGATTCGAACCCTGGACCAGGAGCTTAAGAGGCTCTTGCTCTACCAACTGAGCTACAGTCCCACGATCTTTGATTTGTTACACGTAGATGCGATGATAGAAAAAAGCAGGTAAAATGCAACTGATTTTACGCATTTAGTCAATCCATCACTCACTTCCACAGTCATTTGAGCGCATTTCGCTTATGACGACCTACTAACACAATAAAGAGAGAAAACCGCAAAGTGCTTATCCATAGCCCTATTCCAAAAAATTGTATCTTTTGCCAACGAGTCGCGTTGTTTTTCACAAAAATGATACGGTTTTTAGATTTCTGATACGCTCCATCTACAGTAGCGATAAATGATCTTTCTAGAGAAGTTTTGTCTCTCTCCATGTGGTGAATGATATTTGTCTTACTTACAAGAATTGGTCAGATCATGCGATGTCGTCTATTTGTCATATCAAGATCTTCAAAGACAAATGGCATGCGTTCATCAAAGCGTAGATGTCTGAAATGCGCCGTTTTACCAAACAAAGAATTGCCGCCTATCATCTGTGGGAGATGGAAATCTGTCTCTTGCGGAGTCTTTCTAAAGAGATTGAGGAAAGCACGAAAGGCTTTCACCTTTCATCAGCCCATGATAGGTTCTGGCCGGCCCAGTCGGTAGTGAAACTGTCTGATACCAACTGACTGCACATGATCTGTCTGGCGCCGGCCGACTGTTGGCGAGTAGAGAGTCGTCCCATGGTTTTCATGAGCTTGATATTCCTGAAGAGACTTGGCAAAGAAGTCTGAATCAAATACATTGTCATCATCTAGGAAGTACAGGTATGGAGACTCTACTAGATCCAATCCATAGTTTCTTGCATAGCTTGCTCCTCTTCCTGGTTGAAAATCATGCGTTACACTAGTAACTGGCATCAGTCTTTTCGCGATCTCGTCACTCGCCACCCCACACGCTTCTTTACCAAACTGCTCTCGTTGCTCATCACTCATCTCCTTGTCAAACACAAGAAAAACACGCTCAGGCATGAGCGTCTGCGCATTGAGCGCAGTAAAAAGAGATGTAAGGGTTTTTAGTTCTCCTCTAGTTGGGATAACAACATCGAATTTCATGATATTGAGTGTATGAAAAGGTTTATTTGTTGCAATAAAAAAAGAGGAGATCATATTGTCTCCTCCTCTTAATAGTCCAGTTTATAGCATTACTCCTCCGATTGTTGAGCTTTCGCTTTAGCCTCCGCCTGTTGCTGCTCATGTACCTCCTCAGGAACATTTTCAATTGGCGTCTTTGGATGAATCTCCTCAGCTGGCAACATTTTCTTGAGATCTTCTGCATGACGCTCGTCCGCAAGGATACCAAGTCTTGCCTGGATTTCAGCCTCGACAAACTCTCTCTTACGTCCGTATTTCTTTGCACTATATTCCATAAGGATCTCTGCAGCTTTCTTATTTTTATAATCCTCTGTCCAGATCGAGTTCATACTAAAGACACGTGATGTAGTATTTTTGATGTTCAGCTTAATATATGCTTTATAGTTCGCTATTCATACGATATCCTGCGCACTCAGTACCGGTGCATACTCCTTCTCCAAGAACTCTGCATCCTGTGCACCGATCTTAAATGATTGCATCGTACCCACATTACCAAAGACAGCATCTTTCACCGATTTCTTTCCACCGGCAGTTTCACCAATGTTATTACTTGCTCCACCATCAAGCTGTGCGATATACTGATGCGCCATGATAAGTGACAGCTTATATTTACGAGCTTCGGAAAGAATATCTGCAAACGTATTGGTTACAAAGTTCTGGAACTCATCCACATACAGATAGAAGTCCTTACGATCCTTCTCATCGATATCCTGACGAGACATAGCAGCATTGTAAATATTCGACACAAGCACCATACCAAGAAGCTGAGCATTGAGCTCACCAATCTTACCCTTCGATAAGTTCACAAGAAGAATCTTACCATTGTCCATTATCTCTCTGAAATCAAATGCAGATTTCGTCTGACCGATAATATTACGGATAAGTGAGTTCGTAATAAACGATACGAACTTCGAAGTAAAGTATGGAATAATCTCCTGCTTTTCACGTTCGCCGATATTGTTATATGTTCTTTCCCAGAAGTTTTTTACTACCGGGTTTTTCACTTTCTTTACCTTATACTCTCTAAATACCTCATCAGTAAATAGTCTTGGCACATCAATCAACGTCGCTGGATCTTCCAGGTCTTCAAGGAGCGTCAATGAACCATACTTAAAGTACTCCTGAATACGTGGACCAAAGATCTCTGGACCGAACATCTTCAAGAACATCTCTGTCGCATCATTCACCACACGATCTGACTCATCAGTCGAACTAATCTCATAAAGATTGAGTCCCATAGGACGCTCCTCATTTCCAGCATCAAAGTAGACGACATCCTTCGCTCTTTCCTTCGGGATGTACTTCAAAATACTTTCTACTAAGTCACCATGCGGATCAATCACGCAACAACCATTGCCCGCCCAGATATCCTGACGCGCCATCATCTCAATATATACCGACTTACCTGTACCAGACTTACCGATAATATAGTGATGTCTTGTTCTATCTTTCTTCATCATATAGATAGGCGTATAGGTATTACGATAAATATTAATACCCAATAATACACCATCCTTAAACACACGGAGACCTTTCTTTTTCTCAGTTGTAGTCTTTTCTATATATCTCTTTCCATCTTTTTCTATCACCTTTTCTCAAGCCTGCGGCTTGTATCACTGTGTATATGGTAGATACTCTGTCTTTGTTTCTTCTTTCTCACCGACTGCCCAGTGTGACGCCTTTTCGAGAATCCTACTTACCTGACCATCAAGATAGTCTTCTGCAACCTTTCCAGTGATAATATAATCTGTCGGCTCTTGGAGATGCGGTAGATTGTCAGGTGGTGCAAGCATCTTATAGTCAAGCCATTTGATAATAGGTGCATGATTGTACATACCATCTGGCAAATGGAAGAGCGATGTCAGCGCATTTGGTGTCATGATACTCTTCTTAAAGAAGAAGTGTGGCAGTGAAAATCTCGCTGCGAATCTCCACAGCGGCTTGAAGAAGAACCCGAGAGCATCGGAAAGGAACTCATTGTTATCAAGCTCATTGTTGAACTCATCACGATAGATCGTGAAGATTGATATCATATTATCGATATTTTGCGATGTACGTTCCTTGCTGTCTGATGAGGAAATGAGGATAATACCCGTATCAAAAGCATGTTTACCAGCCTCTTCACCCATAACATTGAGAGCCTCTTCTTCGGCTTTCGTCATACGAACAAGGTCTTTACCTCCTGCTTGGATTGTCTCTCTATCCATCTTCTCCTCTTTTTTCGTCGAACCTGATCTCATAAGGAAACCGATAAAAGCAATAATCCAATATGGTGGGAAAAACCACTTCCATGAAGTCTTCCCCTTTCTCATGTAAAATTTATCTCTTCTATAGAGCCCAGTTGCCCACTTTTGTGCCTTTCTGTTGAAACGATCACCTACCGGCTTAATCGGCATAACCATCGTAAACGTATCTTCTGAAGACATCTTCCCCATCGTGTCCACAATATTATTAATCGGATCGTCTGGCATTTGTTTAAAGGTTTTAATAGGAAACACCTGATGTTTCTCTTCTTCCATCACAGTAATATCATAGTATTTTTTCGAGAAAAATCTTGGTCTCTTCTCCAAAAGTTCAATAGACGCATCAGGAAACTGAGCGGCTACACTCGACTCTACAATCTTTCTATACTCTGGATAGACACCCATGATACAGTACAAAAGTCCATTTTCATAGTGCCAGATAAGCGACACCTTTGGTTTACGGAACACCCAACGAAGTGCCGACTCATAAAATGACGACTCACCAAGTTTATGCAGTGCATCATAGACCTGCCCCATACGTGAAATTTTTTCTTTCATGTCTTTTGCGACATCTCTCGCGTGCTCACGAGAGAGTTTGTCATCACCACGAGGCAGTACGATGCGTACATAGACCATACGTCGGTTGTTAAGCACATCATAGAGGAAAATGAGCATATATCTTACAAGTTTGAAGAGAACAACCAATCATACTAATCCTGCTACTATCCACCCAGCTATACTCAAATACTCCTGCATACTACCATCAAGACCACTCATCATCCCACTGAAAAAGTCAGACACAGCACCAAGAGAAAATCAGCCTGCCTGTGGAATATCTGTCGTCTGCCCACTTGCAGGCGCTACAGCACTACCAGTAAACGACGAGACAAAATCATAGATCTCGTATGAAGGGAGCTCTCTATAACACTGAGCTTTCAGATCGTTGCCCCACGCCTTTGTCGCAAGTTCACCTATCGTTACTGTACCAGAAATGACGTCCTCTCTGAGTCCATCAGTCGTCTGGAGCACCTGTGCAAGCTTGTCGGTACATAGTGTCATCTATTTTTTTGTTTCTGAGTAGTAAATAATGGCTTTTCTTAAGTATACATATACCGCTTTAAACTACCAAAACCAAGGGAAAAAGAGGCTAAAATATGAGCAAAAAGCATTGACTATTTTTACAAAACATGTCTAAATGTTATTTTAAGAAAAAACAGCCTGTAACAGACTGTTTCACTTACTACTCTTGCTCTCCTAACCACCTCTCAGCATCTAACGCTGCCATACAACCGGTACCGGCTGAGGTGACAGCTTGACGATAGACGTGATCCTGCACGTCTCCGGCAGCAAAGACACCTTCGACGCTTGTTTTAGTCGTCCCTGGCTGCGTTTTTATATATCCAGATGCATCAAGTTCAACCTGATTTTCCAAGAATGCCGTATTTGGCGTATGACCAATAGCGTAGAAAAGACCTTTTGCTTCTATCATACTCTCTTCCTGAGTCTGATTGTTAACGATCTTCACCTGTTGCAATGTGTCTTCTCCAAGAGCTTCGACAAGCTCTGTATGCCACATGATGGTGATCTTTTGATTGTTTTTCACTCTCTCCTGCATCGCCTTTGACGCACGCATCTCATCACGTCTTACTAGCATCGTTACACGAGAACCAAACTTAGTCATATGCAAAGCCTCTTCACATGCTACATCTCCTCCTCCAACGACAACGATAGGCTGATCACGAAAGATTGGTAAAGCACCATCACATACAGCACACGCACTGATGCCTTTCTGCCAAAATTTCTCTTCACCTGGCACACCCATACGCTTCGCAGTTGCTCCCGTTGAAACAATAACCGACTGAGCCTCATGCACCTCATCTCCTACAAATACCTTGAACGGTCTTGTCGAAAAATCTACCTTATCTACTGTCTTGGTCTCAATCCTTGCTCCACAATGAAGAGACTGTTCACGCATCTTCTCCATCAACTCTATACCTCCAATCGAGACATATCACGGATAGTTTTCTACATCGGTAGTTGTGGTCAATTGACCACCTGCGGCGACACCCGCCGCATAAAATCCTTCGAACATAAGCGGTTTAAGGTCAGCACGTCATGCGTAGATAGCAGCAGCATGACCTGCAGGTCCTGATCCTATAATGATAAGTTTTTCCATGAATATATGACAATGTTGAAATGATAAATAATTAATGTCTTCATGCCCTACTTTGTTTTCTGTATTCCATAATCAGTAGCAAGACACCTATGGTTATAAGTATGTCGGCGATATTGAATACAGGAAACTCTCCTATTTGGATTCGATCTCTGACTCCTTCGAAGATTAAGCGATCATATAGATTACCAAGTGCACCTGAAAACAAGAAGATGAAAGACCGATGCGACATGTAGTTTTTCCTGTACAGTACGACGAGCAGGATAGTGATAATGATTGATGCAGCTACAAGTATCCGTGTAGCAATCGGTAACGACCACGCACCAAAACCATTGATAACCGGATGAATAAACGGGACTTCAAGCCCTCTTTCAAAAATGACGTACTTACTCAGCAGATCCGCTCCCGCAAGGATGATGATCCACAGCGATGTTTTCCGATTCCACTTGTTTTTAGTCGATAAAGACATATAGGTAAAAAGTATTTATTTGGTAAAAAACAGTTATGCTACAGGAATTTATCGATTTTGTCATGAAAAACAACATCATCGGCATCGCAATAGGTTTACTTGTTGCTGCAAAAGTAAGTGAAGTGGTAAAATCTATCATCGAAGACTTCTTTACACCTGCCATCCTGGCGCCTACGATGAAAAGACTAAAAATAGATAAACTACACGACCTTTCATTTAGAGGAATACTCTATGGAAAACTACTAGCGAGAATTATTGACTTCTTAGTCACTGCTATCATTATATTTCTTGTTATTAAGTATTTCAGCATTCAAACGGGGTAAACCATTCATATTTTTTCTGTACTTGTAAATATGATTTACTCGCTTTAGCCTTGCAAACTTATCGAAAAATAAGTAGCATTGAGGCAGAATTTTATCTGTAACAGAACCTTATCACAATGCCTATAAGACAAAGAAGAAAAAAGAAAGGCGCACCTTTGGTAGCCGTCATCTTAGTACTCGCAGTTATCGCTCTCGGATTGCGATATTTGCAACAAACAGGATCAAAAATCGAGAAAAATAACAATATGACAGGAACCGGCAACAACATCAACGGTAAGAGTCTGCTTACAAACATGTATGTAGGAAAAGAGGTTATCCTGACTGGTGATATCGAAGAGTCTCCAGATCCAGTGAAATACTCATATTTGCTGAAGCTAGCAAGCAACGAGGAAGTTGGTCTTATTAGCACAAAAACAGCTATCGGTAACTACAATGGTTCGGTTTCTGTAAAAGGAACAGTAAAAAGCTATGATGATAACATGTACGTTATCGATGTCTCTTTCATCACATCTGATGAAAATGCAGAGTTGACAACAGATCTTTCGACAGCAAAGACATATATCCCTAACGGAAATCTTTTCGTAGATGTGAGTTCTCACCCTACTCCGTTAAGTGTTGTTGTTGCAGATGATACTATCACTATCGCTGATCCTGCTTCAAGCGCGAGCGGAGATATGATCACTGTCAGCTTCTTCACATGTCAAAAGAGTGATCCTCTCAAAAACTGTGAGCAAATCATTGCGTCTGCAAATGCTGGTGACCAGTTCACGAATACACAAGGTATCACCTTCTATAAGATGACAGAATCAAGTAAGTGGTTCGCAAGCAATGCAAACATCGGCTACATGATAAATGTACCAAAAGATGCATTCTTCTATAAGATCTCATCATACATTTATCCTATTGATAATGCCTACATCCAATCTCGCATATCATCACAAGCAAAAAACTACTGCTACAATGCGACATCAAGACTATCTAACATCACGAACCAGACAACGACAGCAAAAGGAAATACTCGAACAACTGTCATCGAAGGTACAGATACCGACGACAAAAAAGTGACTTGTACAGTTGATATGACATTTGGTGAACATCAGGAAAAATTCACACTCTCTAGCTATATTATCAGCAATGAAACCGCCGGAGGTTCTGAGACCGGAAGCAATGGGAGTAACGGAGAAGGAACAAGCAATGGAAACGGACAGTCGGAAACACCAAAGAGCGTAGGCCAAGTACCTGGCCCTACATCGACTGGTTACCTTTTTGTCTCAAACAGAGGTAACTATTCTGTCTTCTTTCCTTCACAGAAAATCGCATTCGAAGGTGTCAATGTGACTGAAGACTTTGATCTCGTAGGCACTGACTGCTACGTAAATATTCAGGTAAAAGCATATGCTGACATGGAAAATGAGTCAGTTAGTCCAGGTGTTGAACTGTTCGAATGTGTTACAAGACAAACGGTAGAAGAGATACAAACAGCTCTTCCTGACTATATCGTTACACAAACTGCTGATGAAGAAAAAGTCTTTATCATCAGATCAAATGCAGCTTCATGGAATGAGTTTGCTCAAGGCATCGTAATTCAGTAATTACTCTCAATAAGAATAACAAAAAGACTGGGCATTGTCCCAGTCTTTTTTGTATCATAGAGATTATCTTATGTAGTGTTTTACTGTCTCATGGCAGCAGCCATCTGTGTATCATAGCCCTGCTTCAATTGTTCATGATCAAGTTCTACAGCAATGTCTGGCTTGATACCAACACCATCGATAGCTTGCCTTGTCTTACCTGTATACCAATGAGCGATGGTAACCTTGAAACTACTATTATCAGCGAGTGGCTGAAGATACTGCACAGAACCCTTACCGAACGAAGTTTGACCAATAAGCGTTGTGTTATTAGGCATATAGTCTTTTATCGTACCAGCCATGATTTCAGATGCTGACGCGGTAGCCTCGTTGATCAGTATAACTATTTTGATCTTCGAAAAGTCTATAGTATCGCGTCAGTCAGAAGCGATAGCCTCATCATAGTATCTGGTAGTCGTATAGACCACTGGCTCTCCCGCTGGCACGAAATCACCGAGCATCTGAGCCACATCTCCGAGACTTCCTCCCGGATTATTTCTCAGATCAATAATGATTTTTCCTGCACGCTGGATAGCAGATTTATTCGATTCGATAATCTTATTCCACTCTGTAGCTACGCCCCACCCGAACGAGTAGATACTGATAACAGGGATATTGTTTCTAAGTTCATACTCTATCATATCGATGATAATCTCTGCTCTCTTCACAGGTATCACTCTCACAGCACCGTTACGTCTGATAGTGAGTTCCACTGTGGTGCCTGCA
This sequence comes from bacterium, assembly GCA_030429145.1. GTDB lineage: Bacteria > Patescibacteriota > Gracilibacteria > Absconditabacterales > Absconditicoccaceae > JAGOPC01. The sequence continues at coordinate 608,790 of JAUIDC010000001.1, read as the reverse complement.
GGTCATTTGATCTTCGCGATGATAGCCTGTAGCGAATCATTTTCTGCTATCTCATACTCATCAACCTTAGTGATACGATCATTTGGTAGAAGGCCTGCCTTCTGCGCTGGAGAGTCTTTGATAACAGAAGTAATCATAACTTCACCTGGACGAATGAGTTCGAGATACGCACCTATTCATTCGAAGCTACCATTGAGCTGGTCATTGAATTGCTCTGCTTCAGCAGGTGGGAAATACTGCGTATTCACATCACCGACAGCATCAGCCATACCCTTGATAGCTCATTCCAGGAGAGACTTATCCGATACCTTATCACTGTCTCGGTACTCTGTTTTGAGCAACAGGTAGACTTGAGACAAGATGGCAAATCCATCTGCTCTGATAAGCGGACTTGCATAATTACCGTTTGATCACCAACTACTTACTTCACCAAGCGACATCAGCATCTTATAGTTAGGGATGCTTCTCATCATATTTCTGAGCTGTGTACGAGTAACAACATTTTCGTCCTCATTGACGTCTGGATCTATATGAAGATACTTACTCACAAAGATATTGATGAATTTTGGTGTGATAGTTGCATCCCATCTGTAGTTTACTCTACTGTTGGGGATAAAACCAAGATAGACACACTTCTGCAAAGCACTATAGAGAACGTCCTGACGCTCTACCCCAGGAATTCTCAAATCAATCTGCAAAGAAACTTCAGGGACTCCGTAACCCACTTCTTCACAAAATTCGGTAAAGAACTCTCTCATAGAGACTGGTCTTTTATCCTCTTTTGGTTCACTCATAGTCATCTCCCCAGCTGCAAAGGTCGTCGCCGAGAAAAGTACAGCAGTAGAGATAAGTGTTATAATTTTTTTCATACAAGACGAGAAATAAGTAATAAATTTATTGTATAGTAAGAGAGAGTTTGATAGTTTTTTTGTTATAGGTTACCACCACTTGATGATCTCCGATCATATTCACTTTTTCATCGAGCACAATCCAATCAGTAGGGATAGATATCTCGCATATCTCGTAGATGGCGTGTTGGATATCTTTTACTGAAAGCTTCTCATAGAGATGCCCCTGTGGCGTAGCATTCTTGTGTATTTTCACAATACCACCATCCTTAACCCATTGTTGGAGAGAAGTAAACGCCTCTTGCGACTCTTCGGCATGTTTTTGCTTCTTTTGCTGCTTCTGTTTCATAGCATCCATAGCCTGTTTATCTGCAGCTTTTGCCTTGCCTTGTGGAAACAACACATTTTTCGCATATGGCACTGCCACAGCAACAATATCATCCTTATTTCACAGTCATTTCACGCTCTGTAAGAGCACCACATCCATTTTTACTGACATCGCTTGTTATGGGTAACCAACTAAATATTCATTGCTAATTTTTTCTGATATGCTTCCATTTCTCCCTCCGCATATGATACATGGTTCCACTGACCATTTTTCTCTGCAGTCGTAGAAGGGATGAGATGAACGTGGACATGTGGCACATCGACACCCTCTACATTGAGGTGAACATACTCGCAGCCCAATGTTTGTTTCATATTGATCATCAACTCCTTAGCTGTGAGAAAAAGATGAGCAATAAGTTCGTCGTCACACTCCTCAAGCCATCTGTAAGGCTTTTTGGGAATGAGTAACGTGTGTCCCTTTTGGATAGGGTTGATATCCAAGATGGCGATCAGACGATCATCCTCATAGACTTTTTGTGCTGGTATCTCACCAGCAATGATACGAGAGAAAATAGTACTCATAACAATCTACTCATTTGATAAAATAACCACTACGAGTAGATAATAGAGAAAGCCCCTCATACTACAACACGAGTTACTGATTTTGTTCACTTCTCAGCCACTCGATGATCATAGGTATGTTGTCTGTCATGATGATTTTGACACCCATATCATAGAGTTTTTTCACATCCTGTACGTTGTTGATAGTATAAGCGACAGGCTCCTTTCCGTGAGCTCTGACATACTCAACCATGTAAGGCTCATACGACATATATGGCAACATAAAGTACTGATATGGTGCATCATTCATAGCAAGATATTCGCTCGAATCAAAGGTGTCCCATGCGAGTGTCATCCTTTTTCCAAATACTCACAAGGCTCTATTTCCCGTAAAATCATAGCTGGATATAATTGTCTCGTCTGACATACGAAGTTTTTTCACTGTCTCGACAACATCTTTCATTTGTTGCTCCACTTTTGTTTGGTCAAACACCTTCACATCGACAAAATAGTATTGGAACTGACCTTGTGTTTTTTGTAGCGCCTCCGTGAGTGTCAACACTGGCTCACCATTGAAGAGCTTACAGTTGTCTTTTAGCTCTTTGAGTGTAAACTCAGCAACATTTCTTTTGCCTTCGCTATGTTTACATTGCGTACGACCGATATCAGGACCGTGTAGTACGACGCTATAGTTGTCCTTTGTGAGAGAGATATCGAACTCGATACCATCCGCTCACTGCTCTTTCGCACGCATAAAACTTGAGTAACTATTTGGTGCTTCTATCATCGGCGCTCACTGATGTCAGATGATAACGAGACCTTTTTCACGCTTCAGTTTCTCTATCTCTGCCATGTCTTTGCTGAGACTTCCTGTGTATTGCTGAAATTTTTTATAGGCATTGATATAGGCAAGATTTAATCTATCTGTCGTTGCGCTAATAGTCCAAGAGTCATTATCCTTATCAGTTGCTATATATTGTCTTTCCACATACTGGCAGTAGCGGACTGCCTGTTTTCTTCACTGATAGTTCCCAAACACATCATTGAAGCGACTGTTGAGTGAGATCTGTCCAGTACCATAGTGATATTTTAGTGACGAAAAGAGATCAATATGCTGTAATACATCTTCATGATATGCATCTTTCGCAATGTGAGGTCACACGACGGCCAACACAGCTCTTCCGTTAGCACTCGTTCCGAATTTTTGAAACTCCTCACGTTCGAGCGGTTCCATTTTTCTATGATCTCCCACAACTATGAGCGTACCATGTTTGAAAAATCAGTCTACCTTCAGCTGCTCGTAAAATGAGAGAAGCTGAGCATCTGAATAGGCAAAAGCTGCACGCTCACTTGTACCATCTGGCGAGTTATAAGGCTTATGCGAAGAGATCGTCTGCAGAGAAAGGAAGAGCGGCTTCTGCTGATCTTTGTTGCGCACTATCTGTAACGCCTTGTCGTACAAGGCTTTATCCGGCGCCGCGTTGAAGACATATTGCTGTGTTCCGGCAAATGCCTCCTCACCGACTATCTTCGAAAAGCCCGTTTCTTTCAAGAACTCTCTTTGGTTGAGAAACGATAGCGGCGCCGTACTCACAAACACGGTCTCATAACCCAATCCATTGAAAAACTGAGGGAGGGACTCTGTATACGCCTTATAGTTCTTATAGTCTTCCGACGAACCCTGTAGGACCTCCCATGGTTCGATTCCCTGCAACAATGCAATATGCGCTGTCTCTGAGGTACAACCATTGGCAATAAAATTGGTATAGGTGATACCATCGGCCGCTATGGTATCAAAACCTGTCAGATAGTCGTGTATTCCTCCCGACCTCTTAGAATCTACTGTGGAGAAAGACTCAGCAAAAAGCACAATCACATCCCCTTGTCTCTTCTGCCCAACCATCGGTACAAAGTAGCTCTCATATGACTGGATCTCCCTTCCTGGCAAAGCATCTCTATCATTTGCTGATGCCACAGCCACAATCTCTTGGATGTTGATTGCCAACACATTATTACGGAAGTGAAAATCGGTATTGCTCAATAAGTTAACACCACTAAACAGGACACACATAGCAAAGAACACCAACGCTGCCCTCAGGTGCATGTTTCTTCTGCGAATCACTGGAAACCATTTCTGTACCATCAAAAAGAAGACAAATAAGATGGTAATAAAAAGGATACTCCACGCTAACGGATAGAGCACATATCCTGCTCCATTTTTAAATGAAAAAAACTGTAGTAGGTCCATCAGGTAGAACCTACTCTGAAAATAGTAGATAGAGAACATATCACTCACATACAAAAGCATAAGTAACAATGCCGTAATATTCACGTATCGCTTAAATCGTTTTCTACGAATCACCGCATTGAGAAATGCTCCGACAAAAATAAGTCCCACTATCATAAAATCGCTCGCAAGGATACTCACATAATTCATCACCGTTTTCACTACCGTTTCGCCTATAAGTGCCGCCCCATACGCTTCGTGCACGAGAAGCATTTTCATGACAATCAAAAAAATAGCCATAGCCAACAGTGTCCTGCCATATCGTGGAGAGTAAAGAACCGAGTAGACAATATGTTTTCGGAGATTTTTGGGTTGTCTCCCTATCCAACTAGAACGGGAACGTTTTGTATGATGTGCGTTTTCCATAAGAGTATATGATTATTCTTGAGAGCGTAAATAAGAAAGAATAGTTTTTTTGGAATTTCTTGCTGCAATATCTGAAAGCACCCAGTCAAATGCCTTATCGAGGAGCTCTTTGATCTGTGGACCAGGAGAGAGATCAAACTCTTCCATAAGAACATTCCCGTCTATAGCCAGTTCACGCATAGTGAACTGTCCTTCCTCATTATAGAGTTTATCAAGGAGAACATAAAGATGCTGTACCGACTCCACCTCGTCGGATTGCAATGGATTGAACTGCCCCTTCCTATCCGCCACGGTAATATCAAAGAGATTTTTCACTCTTTCATACCCATGTTCTGATAGTAGTTTGCGAACCTTCTTGAGTTGATTCTCTTTGTTCGCAGTCAATATCTGTCCAGGTCTCATATGATATGCAATATAGAACTGAATCTCTTCTATCTCCTTATTTGAAAATCCTAAAGCACGAAAATCTCTCGCAGCATACTCAGGCCCACAAATAACATGATTTGCTTCACCACGATGAATCTCTTCTATCTCTTCTTTCGTCGTCGCTTCTGCATATGCTGCATATTGATCTTTCTTGCCGACATCATGATAGAGCATTCCAAGCTTCACAAGGTAGTTGTCATTAATCTGCTGTAACTGCCAGAGAGTCAACAATGTATGCGAATACGTATCGAACGGATGATAACGCACAGGCTGTTCATCGTATTTGTTGACAGCTAACGCAGGGAATAGCGTTGCAAGCAACCCAATATCATCAATAAGCGCAACCCATCCAAATGGATTATTTCCTCTGAACACTTTTTCGATCTCCTGATGCAGACGCTCCTTCGCCAACCCAGGCACCAACGCATGCTGCTCTTTCATCGCAAGCCAGGTCTCTTTTTCAAAGTCAAAATTACCTTGTTCAAGCTTTTGATTGAGTATATTTACTATCCTCACAGCACGCAATATACGAAGTGCATCCTCTTGAAATCTCTTGTTTGCATCCCCTACAGCACGAAGCACTCACTTATACAAATCCTGTATACCAAAAAATGGATCTATCAAAATCCCTACGTCACCTTTTATTTCCACATCACTCTCTTCTACCCACGCATCAAATACCTCCCCCTGAAATATCCCATCAGCAAATAACTTTTCAATCAACTCGTGTTGCTGTACTATAAGCAGAGAGCAATCTGCTTGGTAGTACCATCCATGCTTACTAAGCTCTTTGATCAGCTTCTCTTGGTCAACAGTTGATGAGCTTGATGAAGCACTCTTCCCACGGGAAACAAATGTATAGTAGATACAATTGATAGTAAAGTCTCTTCTCTTTGCATCTGCTAAAAGAGAGTTTGACCAAGCGATCTGATCAGGATGACGATGATCTTCGTATCCCCCTTCCTCACGAAATGGTGTAAGCTCATAAGAGACCTCTGTCTTTTTGTCAATCATCGTCATCGTACCAAATTTCTCTGTACGAAAGAGCGAATAGTCGTCACGAGACGCCTGCTCCAATGCAGCGAATATAACATCTGGCTCTCCAGCTAGTGTCATATCAATGTCTTTCGGCTCTTTGTTGATACCAAGAAGAATATCACGAACTGCTCCACCAACAACAAAAAGTTGCTTGCCTGAAGTGTAGCCGGCAAGCTCATGAAGATGTCAGTTGAGATAAGCGATATCCTCTATATGCATAGAAAATCTGCACAATATAAATTGCTGAGGTCAGTATAGTGATTGAGAGGGCGTATGCAACAGTTATTACCTATGGTATTCCGCTTGTATTCCCTCGAAAAAACCATATACATAGCCTTATTATTATTTTTAGTTACCTATTTTTGTTATATGCCAAAAATTAACGATATTTTATCAGATCTACAGATAACGAGAGAAGAACTCGCCGTTGCTTATAAAAAGGTCGTAGGAAAGGCGCTTAGCTCAAGAGCTGTGAACCTCAAAGACGAAGAGTGGCCTCTTATCGAAAAAGAACTTGGAAGTTCAGCGAAAAAAGCAGCTACAAAAGACTCTAAGAAAGATGATGATAAAGTGCTCAAGGGAGATGAACTCTTTAGTGGCGACGACTTTCTCTCATGACTTGGATTTTCTCCAAAAGACGAAGACAAAAAAGAAGAGGTAGCAACAGAAGAGAAAGAAGCTGCTCCAGCAAAAGAGGCTGACACTCTAGAAGAAATCAAGGTCTCTTTTGGAAATGCAAGAGTCATCCTCTCAGCTCCCATCAGTGAAAGAAAAGACTCTCCAAAGAAGAAAGGGAGATCAGAGCGCTGAGACGCAGCACGTCCTGAGAGGAAAAATTTCGAAAGACGCTCTCCTCAGAAATCAGAAAGTGCAGGAAAAACCTTTCACACATTTTCTAATACCTCATTTTCACAAGGAACATACAAAGGAAAACCTCACGGCAAATGAGCTGCTCCAACGAAAGAAAAAGCAGCTCCTGCAGAGCAGTCTATCCCAGTACAAAGACCAGTAAAAGAAGCCGGTGTATCAGGCAATCTTGTGAAGAAACAGGAAATCATCATTGGTGATAGCATTACTGTGAAAGAGTTTTCTGAAAAGATGGGTGTATCGTTCAATGAGCTCATGAAGAAATTTCTTCAAAATAAAATTATGGTGAACATCAACTCATCTATCGATTTTGATACAGCAAACCTTATTGGCGAAGAGCTCGGCGTCAAGGTAAGAAAGGAGGCAACAAGCATCTCAGTGGATGATATGCTAGAAGGAAACGTCAATGCGATACTCGCTGCTGACAAAGAAGCAGAAAACCTCAAAGAAAGACCTCCTGTTGTCACTATCATGGGTCACGTCGATCATGGTAAGACAAAGCTTCTCGATCACCTCAGACAAACGAATGTTGTGAGTGGAGAAGCTGGTGGTATCACGCAGTCTATCGGAGCGTCTCAAATTGAACATAACGATAAAAAGATCACTTTCATCGACACTCCAGGACACGAACTTTTCACGTCTCTTCGTGCACGTGGTGCGAAGATTACAAATATTGTTGTTATTGTTATCGCTGTTGACGATGGTATCAAGCAACAAACAGTAGAAGCTATCAATCATGCAAAGGATGCAGGAGTACCTATCATTGTTGCTATCACGAAGATAGACAAAGGAACAGGCAATATAGACAACATCAAAGGTCAACTCGCTGAGCACGGCCTCACTCCTGAGGACTGGGGAGGAAATATCCCTCTCGTCCCTGTATCTGCCATGACTGGACAAGGCGTAGACGAGCTTCTCGAAACGATTTCACTACACGCTGAGATGCTTGAACTGAAGTACAATCCGACAAGAAATGGTGTTGGTATTGTTCTTGAAGCAACAAAAGATAGCAAACAGGGTGTCCTCTCAACTATTCTCCTTCTCACCGGAAAACTCAATGTCGGAGATATTGTGATGATTCACAACACATATGGAAAAGTAAGAAAGATGCTCGACCGGACAGGAAAAGAGACAAAACATGTGGAAGGTGGAGATCCTGTGATGATTCTCGGTCTCAGTGATGTACCAGAACCGGGACGTGTTGCAGAAGTGGTAAACAACGAGCGTGAAGCACAAAACAAAATCTCAAAGATCCTTGAAAAAGAGAAAGAGAAGCAAGACGAAGGTGGACTCGCTCAGCTCATGTCAAAGATCCAATCATGAGATGACGCACAGCTCAACCTGATCCTCAAAGCAGACTCGTACGGCTCTCTCGAGGCAGTCAAATATGCTATCGAAAATATTGAGGTACCAGAAAATCTTTCTATCAAGATCGTTCACTCTGATGTAGGTAATTTTGGAGACAGTGACCTCTCTCTTGGACAGGCGTCAAACGCCCTCCTCCTTGGTTTCAACACGACTATCACTGCTTCGCTTGCCAAGAAAGCGGAACAGATGAAAACGACAGTAAAAAACTACGATATCATCTATGAGATGACTGATTATATCGAGCAAATTCTTCAGGGTATGATCGTGATCGAAGAGAAAGAAGTATACCTTGGTAAACTTGAAGTGCTCGGTATCTTCTACAAGAAAGAGAAAGAAATGATTATCGGTGGAAAGGTTATCGACGGCAAGATCAAAAATGGAGCCTCATTTAGAATCCGACACGGTGAAGGCGAAGAGGCAGAGATCTATGCAACGGGTAAGGTTACCTCTCTCAAACGTGAAGCGGAGAACGTAGACGAAATTCAAGCTGGCTACGAGTGTGGTATGAAAGTCAGAGTCAGCAAGAAAATCCTCGAAGGAGATATCATGGAGTTTTATGTTATGGAGTAATCCTCAGTGATGAAACTAATTGTCTGACTAGGGAATCCAGGAAAGAAATATGAGAATACCCGCCACAATGCGGGGTTTTTAGCGTTGGATAGCTTTGCCAAGCGAGAGAAAATAAGCTGGACGGCAAACAAGGATCGGAATGCGGAAATAGGAAAATGAAAGATAAAAGATGAAGATATTATCATCTGCAAGCCCCTCACCTTTATGAATAAGTCAGGTGAAAGTGTCGGTAAGATAGCACAGTTTTTCAAGATAAAGCCTGAAGATATTCTCGTTATTCATGATGAGATTGATCTTCCTAGTGGGCAGATACAGATGAAAAGCTGAGGTGGACATGCTGGACACAATGGACTCAGAGACATTATTGCTAAGCTTGGAACGAACACATTCTCTCGCATAAGGATTGGAGTGGGACGTCCAGAGACAAAAGAAGAGGTGGTAGATTATGTACTCTATCCATTTAGCAAGGGAGAGTTGCAAACACTTGCTGACAATGAGCAAAAGATATGAGATATGATATATGCGTTTATCGAGAAATAAAAAAGCCTCCTGTATGGGAGCGCTTTTTCTTATAAAAGGGTACTAGTTATCTTTGTTATAGAGAAGCTCTATCGTGTGTATCATAGCTTTGTGAGACCTATTGAGTCACTGAGAAAGATGCAGGAGAGAGGAAAGATTACGGTTAGCAAGAAGCTCTTTCGATACCCTGGTTCCAATTTCTGACAGAAAGTGTTCATCAGCATCCATAAGCATCTTAAGCGATCAGTGGAGTTTCGCATCGTGCGATGCCTCTGCCTCGCCTTCTCTATACCTCGAAATAGTCTGGTATATATCGATCGATTCTTTCGCGAACTCCTTGAGAAACTTTGTCAGCAGTGCCATCTTTGAGGCACGCAGCTCATCGAGATTATGAGAGATATCCTTAAGAGTTTTAGCACTGTACACCATGCGTTCAACTGCCTCACGGAGCGTGAAAAGCTCTGTATGGTATCTGGTATGAGTTTTGTGTGTCTTGTAGAGACTAATCACTGTTTGCATAAGTGTCTCCTCTATCGTACGGATAACATTGTACGACTGTTCCTCTTTTTCCTCATCCAATAGTTTCTTGTCAACTAGCTTCAATTTCTTCGGGTCGATATTGAGCACCTGGAGGTTGAATGTAATAACCTTATCTAACAAAAGCATAGTATCTTGGCGAAAGTCAGCAACCGCTTCTTTCAAGTGCTCGGCATCAATGCTTGTAGAACGAAGAACAAGTTCATCTTTCTTAGGCGAGACAAGTCTTTCCAGAAGCCACACATACTGTTTCATAAATGGATAGAATAACAATGCACCAAGCACATTATACCAGAAATCATAGATAACTACCGCCCATATGTTTTGCTTCGGAAGATCAAAGAAGAAATCTACTAACTGTATTGACCATCATAGTAGCGGTAGTGCGATAATAGCCGAGATAACATTGAAAAGGAAATGACTGAGTGCAACCTGCTTTTGTTCTTTTGAACCACCTCGAGATCATTCAATTGCACTGATAGTAGTACCGATATTAGCACCTATCATGATAGCAATAGCCTCAGGCAGTCCAATCACACCTTGCGCAAGAAAGCTCAGTGCAAGTACTAACATCGTATCACTTGAGTGCATCATGGCAGTTAACAGCACACCTATCAGAAAATATCATAGGATACCCCGCTGATTTATAACAGCCATATCGATACTCATGGCATATGCAGAAACAGTTCCGTTGATGAGACTAATTCCATAAAAAATCAAACCAAACGAAAGAAGCAACATCGTTACAAAATAGATCTTCTTCTTTTTTTTGAAAAAGAGTTCTCCGATCGCACCCGCTGCAAGCATAGGAAGAGCGAAACTGGAGAGCTTAATGGAACCCGCCATCGCTCATCAAAGCACAATACCCAAAAGTGTAGAACCGACATTCGCACCAATAATCACACCGACACCACTTGCTAATGTCACAATGCCCGCACCGACAAACACAACAGTCATAACAGAAACTATCGTACTACTCTGTGTGATACTCGCTAAAATAGTGCCCGAGATGACTGACTTCCATTTCTTATTTGTGAAACCGCGAAGAATTCTCTTCAATGTAGGAACTCCATACTGCAAAAGTGTATTCTCCATAGTTTTCATTCCCAGCAGAAAGATTCAGAGTCCTCACAAAAATCACCACATTGGTAAGACATGTGCTTACTAATAAATACGATATAATTATAGGGTTTTCATCTCTTTCCAGCAAAAAATATCATTGACAAAATCTCCCAATAGCACATAAAAATGCTATTTTCTTTGTATTATGAGTATATTTTACTACATTGAAGACAATTTTATCTTTCTGTAGCTACCCTCCCCATGAAAAATCGATACATCGTTGTTATCATCTTGGCCATCCTCTCAGTTATTTTAGTCATCAACTACCAGATTGATGTCTTCCCATTTGGAGGAAGAAATATGATTATCAACAGAAACTACAAATGGTCATTCACTTGAGAGTCATTTATTACTACTTACACCGACTATACCTCACCGGTAACCGGTGCTAAAAGCACCCACTCTTGTCTCGCAGGCAATGACGAATCATGTTTCCTCATAACAGTATGGTCAGGAAACTATGCAAGTTATTTTAACTCATATTGGATTGCTGTATACGATGAAATGATCAATGCTGAAGGCTCTGAAGTTACTGTCGATGACATGAAAGCACAGCTTAAAGCGGGTTACATTGAAGTACAATCTTTTGATGGACCAGAAGATAGCGAATGGCATCTTGTAGATATAGGTCTAGAGTCACAACATCTCTATATCGAAAGACCTTGGGGGACGCTTATAGTAAGAGATATGCTCGGGATGAAAGGTCCTTCACATGAAGACAGAAGATATATTCCATACACAGACATGCCTCAGTATATCGATGTAAAATAAATTTCGATCAAGTAAGAAAAGCTAATGCTCAAGACGCATTAGCTTTTTTAGTATGTCACAATGAACTATTTTATTTCTGTAGGCTAAAGACGATCGTTTGTCATCCGATCTCTACCTCTTTAGAGATATCAGGTTTGTCATTAATGTCGACAACAGTAGACAATGTTTCGTCTTGGATATAATCAGCAAATTGCGCTATCAAAGAAGTAGCCAAATGGTCTCATGTAATAGAAAGAGATATTCTATCAGCAAGATGATAATCTGCCTCTTTACGGGCATCTTGTATCAATCTCACAAGATCTCTTGCATAACCTTCGAGCTCTAGCTCTGGCGTTATGGCCCAATCTATTTTCACAACAATACCGTTATCGACTTCTAGATCTTGTGAAGCGTCAGCCTTTATATAACTGATTTCATATGTTCATGAAGGGAGAGTCTCTCCGGCAACTGTAACACTACCGTCTTCATTTTCCGTAAAGTTACCCGACTTTGCTGCAGCAAATATCTCCTTTGTCTTTGCACCAAAAGTCTCGCCTACATACTTGCCATCAGGTTTACATATCTTTGTCACCAATGCATTGATAGTAGCATCTATCGAAACCTCTTTTACATTACACTCATCAGCGACAATAGCTTGGAAGTACTCATCTATCTCCACTCCAATAGTAACACTTTGCAATGGTTGACGCACACGAATGTTCTTTCTCGAACGTGCTGCCAAAACGATAGAGATGACATCCTGTGCTTGTTTTGTTTTTTGTAAAAGCTCTTTATCAGTATCTTGCAAATGCGCTGTTGGCCAGTCTGTCAAATGCACAGACTCTTTCCCAGTAAGCACTTGATAGATATACTCAGTGACAAACGGCATAAATGGAGCAGCGACTTGACAGAAGTTGACAAGCGCATAATAGAGAGTTGCATAAGCATCTTTTTTATCTTGATCTTCTTCCTCTTTCCAAAATCTTCTTCTACTACGACGGATATATCGATTGGTTAAGTCATCTAAGAAGTTGCCCAATGCACGAGATGAACGCATAAGATCATATCATTGCATCGATTCCTCTACGGTTGTAATCAACTCCTGTACCTTTGCATACAAAAACCTATCTAGTGGATGCTTCACTTTTGCAGGATCATATACTTTGTCTTTTTCATCCCACTTATCAATATTTGCATAGGTGACAAAAAAGTAGAACGCATTCCAGAAAGGAAGAATATAATTTTTGAGGGCCTCTCCAAAGTAATCCTCAGAGACCGCTGGATCTCCGCCAGCGAAAAGAGATGATGACAAAAGATACATTCTAATTGCATCGCCACCATACTGCTCTAAAGAGTCTCTTGGATCTGGATAGTTTCCAAAGCTCTTTGACATCTTGCGTCCATCATTACCAGCAAGTACTCACGTAACCGTTACGTTTTTAAATGCAGGTTTATCAAACAATGCGACACCTATCACATGCATCACATAAAACCATGCACGTATCTGTCACGTATACTCGACAATGTAATCTGCAGGAAATTGTCCCTCAAACTTTTCTTTGTTTTCAAATGGATAATGAATCTGTGCATATGGCATACTTGCAGACTCTACCCAACAGTCTAATACCTCTGAGATACGAGTATACTTTTTTCCTTCTTTTGAAAGCCATACGTCATCAATATACGGACGGTGCATGTTGAGTTCCTCGTCTCTTGTTGTATTCCAATAAACTACTTTACCCTCTACTTCTCTTTTCTCCACATTAGCACTTCCTTCTTTACTGAACTCATAGAGCTCCTCTCTCGATCAGATGATGATCATATCTTTCCCGTCTTCAGATACATAGATAGGCATAGGTGTCCCCCAGTATCTTGTACGAGAGATGCCCCAATCTGGCGCTGCCTCGATAGACTTTTGGAAACGACCATACTTGAAGTGATTTGGAAACCAGTTTATTTCTTCATTTTTTTCGAGCAATCTTGGCTTCAATTTTTGAATGTTCACAAACCAACTATCTTGAGCCTTGTATACAAGAGGCGTATTTGATCTTGGACAAAACGCCACACGATGTGTTATATTTCACTTTGCGAAAAGTCTTCACATAGTTTGCAATCTCTCCATAACAATCGGATTTGCATCGCGATAGAATGTTCCAACCAAATCATCAATGAGCGTCGTATAGTGTCCACTACTGTCCATTGCTTCGGTGATGGTCAATCATGCTTTCTGCGCCATTTCAAAGTCTACATCACCAAACTCTGGTGCCTCATGAGCAATACCAGTACCATCCTCATCAGTAATAAACTCTGCATGATAGATCTTATGGTCTTTTTCATTGTTCGTCTTACCATAGAGATAATCAAATGGTGGCTTATATGACATTCATACAAGTTCATCTCCTGTAAATGTCTCAACAATTTCAAAAACCCTCCCTTTAAATACTTCTTCTACTCTCTTCTCTGCTACTATAAAACTACTTGCATCACATACAACCTTTGCATACGTTAGCTCCTTGTTTACAGCAAGCGCAATATTTGCAGGGATAGTCCAAGGTGTCGTCGTCCATGCCAATGCATAGGTATCTTTCCACTCATCACCGTTCGCAGAAAGATCAAACATAACTGTTACCGTAGGATCATTTACGTCACTATAGGTGTCATCCATAGCAACCTCAAAACTAGAGATAGGAGTCTCTAACTTCGTTGAGTACATAGACACACGCTTTCCTTTATAGATCAATCACTTTTCTCGGAGCGCCTTAAAGACTCGCCACACAGACTCCATATAGTCATTGTCCATCGTACGGTATGGATTTTCCATATCCACCCAGCGTCCAATATTATCAATATAGTAGTTCCAGTCAGCCGACATGCCACGAGTATATGTATAACACTCTTCTATAAAGCGATCTATACCAGCCTTCTCAATATCTATATTCGACTCAAGCCCAAGCTTTGATTGTACTTTTTGTTCAATAGGAATACCGTGACAGTCCCATCACCATACACGATCCACTCTCTTTCCTTTCATCGTCCAAAATCTTGGTATCGCGTCTTTTGCAACTGAAGCTGCAAGATGACCATAGTGAGGCAATCCCGTAATAAATGGAGGTCCATCATAAAAACGATATGGTTGATCCTCTGGTCTCTGCTCAATAGATTTCTCAAAAATATGATTATCTTTCCATCATTGCAAAATAAGCTGATCTAACGCATACAGATCCGGTTTCGGCTGCTGTGGAGCAAATGACATATTTGTTCTCCCCTTTAAGAATCTAAATAGTATATAATATGTATATTTTTAGCTGGAAATTGCTAGAGAAATTGGCAAAAACTACGTATATATTTCTTTCTCACACGATCATGCAAAAATTCATACTCATCATTCAAGGACCTCTCTGTGCAGGCAAAAGCACTGTGGTAAAATCACTACTCGCTGAGCATGAGAACCTGTTCTATGCAAGCTTTGATAGAATAAAGTGGCTCATTTCACATTATGACGCTAAAAAACATAATATCATCAAAGCAAATCTTGCTTTTGCTCTTAGCAAAGAAGCTCTCGCAAATAACCTATCCGTTATTGTAGAATGTGGTAAGCAGCTAGAGTGACATGGAGCTGATGATTACAGAAAACTCGCAACGGAAAATGATGCTAAGTTCGTACACATCAATATAGAAGCTCCCCTTGAAGTATTACAAGAGAGATTCCACGAAAGGATAGAAGACAACAAAGTTAAAAAAGGGAAAATATCCGTCACAAATATTGAGTGAATGCTAGAGAGATATAACACCTATCTCCATGCTAAAGACGAAACTATACCGACTTTTGATTCGGGCAAGCTCTCACCTGAAGAACTCTATAATGAGATTATGAAACTACTCATCAACTAACAAATCATCAAAGTCATCCTCTCTGCCATCTTTCAAATAGTCGTGTATTGCGTTTCTGGTTGCCAAGATAGCTGTGACTGATGCTCTCCTACGTCTTGGAGAGACGATAAAATCATTTTCTTTCATGGTTGTTTCATTCATCTGCAAGACCTCATCAAGTGATCTACCTATGACTAACTCAGAAAAAAAACTAGCGGCAGCTTGGGTGATCATCGATGGCATACCCTCATAGGATCGATCGACAATTTTGTTGTCCTCTATCTTGAGATAGACCATTAAATCATCGCCACATACGCTGTTTCCCTCGTGACGAGAAATAGTACAATCGGCTATTTTACGATTGTTAATGGGATTTTGATAGTATGTTTGTACAAGTGTAGAAAATTCTGACATTATTGGTGTGAAGATTATTCAATAGCAATTTTTGCAGAGACAATTTCGGATATCTCCTGTGTAATAGCAGCTTGACGAGCTTTGTTAAACTTAATCGTCAACGCCTCAGAGGTCTTCTTTGCATTGTCCTTAGCATTTTTCATAGCGAGCATACGAGCTGCAAACTCACCAGTCTTATTCTGCAAAATTGCTCCATAAATGATATATTCAGCAAGTTGTTTTAATAGTGCATTTCTCAGCTCCTTCTTCGTTGGTTCGTAGACAAAGTCCTGATACGAAGGGATAGCCTCTTTATATGTCTCCAAGTTAAGATCAATATCTTTTGCGAAGGTATTGAAGCTTTCGTTATCGAGGGGATAGAGCTTAAATCTCAGTGGCACCTGGGTGATAGTATTTTTAAAATAGTTGAAATAGACTTTGATCTTTGCATGAGTTTTATTCTCCAGAGAGTCCTGAAGATAGTCGAAAAGCGGTTTTGCATCCTTCTCTTCGAACTCATCTTGCAGGTGAAGTTTACCAACAACATTGAAGCCATTGCGGGTGAAAAATTCTACCGCTTTCTTTCCAATGCAGTAAATATCTGTTTTGTCTTTCCAATCAGCATACTTTCCAAGGATATGCTTGAAGAGTTTACTATTGAGCGAACCAGCTAGTCCTCTTTCCGAAGACACGACAACGATGAGTCTTCTTCCGTTCTGATCTTCAATCTCATCAAAAAGCCCAATTCTCTCATGGGCTACACGCATGACGCGAAGGAATTCCTCCATGAACTCACGATAGTGCTCAGTACGTTTCTTTGTCTTTTGTAGCTTCACTGTTGAAACTATCTCGAGTGCTCTCGTGATCTTCTGTAGGTTCTTTACTGACTTTATCTTCGTTTTTATCTGTCTTGCGTTCGCCATAGATATTTTCACGTAAACAAAAAACTGACCACGCAAAGTATAGTGATCAGCTTCATGTTTTCAATCGAAAGCACACTATGCAGCTTTCTTTTCTTCTTTTGGCGAGAGAGCAATAGTCTTACCTTCGGGAGACTTACCTTTCTTATTTCGTGAGAAAGCTTTTCCAAAGGACTCTTTTGTCTTACTAAACTTCCACGTCTTAAGGTTCCAATTCTTAGGATTCCAATGCCATTTAGAGTCTCTGATGCCTTCAAACGTCTCATGAATAACATGGTTGAGACCTCTGCCTACATTGGCAAAGAACTTAGGAAATAGTGACCACGTACCTGCTGTCAGGGTGGGCATAGCAAATTTGCCACCGAACCATAAAGCCTTTTTCCCATTCCTCACAAACCAGTTCTTATCTTTTGCATCGGGCCCAAATGTCGGACCATAATCCTTAAAATTATCTTCAAATTTCACCTTATCACGATGTGGCTTGTATACTGCACCGGTAACAGTCGTCACCATCGCTCCAGGAGTCTTAATAACGTTTTTTCCCAAATCTTTATAAAACTTTCCGCTTACTAGTTGCTGTGGTCTTGCCACTATATGGTTGAACTTTGCTGCAACTCTTGAAGGCAATCAAGCGATACCAGAAAGAGCTCTTGTACCAATATGTCTTACCCAATTCAATGGGTTTCGATCTATCTTTCTTTCCTTCTTTGATTTTGAAGGTTTTTTTGCTGCAGGTTCTGGGTCTTTCTCTTCTAGTACAGGCTCTGCCGCATGAAGCTGAGCTTTCTTCATTGCGATCTTCTGCTCTGTATCATTTGCATCTCTATTTTCATCATGATTCTCATGCTTTTCTGCCTTATGACCAGACTCCTTCTCTTCTTTCAGAGTATCTGCCAGCTCTTCTTTTGTCTCTTCCACCAGCTTTTCATTTCACTGTTTCTTCTTCTCAGCACTGTCCTGAGAAGTTTCGTGATGATGACGTTGGTTTTTATGATTTTTAGCCATAATAAGCCGAAAGATGATAAATTATTTATAGATTATAGAGAATAATGGTTTTATGTCAATATTATGCGCGTCTCGTGATCACATCGATAAACTGGTTCATAAGCTCAGGATTCCCGAGAATGATATTTTCATTGACTGGCTCTAGACTGTTTACCATACTTTGGTTGAGCACACCAGCTCTATTGCCTCCTGGCATAGGAGCTCATGCCTGTATCTCACAGAACGAAAGCTGCTGGTTTTTAGGCGTCCCTCTATTGATGATAGCATATCTGCGTCCATCATGTTGAAACCAGTAACCATGTCTGGCAACTCTTCTATTTTGGAACAACCTCTCAAGATAAGCCTTATAGAAGGCCTTCAAGATTTCATGCTGTCTTCCATAGACAAGTGGTGACGAGAAGATATCCTCCAAGTTTGTCTGTCTTACTGCATCAGTAAATTTCTTCATCTTGCTTCTTGGTGGCAACTGTATGGTCTCACCTTCTGGAGACTGTACCTGAAGAGTCAATCTACCTCGCTTATCGTACGTTCCTTGGATACCATCACACTGAAACTCGACATTGTTTTTAAGCAGGTTTCTATTTCTATATCTATAGAGCGGGTTAAGCGATCTCCCAAGACTTGCACGTCCTGGACTGTTGAAGCGCCTATTGCGAACACCATTGATATAGTCATCATTCTTGTGTTGCATGATATAGTTGAAGCCTCCCGCGAGCCATGAAAGTTGATGAAAAATATTATTATAATCATTTCTTCCACGCAAAGTCTCCTCATCAAAGTGACCATTTCTTCACTCAAACACAAGGTTACCATTTTTATTGAGCGATATTCTTTCATTGCCTGCACGAAGTTCTCCGAGCTTCTCTATAGCCTGTTTTACCAAAGACTTATACATAGCTAATACAACATTTGCAGTAATGACATTGTTTACACTTTCGTTTTCATGAAATCTATGGCGTAGCACTGACTCAACCATACCATGAAGACCAAAACCATGTGAAATACGCTCCACTGGACCGACGTTCACATTTTTGCCTGCTACATTGACTGTGACCGTACCATTTTGCGCAAGGCTTCCTTGGAAAGGATGATACTGGAGACCTACAGAGATGTCTACACTACCAAGTCCCATTGGAAGCTGTATATCTTTCATAGATTCTGGATTTTGTGTATTATCAATCCTCTCAAAGAAGGTCATATAGCTGTTGTTCTGGACATTACGAACAACCTCACGATTGATATTGTGGCCGCCACGGAAACTACGATCTCGCAAACGTCTAATGTTTCTAATACCAGGCATACCTCTATATCTTCTTGCCGCTTCGTCTTGTGCAGGAAAGAAGTTACCACGATTGCTTTCGTAGAGATTGAGCAAATTAACAGTATGGTTGCCTGCTGTTGTCGAAATGAGATTTGCCACAGGATCAGCCTTCTCTCTGATAGCCCTGTCAATATGGTCATGGATCTCTCTTGAGAGAGCTTGATTGTTTTCCAATGTGTCGCCGATCCAGCTCTTCAACCTCTTTTTTCCTCTTGTAAAGATGCTATCCTGTGTGCCAGCCCTTAAGAATTCGAGAAATTTCTTCTCGTAAGCAACCTGATCACTACCCTTAAATGATTTGTCCGTGAGTCAATTATCTGCCCAGTTATTATAATCTTGCATGAACTGCAACATAGTAAACTGTTGAAAGTATTGACTAACCATCTCAGCGATAAGTTGGTCTTTCTGTTCTTTCGTAAATGTGCCTGCATCAAACTGATCGATATATGCAGAGAACTCTTCACTCAATGCACCATGTAGATGCTCGGTAAATACTCTATTGAGTGAATCACCGACTCTATTTGAGTGTTTCGAAAGTACTCTTTGTTGCATAGCTGTATCAATATTGTTTCCTGCATTGATGGAACTAAGGATGACACTATTGATAGTATTTGCACCAGTATTCCATGCAGCAGATCCATCATAGAACTTAGCTTCCAGCTGTTTACGCAAGAAAGGTCTTACCTTTGAAAGGATCTCATTAGAGGTTCGTTTATTTTCTATGTCTTTCTTGAGTTGGTTTTTTGTCCCTTTGTATGCGACATCAATTAACACTGAGTCTTTGCTCACAACATCATCGCTGAATGCAGCTTCATCATAACTGAAACCCGCATTGTTCAAGTGAGCAATCACCGCTGCTCTTATGTTTCTCTTTTTTTCATCAGACACATTTTCTCCCGCAATAGTATCAATCATCTCATTGATAAGTGTATCACGTACATCATCAAAAGAGTTATAGACGACACTTGAGAGCTGATCTATTTTGACTCTTTTACTTTTAAGTGCCGAAGCTTGATCTGTAGCAGAAAGTCTATTTGTGGTGAGCTGTAGATTTACTCTTTGCTGTGCTGCAAAAGTCATCTGCTCTGTACCATTTTTCGTCTTATCATTCACGCTTGTCTTGAAAGATGCTCGATATTCCAGTGGGATCACGAGTCAGTCTTGTGCAACATTTCCATCGGCATCTTTTACAATGATCTTGTCTGTATCAAGCTTCCTTGTTGTCTCATCAAACTTTAAATTTTCAATCGTAAACTTATTACCATTGATCATCATAGAAAACTCATTACCCGACGTATCTATTTTATTTCCTCCAGCATATACTGTATATGTCTTGTTTTGTGCACCGTTGAGCATATTTGGCTCTTCTAAGGTGTGAGGGGTAGAAGACTTTACCAGATCCACTGTAGATGCATTGAAAGCAATTTTTGCTTTT
The DNA here is from genome assembly GCA_030429145.1 of bacterium. GTDB lineage: Bacteria > Patescibacteriota > Gracilibacteria > Absconditabacterales > Absconditicoccaceae > JAGOPC01. The sequence continues at coordinate 588,260 of JAUIDC010000001.1, read as the reverse complement.
TCTGCAATGTCTTTATATGTCTCTCGCAGACTAGATACATGACTAGTGATGTCTTTTATCTTCTGTATCTCTAGCTTATCAAGATTTTGCCATTGCTTTGTCTTGGTCACTTCCTCGTTCTGCAATCTCTTAATTTCAGCTTTCAACGAGTTTCTTTTTCCTTTATTTTGATTGCCTCATGGAAGGTTGTTCAATTCATCCTCGAGAGAAGCTATCTTACTTGCCAATAGGTTTAACTCCACATTGAGATCAAGATGCTTTGATTCCTTGTTCGCTTTATCGACAGAAAATTCATTGGATTTCGCAAGTGTTTTATCCTGGATGTTTTTAAGAGTATTTACGGTATCATCATTGACAACAAACTCATTTGCTAGCGACGAGAAAAGGTCTGATGCAATATCCTGCACCACCTGTTGTGAGTTGTCTCCAAGCGTCTCTCTTCTCAGGAGAGTATTTACCTTTTGATTGGCACGCTCGTCTAGATACTTTTTAGTTTTGTTTGCATCCATGGTAAATATGTTTTTGTATAAATTGTATTATGATAGTTCTTCGGTCAATTCCTCTTCTTCTCATTGAAGATATTCTTTTACCATCTCGAGAGCTTTATTCACGTATGAGTCATAGTCCTCTATTTTCGTCCCTAACCACTCATCAAGCTCATCAACAGACTTATCATCATCTATCATCTCATCAAGTACAATAATATCTTCTGGAGTAAGCTTTGGTGTTACCATCTCGATGATACATTCCATGCCGTACTCTTGTGCGTCCAGTACAATATCTTCCAACTGCTCATCTGCATCAAGCTGGATCTCAAGAAGAAGTGACTGAATTTCATTAGTTAGTTTCATGAGTCTATTGTTTTGAGAAGATTAAAGAGATACTTTCATAGGTTTTACTCACTGAACGGCTTTGTATGCCTGCTCAATGACTGCTCGTCTTTTTTCCATGATACGCTTTTGATGGATGAACTTTTCGTTCGCTTGTGCATCTGGTCCGTATTTTGCCTTCAAATCACGATACACATTATCAATATTTTTCATTCTATTTTTTGTCTTTCTAAATCTTCTGAGCTGTCCATCACGCATATAGTAGAGCAACGCATATGGATCTCTTGGTTTACGAGCGATCATCCTGTTACGCATCTTCTGACGAAGGAACCTTGGAAGCTTAGTCGGATGAGTGACAAGCTCTGCTGCAATCACAGCTGGTTCAATAGTTTTCAATCTGTTATCTTTTGCTTTCAGTTCAGCTGTTAGTCTTGCTATCTTCTGCTCAGGCGTCTCAGGAGCTTTTGCGTCAACCTCTGGCTCTGTATTTCCTTCGATATCAGCCGACATAGTATTTGAGAGTTCTGGTCAGGCACTTTTCGCTTTGATGATATCGTATGCCATTTTTAGTCTTTTCCTATCAACGCCATTTGTATCAGCAATGTCATCAATCAGATTAGGATCTTGATTAAGTATACTCCCCGCAGCAGTCAGGTCAGATGCAACAACATCGACCAGAGTTTGTTGATTCTCCGAAAGTCTAAGGAATGTCTGAAGTTCCTGTTTATAATCAGCAAAATTGATATTTACTGCGGTTTTTACCTGTTCTGCACTAGATGATGCTGTATTGATCATTTTCTCCACCGACAAGATAAAAAATATTGTCTCTATCTATTATACCGACGGGGCTCTCAGCACACAAATACCTACTAAAATATAAAGAAAAAAAGCCTCAAAATACTTGACTTATATTATTTTATAGTTAAAATATATGTAATGCATTGAAGCAGAAAAACAAAATCAGTCAAAAAACCAATTTTATATGAAACAGTTAACTTTAACATTGGCGGCAATCGCCGCTATGATCAGCGCAAAAGCGCAAGACGTACAAACGGACCTTAGCAACACTTCTACCAGTAGTAGCATAGGTTGGGGTTGGATTATTGTGGTTATTATCATTGCAATCGGACTTACCTTAGGAGGCGTTTGGCTTTACAACCGACTCAGAAGGAACAGGAACAATGGCAATCAGCCAGCAAACCAACGTCCTACAGACCACAGCAATTATATACCTGGCCAGCAGAACCAAGGAGGACATCAATATAACCAACCTCCTCAGGGTTACGGTGGTGGAAATTGTTCTGGCAACAGCACCCAACGTGGAGTAATCACTAACGTGTATTATGGCGGGCCTGGAGCTCCTGCTGGGACTGGAAGCGGAAATGGTGGTCGTGGCTCAAATGCCGATAATGCCCAGCAACCAAATGACAATCAGGGGGACACCTATAATCTCCATTATCATTTTGGTTCTGACGCAAGAGTCGAAACCACTACAAACTAAGGGCGTTTACAAAACAAGAGAACACACAAAAGCTACGGGGTATTAACCGTAGCTTTTCTCATATCCAAAAAAATATGTTATTTATGCATTGTTTGTAAGTGCTATATTTGGATCTGTATATCACATAGTACGAACATACTCTTCCATCTTTGCACGTCTATCATTTTCAGAGATGTCAGCGAACTGATCAGTAAGCTCTTTCGTGAAACGATATCTTGCAGGTCATGCAAAACGAACATCTACGCTACTACCAGACTGGAGACGAGAAATTCACTGACTGAGTAAGTCTTTCACATAGATAGCCTCATCACGCGCGATAACTGATGGCAAATAGACAGTATATTGATTGTTCGCAAATTCTATCTCAAGATCGTCTAGATACTCAGGCGAAAATCCTCACTGACGAAGTACCGCCGCTCTGAGATAATCATTTCTTTCGTCTTGCGTCATAGTAGGCCATTTCTGCTGAATTTCTTGATCAAGCTTATCAGGATTATCCTTGTATTCAGCCAACTTATCCTTCGTTTCTTTGTCCAAATCATTTGATGAAAAGAGGTAATCCCAACTCACATACCCTCATATGGCTACAGCCGTCAAAATACCTACTCTTGAAAGTCTAGACTTAGTCATCAGTCTCTTTCCAATTCATTTCAACGTATTTAATCTGCCTTGATTTTGCATAAGTGTCGCAAAACCTTTACCAAGAACTAGCCCTCTTCTTCCAGCATTTACCAAAAACTTACCGATCTGCCATACATCAACAATAGGCTGCGCCATATATTTCGCCATACCGACGAAATCTTTTCTCATCATGCGTCTAACAAGCGTATATCCATCTACTCACATGAGGACCCCACCGAGAGCAAGCTGTCACATATCTGGTCAACCATCTTTCATGATACCGGCATCCGACATGATCAAATATGGTCAAACTAACGGCACGAGTCACTGTAATCCTGTCAGCAATGACTTCATCTTTTCCGACATAGTGTCTCCCTCTCCAACAGCCAGACCTCATACGATAAATATCGGTGATTTTCCTACAAGGAACTTAAGACTACTCGGAGACGATTTCATCAAGAACTTACTCTTTTTCACAAAGTCTTCAAAGTCTGTCACATTATCAAAGTGATACATAAATTTACCTGATTCCAAGGTCTCATTCATCAGTCTATTTGACAATTTCAACTTAGCTTTCTGCTTTGTAAACCATGAGCCATGATGAACCATTTTACTCCACTCCTGACCCACGTCATCGAGATAACGACTCATATCATCGATCATCTTATAAGGATTCGCCTCTCCTTTCAACAAGCCCTTCGTCTTACCAAAGAACTTAGAGAGGGACGAATTCTGTCAAAATACATTTTTTGTCTGTTTTGTGATATCTAAGATATCTCTTGAAAGCATTTTTCTGAGTTGTTGATTTGAGAGATCTCCAGTAGCATTTTTAAGTTCATTCGCAATATTCGGTGGTAAGTCAGCTATCTGTATACCATTTCTTGTAAGTTTTTTTTTGAATTCACTGACAGAAACCGTTTCATCCATGTTATGAAGAATAGTTACCATGTCATTGACTGAACTCATCTGTTTAACGCTCGCTTTAGCAGCCTTCACAGTATCTTGGAGGTCTTTTCACCCAAAGTTAGCAGGCAGGACATCTGATATCTTTTCCAGTTGTTTAATAGCTGTATCTATGTTTCCCTTATAGACATCCTTAATATGTCATAGTGATTTGACACTATCATTCATGTCTGCCAAGAAGAACATAGGCAGCTTTGCAAGCCACTCTCCTGTATTGAGCATCAGCTTAAATATTGGCGAGTGCTGTCCTCTATAGATCAAAGCAAAGAGAAGCTGTTTTGCCTCATCTGGACTCTTGTCGTACAAGCGAGCCATCTGACCACCAACCTCATCTCGAGAGACCTTTCAAAGAACTAATGCCAAGCCGCTTCCAAACAGCTTGAACCCTTTCAGCCCATACTCTATTACATCTCATGTAACATTGAAAACAATCTCTTTCGTATCAATTACTCCTTCCTCCTTTAATGCTGAGATAAGCTGCGTCATCATAGACAGAGGTAATACCAATCACTCCACACCAGCATGGAACAGGTTTGCATCAGCTCACTCCTTTCCTCATGACGAGAGAAAATCAAGGAGCGTTTTATTTTCGCGCAAAAGATCTTTCGTGTCTAACTTTTTTGCAATACGGTCTAACTGTTCTGGAGTCAGTTTTTTGCCAAACTGCTTTTGAACAAAACTGTCTATCTTACGCTTCATGATAGTCTGACCCTGTTGTAGTGCCTCAGGAGACAGATCATCAATAGACACTTGGTCTACCTGCTGCAACAACTCGGCACCTTTTTGCTTGATTGCATCGAGGCTTATCCCATCTACCATACCCGCAACAGATTTACCAGCAAATCGTCAGCCAATCACACCGATAGCCTGATAATAAAAATCTGTAAAAGCTTGCTTCACTGTATCTATGATCGAAAGGTCAGTTTGCTTATTAGTCTGTTTCAACGAAGCAAACCTTCTCTGAATATATTTTGTATATGGCCCAACAAGCAAGCGAGAATACCGATGTTTATCAAGTTCTTTTGTCGCAGCTTCTATCGTTTTTTGCTCAAGTGCTTTTGTGTCGACAATCTGTTGCTGTAGACCAAAAAGCTCTGCTCTAATCTGTTGAAGCACCACAGTCATTTTCTTTACCTTTTCTTTTTTATCATCCGACAAAGTATCAAACTGTGTACGAACTTCTTCAACTTTCTCAGCTATTTGATTGACAGCCTCCTGCTTTTCTCTCTGCTCTGGCGCGTGAAGCTTTCTCTTCCGCTCTGTAGCAAGGATGTTGTCTATCCATCCACCTTTCGCCAACTCATCTGAAACCTTTTCAGCATATCTTACATCATCTTTCAGTTGCAACAAATCATGTTTTGTCTGCTCCAAAACCTTCTTTTCATCCAATATCTGCATATTATCGACATTGTCTGAAACCTTCTTCGTTAGTTCTACTCCTTTATCTCCAAATCACATAATATTGTCGATTAAATAAAGATTATGCTGCTATAGTTGTCTCTTCTACCTCATCACTATTGAGAGCGACAACCTTACCGTCACCATCAAAATCTAAATATTTTTCCGGATCAAGCACCTCATATTTCGATGCTGTTTGCTTATCCTGATAGGCAATCTTTTTTGTATTCCTAATCTCATAGTGTAAGTGTGGTCATGTTACATTACCCGTTGCTCCACTTTTTGCAATCACTTTATCCTTCTTTACTTTATCTCCCACTTTCACCTCCTGTGTGTTGAGATGAAAATATCTCGTAATATAGTCTCCATGATTGATAGAAATATATTTCCCGGCCCCGTCTGGTTGGTCACCAACTTCAATCACTTCTCCATCAGCAGTGGCTAACACAGGGGTATTCTCATCGACCTTAATGTCTATTCACTTATGATCCTCCGTTGCTCCTTTCTTTGGTGCATCACGATGTCAAAGATCACTACTAATATCTTCTTTCTTCATGCCTGCAATAGGTAGTCACGTAGGTATCTTATTCGGTTGCATAGTTTCAGGAGCGTTATCTGTGCTACCCTGAGGAGCATTAGGATCTGGAAGAACTCCTACCTCTTGTTTCAATGCATCAAGCTGTGCTTGAAACTTTTGTACAACTGGAGCCTCTATCTTTGCTAAGATGGCATCATACGCATCTTTCTGTTTTGAAAACAGGCTCACCATCTTATCGACAAATTTATCTTTCAGAGAGTCTCGCCAACTGAGTGATTGATTCTTCCATGGTGTGTCACCAGACAGATACCTTAGGATGATATCCTTTGAAAGTCTCTTTGCATAGATCATGGATGCAGAAACTGTCAGTACATCTATGTCCAGTTTGAAATTATCTATCTTCTCACCATTGACAAGAGCGTCACCAATCTGATCTATTTTTTCTGTTCCCATGCCCTGTGAAGAGATGTGTGTCTTTATCTCCTCCTGTAATGCAGAAAGTTTCTGCTTAGCAGAGTCTTCCTGAAGTTGTTCATGTAACATATCAAATGTATCTTGCGGTGCCATTTTGATTGAATAGTATAATAAAGTTATGTAATTGATTTGCTTGCATCCGTATTGTTTGCTTTAATCTCCTCGATGACCGGTTCACTTCCGTCTTTCAAAGCGATGGTAAGGTCATATGCATTGATAGCAACACCGTAGGTCAAGCCTCCAAGCATCACCCCATGAGTGACAACCTTCGTACCTTTATAGACATCATCGGCAATCTTCAGTCATCTGGTAATAGCTTTCTCTGCGTCTACGGTCTTATTCACTATCTTTACAACTCTCGTTGTAGTTTTGACTCATGCTCTCACTGCAGTACCTGCGACACCAAATGAGAATAAATCTAATACAGCAGTTCCAACTCACACTGTTCATCTTATTCGCCTATCCGCTGTCGACATCTGTCTACCATTGAGGTCCTTTCCATAAATTGCCATACCAAGGTCATAAATACCACCAGCCACTGGAATAAGTCAGATACCCAGATCTGCAGCATCAAGTGCTGTTTCCTTTGAAAGAATACCTTGATCTGCGATATCATCAGCTGCTCTAAAGAACAATCCTGCCAGACCAACTCTCATCATAATTCTCCCACCTCTTCCATTGATCTTCTCTATCAACTTCAAACGGCCTCCATTGTTTTTAACTAAATGATCTACCATTTGATATCTTTGGAGTTTCACAATATCAGAGTTAGAAACTCCCTGTAGCGCCACGCCTGTTTTTTTATAAAGTTCTGCTTGTTTACGTTGAAAATCTTTTGTAATTTTTTCTAACTCCACCTGCAATTGTTTTTTCTTTGCTGGGTCTTTGACAGCGGCTTTATCTAAATCTTCTAGTGCTTTATACTTGGCCGCAGCCTCTTTTTGGAGACTCTTCATCTCACCATCGATTTGTCTAATGGCCTGCTCACGATCTTGTAGAGTTTCAATCTTTGTTTCCGCCTCTTTCTTCACTCTCTTGAGTGGTGATTTTTTATCACGAAGTAATTTCTCTATACGAGAAGGTTTTGTATCGATTAAATCTGGATAGTTCTTCTTTATCTGATCAAAAGAGGTTATCTTTCCTGTCTTAATATCTTGCTCTAAAGCACTGAGCTTATTGAGATGAGCATCATAGTCATACTGATTAACTCACTGAGAGATAAGATATGCTTTTTCACGAACTACTCTTTCACGCATAGATGGCAATAGCGCTGACAAAGCAACCTTAAAATTCCATGGTGCATTTGTCATAAATCTTGCAGGACGTCGTCTATAGAGATTACTTGGAACAAATCCCATCCCTAAGAGACGAGAAAGAATATAGAGATCATTCACTCCGTCTCCACGTAGCTTATCCTCTTCTACTATCGCTTTATCTATTTCCGACTGCTCTCCATGTTGCAATGGTGGTTGATTCGTCTTATCATCCTCCAACACTGCTCCTAAATTGTTATCAGGAGTTGTATGATTCTGATCTTGTGGAGCGACATCTGTTTGTCCAGTATCTACAACAGTCTTAGGTTGATCTGGCTTTTTATCCTTTTTCTCATCTCCAAATTTTTCAGCAAACCAATCCTGAAGCTTTCCTAAGGTTTTTTTACCTAGGAGAAATGCGCCAGCAAAAAGAAATGCGTCTCCTACTTTTCCTCGAAACCCTCTTTTGGTAGTATCTTTTTTCTCATGTAGCTTTTTATCAGCTCGCTCTTTTCATGACTCCCAGCCTATCTTGTCCATCATATTTCCAAGAAAGCTACCATACCGAAACCTTCTCCAGAGAGATGGATTTTCTGTCGTCTGATCTTTCTTCTTTGCAAGACTATCTAATTGTTTCGCCTTTCTTTCGAGCACTTCTTTATTATTTTTAGCGGCAAGAATATCTTTTTCTAAGTTCTCTAAGTCCTCATCATTATACTCCTTTGAAGCCTTCATCTGTTGAATTCTCTTTTGTAGCTCTATCAAACTGATCTCTGTTTCCTTAGTAGTTTGATCTGTCGCCTGCATCTTATCCACTTTCGCATTATCAGAAACTTCAGAAGTATTCTTCTGAGTTTCTTTTTGATCTTTTGGCTGTAGCTTCTCTACATCGTTAAATCACATAATGCGTATCAATTAGTAAATACTTATCCATGCCACTTAGGATATGTCCTATTGAGAAATGCCGCGAACTCTTTTCTGACTGTTTTATTGGCAAAGACATTGGACATTCTGATAAGATCTTCTTTTCTTGCGAGTTTCAGGTCGTTCTTAATGTCTGACAGACCCCATCGATACTCTCTGTCGGAATGCTGAGCAAACTCAAGATATTTATCAGTAAACGACATATTAAATGGCTCTGTACCAGTGGTAGCATATTCAAGATACCTCTTACAGTAGTTAACAAAGTTAGCTATATAAAGAGCTTCTTGTGGCGTTTCCAGTGAGTATTTAAAATCTCCTACCTTCCACTCTCTCCCATCTTTCATGATAGCAGTCTCTCTACCATGTGTTTTAAACACAAGGCCTTGACCATCAAACGCAGCCTCGATCTTACCATATCCAATCACTTCTCCCTGTGCATTTTTTCTCAAAGCGCTCTCATCCATAGTGCTAATCTTCTTACGTGCATATTGTCACGGAAGGGCTGAGATAAGTCAACCATATATACTAGAGTCCAACTTCACACGCTCTAGCTCTTTGACTGTTCTCAAGACATCATTATTTGGTCTTCCTGTTTCCAGCCAGATTGAAACGCCCATGGAACCCTTTTTATTATTCAACCAGTCTACAAACTTCTGAGTTCTTGGCTGACGAATATCTGGATACAAGTTCTCAAGCATATCTTTATCTATACCAGGACCGCTCATAGAAATCTCATCACCATCGACATAGAACGGATTTGCTTCCTGCGAAGTGTACTGATAGTTCATTACGAGGAAGTTTACAAAATTTGCTGTCTGCACAAGACTTTCCATCGTATTGAACTGAAGTGGACAGTCTGCCAAAGACGCTGTAAATGTCTTTTTGTCAGCATTTTCCGCGATAGTTATAGGCAACTGTTCGTTGTAACTTGCTACAAAGAGCTGTCCATGATCCTCCACAAAGTGGATCATAGCATGTTGATTGTTACGATTGATCAGTTCGTACTGGAGATTAAGATTGTTTTTTGCTTCCGTCAATTGCTCTGCCATATTTTGTGAGAGCTTCTTGTTTTTCACTAGTGGCTCCAAGACAGGATCAATCGCCTTGTCCATAGCTTCTATCTGCGTCAACTGATACTCAGCATCTTTTATCTGATCCTTTGCTTCCTTAATGTCTTCTGCTGTTGCAACCTGTTTTCTCTTTGTCTCATCCATCGCCTCTAGCTCAGCAAGATTATCTTTCATCTCTTGGAGTTTATCCTTTGCTGCTTTCAGTTGTGGAGAATCGGGTTTCTTTTTCATACCAAACCACCCCGCAATAGTTGCACCCGTCGCAGCGACAGCTCCCTTAAACTTCTTCCAGTTTGATGATGTTCGATTGGTAACCTTTTCTCGAGTTCCAACATCTTCTGCTGTACCAGTATTGTCAGCAGGTTTGTTGTTTTGTTTATTATTTTTTGTGTTATTATTATCCTCTTTCGTATCTGCATCTTTCGTGCCTTCTTCGACAACCTCTTCAAGGAGATCTTTCTCCAAAAGTTCCTTCTTTGTGATACTTGCAGGATCTCTTCCCTTATCAACAATCTGCTCACGTACATATGCATTGAATGCATCAAGGTCTTTGATCTTCAATTTCTTATCGCCTGCCAAGAGCCCTGCACCAAGGTGAAGACCTTCAAGATAGGCAGTATAGAGCTCTTCTGTCGTTTTATCCTTATCTGCTGCTTCATGGAGTCCAATACTTTTCCCCCAATTGTTTCCAATCTTGTCAGCCTTCTTTTCTAGGATGGCCTTCTTCCAAAGAGCTAATTTATCTTTCCATGTTTGTTTCTTCACAGGATCCGTCTCCTTTGCCTCCTGCTCTATAAGATAGTTAGTAAAATCACTTTGTCTCATAGTGTACTTGCCATCTTTATAGGTGATATATTTTCTTGCTTCCTCTACGGTTAAACCACCAAAGAGTAGATTACCCATAGCAGGATCCATAACTTTCTCGTCGGTATTTCAAAGAAGTTCTCCCGTTTCTATACCCATAGATGAGAAGAGATCTTTTGTCTTTTCCCATGCAAGCTTTGCATCCCCACTGAAAAGGAGCTGATCGATACGCTGACCAGTAAGTGCAGGGACTCCTACTAACACACCAAGTGCACCAAGTCCCCAACCTCGTCTTTCACCAGCTGAATACTTACCACCAATATTGAATACTCTCTTAATCGTCTGCCATCCAAGGATACCTAGTCCGATGATCGCACCAAGTTTTGCAGCTGATTTCAATGCTGGTGCACTTTCTGGAGGATAGTTAGTATGCTGTACCATCCAGTCAACTCCAGCACCTAAGATACCGCCCTTATTGATGACTTCTTTGTCTTCTTGTGAAAGATATGGTGCCAATCTAGGATCATTAGAGATTCTCATGTTCTCGTTGTACTGCGCAACCTGATCAAGGGTGAGTCTAATACCAACCTTACCAGAAGGATTTAATCCCTCGACAGTAAACAGTGGATTGTATGTGTTGATATAGACAGTATCTTCTGCGTTATATTTACCTTTTTTAAACTCCTCCATAGCAAGTTTTGCGACTTGTTCATAGTAGAGCGTCTGCTTTCTATTTTCAGCGGCACCCATTACATCTCCACCTATCTGAGCCATGGCGTCTTTTTGTCTTGCGACATTGTCTCTCAGCTTTTCTGCTTTTCTCGCATCCTTCTCTAACTTTCTTGCTTTTCTTTTTTCGTTCTTGATGTCCATATGTCTATCAATTCTTCTATCAAGCTGCTTTGCTTGTCTACTTTGCATCTTGCCTGCAGGATCAACCATGAACGAACTACCAGCATCTCACTGTTTCTGCTGATTCAAGCGAATCCAATTTTCCAACGTAAACGTAGAAATACCTGTCTGCCTGTCATACTCTCGAACAATACCATCCTGCTCTTTCTTTTCAATCGTCACATTTTTCTTTACCTCATCAAGCTCACCCTTTGAGTTATCTGTGGTCTTTTTTTGCTCTTCAAGCATCTTCTGCTCATACTCAGCAAGTTTCTTATTCATCTCCGACATAGTCGTTTCGATATCGTTCTTATATTTATCAAATTCTTCCTTATCTTTTGCTTTGATATAACTATCTCCCACTTTCAAAGTAAGATTTCCAGCATCAGCATACAAAGGCACATCATTGAGAAATTTCTTTGCCTCATCAAGCGTCTTGCTCTGCTCAAGCCTTGCCTTCATTTTCGCAAATTCATCACTGAACCTCTTTTGTAGTTCAGCAAAATCCTTTGCCATCTCCGTTGTATTAATATCAATTCCATTGATACCTGGAGCCTGTAACCTAAGTTCTAACACGTTACCCATTGTAACACAGAAAGGTATAAAATCTTCTAATGTAAAGTGTAATCAAAAAAAAACAGGGGACAAAATCCACTGCTCTCAATCTACTATATAGGGGAAATTTACATAGACTTTTCTTCAAAAAATTACACAATATACTTAAACATCATTTTCTCGCTTCTTCTCTGACTACTTCACCTTCACATTTTTATCAATATCTCTAATAGTCTTCGTAAAGAACTCCTCGAGTGATCCTTGAATACTACTTGGTTTATCTTCATGTACAATCTTTCCCTTATGAAGGATACCAAATCTGTCCGCGATCTCTTGCACATCTGAGAGAATATGCGTGTTGAAAAAGAGTGTTTTCCCTTGTTCCTTAAGCTCTTTCATCAGGTCCTTGACGATAATACGCCCTAGTGGATCGAGTCCTGACATGGGCTCATCTCGGAAGATAAGTTCTGGATCATTGATGAGTGATGCTGCGAGAGAAAGTCTTTGCTTCATTCCCTTTGAATAGGCTCCGATCAAGCGGTCCTCAGCAAAGGTCAACCCAAGCTTGTCCAAAAGCTCTTTCGATCTCTTCTCTATGAGCTTTGTCTTCATACCTGCAAGCTTCCCCATGTAGTGAAGGAGCTCCTTTCCGCGAAGGAAAGGATAAAGATTGGTCACTTCGGGTGCGTAACCGATACGGGTAAAATATTTTTGATGATAGTAGTCTTTCGTTCCGAAAATTTCAACATCTCCCTGATGTGAAATATAGTGAAAGAGACACTTGAGAAGTGTTGTTTTCCCGACACCATTGGCACCCAAAAACCCGTAGATTTCACCCTGCTTCACTGAAAAATCTACCCCTATTAGTACAGGTATTTTTTTATTCCATTTACGAAATACTTTTTTCAATCATTGGATACGCACTATTTCCATTTTTATCAACTACACATATAATAAATTAACCGAGTGCTGCACGCACCTCATTAACGATCTTCTGAAGATCTCTTTCTTCCTCTTCTTTTGTCAGTCCATGATAGACAAGAATTGCCGTGAGAAGAGAACTCAAGATATCTTTATCAAGTTGTCCATAAAGTGGATAAGCTTGATACAAAGCATGTATATACTGAATATAGCTATGTTCATCAAGAGAAATCTGATAAGAAACCTCTTGAAAGAGTTCTTGCATATCAAGCTCCTCGACTTTTGACATATAAAATGGCAAAAACAATGCTACCATTTCATTGACTGCCAGCGCCATATTGGCTGTATTTGAACTTGTCGTCACATCCGGCTTTGAAAAGAGATCAATAAGAATGATCCAGATGTTTTCATCCTGTACGGTATTCAGAAGGTATGTGAGAAAGTGAGCTAATTTCGTATTTTGTATCTGACTTGCCCCGATCTGCGCGCCAATCTGTTTTGCCTTCTGCATACTTTCAGAAACCCTGACAATATCTTGTTCAGAAGCTTCTGAGACTGTTTCACTACCACCTGACGTCTCTAAAGAACTCGGTACAAACGTTTCTGTCATAACTGTCTGATTCTACTAAATGAAAAGAATTGTTCCTTTCTTTTTTAGCAACTTTCCCTTGCATTACAACCCAAAATCTGTATACATACGTGAAGCGAGTACACACTGTGCACGTATGCTCTCACCGCGTGAAGCGGTTTCAGAACAACAGTAAAGCATTTCATGCTTTTTTTTGTCTGAAAGGATGGTGAGGTGGATGAGTGGTCGAAGTCAGCTCACTGCTAACGAGTCGTACCGCAAGGTACCGCGGGTTCGAATCCCGCCCTCACCGCCATTATATACCCATATACTATGGCTTTGTAGCTCAGCTGGTTAGAGCGCGCCTCTCATAAGGGCGAGGTCGGTGGTTCAAGTCTACCCAAAGCCAATTCATTATCCCTTATCAATGTACAGACCATATTGATAACGAATAATCAATTTATATTTATCAGTACAAACGACATCACCAATGGCAGGAACAAAGAAAAAGAAAGGAGCAAGAATTAACGTAGGACTCCTTTGTACAACATGTGGAAAGCAAAACTATGTTGTCATGATAAACAAAGTAAATGATCCGAAATTAGAAATCAAAAAATATTGCAACCAGTGTAGAACTCATACCCTACACAAATCTAAGGAAAAATTGAAATAATTCATTTATTTGTTATCAAACAGTGTAAACAATGTTGACTATCAGACTAGCAAGAGCAGGTAGAACCAAAAGTCCTTTCTTTAGAATCGTTGTTACTGAGCATACTAAGCCAGTAAAAGCTGGTTACACAGAAGTACTTGGATGGTACAATCCTCTCAATCATAAAATGGAAGTAAATGCAGACAGAGCAAAAGAGCTCATCGCAAACGGCGCTAGACCTTCAGAAAGACTAGCAAAGCTTCTTCACACTCACACAAAAGATGAACTTTTCAAAAACTACTATACACTGAAAACGAAGAACAGAAAGCCAAAGAAGGAACAAGAAGGTAAATAATATCATCTTCTCAAAACCCACTTTATTTTCTTCACCATATAGCCCGGGATGACTAACTACACCACTATACAGGATATTATCCTTACCGTGTTGGCTATACTCATCATTATCATATTTGCCGGAGCTATCTACTCTCTTTTTCGCGCTATCTTTCAGTTCATTTTCTCAGACGGAAAAGACGACGTCATCCAAAAAGCAATAAAGAATATCAGATATACTATTCTCGGAATCATTGTTACACTGGTTCTGCTTTTTGTATTTCCAATACTCTTCAAGCAGATGAAAGTAGCAGGATATCAATACTATACGGCACAAAACATCTTCAATAGAGCTGGACAGATCATCAAAAGAATTATGGGTGTCGGCTCAGAAGGCTTTGGAGACTTCTTCAATACACAAAGCTCATCTCCTCTTAGCGATAGCTATACTCCAAGCGGAAGTCTCTAAAAAAGAGCCCCAACCATTAGTAATTAGTAGCACTTTTTACATAATTATTAATCAGCATGGTGAACCTACTTGAAACAGTTGTCTCTTACGTATCTCCTCAGGGAAACACTGAAGAAATATCTATGAATGACCTTTTGTCTCAGGCACGCTACACCGTGCTTTATTTTTATCCAAAAGATAACACACCTGGGTGTACAATCGAAGGAAAAGAATTCTCTGCTAGTAAAAAAGAGTTTGAGAAAGTCGGAGCCCAAATTGTTGGCGTAAGTAAAGACTCAACAAAGTCACACTGTGGTTTTCAGGAAAAACAAGAACTTTCCATTGGGCTTGTTTCTGACAAAGAGAAGGTCCTCCATGCCATATTTGAAGCAGAAGGCAAGAAGAAATTTATGGGAAGAGAGTATATGTGAACACTAAGAAACACCTATCTCCTTGACAATGAGGGAAAGGTTTTGTATAAGTGGGAAGAAGTAAAAGCAAAATGACACGCAAATGAGGTGTTGGAATACATTGAAAACATGAATAAATAGTACACTACCGAGGATTATTATGATTTTATTGTATAAATTTTTACTAGTAGATGGGAAACTATAACAGCAAAACCTCTGTCTTCAGACACAAATGGGGAAGATACTCAAAAACTGAGAAAATCTTCATTATCTATGCGATTATCTTAGGCGCATGTCTCCTTTTCATGCCGATCATTACGATATCACCCATCTCTAACGAACCGGCAAAGGTATTTGGTCTAATAAACACCTACTTTATCAAGTCCAATATCATCATTTTCCTCTCGTTTATCATACTCGTAGGATGGTCTATCAGCTATAGATTTAAAGCATTTCTTAACCAAGTTATCGGATTTAAGGAAAACGATATGCTCTTCTCACTAGCACTCCTTATGATGATGACAACTTCTTTTGTATCTATCGGTGACGTGACATTTCTCATCAAAAACAACTTCACTTATACTATCTCTCTCACAAATCGATACTATTTCATCTCACTCCTCCTCCTCCTCGGTATCATCTACACCCTATGGCAGGTACTAAGTCAAGCAAGACACATCAGCAGAGCAAATATGGTTAACATTCACGATGATGACGGAGCACACCACTCACACTACGATGAAGAAAACCCTGAAGACGCAAAAGAGAACTTTGCTGATCACTTGAAACAAGGGTTGTTTGATAAGTAACAACATATTTCTTGATGTCTATAGAGTCCTCCACAAGGAGGACTTTTTCTATATAACAAAAAAGTCTCTCCTTTAAGGGAGAGACTTTCCAGTAGTATAATCTTTTACTCTTCATCCAATCCTTTGATCTTTCCTTTTCTCTCTTCGATGATCTTGTCTGCAACGTTGTTTGGCACCTTCTCGTATGAAGCGAACTCCATAGAGTATGATGCTCTACCTTGTGTCATAGAACGAAGTTGTGTTGAGTAACCAAACATCTCTGAAAGTGGTACTTTTGCCTTGATGATCATAGCATTTCCTCTCTGATCCTGAGCACCGATAAGTCCTCTTCTTGAAGAAAGGTCACCCATCACATCACCCATATACTCTTCAGGAGTTGTTACTTCAACGCTCATCACTGGCTCAAGAAGCGTTGGACCAGCTTTCATGAAGGCATCCTTGAATGCTCTATATGTAGCAACCTTAAACGCAACTTCTGACGAGTCTACATCATGGTATGAACCATCAAATGGAGCAACTCTTACACCAATCACTGGATATCCTGCAATAGGACCCTGCTTGATAACCTCCTGAGCACCCTTATCGATAGCTGGGATAAACTCCTTAGGAATGATACCACCAGTTACATCATCACGGAACTCATAGATCTTTCCTTCTTCTTCAAGCTTTTCAAGATGGATGAGTACATGTCCATACTGACCACGTCCACCAGACTGACGAACGAATTTACCTTCACCGTCAGCATTTTGAGAGATAGCTTCTCTATAGGCTACCTGTGGCTTACCAGTCACAGCCTCTACCTTATGTTCTCTCTTCAAACGGTCAATAATAATTTCCAAGTGAAGCTCACCCATACCTGCGATGATAGTCTGTCCAGACTCCTCATCAGTATAGAAACGGAATGAAGGATCTTCATATGCAAGCTTTGAAAGTCCAAGCCCCATCTTCTCCTGATCTTTCTTTGAAGCAGGCTCTACTGCCACATTGATCACTGGATCAGGGAACTCCATACGCTCAAGCATGATAGTGTCTTTCACATCACAAAGCGTGTCACCCGTCTTCACGTCTTTAAGACCGAGGAAGGCACAGATGTGTCCTGCTGGAATCTCAGAAACTTCTTCTCTCTTATTTGCATGCATCAAGAGCAAACGTCCGATACGCTCTCTATTTCCAGTTCTTGGATTGAGTAACGAATCACCTGATTTCACTACACCTGAGTAAACACGAACAAACGTCAATGTACCTACAAATGGGTCCGTCATGATCTTAAATGCCAAAGCCGATGCAGGAGCACTATTTGAAGGCTCTCTCTCCATCTTTTTCTCTGGATCATCGATATCTGTACCGTGTACATTACCAATATCAAGTGGCGAAGGAAGGAAATCAACCATAGCATCAAGCATAAGCTGAACACCAGCATTTCTAAGAGCAGAACCAACAAGTACAGGATACAGTTCATTTGTTACCACACCCTTTCTGATAGCCTTCTTCAAAAGCTCAATAGAAATCTCCTCACCTGCAAGATATTTCTCAGCAAGTTCATCATCAAATGCAGAAGCAGCATCGAGAAGTTTTTCTCTATACTCTTCACACTCTGCTCTGAAATCTTCAGGGATATCATGTTCTACTTGTTGCTCACCATTTGCACCTTCAAACGTATAATATCTCATAGAGAAAAGGCTAACGATACCTTTAAACTCTGAAGACTCACCGTATGGAAGCTGCAATGCTACCGCCTTACCTGAAAGTCTCTCTTTGATGTCGTCAATACACATCTTGAAGTCTGCACCGATCTTGTCGATCTTATTTACGAAACACATACGAGGCACGTGATATTTATCAGCCTGTCTCCATACTGTTTCTGTCTGAGGCTGTACAGCGTCAGAAGAAGAAAGTACACATACCGCACCGTCGAGAACACGAAGAGAACGCTCTACCTCAATAGTAAAGTCCACGTGACCTGGGGTATCGATAATATTTACCTGGTGGTCTCTCCAGAAACAAGTAGTCGCAGCAGAAGTAATAGTAATACCTCTTTCCTGCTCTTGTTCCATCCAGTCCATAGTAGCTTCACCTTCGTGAACCTCACCTATTTTATGGTTCTTACCAGTATAGTAAAGAATACGCTCAGTTGTTGTAGTTTTTCCCGCATCAATATGCGCGATAATACCTACATTTCTGACTACATTTAAGGGTTTAAATTCTGCCATAGGAGTTAAACAAGTAATTAAATATGGTAAATAAAACTAAAATGACATGATGACAAACGGCCACAAACCTTCTATCATCGTGCCATAATAATCCTTATCTTTCTGCCGTTTTTCCCACCATCGGGAATGGTCGAAAGCAATACGCAAATATATACGGATTTACCGCTAAATTGCAATGGGAATACGAAAAAGTTTTTAAGACAATCAACACATTAAACGCGACAGACACATACTAAAAATATTTTACACAAAAGTGTCAATCTCTTTTTGCGCCGTAATCGTCCAGTCCTATGCTAAAATTACTGGTTTTTTACTATTTCCCTATAATAGTAGAAGATTTATAAAACAAAAACCGAAAAGCGCATGTTGAATGTTGTTTATGACACAAACTACACACAGCTCATCCCTCAGGGAGGATTTCCGTATTTCGACGAAAAGACATTGGAGGCACAGCAAGTTCAGGAAGAACTAGCTACACAAGAGGCCTCTACATGACAGACGGGAGTGGCAACTAGCACAGCTACCCCAAATGACGGATCATCGAACAAGCCAAACGAAAAGGAGAAAAAAGAGAAGAAACCAGGATTTTTCAGTAGATTTTTCTCTTGGCTCTTTGGTAATCCAAAGAAGCTGAAACAACAAGATGCAAAAAAAGCTGCTGAGCAAGCTGCAATTGATGCAGCTCACAAAGACGAGACCCTTACCGAACAAATCAAAAAGCTTATTGAGATGCCTGAGGATCAATATAGCGACAAGATGATGACTTCAGAACTAAGAAAACACATTCAAAAGATAGAAAAAGAGTACGTGTCATCGCTTTCTGACTATAAGTCACACATGGCACCAAGTTACCGAGAGGTAAAACCACAAGGTATCAACCTTTCTGGACTATTTGGTAAAACCTACTATGCACACAACTACCCTTCATATATCGACTTCCTCCGAACAAGAGATATGATGAACTTCTATGATAAATGGGATATGTCTTGGTTTATCTATCCAGAAGAAGATGCAGACATTCAGAGCATGCTTAAGAGACGTTCAACACAGCTGAGGGCCGAGATGAATGAGTCTGCCTCAAAAGGCATCACTATCGACACAGAAGTTGAACTCCAATACCGTGACGTAGAAGAGATTAGACAGAAACTCGCTTCTCGTGAAGAAAGGTATTTTGAGACATCATGTTATATTTCTCTCTACGACAAAACAGAAGAGAAGCTCTCAGAAGAAAGTAAAAAGCTTGAACAAAAAATTGCTGGCTACGGTATCAGAGTAAAACCTGCGATCCAAAGAATGGACGAGGGGCTCAATGCTACTATGCCTCTAGCACTTGATGAACTAGGCATCACAAGATCTATGGTAACCACCTCTCTTGCAGGAAGCTTTCCATTTATCTCAAACGATCTGATTGAACAAACTGGTATCTTGTATGGTGCAAACCTGCAGACTGGTTCACTCATTATCTTTGACCGTTTCAGTAAGAAACTACCAAATGGGAACAGCGTCGTACTAGCGACATCCGGTGCCGGTAAATCATTCAGCGTGAAACTTGAAATCATGAGATACCTCCTCTTAGGCATCCCAACTATCGTGATCGACCCAGAAAATGAATATAAAGCTCTTTGTGAAAAAGTAGGTGGAACATACCTCAACATCGCTATCAACAGTCAGCAGTACGTCAATCCATTTGACCTACCTCCTAAGGTGGAAGATGTCGAATATGGCAAAGGCGACCTTTTGAGAACACAAATTATGAGTCTCATTGGTCTGATTTCAGTACTTATTGGAGGTCTTTCTCCTGAAGAAGAAGCACTACTCGACCGTGCACTACAGTCAACATATGCACTCAAAGAGATTACTTTTGAACAAGACGACTACAGCGGAAAACAGCCTCCTATTATGGAAGATCTCCTTCATGTTCTTGAAGGTATGGATGGTGGAAACAGCATTGCCGTGAGACTCAGCAAGTATGTTACTGGTACTTTCGGGAAACTTTTCAACAACCAAACCAATGTTGACTTCAACACAGGACTTACTGTCTTCTCTATTAGAGATCTCGACGAGGCGCTTAAAACACCAGCGATGTACAACATCCTCAACTATATCTGGACCAAAGTAAGATCAAAGAAAGAAAAGAGACTTCTCGTAGTGGATGAAGCATGGATTATGATGCAAAACGACATCTCTGCAAACTTCCTCTATGGTATGGTCAAAAGAGCAAGAAAGTATGGACTCGGTATCACCACTATATCACAGGATATCGAGGACTTTGCAAAATCAAAATACGGAAAACCAATCATTACCAACTCGGCTATACAGCTCCTCCTTAAACAATCAACAGCATCTATCAAAGAACTCAATAGCGTTGTAGGACTATCTGATGCCGAGAAACAAAGACTCGTTGCGGCGGGCATTGGTGAATGAGTACTCTTTGCCGGCAATCAACACGTTGCTATCAAAGTACTTGCCTCACCATTCGAAAAAGAGTTTATCACTACTGATGTAAAATAGATGTCATCAAACAACACATTTACAGATAAACACCTTGCGTCACTTGCAGCTATCATGCTACTGGCACCTGCTGTCTCTTTTATGCTGAAAGAAAAAAATATCGACATCACAGCAGACGAAGAAAGCTATGTGAAAAGCTATATCCGCTATGGATATTGGGTGCTAACTATGCTAGCTACAGCTCTCATCGTTCGAGGAACCTACACACTCTTTTTCACTATACCAGTTCTCTACTGGATCAACTATGGACTTATGAGTATCGTCATCGCCATGATCATCATAGGCGTTTTTGCTGTCATCAATAACAAAACCATAGTGCATCAAGAAATACAGCCATGAGAGAAAACAGTGGCACATACGAATCCCACTATCCTCATCTATTTCATTCCACTCTACAATTTCTATCTTTGGTACAACGAGACTCTCGACAAGAATAACTACCGATGGATCAAAGAAAGCGTACTGCTTTGGTCTCTCTATATTATCTTGATCAGCATCTGGCCAACGACTACTGTTATATTCTTAGGATTCATCATTATCGCGATCAGATGTATCATGTTACTTGCTGGGATGGACATCTTGTCTCTTTCTATGAAACAAAGCATCAACAAACGATTTCATACAAACATAGAAGAGTTCATCGCATATCCACTCTCATTACTTATTCATCCGCTCAAAAAACTTTTTCAAAAAAACTCTACACTATCTCAAGAGATCAACACACGAAAACACACCTACAGTCAGCTAGAACCCCTCACACACCGACGTACCATCATCTCTTATATAGTCGTCATCTGAGCAATCGGCTACCGAGGTTATATCACACGGCTCAATAGTGACCCAACAGTAGGTGCAAATCTTGCACTACTGCCACAAATATTGTTGCTTGGCAAGATCATTATGACTATAAGTTCAGGTAAGCTACCAAAGGTGCCTCTTCTTTACTCACTACTGTGAGGAAAAAGAACAAAGCCTGTCGTCAACATAGAAAGTCAAAGCACACAAAATACACATCAATCATCATAGATTTTTATCTCCACTAATATCTCCACATGCACGCTCTGAAAAAACTTCTTGTATCGATATTCTTTGTCGGATTTGCTGCGCTCAATATCTGATTTCTTGGTGCAGCACGTTTTGACAATGCCATACAAGATGCAACACAGCCTATCCAGCAACACCTGGAAGGTGCCGGCTTCGCCGGTGCGCAGGGATGAGCAGAATGAGCGAGAGATCTTGTGATTGCCGTACTACAGAAAATTATTGTACCGGTCATTGTGATCGTTGGTGTCTTGATGTCGATATTGTGATTTTATGAGATTATGTCTTCAGAAAAAGAAGAAGAGCAAAAGAAAGGATTTAGATATGTGTTACGAGGTGTTGTAGGAATCATCATCATACTTTCTGCCTCATTCATAGCTAATAGACTCGTTGGCTCAGGCGGAGTCCTCGACTTCACTCAGCTACAAGGAAATGTCGCCGCGCGAAAGTTATACAGCTTGATCATCTTCCCATTTTTAAAGATGATTATGTTTGTCGTAGTTGGTGTGCTATTTCTCATACTCCTCCTCCATATGTTCAGATTTTTGATGAACCCTGACGACAAGATTAAGCAACACGCCAGAACAATTATCATCTGGAATGCCGTCGGTATCCTGACCATCCTCTTTTCAAAATCTATTGTCGAAACGATATTCGGAAGACAAGAAGATGTCGTCAATCCCAATGCAACGTCACTCGCAGACATCGGTGCGGGAGTACTCGCAGACAAATCATTTGCGTGGCTCTATGTCGTACTCAACTGGGTTATGGGACTTGTTGGCTTCATCGTCGTAGTACTTATCATCGTCGAAGCAATCAACCTTCTCAGAAATCCAACAGACGAAAAACAAATTGACAGGATCAAGAAAAATTTCCTCTATATTATCATCGGTATACTCATCATCGGTGTGTCGTATGTCGTGACTAACTTTGTTGTTCTTCAGTAGAACTACTAGAACGTGGAACTAACAGATATCCGTATGTCACACCCCACAGAATAAAGAACCAATAGTTGACCATGCTGTCTTCAAAGACATGAAGGAACATTCCTTCTAGAAGAAGACCTAAGAAACCAAAAGACAAACAAATAAGCAACACCGCATATTTATCATGGCGAGCCAACTTTCTGATACGAGTTCGGATATTTTTGAGTACAATATATCGGAACAACAGCCACAGAATCATTCACGGAATACCTATATCTAACAGTATTTGTACAAAGAAATTTTCAGGCAGAATACTACCGTGACCAGTATGGATACTCGGCCCCGACGAACCAAGTCCATAACCCCACGGATTTGCTCGCACATAGGCAAGGCTACTAAATTTAGCAGTCACATGAGCCATTGTAGACCCTCGTTTAATAAGACTCAGCGCCCCAGCTATCAAGATCGCTGAGATAAGAAGTCCTATGATATACGAGCGCTTTGCGTGGAAAAGCACAAACGACAGTGCAATGATCTGTAAAAAGATACCTAGCACAGCTCCTCTCGACATCGTCCAAAGAACACTAAAGGCAAACAAGGCCCAAAGCAACACCTTCACTCATCTCTGTTTTACATAGGTGCGAAGATATCGTCGCCAGAAGCCAAACAGTCCAACAAAAAGATATCCATAGTTGTTTGGTCATGAGAAAATACCACTCAGTCTCGCATATCCACCTGGTCAGGTCAGATAATACAAAGGAGGGTTCTGCCCAAACACCCAGTCACCAAATGTCGCATATCCAAGCGAATAGAAAAACTCAGGATAGAACATCTTACCCACCTGCCAAAGAATTCCGACAATAATTATTCAAACGAAGATATAGAAAAGGATATGGAGAAAGGATTGAAACTTCTGCGCGCCTTTTTGAGAAAAGATCTGCCCAAGAAATGTAGCCATCAAAAACACAAAGAAAAACTGCATGCCATACTTTGCTCATACGAGCATATCAGTCATTGTTTTTTGTTGTATGTACGATACAGCAAGCGCAAAGAAACTTAGCAAAATAAGTACTCACCAAAGCTTCCATGTACGCTTTACATAGTCCACAAATATTTTTCTGTGAACAATCGCCAATACAAAGAAAATCACAAGTCGAAAAATATCCCTGAAAATTACGAGCATCTCAGGCTGCACTCGTCCAAGTCCATAAACAAAAACTGTTACCAAAAGATGGTAAAGTGCGGCAAATAGAAGAAAAAATCACAGCACTGCTGTCATTGCAGAGAAAAGAAAAACAAATGAGGTCTCTACTATAGCGGAAGTCTATTTGATTTGCAACATCACATAACTATAGTCGCTAGGATGATGTTTTTTGTTTTTTTCAGTGAAAATGCTTCGTAAAGACCTGCGTTATGTGTGTATCGACTTTGAAACAACAGGATTGGACCCTGAGAACGACGAAGCAATTCAAGTGGGAATTGTCTCTTTTGATCATACAGGAAAAACTCTCGATACTTTTTCCAGCTATATAAAGCCGAAAAAGGAGCTACAAGAACTCAAAGATATCGTTCGTGTTATCACGGGATTAGAGATAGAGCAACTAGGAGACGCCCCATCATTTCATGAAATATCCGACGAGGTAAAAAGGTTTTTTGATAAAAATACGGTCGTTATAGGACACAATATCCAGTTTGACCTGAGCATCTTAGCTCAATATGGCTCTTTTGAGTACTTGACACAAGTAGACACCTTCCCATTAGCGCAGTCGCTTATGCCATTTTCTCCAAGTTATGCGCTTGAGGTACTTGATAAGTCGCTCCTTCTTGCAAAAAACGATAGCGCAGAAAAGATTAACGGCACAACACACCACGACGCACTTTATGATGCCTATGCGACTCAAAGAGTGTTTTTAGAGTGTATCAAACGCATAGAACAAACTGCATCAAAGTACGAACAAATAATGAGCTATCTCCAACGTGGCAAGTGTGCACTTACAGAAATTATAGAAATACCGTCACTACCAAGTGGTCTGACAACGGCGATTCCACTACTCAACAAGACATATGTGAGCGACAAAAAACTTATCACACCGGACACCTTAACGACTGACTCTTTCACTGATAAAGCTAGACATTTCACTGGTGATCGCTCTCTCAAAGAAGCATGCAAGATTCTACCGAAAGAAAATGTCATCTATGCATTCTCCCAAAGACATAAAATACAGATCGCTAAAAATGTACTTCACGAGCTCGGCCTTACGCACATAGAAACTGGCAATCAGCATCTTTTTGACGCAAAATTACTATGATTGTTCTTTCGTAAAACATCTTTTGATCAACATGAACTCTACTTTGCGCTCAAATACTTCTTTCATGCTATGTCCGAACATAGCAATATCGATCTCAATAGCGGCTCTGATCGAAAGATCTACCATGCTCTGAAAGAGAGAGAGAAGAAACAGTGAGCAAAGCCTGTCGAACTGCTCACACACGAAATGCTCTATGAAAAGATGCGCAACCATGAGATCATGCCGTACACAACCATCTTCTTCTTCGATCAAGATTGGCGATATGATACTCACATGAAACGGTCTCAAAAGCCATTTGACTTACACCTACTTTTACAAATCACTGATTCACTGCTCTACAGAGACCAGCTGTTAGACTCCTCAAAGATGTCACCGCGAGAAACATTGCATACGAAGCTCGTTATTTTCTTGGGTATATGGCAAACCGAAGTCGCCAATCTCCTCAAAGATGTCAGCAATAGCGCTGTCGAGGTAGACAACATAGCAGACAACACCTACTTCTACAAGATAAACTTGCTCCTTCCTCAGATAACAGAGCTGATACATTCGCTAGAAAACAATGTTTCAGACGAAGATCGAGAGATCGTTAAAGAAAAGCGAACTATCTTTACGGACCTTCTTAACGCTCCATGCGTTATCTCAACGAGACTACAGTGAAACGAGGTACATTTTACTGTCAAAAAACTGCACTCTTATCTCGATTACAGTGAATTTGAGCAACTGTTTGACACCTACCAGACTATTTTTCTGTCTCACACAAAAAAAGACCGACAGCCTCTCAATAAACATACTAGTCCATTTGCCACTCCTCCTGTCGTCGCACGACCAGGCAAGGACAAACTCACCTACGATGAAAAAAACATCTATATTTTCTCAAACAACAAACAAACATCACAAGAACTACTTGTTCGACTCCACAACCATAAACCACAGAAACACAAGGTACATGGAGAAAATATTACAGGCGGAAAATGAAAAAACATATTCTCTATCAAAACCTCTCCATACAATATTATCATAGGGGGCTATGACTTTTATCTCCAATGTATTGCACAGAAAATAAACATTGACAAAATATATACTTTGTGTATAAATGGCCCATTGGAACACATTATCTCAGCCGATCTATCCTATTATGGGCACATTTCACACACCTAGGACAAAGACTATTTTCTTTCTTGCATGCTGACTGCTCAGCGTATGTACAACCTATTTTACGAATATTCCTCAAGCTGGAGAAAGAGCGACATCTCCACGCATGATGGAGAGTGCACAGTGAGCAGCTCTCACATCTTTCGATCTTCCCGTACACATAACAGTCAAAGAAGATCAACCGATGAAAACACAAGCGACGATTGCTCCAATCCCTCTAGATCATAACTGTGACGCACAGGTAACTCTCTGCAAAAAGATTCTCTTTATAGGAGAATTTTCTCAGACGCAAAAAAGACACTATCAAGAAATAGTCATCAGGCAAATAAATCGTATCGATGATATACTCGCTCACAATGTAAAGCTGAGTGACGTTCTCTACTCTCTTACTTTGCATAGTGAAAAAGGTTCTCGTAGATGACGAGCAGGGAGTAAAACCATCACACTGAACATGGGAAACTTTCATAATGATGAAGAATTTATTGAAATTTTGACGCATGAGTTATGACATATTGTTGACCTGAGTGTATTACAGTGAAATAGTCGTCTCATCCAAAACTCATTTTACAATGTCGACAACTCATTTTTCCGTATAGATGATCCATCTGTTGATTTTTATACCATTAGTCGAAAAAATAATACAACGAGACACGCAGACGCTCGTACACTTTCATTTGTTGGTGGCTATGCTATGAGTGATCCCTTCGAAGATTTTGCAGAAAGTTTCAATCTTTATCTCAATCATCACCACGTATTTTCTGTACTTGCTACAACCGACCAGAACCTACGAAAGAAATACCAGTTTATGTCAAAGCTTTTCGATAAACAATATCTGCAATCAGACTATGGTACCGCTCTCGCCATGAAAAGAAAACTGCAAACGAGGCCTTGGGATACGACAAAAGGATATTAATTTCTATTTGCGAACGCACAACAAATCATTACTCTGACAGTAGTTTTTACTGTCGCGCATATTCATGCTTCTCGTAATCATTATCACTATTATCGCAACTGGTGCTGTGATCGTATGAGCTCTCTACTCGGCTATACTACCATTTTTTGGTATACTTGGAAGCACAGCAGACTACAATATCGCCTACTACGGAGCAATAGGAAGCACTGAAAGAGCTCTCCTTTCTCTCAGACATCATGTAGCAGGATACGAGTGACGATGAGGATTTAGCGGAAGCACAGCCGTGTCTGGAGTGACTGCTGACCTTATCACAAGCAATTTTGGTTCAATCACAAGAAACAGCGCTGGTAGTATGCAGCGATCCATCACCTCGCTGACAGACGGTCTCATTCCACAAGGATCAGGCTGAGACGTAGAGAGGCTACTAGCAGGGACTGGTAGTAAAGAGTTTAACATGCTAGGATACGATAGCGTACTTGAGTTGCCCTTGTATAAGGACAATGCTTTGTCAGCCAGTGAAAGATATGTTACAGGAGCTATTAGCCGCGTGACAGCAAGCAACGGTATCTACATACAATGAACGCTCAGACTACCCCCCAAAATCCTTGGCTCATTTGGTGGAGGCGGCCTCTATAAGCTAGACAACGGCACCGATATAGACAATGATAACATCAAGGACGACCTCGTAGCAAATTGGTCATTCAAATGATACAATGCCTCTCAGTGACAATCATTTTCTATTATCCCAACAATTAGAGTAGACTACAACCAGCAAACACCAATATACGACTTTGAAAATGCCATCAGAGAGACACACATCAACGATTCTAGTGACTCGAATGGGACGAATACACCAAATATTTATCTTGGTGAACCTGGTGGAGACTATGAACACAACCTCATCCGTCAGCCGAGTATTGTCTCATCATCGTTGACGGGACACAATGCGATACCTGCAAATAGTGCAGTGATAGATGCAACAGATGGTTTTAGCAGCATACTCAACGATTCAACCTTTACTGAAACCTCTCTTTCTTTCAACTTAGTAAATAAACTCGCGTCTACGATAGATCAGATATTTCCTTTTCTGGAATACCAGATCAAAGTCTGTGAGATTGGCGTCGGTTGTAACGTCCCAGTCTCTGACAGATATTTCCGTATAGATGCCTCAGGAAAGATCGGTGAATATGAGGTACATATTAGACTCAGCAAACCTGTTATCGAGAAAGATAATACATCGGCCTTTGCTATTATCTTTTAGTGAACTACTGTAATATCATGCGACATATTGAAATAAGCGAAGCAAAGAAAAAACATCCCTTTGCATATAAATTTCTCACCATCCTCCCAGGTGCAGCAGCATTACTTATTATCACTACCATCTGTGTTGGATATGGCATTTTCCTTTTTGATAAGGCAGACCAATATCAAGGTGTAGCTTTTTTTATTGCTGCATGTATACTTGTCTACTATGTGCGATGGCTCATCAGAGGGTTTGAGTATGCGACATTTATGATGATTGCTATCTTTCAACTATCACAAACGGACAAGCATCGTTACGATCACGTCCTCTCTCAAAAGGATGATCTTACGCCAGAGGAAAAAAGACTGAGCAACGCTCTGCCGACGGATAAAAACGCCTGAGATGTTATCCATCGATGTATGATCCCCATGGTCAATGAGAGCTATGAGATTTTACATGACACACTAAAAGCTCTTGCTGACAGCAATTATGACCTACAAAAACTAGCTGTCACCGTCAACGGAGAAGCTGCAAAAAAAGAGCATTTCATGTCTGTATGGGAAAAACTAGAAAAAGAATTTACTGGTGTCTTCTGATTTTTTGATCACACACTTCATGAGCTAGCAGCAGATGAACTAGTCGGCAAATGAGCAAATATCACTACTGCTGCCGAAAAATTATACAAAAAAATATTGGAACATTTCCATACTACTCCCGACAGCATACTCGTTACGACGCTCGATGCAGACACCAATGTAGACGAAGAATACTTTTCTATTCTCACGTATACCTACCTTATTACACCAGATAGAAAACATAAAGCCTATCAGCCAATTATCTTTTTCTTCAATAACTTCTGGAAAGCACCATTCTTCTCTAAGATTATTAGTCTCTTCAATAGTTTCTGGATACTGTTCAACTTTACCAAAGCGCGTGGCACAAGAAATTTTTCTACACACGCACAGCCTCTCGACGGGCTTCTCGAGACACATTTCTGGTCAAAGCAAACCATTGTAGAAGATGGTCATCAGTATCGAAGAAGCTTCTTTGCTATGGATGGCAACTATGAGTGTGTGCCAGTCTATGCAAAAGTCTATCAGGACTGTAATCTCAACGTTTCACTCACCAAAACAGCCACTGCTCAATACAAACAGATGAGAAGGTGGTCACACGGTGCAGAAGATATTCCATATAGCTACGCACAGATGGTAAGCAACTGGAACACCGTAAAAAGAGGTACTGCTGTATTCGAACATCTCAGACTGACCGAATCAATCATCTTATGGTCAACATTTCATATCGTACTACTCGCAGGATTATTCTTTACCTTCTTCAAAGATATCCAACTCAGCAACTATATAAGCCTAGGTACCACCATCTCTCTTTTTGCGAGATTTTCTATGATCTTGATGATCATTATCATTGGGGCACAAATCGTCTTCTGCCCTCGGGATAAACTCAAATCACGACGAAGAAAATGACGAGAGCTCATTAAGCTTCTCTTCGCTTTTGCTCTCCTTGTTTGACCAACACTTCTCTTCTTCTCATGACTTCCTGCCCTACACACACAAATCGCACTCATGCTCGGCAAACCTATGAAAAAATTTAATGTCACTACCAAGATAAGATAATGCCTGCTTGATTATGCATCCTCTTCCCCAATATCTCTCACGCTTGAAAACCTGCCCGAGGAAACATTATTTCTATTTGTGAAAATTGAGGTTATGAGTGTCTTCTTATAGAGCGGGGGCAGGAGTCATTTGATCTAGAAAAAATAATACATTCTGTCAACCAACGTCTTTCAAACCACCCCACAGAAAAAACTATTTTCATCTCTAGCTCTTTCGGTGATATTGTCGCAAGAGAGCTATTAAAAAAGAATACCATCAGAGCACACATCTCCATCTGTGGTGTGAGCGATTCTAAAGAAATTTCTCTCATGTCGAAAATACTACTATGGGTTGCTAAGAAAATTCGGCCTTATTGTTATAGACGAAAACGACTAAGGCATAAGATCGCAACTATGTTTAACCGCAAAAGAACGCCCGGAGTAAGTATTGAGTCTATCAAGATGAATACAAAATGCGCAGAGAGGTGATTATCGAAAGGCCTCTCTGAAAGAGCATCTTTCTTACTACAATATAAAGAACCAACGCTTCCTATCAAAACACCGGCATATATTCTTTATTCGGAAGATGATAACAACTTCAAAAACCCGAAACACAATGCAAATCGCATTGCTCATTATTATGAAAAATCTTTTGTTATCACCTTAGGGAAAGCTGGACACAGTTCATTTGTAGAGATGCCTCAAAGCTACGAAGAGACTATTAGCAACATACTCCATAATATATGATAATATAGCTTATTCATATTATTCTTCTTGATCCATCAACCCAACTACTCCTATCATGGCAGCATTGTCTGTCGAGTAGACCTTTTTCATGGGACGCATGACAGGGATGTTTTGACCATCAAATGTGTTTTGTACAATAACTGTATTCGCTTCAGTCTTTTCTATACTCTCTGCTGAAAATCTTTTACGAGCAAACTCAGTAGTATACTCAAAGAGTCTGTCATTCGCTGAGACTCCACCAACAAGACCAATCGTTTTTGCACCATATTCGTGTGCGGCCTGTACAAGCTTTTTTCCTAGCACTTCAACGACCGCCTCTTGAAACTCATAGGCAATATCAAATATCAACTGTGTTGTCAAAGAACGTCACTCCTTTTCAAAAGAGTCCAGCAGATGGTGCACCTGTGACTTCATACCAGAAAATGAGAACTCATACTTGTCGTGATCCAAAAAGATACGCTTAAAAGAGACCTCCTCATTGGGTTGTCCTTTCATCGCTTGCTCTCCAATTCGAGCTCACCCTGGATACGGTCAACCAAGCATACGAGCAACTTTGTCAAAACACTCACCTGCAGCATCATCGAGAGTCTGCCCCAGTTTAGTGATTGAAAAGTTATGGAGAGAAGGCGCATCATCAAGGTTCGTTATCTCCTCTTTCGGTTCCACAAGATAGATTTCATTATGTCCACCCGACGCTGTCAAAATCACCCGCGGGAAAGGTAGCTCTTTGAAATTTCTATCCAATAATAAAGAAAAAATATGTCCGTAAATGTGGTTTACACCTAGGACTTTTTTTTGTAGATGAGCACCCAACATATGAGCGGCTGTCTTCCCCACAAGAAGCGAACCTCCAAGCCCAGGATGAGTAGTGACACTAATAGAATCAACAGCACTGATATGATCCATGCCAACCTCTTGTATAAGACGAACTATTTTCTCCGAGTGCAATCTATAAGCAATCTCTGGTACCACACCACCAAACTGTTGATGGTCCTTTACCTGCGAATAGGCCATTAGTTGATCGACAGAAAAAACACCATCAGCATAAGAGATTATACCAACAGAAGTGTCATCACAACTTGTTTCTATCGCAAACGTTTTTTTCATGATTAATAGTCAACATCTACTTTCATCTTCTCGGGTTTG
Organism: bacterium; assembly: GCA_030429145.1. Lineage (GTDB taxonomy): Bacteria > Patescibacteriota > Gracilibacteria > Absconditabacterales > Absconditicoccaceae > JAGOPC01. Next base: position 556,490 of record JAUIDC010000001.1, on the reverse strand, counting down.
AGCGATTTTGGCACAATAATCTGCAGAATATTCTCCGATGAGATGGTCGATTTGATACGATCAAAATAAATATGAGGAGGAAGTTCTACTTCTTGCTTAAACTCTCCCCAATAACACTCCTGTTGCAATGGCAACAAGTCGTCCTTGATCTTTGGTTGTACTCTCTTCCCAGAGATAACAAGTTTATAATCATCAAAATACATCTCTACACTTTTCTTTTGCACACCGCCAAGAGGCACAACGATAACTATCTCTCTTGGCGACTCGTATACATCCATAGGTATTTGAATATCTGACATATCAGGGTATGTGATAAGTAAAACTTAATCGTCTTTTGCCATCTCTATAATACGAATTACTTCTTCTCTTAAAAGATCTGGATTTTTCAGAAAACGAAGATTGATATCTCCGTAGTCATCATCATCTCCTTCAGAAAGGAAGACAACAGAGCCATAGTTAAAAAGACTTTGCAAGAAGGACTTACCACTCACAGTAATCGCCTTTATTTTATCAGTATCAATAGTTCTCACCTGTCTTTGAAAGATACCCGTTTGATTGTATGAGATGATAAGACGTGGCGTCACTATCGTATAGTCGAGCAGATAGTTGATGTAGTTAAACATCACTCTGATCAATGTGAACAGCGCAATGATTGCTGCTATCACAGTAAATATAACATTAGTCACGATATTTCCTATCACATCTACAGCATACCCCCACCAAAGGAGAAATGCTGCAACAAGCAATGTTCCCACTAAAACGAGCGGAATTGTCACATAAAATGTGAGATAAATCCTATGTCTACGTACAAAAATAACCTTATCGGCCCCGTACTCGACAAGTGCTTTCTTGTAAGCCTCCAACGGAGCCTTGGTATCGAAATTGGCAAAGATTTTCATACGTGATGATGCGGTATTAAAGCTCCTTTTTTCTAAAGATAAGCGTCCCAAAAGTCAACAATAAGACAACATAGACTAAACTAATACCTACTGAGCTACCAAACTGCGCTCTTACAACTTCTAATACCCCAGGAACTTCAAAAAACTCTTTCACTCCAAGAGCTGTGTAGTTTGGTAGGACATAGTAGACTCATTTGACGAACCGACCGAAGGTCGGGCTAAACACCTCTGTCTTGAGTACTGTCACATAGTAGACAACAAAGCTCATCATGTGCCCAAGGAGGTAGACAATGATACTCGCGAACAAAGCGACAAACGGAGAAACAAATGTAGAGAAGAACATTACGAGAGCCAAAGTGAGAAGCCACGATACAAAAACACCAAGCAATGCGTATACATAAAGCTCCTGCCATGCTATATTATACAGAGCCATAACACCTACAAAAGCAGCACTCAAAAGAAGCCACAAGAGAAACAAGATGAAAGCGAAACCTATAAACTTCCCGATGATAATATTCGATCTCTTGATATTTTTCGACAGCAGCAAGAAGATTGTTCCTTGTGAAATTTCGTTAGCCAGCAAATGAGACCCAAAGAAAAGCGTCATGATAAGACCACATATCTCTATCACACCAAAGCCCATATCCTGAACAATCTTACCCTGCTCAGACAACGCAAGCGATCCAGCAACGATCGTACTAAGCAACAAAAGAAACGCAATAAATAGTACAACATATACTATTTTCTTCCTCAAAAATTCTTTTCCTGTATACCACGCTATTGCCCACATTTTTAATCCGTTACCATAACATATAAAATACTACTGAATACCCCATCTTGCTTGTTCATCATTGAACAACTGAGTCTCTGGGAATATTCTCATAAATACTTTGCCTATCATATCCTGATCGGTCACCTGATAGTTACTTCCTGAATAGCACCCAAGCCCAAAGCAACAACGGCTATCTGTACTAAACCCTCTATTGTCACCGAGCACAAAGAGCCCGCCTGTCGTGACATCAAAAGATGTTATACCACATCTTGCTTCTGTTGTCGTGCCTTCTGGCAGATAATCTTCCGTATAGACATTACATGAGTTCGGTTCATTGGTTTCACAGATAGACACCTTGCCGTTTTGCAATCTGACTGTTTCACCAGGTAGTCCAACCACACGCTTGATATAAGGAAGCTTTTGTCCTTCTGGAACAAATACAATTACATCTCCTCTCTCTACCTCACTAATTTTATCAACTATCACAAAATCATCCTCATGAAAAGTTGGTACCATACTGCTTCCGACCACAGCAAATGGTTGGAATACATAGATTCTTATAACTGCTATGATACCTGTAACAAAAATCACAAAGGCAATAACATCAAAAAAATCGAGCATGAACTTTTTCCATCCTCTTACTGGCGTCATTGCTGTTTCTCTATCCATGAGTGACATCAAAAAAATTATTTGTTAGTGAGCAAAGGGTATTTGATGCAGGCGCGCCACTCTATTAGAATGGCAGATCATCTCCTGCAGAATCATGATCATCATGAGAACTTCCACTGTCGTTATCATTGTCATCCTGAGGTCCTTTTGAGTCAAGGAAGATGAAGTTTTCCACGATAATTTCTGTCGAGTATCTGTCTGTTCCGTTGCTATCCTGCCATTTTCTCGTCTTCAGTCTTCCTTCTACGTACACTTTTTTTCCTTTTACAAGATACTTACCAAGGACATCAGCACTATTCCCATAGGCTACACATCTATGGTACTCTGCCTCTTCCAAAAGGTTTCCATCCTTGTTTTTGTACTTTCTGTTAGTGGCAACAGTGAAATTTACGACAGAAGTACCTGTTGTTTCTATCTTTTTCACCTCCAAATCGCTTGCACATCTTCCGATGATGGTCATTCTGTTCAAATCCAACGTCATTATACTACTCTTAAAGAATAAAACGTAAAACGTTTAACCTTGCCTTGTCTATACGTATCACGCTACAAAAATCAATTGATTTTTCGGTGTGAGCTCGATTATCAACTTATGATAATAGCTATATTCACGCATTGCAAATAGGACAGAAATATATATAGTCATTTCCACGCCTGGGTGGTGGAACTGGTAGACACGCTAGACTCAAAATCTGGTTTCAGCAATGGAGTGAGGGTTCGAGTCCCTCTCCAGGCAGTTTATAATAGAAATGACCTGCGTTATCGCAGTTTTTTTATAATTTCGTTTTGTGTAGTATTTTTAAGTTTCTTAGTAGATAGTAGCCTGAAAAGAGCATAAAGAAGAAATTGAGAATGAAGAATATCCGATCTCCCGCCATATAGCTAAATAACGCCAAAAGAGTTGAACCAATACATAGTGCGACATCACGGCGAACAGTTCCCATTGCGAATGCGTATCATAGCCCCAAAACGACAAGCCCGATGATAAAGAGTATTGTTTCATATCCCTCAAAGAGATAAAGAGACCACACAATAAGAGCTAAACCTGACACCAGCAATACCCATAGATCCAGAGTATCATCAGTATCCAACATCATCAAAACGGTTGCAACAAGAATAAATATTTCCAATATGATGAAGAAAAATGATCACCCTTGTAAATATCCAAGATAAGCATAAATAAGCATGATGATAGCACCGACCGCGAACAATCGATCTTTTAAAGAGCGAACGGAAGGCACATTTTTACGTGTCGCTGGCCATGCCGCACCTACTAACAAAATAAGCGCGCCCAAAATACCAACAGCCAAAGTAGTATCCATCTTTTATACGAAAGAAGATAAAGATAGAGCGCTCTCTTGAAAGATTTGTCATCATACGGACACTCACAACAATCTCACTTCATGTTTTTTACGTAATATAGAGAAAAGAGTTCTACTTTCCTCATCATCGGCTAAGAAATCAGAAACAACAATAATGAGTTTCCTTTTTCAGTCACTCATTTGTGATTGCAACATATCTTGTAAAGAAGAACTATAGAAAGGGATTAATTTATTCGAATACGAAGATAAACATTCCATAAACTTCTTTTGTGTTGCTCACTGTTCCAGGTGGGAAAATCTATCTGTATGTGGCAACCATCAGGTGATAGAAATCTTTTCACGATCACCATAATAAGTAAGTGCAGCAAAAAAACGCAAGAATGATTTTATGTTTCCACCCTTCCGGTTATAATTTACATCACAGCATAGATGGATGTTTACTGCCTTCTCTTGTTGAAAGATATTTACGAAGAGTTCATCATACTTAGCAGACATCTTCCGATTGATAGCACGTTTTTCATCTCCTGGTTGGTATCTTCTTTGTTCTACCGCTTCCATACCTGCTCCGTAAAACTGCGACTCAAAATTACCACCATGGCGGTCACCAATATGCTTTTTCACTTTGAGAAAGTACTCTAGCAGGGAGGTCATGATATAGATAATTTATGGCGAATAAGGGAAAGGTTTGATATAATTATTTTTTAAGAATTTCTTCAAGTTTTTTTCTATCGTTTCGCTTTCTTTTTCCAAAATTTGTATAGTGAACCTGTTCGTGTCATTTACCTGCGAGTAGCACAACATCTCCTGGTTTTGCAAGGTTCACAGCCATTTTCAGCGCAAATTCTCTTTCCGGCAAGATGAAAAAGTTCTCTCCCTCCTTTCTTGGAATCCCAGCAACAATATCGGCAATAATAGCCACACGATTTTCATCGTCAGCATCATCGTCAGTAACGATCACGACGTCAGCCAACTTATGTGTAATTGCTCCCATCTGAGGACGCTTAAACACATCTCTCCTGCCTGGTGCACCAAAGACGACAATTACTCTCCCGGTAGTAATCTCTTTCATATATGAGAGAGCATTTTCAAGCGCATTTGGGGTATGTGCAAAATCTATAAAATAATTTACTCCATCATGCTCTACCTTCTCCATGCGGCCGCTAATACCATGAAGATTCCCAAGTGAACTACCAATAGCATGCGGATCAATACCAAGGAGTAATCATACGCTGAATGCCGCCAAAGCATTGTAGACATTATACTTACCACGAAGTGGCATCTTCACAGGATAGACCTGCCCTAAGTACGAAACATCGAAAGCTGTATCCTCTACGCCCAACCTAATATTTTCCGCCTTCACTGAAGAAGATGCCGCAGTAGAAAATGTAAGCATCTTATCAAAATTCAACTCCTCCTCTCGCTGACGTCCTTTCTCGTCATCCTTAGGAAGCACAGCATATTTTACTGATTTTTTATTTTTGAGGATCTGCAGAAAAAGCTTCTTTTTCGTATTCGCATAGTTCTCAAACGTCTTATGGTAGTCCAAGTGCTCTGGCGTGATGTTTGTTAATACTCATAGATCGAAATCTACTCCAGCAAATCTATTTTGCGCCAGTCCGTGTGATGCCACCTCAAGCACAGCATACTTACATCCTGCCTGTTTCGCACTCGCCAAAATAGCCTGCAAGTGCGCAGGATCAAGCGATGTCATCTTATAGTGATTGAACTGCTCCTTATCTCCCACTTTAATATTTGCAGTTGAAACGAGAAGCGCTTTCCCAAGATTGTCGTTGATCACCTTATGGATGAAATTACACGTTGTTGTCTTTCCATCTGTCCCTGTCACCCCAACGATAAACATACCTTGCGATGGATCTCCATACTTCAAGACAGCCCACTTTGCAAGCAGAGTTTTCACCCACTTATACATATATGTTTCAGAAAAATACGGAAACCACTTGTTGTAAAGCGTTATCTTTTTAAAAAGATCAATTAATCTTCTCATCGTTCACACACAATAATAAATCTCTCCTGTTGTATCATTTTCACGCACGGTTGCAAGCCAATCCATATTCCTCTCGCCTCATTCTCTATCATAGTAGAAAATAATCTACTGCAGATTAGAGATTAGAATTGTTGACGAATATCAAACATTGTTTATAGTATGTTTTTTGTTTTTGCCCATTTCGACATGAGATCAATTGACCTTATACAACCTAGACACTCTTATGCCTCCGAACAAGGAGAGTGACATATCTATACCAATACATCTCTTTGGACTATCGGCGCGCAGCTGCAACAAGCAGGTGTAGAAGTTTCTTTTCATGATGAAAATATTGCACCTGCAAAAATTCACTCTAACATAGTTGGAATAAACCTTCTATGAGCTCCTTATATTCCAGTCGTGATAGAAAAAATTAAAGAACTGAGAAAAACTCATGGAGAAGAGTTAGCAGTAGTGCTCTGATGACAAGTAATGACAACAAAACAAGGACTCACCGAGCCACAATTTCAGAAGTTATTTGGCAAAAATGTACACAATGGAATGAAACCATGAGTACGATCTGAGCTTCTCAATTTAGAGAAGATACAAAGCGAATTTCATACTTCTCTTATACCTGTATATGAAAACATGAGCGACGAACTGTTTGCAAAATATTTTTCACGTGAAATTTCATTTTTTCTCTCCCAGTGATGTGCACAAGGCTGTTCATTCTGTGCGGCCGTTAAAGGCACAGCCGAGAAATATAGGGACTTTGAAATAATCTATCAAGACCTCTATTATATTGCTGAAAGACTATCAAAACTTAGCATCAACCATGTATCTATGTATCTTACCAATCTTGATGTCCGACAGTCTCCTCTACTACTCAATATGTTTGCAGATACTGTACAGCAGGTCAAAAATGCTTTTCCTCAATTCACTTTTAAGATGCGCTGATTAGCAGGAACCGCCTATTTTATGAAGATGCACAAGAATCATCCTCAGGTGATAAGGAAAATGGTGGATATTGGATTTGATACAGCATGATATGGCGTTGATGGGATGGGAGAAGAGGTATGGAAATGAGTGAAGAAACCTCAGAACACTGAAGAAAATACGCTCGGTGCCATCGAAATTTCGAGAAAAGAATATGACATCACCCCCGAGTTACTCATGGTCTTTGGACATGTGTGAGTAGACAATAAAGAATCTCTTCAAAGAGATCTCGAGTTCGTTAAAGCCATGGTGCATGGATATAAAGCTATTCCTAGACCTCACATAGCAAAACCTTTTATCCCAGGCAATGATTGACGACATGACAAAGAGTTTGCTCAAAAGATCGAAACACTGATTAAAAAACCTTACTTATTTCAATCCCTAGACTTTACAGCACTCGCAAACAAACTCACACATGGTGATCAAAAGTTCGTAGACATGGTAAATAAATACTACCTAGAAATGTGTAAAATCGACGGCAACACTACCATCCCCATTGAACCATACGAAATTGGAGACGACAAAAAGACGTTAGATATAAAAAAGCATAACAATGAAGGAAAATTTGATAGGTAAGTAGAATAATTTCTGCTACAGTTTCGAACAGTCAACAATTGACTTATTGCCTACACAACATATAATCTTGTTCTTAATAAAAACAAATCTTATGACAATAGAAACATTTGCAAAATCGAAAACAGCAACGTTACTGCTCATTAAAAGTCAATTACAAACGGCATCGCCTCTTCTCCTCATTCCAAATGGAGCAGGAATTTATGCAAAGGACAAGGAAGGGCCTCGCCAAGAAAGATACTTCACCCTGTGTGAAAAACTCTCAGAGCACTACGATGTATTTATTCCAATTTTAAGTGGACAAGACATCGAAAACAATGAGGGAGAGTTTTCATTCTGGCAAGGAGCCAAAGACATAGCAGACAGCATAGAAAGCATCTATGAAAAGTATCAACAGCCAATAGACAAAGTATTTGCAATGTGTGCAGGACCCGCCCTCTTAGCTGGAACACTTGAAGTACTGAAGGGCAGAAATAGAGTACATTATGTAAGCAAAGATATACGTATTATACTCTACAACGCTCCTGCACATATTCCTTGGGACACAAGCGAAGGACAAAATAACTTCCTCAAAGCACACAAACATATGCGCATAGATAGGGAAAAGTTGATGAGAGAATCTCAACAACCAGCCGATGTTATTCATACATTGCCTGGCAACCTTTTATGCTTTATCTCGGAATACTCTGACTACAAACACGGCAACATGTTAAATGCTTGGAATTGTATGACCTACAGCGACAACAATCGCAAAAGTTCTCTTGTCTATCTGAAAGGATTAAGCGATGTACCGGGAGAAGAGCAATCACCGACTTCGTATAGTATCATGCTAGAAGAAATAAAAGCGTTTTTTGCACGACAGTAAAAACAATTAATCACTCATTTAAAAAACTAACAATACGTTGGCCCCTAGGTTCGTCATAAATACATGATCTTCAGACAATCTTCCCCGTCATTTACGGGGTTTTTTTGCATAAAAAAACTTTCTCCCCTTGCGGAGAGAAAGAAAGCGCGTGTATAATATATGATATATTATCTAACAGCTTTTTTGAAATCAGCACCAGCCTTGAAAGAAACAACTTTCATTGCAGGGATCTTGATCTTTTCAGATGGATTTCTTGGATTCACACCAGTTCTAGCAGCTCTCTTAGAAGACTTGAAAGTACCGAAACCCTGGATTCTTACTTCCTGTCCCTTCTTTACAGAAGCGATGATACCGTCGATAAGAACATTAAGAGCGTCGTTAGCGAGTCTCTTAGAGATACCAAGCTTAGATGCGAGGTGTGCGATCAATTGTGTCTTAGTCATGATTAGATCTTACAATAAGAAATAAAGACACTTGCAATATAGGGGTTATCTCCTACATTTCAAGGGATTCCTGCTATTTTCCTGCGTTGTGCAGACCAAAAGAAAATAGCTTATTTAAGCCGTTTTATGTCTTTTAAGCCGTTCTTCAGCCCAAAAAGGTGTTGACATATGCCAAAACTATACCAACATAAAAGCCCGCTAGGGAAGCAGGCTTTTCAATTTTTTCAATCATCTCGACACTTTCTGCCTTATATTTTGCTCACTCGTTTTCAACGTAGCTGCAATTTCTTCATACGAATACTCTTCTACAAATTTCAAATACAAGACCTCTCTATAATCTCACGTGAGTTGCTCCATCGCCTGCAAAATTTCTGAATACTCTCGATTGGTGTGAAACATCTGAGTAATATTTTCTTCTGATAACAATCCATCTTCAAATGCATCACCATCTTCATAGCGATTAGAGTCCATCTGACTAAAGTGAATTGAGCTATGTGCTTTGAAATAATCCTTTGCAAGATTCTTACAGATAGTCCACATCCAAGAACTCAATCATGTATTTGTATCGAGGCGCTTCAAGTTATTCCACACCTTTACATAGAACGACGACAACAGATCATCTATCTCACTATCACTAAGAAAATACGTCGCTTTCAGATAACGGAAAAACATGTCGACTGTATCATTGTACAGTGTACTGAACGCAGCCTCATCTCTCTGCTGCAATCTCTGTAAAAAATCTTTATCGTATGATTTCATCGGTTATCCTAATGTATCAATGAACTTCACTAGCCACTCACTAACAATACATATGCAAACGACAATTACAAGAATCTGTGACTACTTTGTGAAGCAGTAAAGCATCCCAATAGGAATGTCCTTTTCTGTTAGTTCAATATGCTCCTCTGTAAAAAATGCATGCTCAGCCGAGGATAAGATCTCTTCATGCGAGTGATGTCGATCTTCAATCTTAAATTGCTTGCCATCGATATTGTACTCATAGCTGCGTCTCTGATAGTTCTGTAGCACTACAAGCTTGCCTCCTTGCTTCAAGACTCTATATGCCTCATCAAAGAAATGCTGTAAATCACTTACATGCAACAACACAAAAAAACATAACGCAGCATCAAACTCATTATCTTCAAACGGCCGTGCCGACTCAATATCCGCGACCACCTTTTCTACGCGACCTGGAGCACGCTTCAATAACTTCTCCGCCACATCCATGGCCACATAGCGAACCTGTTTATCCTGAAAATAACGATAGAGCCTTGCATCTCATGCTCCTATATCAAGGACGCTCTTGCCTTCCATATTTCTCGGCAAAAATCTTTGAAATAGTCCCTTGTCATAACTTGCAAGCTCTTTATGAAACTTCTTGTAGAGCGTAGCAGCAGCATTGTATCCCTCTTTGCTTCACACAACCGCAACCTTACTCTTTCTATAACTCATGATAATGAATAATTGATAATTACTAGTTTACTGTTACCACTTCTTTCCTCAGCCACTCTTTCCATCTGCTGCGATGATGCGATTTTTTTCTGGGCGACGAGGTCTGTCGTCCTCATCCATATCGTCATCATCGTCTCCTCTCACACTTTTCTTTCACTCATGAAGACTTTCAAGGATCCTTTCACCAAGAGTGTATTTCATCTTTTCTTCAATATCTTTATCAAAGATATGTAAGATCTTCTCTAGCTCTGATGCCTTCTCTGCACCTAGTTTGATATGATAGTAGTATCTACTGAGCTCTGAGACAATTCTCGAAAGATCATCATTTTTTGTCATCAACTCTGTTACCTTCTCCTTGAGGATAACATTTTGCTGAAGGTGCTCCTGCGAGTCATGTTGTACGTTCTCGAGCTGTCTTTTGGTATCCTGAAAATTATCTCTGAGTTCATCAATGAGGCCTCTGTGCTCATATCTGAGGTAAAATAGCAGATAGCCAACTCATCCACCAAGAAGAAATGCAAGAATATAATAGATTACCATACAATAACAGTTAAGAGAGGTAAGATATACCCTAATATGTAGTCAACATGCCGACAATTGCAACACCAATGAGGGGCAAGTTTTTTTTGCTTTTTTGATGAGAAAATGTATACTTAAAGGAGTTAGTTTTATAACCTAGAACAATACAAAATGGACAAACAAAATGAAGCACTGACAACGCTTTTGCACCTTCTCAGTAAGATGGAAAGCGATGCGGTAAAGGCAAGACATCTTTTGCAAAAGCTCTATGCCGACCAAGGCGTTTCTATTAGTGATGTTGCGGCACCAAAGAGTTCAGCGAGCGACACAACAGAAGAAGACGAGAACATCAAGGTAGTTGAAGGTACGTTTGATGGTAATTTCATGCAAGGGAACGACGGAAAGATCTATCCTGTACCTATGAACTATGCCAGTAAGACAAAGCTTGTTCCTGGTGACATGATGAAGCTTCGTATCATGGAAGACGGGAAACTCGTCTATAAACTCATCGCCCAAGCACCAAGAAAGTATGTAAAAGCAAAGCTTTCAAAGACAGAAGATGGCAAGTTTATCGCACTCACAGATGAAGGGAAAGCATACTCTCTCAACCAAGCAGCAGTGACATTCTTCAAAGGAAACGTCGGCAATGAGTTGTCCATCATTGTAAACGCATCTGAAGATCATGGGGCAGCAGCCATTGAAGCACTTATCGACAAATAATTTCCCATCACGATAATGCTGACCCACAGCCAAGACGCTCTCACTGAGAGCGTTTTTTACAATACAAAAAATCTCCTCGGGTGAGGAGATCTTTTAAGAGAGAGAAATTGATTATTGTACATAGTAGTATCTGAGACCTGTAGCAGGAGCAGCACACGTAGTAGGGTTGAATGTAGAACCCTTTGTTGCTCTTCCGTTACATGTTCCAAGGAATGAGTCCAAAGTCTCAGCTGTCGTACTGTGGTTCATCGTACCAGTATAGATGATAGCATTTGAACTTGTACCATCTGATTCAGTTTGAGCAGCAAGTGCCGAACCGTTAGATGTTACACCATTTCTTGTTACAGAAAGGTATCCGTAACCTGTATTTGATGCAGACGCACCCATCTCTGGGATTCCTGCTGTAGATACAGGATCTGTTGGTGTCGCTGTAAGGTATCCACTCAAGTATTGGTTTGCAAGCACGAGAGATACGTTACCAGATGCCGCAGGGAAAGTTGAATTGTCAGTCTTATAAATAGCAAGTGCTGAACCAATCTGTGAAAGGTCTGCCTTACGTTTTGTGTCTCTTGCTCTACCTTGTACTGATACAAGTCTAGGAACTAAAGCTGCCGCGAGAATACCGATAATAACAATAACTATCAGCATTTCGATAAGCGTGAATGCTCTTTTTGTTGCCTTCATAAATTCAAAGATAAATGAGTAAAAGTTGATTACACACTCGTTTGTATAGACATACTCTGATGATATGCAATAGAAAAACAGGTAATTATCCACCACTCGAAGCCACAATCGATATAGTTAGTGATAAACTATATTGACAGTATTTATAAAAACACTTCTAAGATAGTACTCCCACCATCTCTACGTGATGTGTATGTGGAAACATATCAACTGGTTGTAGGCTACGGAGCTTATAGTGATCCCCCTCAAGTAGTTGTATATCACGAGCCATCGTGACTGGATTACAAGAGATATACAAGAGCTTAAAATCACGTTCTCTCTTCAAATTAATCAAAAACTCAACAACCTTCTTATGGAGTCCATCACGTGGAGGGTCAACCACTACAAGTTCTACCTTATCAAGGTTCTCTGCGATATACTGATCTTTTTCTATCAGCTCTTCAGCCTTACCGGCGACAAAATAACTCTTCTCTTCAAGCCCATTTACTTTTGCATTCCATACTGCGTCAATGATAGCATCCGGAACGATCTCAATACCCATTACCCTTTCTCCTTTTCCAGCCTTGAGAAAGCTAAGACCAATACTTCCTGTTCCACAGTAAAGATCGAGTATGTCTCCTTCTATCTGCCCGACAGCATCCATAGCAGTCTGGAAGAGCCTTTGTGCTCCAAACGTATTTGTTTGGAAAAACGAAAACGGCGAAACACGGAAGCTCACCTCTGTGAGGTGTTCTTTATCAGACTCTTTGGGAAATAGTAGTTTCTCGTACATCGTTCCCTCGCCTCGAAGCACATAGGTCGTAGCATCTTCTCCTTTCACGATATCAGCCAATCCATTGTTTACTGTCACGACGAATGAGGTGACTGTCTCTTGAAGGTATTTGTCTTTCAGTAGCTGCTCCTTAAACTCCTCTCGCTTCTTCTCGAGTCAAAGCTCCTCTAACTGCTTTTCTGACACACTGAGATTGACCAAAAAATGCCCAGTATTTCTTCCTTCACGAACGACCAGATGACGGAGAAATCACTGATGTGTCTTTTGATCATAGACTGGCAGACCAGACGTGCGTAGCACCTCCTTTAGTGTACGATACAGTTTCTTCGACTCATCTGAGACAAGATAACACTGATCCACATCTATCACTTTTGAAAACTGTCACTGTTTATGAAAACCCATCTGCCAGTGATGCTGTTCTGGTGACTCATTCGTAATATACTTACCAAAACTATACTCTATCTTATTTCTATAACCAAACTGCTCTGGCGCTGGCACAAACGGCTTCATTCATACCTTCTCAATAAGGTCTCTTATATGTCTAAAACTATCTTTCACTATGGCATGTTTCAGGAGCAACTGTTTCTCATAACGCAAAATCTGTCGCTTACATCCTCCACACCCAACTTTATTTTCTCCCATACCGTCGTGCTCCAGCCCATCTTCTGCATGAAACACATAATGCGGACAGCGGACAGCATCTCTATCCAATGTAAACTCTTCGCCATACGAGTGCACGTGATAAAGTTTTGCTTCTACAAAATCCTTCTTCTGTTTGAAGACCATCACGTCCGCAACCATACCAGGCAAAGCACCTCACGAAACAATAATCTTGCGTCCGTCACTCTGGCGTGCGATACCCACGCCCCCGTGACCCATCTTTTCGATGGTAATATTTTGTATGATCTTTGGTTTTCTTTTCGTTCTTCTTACCATAATAACAGAGTCTATTCAAGGATAAATAATTGAAAAGAAGTATATAGAATAGTGCGTTGATTACAATCCAGTATAGAAAAACCCGAGACGAGCCCGGGTCGAGAAAGATATGTATAATGTTTTATGCAACCTCTCCTGTTTGCGTGTTGATAGTGATCTCATCACCCTCATTTTTATGAAGTGGAACCTGTATCTCAAGACCAGTCTCCAATGTCGCTGGCTTTTTACCTGCCTGTGCTCTATCTCCTTTCACACCAGGAACAGTAGAAACAATCTTGTAGGTAACTGTTGCTGGAAGAAGCACATTGAGTACGTTATCATCTCCATGAATCTCAAGGTAGAGATCAAGATTTTCCTTAAGATATGGAGCAACATCCTCACCGACTATAGTGATAGGGAGCTCATGCATCTCTCCATTGTCAGCTTCCATGAACGTATAGGTGTCTCCTGCCTGATACAGAAATGTTGCGTTCTTTCTTGTGACGTCTGCCACTTCAAGCACGGTACCTGACTTGTATGTTACATTTTGTACATTACCCGTTACGATATTCTGTACTTTATAGGTATATGATCCTTGTCTCTGCTGCATCTGCATAAAGCTTGTATCAAGAACCTTCATAAGGTTTCCATCAATATCAAGAATCGTATTCTTTTTCACGTCTTTCGTGTCGATCTTTACCATTAGATTGGCATTTGAATAAGTAAAAAGCTCGCTAATAGTAGCGAACTTGGCAGTTTTTACAAGTTAAAGGATATAAGGCCTACTCTTAGAGAAATGCTTCGGTCAATATCCTGACGATAGCATAAGAGAAAACAACTATGAGCACCCCAATGATAGCATTTTTCACATCACTGGAGTTTGGCTGTTTACCGGTGAACGATGCCGATGCGTACTTGTACCCCGACACAACGATCATACCCGCACCAATAACGAGCGCTATCTGCGACAAAAATCTTACAAGATAGACAACGTAATTCAAAAGTGTATTCCAAGTGAACGCTCCGCTTGCAAACTGCGCACCGAGATCTCACTTGTCTTCATACTCTTGAGCTTTTTGATTGAGCTTATCTCGAACACTCCCTCATGACTTTCCAACCTCATCCACATCTTGAGAGACATCCTTCTCTGACTCAGGGATAATCTCAAAGCTATTTTGCACGGCAAAGGTAAAGAGAGGCAAAGAGAGAACTCCTAGCATCATAGACCATGTGGCTATTTTTTTTACTATCGACATTATTTCAAATGGCAAATAAACATCTTCTGTGTATACTCATTGCATATAGCTTTGTCAAAGAATATTCATTACCGAAAAACAGCAGATGGAAATCAAAAAACTACTGAAGAAAAGCTCGCTATCGAAATCAATGGGAAGCTCGATCAATATCGTGAGCTCCTGCTTCCGTGTACTCAGAAAAAAATTTCCAGGAGTCAATTTCAGCAATACCGAATGATATATCAGACACAATATTCTATTTCTCAAAGATCTCCCAAGAGAGACAAACATTGCTCTCTATAAAGAAAAACAGCAGATCCTTGATGCAATCAATAAGGAACTTGCTGCTAGCGATTTTCGTTATAGTATGAAAGACATAAGGACGAAGTAATATTTACAATTTTGCTATAATTTTCTTTACCTCAGTATAGAAACCTTCTGCTGGAAATTGTCATTTTTTGATAGACATGTCGAGGCTCATGAGTTCATCAAACATCTCAATGAGTTTTGTTTTCTTTGCTTTGATCTTGTCGATAATCTTCAGATCTTTGATGATCGGAAAGAAGTGCACGCCTATCTTCGAAGCTATTTGTTTGCTGTCCTTCTCTCCCTGTTCATAGAGATCGAGCGTCTGTAACATATGCTTCAGTCACCAATACAGCATTCCGACAAACTCATTTCGGTCTACCATATTTTCAGAGATAATATCAATAGTCTCAAGGGTCTTTTGTTTATCGGTTAACATGGTATCGAGTACTGCGAAGTTATTGGCATCTGTCTCGGTATAGACGACGTTATCTATCACCTCTCTGTTCACTTTCTCCATGTTGTGAAACTTCGCATATGTTTTCAACTTGTCAGCCTCATGCGCCAAACGGAACATGTCGTTACCGACAATACTGACGATGTAATCCACATCCTCACCTGAGACGAGCTCACCCAGCAATCCTCCAAGGAATTTCTTCAGACCTGGCGCATTCGGCGTCTTAAATTCTTTCACTTGCGCGATCTCACTCAAAGCCTTGTAGAGCTTCAATCTCTTATCAGGATCATACGAAACAAACACCACGATAGTATCAGGAGATAGATAATCAATACGCTGGATAAATCCTTTTTCAAACTGTTCCAACTTCGCGGCAGAGATTTTATTGTCACTCACTTTATCTCATGGCACTCAGAAGATCACAACGAGCTTTTTGTTTACAAAGAGGCCTCATGAAAACGTATTATCTATGATCGTTGGTATGTCAAAATTGTCCGAAGAAAATGAAAAAATATACTGCTCTCCATATTTCTCAGCAAACGATCTCTTCCATTTTTTTAGCTCCTCCCAGAGCAAAAATGGGCTATCTCCTGTAAACAAAAATATGTTATCTTTCATAGGGCAAACTATAGCAAATCTAGCGCCAATAACAAGGTTGTTATTTTCTCTTTATGTAAACTAGCCTTCTCAATTGTAGCAGTAGTAAGATCGAGAGCGATACAAGAAGCCATGGTAGCAAATATGTATTCAATCTTTTCCTCTCTACTGCATACTCAACGAGTTCTTGCTCCCCACGGGAAAGAAGCTCTGCCAACGACGCCATCTCATCACCACCTGGATTACGATAGAGTCTTCCCGCCGTCTGATCAGTGAACTGTTGCATGAGATTGGTATCAAATGAGGTTATCACAGGCAATCAAAGAGCATCTTTTCCGACCTCATATCACTCTTCACCCAGAGCAATAAAATAGACAGAGATGTTTTGTTGTTGGAGCAATGTGAGAAGCTTATACGGATCGTATCACTTGTTACTATCTCCGTCACTGATAACGACAAGCGAACGAGAGCTCTCCTGTGGAATCTGCTGAAACTGGTGAATAGACAAGAGTAACGCATCACCAAGCGCCGTTCCTAAAAAGTTATCTGTCGGAGGAAAATCTCCAAGCTGCATTCATGAAAGAACTTTCATAAATCACGTACTATCTGACGTCCATGGCATACGAATAACTGGCAGCCCAGAAAAGACAATGAGTTCATACGTGCTGTCCGAGCCTTCTTCCACTAGCTGATGAATCAGTTGGAGAGATCTCTTAAACCTACTTGGTGCAACATCATCCGCGCTCATCGAAAGCGATCCATCTAACACAAAAAGTACATGACTTGCAGAGCTCTTCACGGGCTGCACAGTGCTTATTCGTGACACATTGAACGACCACAACGCAAGAAGTATGACTGAAAAAAGCCAGATCAAAGATTGTGCATAATATAACTTCCCCTCAGTCATCTTTCGAGGATAGACATCGATCTTCTTTCGTGGATAACGAAAAAAGAGTATAGCTGCAACGACAACCAATACCAACACCAGCCATCCTACAGGACTATAACTCATAGCAATCATATCATTGTATAAACAGTTTTAGAAGATGCTATCCTCTTTCAGCTTCTCCAACTTATCTTCATCGACAGTATCTGTCTTCTTCGTATGTGCTTTTTTCTGACTAATTTCTAGATCCGCCTTCTTCAACGCAATATCTACTGGGTCGATACGCTCATAGTCATCTTGATATTTCTTCGTTGTATCAAGCAAATTTGTTCTGATAACTTTCGCAAGATACTGCACCAGTCCCATCTCTGACACATTGAAAAAAGCAATGACCACAAAGATAACAAACACTGGTATAGCAAACACGGCTGCAGTGAGTCTCGTTGCTCCTCCCCTTACCATCGCATTTCGTATCACGAGGGCCAAGGCCATACCAACTGCAAGGACGATGAGCTGAATGAGCGTCACATTGAGTGGCCCAATCTGAAAGTTCATCCTAAACCGTCCTTTTTGAATATTTCTCGGCACAAATACTCTCATGAGATCTGTCAGAAATAAAAGTTATTGATTTCACTATAGAGAAATGTTCTACAAGTACAAACCTAAGTTAGTATTGTAGAAACAATGGTTTTTCTTGCTGCACTACCGACAAGTAGTCGCTTCCTAAGATCAACGTAAGTTCTGGCCCGTCTGGCGCAAAAGTTCACGATGCCACCTGCGGTATATCGATGATTTTCTTCATTTCATTGATGGTGTGTGTGTAGTCTCCTGTTCCATTGATAAGAATAGTTGTTTGTGGATATGATGTTTCACTATTCCCAACGTCCCACACTCTGATACCCATCTTCGTAAAGTCCATCGCTGTATTGCTTGCGATAGTTCTATTCCCAAGAGAAGTTGTTCCCGTGTCTACGCCATTGAGAATACGTACAGCAGGATTTTCGATCAGATAGCCTTGATTGTAGACCACCTGCTCTGCAAACGAGTGCATTGCATTGTATGCAGATACATTTGCTGGCGTTGCCTCTACTGGCACCTCCACTGACGCATTGAACGCAGCAAGCGGTGGATAATAGAGTAAACATCCTGGCTGTGCGAGATCCCAGCGATAGTTCGCACAGACCGCATATTGAAACGACGAGAATTTTTTAATGTTTTGTGCGTATTTCATACTTCCGATAATCTCATCGAGCGAGATATTTGTCGTCACCACTCCCGTAAACTCAGAGTAAAGATTTTTGATCTTTCCTGGCGTCGCAATATTTTCAAATGTCAGAATCTTTTCAAGCACAGCTTTCACAATCTGCTGCTGTCTCATACTACGAGCAAAGTCAGAAGTCGTATGTCTACTTCTCGCATACTTCAAAGCAGTTGAGCCACTCATTAGCTGTTCTCCTTGAGAGATAGCAAAGGTCTGATAGCTATTATTCGGCCCAGGATAAGTAGTATCATAGATATCGTATGGAACATCTATCTTCACTCCTCCTAACTTATCGATAAACGTTTCAAAACCATGAAAATCTATCATAAAATAATACTGAATCGGCACTCCCGTAATCTCCGTAATCTTCTTTGCAAACCCACTTGCAGCTTGCACCTTATCTCTTTCATAGTGATAGTAAAGCGAAGCATAATCACCATTGATTTTACCGTATCCACCAAGTGACTTTTCTATGTACAGATCTCTTGGAACAGATAAAAATGTGACACCTCCAAGATCAGGATCAAGAGACGCTAGCATGATACTATCAGCAAGATATCCTCCTGCGTGCTCGTCACCACCATACCCAAGGATAAGAGCATTGATATGACCTCTATCATCTTTCTGTGGCTCTACGCCAGCGGTATTACTGATGATGTTGACTGCTCACTGACCGACTCGCTGCATGCTTACTTGAAAGTAAGGCTTTAGCGCTCCTCGCGCAAACAGCACGACGCCAAAACAGAGGATAACAGTAATAAGCACTACAAAGAACTTCTTGCCCTTTGGCGCCTTCTCCAATGAGTACTCATCCAAATTATCTGTATGTGATCACTTGATCTTCTTATTTTGAAATGACATGAAAAAACTATCTTCGCCTTAGTTGAGATAAAAAAGCTTTTTTATTAATTATTGAGTCATACTCTCTTCAAGAGTCATCACATCGAGATCATCGCCACCAGCGCTACCTCCGAGGATATCCCAGAATCCTTGTACAAGCTGATCAACAGTCTGGTATGCTGATGGAGTTTCTACAACGACCGGCTCTGTTTTTTCTATCGCTACAGCACCGTCAAGGTCAGCAGCAAAGTCTGGATGAGAAAGAGATACATAGAACGAGTATGTAAGATCATCAGAACCCACACTCTCCATATCAACCCATCCTCCGACGCTAAGCATCTGACTTGGAGCTGTAAGAGAAAAGTTCACCTTGTCGTTTTGCTCTTCTATCATAAGTGTTGCAACATTGACTGCAGGCTGAACTGTATCATCCATCACTTCAAGTTTTGTTGCATCTTTACCTACTGTTCCTGTTACATATTCCATGTTATCAAGACGAAGCATATCGATAGTGAGTTCTACATCTTTCTTACTATGAGCGATCAATCTTCCTTTGAATGATGCATTAGCAACAAATGTATTTGCCCAGTCCATGAGCTCCTCATCGGTAAATGTCTCTCCGCGAAGGAATCCCTTTACCGCCTCGTTTTCAAGCATATCTTTTGCCACCATATAGAGTCCTGATGCACTCAAAGCGACATGATAGACAGGTTTATCGCCATCCATCTCTTTGCTTGTTTCTACAAAAATAGGATACTCCTTTAGTGACTCTACTGCAGCAGCAGGAACCATATAAAGACTTGAGAGATTGACACCCTTGAGCGTCGTCAACTCTTCTGTTCCCGAACCTACAAGTGCAATCCACTTATTTGTAAGGATAGCAGAGAATGCACCGAGCATACTAATCTGCGGATTACCCTGCTCTGAACCGATGTTGAGTGTCGAGAGATTAATATACGACAAACCTGATACCATCTTGAAGAGGATATCACTATTGAAAGAAATTGTATCGTTGAGTCCTGGCTGTGTGAGGCTTCCACTGATACCGATCACGCTATCTGTATCGAGACCCTCATTGGTCACAACTGATACTGCATCTATCGACACATTAGCCGCGACACCTCCAGTGACAAAACCACTCAGCATATATGTTCCCTCTTCAGAGAGTGCTGGCGCATCAGCAAAGTGTGTAAACATCTCTACTGCATCGCTTGTATGTGCATCCCAAAATGCATCATAGGTTTCATCGAAGCTCATATCTTTTGCGCTATTGCCACATCCAGCTAATACAAGCGCTGATGCTGCAACGAGCATCACTGCTAATTTTTTATAGTTCATCCAAAACAAAAATTATGCAAATAAATTACCGCTAGCATACAAAACATACAAAAAAAAACAAGAGCTACCTCCTGCTTTTCTGCTAGACAACTACATTGCCTGTGATATTATTCTAATATTGCTTTGATACGTCTCACACCAGCGGATACCGATCACTCAGAAGTTATCTTAAATGTACCAAAGTTGTCGCTACTTTCCACATGCGGACCAGTACAGATCTCTTTACTCACCACCGATCCATCTGGCGCAGAGATTGTATAGACAGACACTTCCGGCCCATACTTGTCTCCAAAGAATCCAATCGCACCTTCTGCAAATGCTTTTTCTGTTTCCATAGTTTGACTACTCACAGTAAAGCCTTTCTGCACGATGGCGTTTACCTTGTCTTCTACCTCTTTGATCTGTTCAGGCGTCATCGCTGCAGGATGTGAGAAGTCGAATCTGAGCCTCTCTGCAGTAATATTTGACCCCTTTTGTTGTACGTGACCACCAAGCACTTCGCGAAGAGTTTGATGTAAGAGATGTGTTGCAGTATGATATTTTATGGTTTGATCACTGCTATCACCAAGTCCACTCTTAAATTTCTTCTCCATTCCCTGACGAGAAATGTTTTTGTGTTCTTCGACTTTTACTTTGTAGCCTTCCACGTCCACTTTGATACCCCTATCATTTCCTATCTCTTCGATAAGCTCAATCGGGAAGCCATACGAAGTCTGTAGCATAAATGCACTTTCTGCATCTACCTCATTTTTATCACCAACCATCTTTTCAAAATACTGCAATCCCTTTTTCAGATTCTGTGAAAACGATTTTACTTCTTTTTCTACAACCGCTTTTATCTCATCATTTTTTTCTCTAAGCTCTGGATATCCGACACCAAGTTTTTCTATAACGCTATCGAGTAGATCATGTACTGCTTGCTTATCGACATTGAGCAATTGCAGCTTTGTTACCACTCTTCTGATAAGACGTCTAAGATAGTAACCCTGATCTTTATTAGATGGCAACGCCCCATCCATAATGAGTAACGCAACCGCTCTGATATGATCAACTATGACTTCCACATCCTTTGCATTGTCTTCATATGAGATATTATATTTATCTGCCAACAGCTGGATATATGGCTGAAATACATCAGTCTTGAAGACATTATCAGTTCATTGTACCGCCATAGTAATTCTCTCTAGACCACCACCGAAGTCGACATTTTGACGCTCGATCTTCTCTCGTCCAGATTCAGTAAGTTTGTATTGCATAAATACACTGTTTCCGATTTCGATGAAACGTCCACAGTCACAGTTGGGATGACAATGCTCACCAAATGATTTATTGTGTTCCTTGCCCGTATCATAGAAAGTTTCAGTGTCCGTACCTCCTGTCTCACCAACAACGTTCCCTCTCTGCCATCGATTTTTATCTGCACCGTACTGGAAAATTCTTTGCTTTGAAAAATCGCACTCTACGCCTGGTCCTACTTCACCCTCTCCAGTTGTCTTTGGTCCAAGTTCAGCTGTGACACCGCGAGCAGCAAACTCCTCTTGGATGTACTTGATACTTTCCTCATCAGCTGGCACCGTATCACTACCACCGAAGACAGTCTGATAGATCTTAGTAGGATCTATCTTGAGTTCATCAAAAAGAAATGTGTACCAAAAGTGTATTTGCTCTTTCTTGAAGTAATCACCAAGCGACCAATTCCCGAGCATCTCAAAACATGTTGTATGTCTCTGGTCACCAACCTCATCTATATCATCAGTTCTGAAACATCTCTGTGAGTTCACGAGTCTATTTCCTTGCGGGTGATCCGCACCAAGCAGGTATGGAACCAATGGGAACATCCCTGAGTTCACAAAGAGAAGCGAACTATCTCCCTGTGGCAAAAGCCCAGAAGCCTCGATATTTACATGTCCATTTTTCTGGAAATACTCAATATATTTCTGCCTTATTTCGTCTGACGAAAGCACCATTTACTCTCTTTTGCAATAATAAAAACCTAGAGTTAGATACTAGGTTTTAGGTTGAAAATTGCAAGAATATTATCAAATTCAAACTCCTAACTCTATCACAGAAGGCTTGACAAACTAAGAAGGAAGTTTAAAATCTGCTTCTAAAAAGAAAAAATTATGGAAACAACTATGGATACAAAAAAGATGCAAGATCTTTTAAAGGACCATCTTATTGCATTTGTTCAGGAGGATGAATCGGCAGTAAGTGAATTTGCAACACTAATAGCTCTTTTCAAGGAGATGGGAATTCATTGTTCCTGCGGAGATATTAGTGAGCAATTCCGCAGACCTGACAATAAGGAATTCTTGTACTACTACATTCCGAGGGACTTAACTAATCCTGCTATGTATAGCGATCCTGCAAATTCCGAAGCGATACTGAAAAGGGTAAGGAAATTATTTAACCTACTCTCTGAAGACCAAGTGTACCCATGTGTACTATGTGATGAACTCCCAAAAGTACATAAATATAACATGGAGGACAACTCTGTAATGTACACGCTTGGGTGTCGTTGCAAGGAGACACCAGCACGACGAAGTTTCATGATGGCCGAATCAGAATGGGAAAACAAGCTCCAGTTGGAGCTTGAGCCAACTCCTCACGAAAAGCAAAGTTCCTACCTTGATGCAAAAAAAAGACCAATCTACACTGGGTAGGATGCTCTCTTAAAGACAATAAAAAAGCCGGAATATCTGTCCGGCTTTTTACGTACTAAGAATATCTTTCTCCATCAGATCCATCTTTCTATCCCAAAGGATGAACATCTTCATTTAGATTTTTTACATTCATTTTTGCTTTCCGCTTTTCCAATCTTCTACTTCCCTTAATGTGCCTAGGTATCTCTTTATTAAAATAAATAGGTAATAAAGAATCAGAAAGCACTCTGACAGTAAATCTATGAAATATTTCGTTTATGATATTTCTGTATCTATAGGAATACAACCCAACTCCGATAGCGCGATAATGTTGAGCAATTTGCCTATAGTGGTTATAACTTGGAAATTGAGTTACCAACCAACCAAGCGTCTTAACAGGGGACTTTAATATCCAACTCACCTTCGGATAACTACTCTCACGCAAATAAGAAAGCGTATGAAACTGTACACTTCATTCTTCTATATTACTCTTTAGCTCCTTTGTAAAAAAGACCTTTGCATAGGAAATCTCTCTTAATGCCTTGCTTATAGCCTCTTGTATAGAATAGGAAACACCAAGTGCAATAATGGTTCTTCTTCCTTTATTGCACATCAATAATATGACAGGCGCAGGATTGTCAAAATGTAAGGAAATGATATTCAGAGTAAGTCATTCTGCTTCCAACTTATCAATACTCTCCTTGTGATTCTCGTTAAGAGTGGATAGATCAATTTTATATCCACCTTTCTTAAGCAATCGAAATAACAAAAATGCATCTCTCTCTATTATTTCGAAAAGAGCGTTTTCAAGGGCTTCCCTTAGGGTTACATGAGTGGCCATACCGGAAGATGTAGCTGGATAACCATATCTATCTTTTTCATATGGGTAAAATAGTAGTTCTTCAGGAATGAGGGCTTTGCCTCCTAAGAGAGTCTTTCCTTTTCTACATAATAGTTCTTGTCACACATAGATACCATGATTTTCAATGAGGCATCTGAAAGACATATCCAGTTCGCAATCTTTGTATACAGAAGAATCTCTTCAAACAACCAAGCTACCATTTAATCTTTCTATGGCCTCTGACAAAGATTTTTTTCTGGCCAAGGACTGAGTAGAAGCAACTCATCAACCTATATTCGTGATTGTTCATCCTTTATAATTTCCTAATCCATATGAAAAAATAGTCTCTGCTATAAAAATTTGAGAGTTGCTAGGATGATGTATGAGAGTATGGAATCCTTCTCTATAAAGATCTTTCTTTTCCTTAATATGTATAGTTTGAAACTCTGTGAATATTTCTCATTCTGCATAAAAGCGTACGCATTCTAACTCTCTATTATAATGTCAAAGATCAAAGTCTACCAAGATAGCTTTTATTTTTTGAACACCATAATATCTTACAATTTTTTCACTAACGATAAATCTCTTTTTTCTCATGACATGAAAGAAAAGCCAATCCTCATCAAGCACTTGGTTTATTGAACAAAATGTATCTACCACAGTATTTTTCTGAAATAACTCTACGAAATGAGAGCTTATATACGCGGCAATAGCATTAGAATCACCCTCCAAAAGCTTTTGCTTCTCTTTATCATAACAACGAATTTCATCACCTACTATCCACAACATTATATTCTCAAAGCTAAAAGATGAGTTATCATAATATTTTCCAATCCAGTGAAAAACTGACTCTCTTCCAATACATTATAAATGGGTTCTTCCCTATATCATTGCAACTCTATTTGTTTGTACTCTGCAACAGCGGAAAACAAACGTATCAAAGCTCATATAGCTCAAGACTCAAGATAAAAATGTTTAAACCCCCTATTACCATATTTTTTATATACACTTCTCGTATCTGCAACTAATAAGATAAAAAAATTATACATTGAAAACACATTGTCAGCACCCCCTATAAGACAATTTTGAATAAATCAGTTATAAAGTCATGGTATTTTTTTGTAGAAAAATTTCTTTTTTCTATGATCATAAGAGTATAGCACATCTTGTCTTGTAAAGCAAAGAGGAAAAATAGAATATAAACCACCTCAACTACCATACTTATAGTGCCCTTGTGCATTTGGAGAGAAAATATTTTTTAGCAAAGCCAAGCCTTGTTGTTCTATATCATTTATGTCTTCTGGCAGATCTTCTTTCTTTAGAAACCTTGTAGAGCATACGTTCTCAAAATAGTCATTTAATTTACTATTTTCTCTCTCTACCGGCATGTACTCATACTCTTTTAGGCTAGTTCACCACAGTGAATCGATATATAACTCTCATGAATTATATATAGATCTCAACTGGGCATCCGCAAGAGGCGTAAAAGTGGGCGATGGATTATGCATATATCTCTCTGCCTCCCATGATTCAACTCCACTATTTCCATCCTGTACAGATATAAAGAAACCTACTTCTAACAAGAGGCGTACTACATGTTTTCCTAGAGACGACTCCACCTCTGATTTCTCAAAACAATATATCTGTCACAACTCTATGAGAGTACTATAAGTTAACTCACTAAATGGCACGGAAATATGCTTTTTATATGTACGAATATGTATTCTGTTCATATATGCATATACGTGAGCTAACTTATTAATTCTAAGCAGCTCCTGCATTCCTTTCTTTAACGAGAATAAACATATAATCACCCCGATCTTTTATTGCATCTTCTACTACGTCCTGAGATTTAAGGTATCCATTTCACAAAGGAGGACCCGGGTCAAAAATTTTGAACTGACCACCCTCTATGCCTGTTGTTACGACTATGTGTCAGCCAAGGGGAGCTCACTCAGGCTTTTCCTTTTTGTGCAACACATATGAGTCAAGTCAAAGAATAAAAAGGGCCCCATCATTTTGATACGCTTTCACCTGTTTGCCTATTGACGAAGACCACTCCATAGAGACGTTCTTATTTTGCAAAAGTTTTTTGTGAATAGAAGTGTCTGTGACTGTATTCCTATGTCATTCATGAATTGCCCACTTATTAGGATCTAC
Organism: bacterium; assembly: GCA_030429145.1. GTDB lineage: Bacteria > Patescibacteriota > Gracilibacteria > Absconditabacterales > Absconditicoccaceae > JAGOPC01. The sequence goes on along the minus strand of JAUIDC010000001.1, from coordinate 530,345 downwards.
CCGATAATCACCTTTTACATATTTGTGATACTGAGGCTTCAAAAATTCTTTATATTTCTCTCATGTTGGGTGCTCAACAAAGTCTCTTCGCTTTTCCTCTGTCGTAGAATAAAAAATCTTTATATCAAATCCGTGTTCAGCCAACCTCAATGCTATCTCCTCCTCGGTCAATAAAGCATCTTGATTCCACCTATACGCTCATTTTTTCATGATCTGCATCATTTCCCACGTATCTCTTTTCGTGAAATCAGTATACCAAAAATAATTCAATACTCACATGACGGCAGCTATACTACATTGTCCTGGCGTAGCTTCAACCATTCGATTTTCTTTATATCTTGGATATCCCATCTACGATGCAAATGAATACAAATAAAGAAAAGGAAGCCTAAAGGCCTCCTGATCGCAATTGCGAATTATGCAGCTTTTGTAACTTCCTCAGTGAAACTTCCACATGACTGAGAATTGGCACATGCTGCAGAAGACGACCCTCCATTGTCACACTTAGAAGCAAAAACATCTTCAATCTCTTTTTTTTCCTCGTATACTACAACATCAACTCAGTTTTTTTTAAGATCTTCTACAACCTTTTCCAATGAATCGCTTGGATTGTTAAGTGGTCTTAATACCATGAGTAGATTGATTAAGGATAAAGTATCTCTAATCTATTCAAAGATATTGGCGACTCAACACAATATCCAGTAGTTATGTATACTTATGGTTATCATCATTTTGAGCTTTTACTTGAATTTCTCGCCATTGAGTCTTATCATGATGTTTCTCCCTAAAATCACAGGAACAGCATTAATATCATAGATAGTTGTTTTAAGACACTTTCACATGCACCTCTACCTCCTCTGAGGCAATAGCCTCTCGAACAAAGAGCGAACACAAGAGCTGGCCAGAGCTCTGAGTTTTGATTTTTCTGAAGTAAACGCATGGACCTATCAGCATCGGGTGGACACAAGCAAGTCAATAGACACCCGTTATGAGGCAAAAAAAATATATGATTCTCTACCGGATAACAGACAGATTGGAATTGTCGCAAAATCTGCAGGATGTCTTGTTGCTCTCGAGGCAATGAAACATTTTGAATTAAGACCAGACCTCGTACTGTTTACTGGGTTTCCCATACGCTTTGCCACCGAGACATTAGGACGAGATCTGACCAAGACACTCAAAGAGATTTCCTACGACCAACCTATTCATATAGTGCAACAGACAAAAGATCCTGCAGGGACTCCAGAGGAAGTGACACAGTGTTTTTCAAATGGATCATTACAAACCATTGGCCATTTCTATGAATGAGACAGCCACTACTATGAAGTAAAAGCGGTTCAAAATATCATTCAAGAGATAAATAAAAAAGAGCTATAAAGCTCTTTCTACACACCCACTCTATAATAGATCTCCTTCTCCACGAGATCTCTCTTTCTACCCCGTTTCAATGCTGAAATTTGTTTCATGATAGCGACTTTTTCTGCGGTATTAACTGTTTGATACTCTTGGAAGAATTTGATACAGTTCATGCTAAATGGCTTGAGAGATTGTCCATCTACTTCCATCTTGAAACAACATTTGAACTGGTCGAGATTGACGAGATCTTGCTGACTAAAGACTGGAGCGTATTGTTTCTCAAGGAACTCTGCATCATTCGGACCAACACGGTATGAGAGGATATTACCCACATTACCGAAGATGGCTTTTGACAGATCACTTTCTCCGCCAAGGCCTCACTGTTTGAGTTGGTCGATATACTGATGCGCCATGATCATACCGAGCTTATATTTACGAGCTTCTGAGAGTACTGATTCAATAGATTTCGATACATAGTTCTGCATCTCATCCACATAGAGATAGAAAGGCACACGATCTTCCTCCGCCATACCTGCACGACGAAGCGCAGCTACTTTTACCTGTGTTACCATCATACGTCCAAGTAGCTGCGAGTTGAACTCACCGAGCAATCCTTTTGAAAGATTTACCAAGATAACTTTATTTTCCTGCATTGCTTTCGACACATCGAATGATGACTTTGGCTGACCAATAATATTACGTATCATAGAATTTGTAATAAACGGACCAAATTTTGCCTGGAAGAATGGTATCATCTCTGCCTTTTCACGATCGCCCATTGATGCGTAGGTTTTCTCCCATCGCGTACGAACAACTGGATTGGTTACATTTTTTAATTTAATTTTTTGAAATGCTGGGTCGGTAAAGATACGAACCACCTCTGCCAGAGTACCACCGTCAGGCTGCTCCATTAGTGTCAGTGCTGCATTGGCAAAGTAGTCCTGGATACGCGGTCCAAAGATCTCATGACCATACATACCGATGAACATGTCTAGCAGGTCACTCACGATAAGACTTCTCTCATCTTCATTTTGTGCAGTAAAAATATTTACACCAAGTGGATAATCAAAATTGGAAGCATCAAAATAGATAAGGTCATCGATACGATCCTTTGGATAGTATTTCATAACTGTCTCACAAAGCTCTCCATGCGGGTCGATCACCATACATCCGCGGCCCTGCTCGATATCTTGTTTGAGCATGGTCACCATAATAGACGACTTACCTGTACCCGTCTGACCAATAATATAGAAATGACGGAATCTGTCCTTATCTTTCAGTTTAATCACTCTTTTTACACCCGCAAAAAGATTGTACCCAAGTTCGAGCCCCTCTGTCGGGATCCCATCTGGCGCTGGTACTACTTTATAGTTCTGCCACTTGATACGTGGGGAACGATTGAAGCGATAGTGAGGGAAATGGAATATAGAAGAAATTTCTTTGATATTGAGGAGCTGACGTTTCACAAACGAGAAGATAGACGCACCGTTGTCAAACACTCTCTTCACAAAAGTGCTCGTAAAATCAGCGATACGGTCAGTCTTCACCTTGCTAAAATTGAGCATATTGAACCCAACGTATGCGTACTGACTCATGCTGCGTGCAAGGTCATTGAGGATGATATCGATACGATGAGGCTGTGGCGACGTTGCAAGTGCTTTTATCGTCACATTGTAGAGTTCGTCTTCTGTCTTCTTATCCAAGTCACCCATCTGCTGTGATGAATATTTCGTATTTTTCTTCTCTGGCTTATCTTCTTTTTTATCACTCTTCGGGATCAGATCTTTGAATCCTCACCAAAATCCTGACTTCTTTTTTCACTCTTTAATATCATCTATCGATTTTCTCATATTCTCCTGCTCTTTCTCCGACACAGGCGCCAACAATATCTGGAGGCAAAGCTTCTCTTCATTGTCTACACGTGAAAACGCCGAAAGGATCGACTCCATCGGATCTGCCTCAAACACCTCATAGGTCTTTATAGGAAATGTGTCTTTCTTCGACAATGAAAAACTTCCACCACCAACATACTTTCACGCATCGAGTAATTTCGGCTGATCGATATAGTCGATTACCGCACCAGGATAAAACGACGATATATTTTTTTCTATCGTTTCTACGTAATCCTTAGGAATACCAATAATGAATTTAATCATCTCCTTCTCTACGAGAAGTTCCATACTCACATAGTTCTGGATCAGACGATTTTCTTTTCGCTTATTTGAGTAGACCGCATAGAAGTTCTTGAGCACCTGATTCATGATCTCAATGTTCTGTTTCATGCTCTGGATATTATCATTTTTCTGATCACTATCTCCTGACTTTTGCGGTATCTTTACCTGTAAAAATCTGAGATTATTCGACTTTTTTTCCGCAAAAGATTTTGTTCGCTGCAAAATGATCGATCTGTACATACCCAGAGCGATCAGCCACACGGCAATAATTCCTATCGCGATAATGATTAAATCCTGCATACTCATGCGAAAAAACTAGATACTATTAGTATATGAAAATGCCTATAACATTGCAAATTTCGGTCTATACTGGACAATCTTTTCATCAATTGTCATGAGATTATCATCCACTGCCACCTTATTTCGATGTTCCTTACCACATTTTGCACATTGAAATAGCAGTTTTGTAGTGCCATTTCTCAGCTCATATGCCCTTGGATACATCGGTCCTCCGCACGTCTCTACTCCCTTCCTATCTCCAGGAATTTCACCATCGACATGAAGCGATGCAAAGCAATACGGACAGTGGTTTCTACAGGTCTTTTCTGCAACAGGCACCTGTTTTCCGCACTCAAAGCAAGTAAACGTTTCGTTGATCTTCTTCATAGCCCTGTTATAGGAAATGTGAAATTAATTCCAAGAGAAAAGAAAAACGCCTCGGAAAATCCGAAGCGTTCTTACATTCAATGTTTTTTGTAACTTATGTCGTGCTGATGATAAACTGTTCTCTGCTGACAAGCCAGCCAACAAAACTGCCTATCAGACACAGTGCCGCAAACACGAAGCTAGCAAAAAGTCCGATAGCAGTTCCTCCAACAGATAGGCCTACAATAAGAAGCATACTGGTCAAAATAATTGTACTTATGACCACGCCATTCTTATTGAAATCGCCATTACCCTTGAACACGATAAATGAGCAGATCAAGCCAACTATTCCCGCAGACATAACAACTATATCAATGAGAGAGGCTGGCTGACTAGCAGGCTGCATATACCAGGAGCTAGACGCAAATGACGAAACGGTCGCAACGAGCATAAGTATGCTCAACATAATGATTCTTTTCATAATTATTCGCTTTTGTTTAGATCTGTATTATAGTTTATTATAAAAGTATGTCAACAAAAAAAAAAGACGCCAACCGACGCCTTCTACACATTTTTTATTTTATGAATTTTTAATTATTTTACTTCTGCTACAGCCTCATCCAACAACTTCTTAATCTCACCTTCTATCTCCTCTGACAATTCTTTCTTCTCTACGATCTTATCAAAAAGTGACTTGTATGAACTATCTAACTTATCATTGATAATCTTCTCGAGTGGAAGCACCTGTGAAACTTCGAGTTTATCGAGATACCCTTTCACACCTGCGTAGACAAGCACTGCTTGATTAGCAAATGGTCTAGGCTGATTAGCACCTTGTTTGAGCATCTCAGTAAGTCTATTTCCACGATCGATCTTCGCCACTGTCGTCGCATCAAGGTCTGAAGCGAACTGTGCAAATGCTTGAAGCTCACGAGCATTAGCAAGTTCAAGCTTTAGCGTACCAGATACTTTCTTGACGATCTTCGTCTGTGCCGAACCTCCTACACGAGATACAGAAAGACCTGTATTTACTGCTGGTCTCACACCTGCATTGAAGAGATCTGTCTCGAGGAAGATCTGCCCATCCGTAATAGAAATTACGTTTGTCGGTACATATGCAGAGATATCTCCTGCTTGTGTTTCAATGATAGGAAGCGCAGTAAGAGAGCCTGTTTTACCCGTTATCTTTCCACCTGACACCTCTTTCACATACTCTTCATTCACTCTCGCAGCACGCTCAAGGAGTCTTGAGTGAAGATAGAACACGTCACCTGGATATGCCTCACGTCCTGGAGGTCTTCTGAGAAGAAGCGACACTTCACGATATGCTACAGCATGCTTCGAAAGATCATCGTAGATGATGAGAGCATCTCTACCAGTATTCATGAAATATTCACCAAGAGCACACCCTACATATGGAGCGATATATTGCATCACTGAAGGTGTATTTGCTGGAGCTGATACGACAATCGTATAGTCCATTGCACCCTTCTCCTGTAGTGTCTCAACAAGTCTTCTTACCTTGCTTTCTTTCTGTCCGATAGCGACATAGACACAGTAAACACCTTCGTTTTTCTGATTGAGAATCGTATCGATAGCGACAGTGGTTTTACCAGTCTGTCTGTCACCGATAATAAGCTCACGCTGACCACGACCAATCGGCACCATTGTATCAATAGCCTTGATACCAGTCTGCAAAGGTTGATTTACTGCCTCTCTGGTCATCACACCTGGAGCAACTTTTTCCACAGGATAGTTATCCTCTGCTTTTACCTCGCCTTTCCCATCGAGAGGCTCACCGATACCATTGAGCACACGACCAAGATATGCGTCACCGACTCCTACTGAAAATACTTTGCCGGTAGTCTGTACAACCTGTCCCTGCTCGAGCGTACCATAGTCACCCAAGATAAGCACACCAACGCTATCTTCCAAAAGATCGAGCACCAAACCTTTAGTACCGTTTTCAAAAACGACGATCTCTGAGAACATAGCAGACTGGAGCCCTGTTACTGTCGCGACTCCATCACGGATCTCTAGGATCTGACCTTTAGCTGAAAGCTCATCAGAAAGCTTCACCTCCTGAATCTGCTCTTCTATCTTCTTTAAAATGTCTTGTGTTACTGACATATACGTACGATAATATAATTAAAGTTAATCTAGTAGCTTATTCAAATCACCTTGCAGTGACCTCTTATAGATATCTGTTCATTTCTGTATGAATAGTTCTAGCGCTTCAGTCTGGCTTAGATCTTTCATCTCCTCTTTACAACCATCTAACATCTTCAACTCTTTCTCATCTATCTGCTTCGAGAGACGCACGGTTAATTGTGCTGGCAATCCTGCTTTATCCTGCACAAGACGCAGGAGTGCAGACAGACTTTCGCGAGAAAGTTTGCCTACTTTTTTCAAAGCAATGATCATGTCAGCCATCTCCTGCGTCGCAGCCGAAGGCTGCTTTTCGTGAACACGCAAGAAGAGCGCAAGATGCTTTTTCTTGAGAAGAAATAAGATACGTGAAAGGATCGTATAGATAGTTTGCCCATCATACGATGCAAGATAGCTTTCGTAAAACTGTTTATTAGTAATACGCATGACGCGAATATGCAAATATAAAGCTATTTGGCCGAGGCCTCTTTCACCAATGTGTCGAGATACTGATCCTGGAGCTGTGCATTATCATGCACCAGTTTATCCACAACCAATTTTGTTGTCTTTTTGACGCTATCTGCAAAGTCAGCAGTAAGATCTTTTTTCATCAGATCAGCTTCTACTTGTGCTTGCTCTACGATAGAGTCAGCACGACGTTGAGCCTCCGAGATCATTGCCTCTTGCTGTTGCTGCGCAAGTGATTTCGCATCATGGATAAGAGCATTTTTGTGCTCTACACCTTCATGCACGATCTGCGCCGCCTTTTCCTTTGCATTCTTTTCGATCCACTCACACTCTTGTTCTAGGTTTTTGAGCTTCGCAAAAAGTTCTCTCTTTTCTGTTATCTCCGTCAAAATTTTATCACCGATAAATTTCTTGAAGATAAAAAAGATGATCAAAAAGTTCAGTATCTGTACGACGAGTATATCCCATTGTATATCCATAACAGATGTGTGAACAAAAGAGTAAAATTACCCAAGAAGTCTAAATGCGATGATCAGACCGTAGATCGCAATAGACTCGATAAGTGCTACTGACAAAATCATATTTGTCATGATCTTACCTCTCGTCTCAGGATTTCTGAGGAACGAATCGATAGCCTGCCCGATAACTCGACCTTCACCGATCGCTACTGCAAGACCCGGAACACCGATAGCAAGACCTGCACCGATACCATTTACTGCAGAAAGCGTTGCACCTCCGTCAAGGATCTGGAATGCAATAATCAATCCGTAAATCGCTGCAGACTCTACAAGCGCAAGCCCAAGAATCATAAATACCATGATACCTCCGCTCAAGTTAGGGTTCTTCCCAAGAGCATCAATACCTCTTCTCGCAAGATACATGTCACCAAGCGCCACACCGACACCCGCTAAACCAACTGCGATTCAAGCTCCAATAAGTGCTACATTCATGTTAACCATTATGATAAGAAGATAAATAATTTACTATTAGTCAGCTCCTCTTGCTACTCTAATAAAGATCGCTGCAAGGAGTGCCATCACAAACGCTTGGATCACACCAACAAGAAGCCCTTGCAGATAAAGCAAGATAGGAACAAGGAACGGAATATTGAGTCCCACTATACTCTGTGTCGCAAGATTGAGCGATGTCACCAAGATAGTCACAAGTATCGTTCCAGCAAGCATATTACCAAAGAGCCTGTTAGACAGGGATATTACTTTGGCGATATTCCCTACGACTTCAAGAAATCCAAGGAATAACGATAAAACAATATCAAAAATCTTCACAAAAACCTTCAATGGTCGATACACATACCCAGGCATATTTCCTCTTTCTACGGTTACGATATTTTTACCGAAAACCGGCACAAATTCCTGTGCAAAATGTCGCCAGCCATGATACATGATCTGTATCGCAAAGACTAACACAACGATAAAGATGGCTATACCCATGTTGTACATCAGATTGGTTGTCGGAGGCACAAAATAGTGCTCTATAGGATACGCAAAGTTAAATGCATCGACAAAGACTGCCAACACATTTGAAAACAAGACAATAAAGAATATCGCCAATACAGTCGACACAATCCACTTCTTTTCTTTTCCACCAAGTATCTCCATGAAAAAGTCATGAAGCGTTTCAAAGATACTCTTAAAGAGTATAACGGCTCCATTCATAGGATATCTTCTGATAAGCAACGCCAATACCAAAATAACGATAGTAAGTCCCCAAGTACCCACCATCGCATTATCTATATGAAGTGCATGTCCTGCTATGTCTATAGCGAAGAGTCCATGTTCTGCTGGCGCTGCCATTGTCTCACTTTTCACATTAAATCTAAACTTCCGACAAGAGTTGATGATACGTATCTCCTCGCTGATTACAACCTTAAACTCTCGCTTTTTTCTTTACAAATACGAAAAAAACGGTGGCAAATTCACCACCGTCTTTCAAAATAATTGTCATCATTCGCGTCGTTGTGTGTACTTTCTTACGAAAGAAATAATAATGTTTATAGTCCATACCGAAGGAAAGGTTAATACACAGCCAAGTATAGCCTGCTTTAACACCTCTCCTGACAGTAACAACTGTGCGACGAATATCGCAACAGTAAATCCAACACCGGCATTCAAACCGATGAAAGTGATATCCAGCTTCTCCTTGTAGCCACGAAGCCATGCAAAAAGCTTATGAAATGAGACAATACCCAATAGCTTACCCACGACAACCGAAGCAACGATAATCCATGGCAAAGGGTATGCAAAATATTTCAATGTCAGTGGAACCGCTGAAGTAAAGCCAAACACAAACAATAAAGTCTGCGTAACTGGCTTCATCGTCTCCTCTACAAGAGAGATGGGGTCTTCCACATTTTCTTTATGAGCATGATCTGGTATATCAAGGAACTCCTCTTCTATAGAAGACTCTTGAGGGCTAGTCTCATCACCTTTTGCCTTACGAACTTTCATATATTCTTTCCTCATCATTGGCGAGAAAACAATAATAGAAGCAAGAACACCATGGAGACCCAGAAGTTCCATGAAATAACCAGTGATAAAGGTCAGCACAATAAGCAGGAGGATATCAGCTTCTGAATAGTGAGTTTTTGTCTTCCGCAGAATGATTCCACGAACAAACACCAACACTATCCAAACGATAGAACCAACAAGCCATGCAGTAGACAGATGAGGCGAATGGCTGATGAACCAACCAACGGCACCACCTATGACGATGAGCAACAACATGATCACATCATCACCCACAGCAAGTAGCTCTAGATAAAATGCTTCGTTCTTATGGTTCTTCTTTTTGAACCACCTTGCCAACAGTATAGCAAAAACTATATCAGTGGCGCACACTATTGGCCAAGCACCCGTAAGTTGATCCTTTAATACCCCATCTGGGATAATAATATCAACCAATGCGAGATATACTAGAACTGGAGCAATAACACCTCCAAAGGCACTAAGTATTGACAAGAAAACCACTTCTCGGTTCTCTTTCTTACTCAATTTTCCTCTCTCGGGAACCAGCCCCTGAACAAGTTCCATGATAATGGTAGTAATCAAGAGCATAACACCCCATTGTCCAATTGTTTTTAGCATGATTGGAAGTGGTCCAACGAAGAACCACTCTTGAGCAAACAGGTCATACAGTGGCGGATAGATTGCAACACAGACCATACCCAACACCAACCCTGCCATGATAAACAACTGCTGATCAATGAGATATTTATATAATACTTTTCTTGTTTTTTTGATGGTCTGCATCATAAGCAAAATTGTTTTTGTTTTTAGATTAATAATGAACTTTTAATGAACGACGACCAGACAACTATAATAAACCAACAAGATAAGTCAATATTATTGAGGCTAAAACAATGTTTTCGCCCATTTTCCAAGCATAAAAAAAATCCAAAGCAACGTGGACTGGCATTCTCGGACCCCCATATACATAAGTGGTAGGCTCAGTCCAGATCGAACATCCGGATCATTTTTCGGCCCCCTGGTCATTGTCGATGGGAAGGAGATATGGAGTCTCACTTTTACCTCAGATCTTACCCTACTTATAATGAGGGATTTCTGATTTTCAACCCCAGAGATACATTTTGTGCCTACCAACCGTTATCCTAAAAAGACACAATTATGATAACATATGTGACATATGCTATAAAGAAATCCAGCTCTTCCTATGCTCTTTACATAGGCCGTGTTGTCTAATGAGAGCATAGTGTTTTTCTGTGCCGTATCACTTGTGTGTATCAAACTCATACTGTGGAAATTTCTTGTGAAGTTGTCTCATCTTTCTATCACGCTCTACTTTTGCTACGATACTCGCTGCACCAATCATGGGTATCTTTGCATCGCCATCAACAACAGGCTGTACTGTCGCTCCCCATAGTTTTCTCATTCAAAAATCAGTTTTCCCATCAACGACAAGAACAAGCTCTGAAGCACACTCCTTTATTCGTGCTTGAAATTTTCTTATTGAAAATGGCTCTCATACAAAGTGGCTCCACAACGCTTTTGCAATCGCAGTACGTATTGATCGAACAATTCCACGACTGTCTACTTCTGTCGACTTCGAAAAGCCAAAAGCAAAAGAAATATTTTTATCAGAACAAATTTTCTCATAGAGTTCTTCTCTTTTTGCTTCTGCAATAACTTTACTATCATCATACCCTACAAAACATGCGTCAGAAAATCATGGAAGAGAAATAAGATCATCCGATCGACGAAGCGCATTACTCTTTGTAGAAACGACAACAATCCCGACATACACCGGTCCTGCAATTGGTCATCTCCCTGCTTCATCAATATAGATATAATGCATCATCTATTGGTCACTAAATAAGTTCTCTATCTGCAATTTTTTTTGCGTGCATCAGATTAGCAAACAATGATGCAACTGTCACTGGTCACACTCCTCAAGGCACTGGAGTGATAGCAGCTACTTTATCTTCTAGATTTTCCCACTGCACATCTCCTACAGGTTTATTATCTTTATACCCTCGACCCACATCTATAATTACTTGTGAGTTATCACCACGAACAAAGCTCTCATCAACAAGATGTATATGTCCAGTCGCAGAGATAATAAGGTCTGCCTCATCGCGACAAAACTTTTTCATCTCTTCTTGATCACTTTCGATATTAAATGTTTTTACCAACGCTCACTTATACTCTAAAGCAAATGCCAACGGCTTTCCAATAAGATTACTCTCTCCTATCATAGCAATGTTCTTTCACTGCACATTGTACTCATAGTGACCAATCATTTGAAGCACAGCTAGTGGAGTTGCAGGCAACAAAAGTTTTTTCTCCTGATGCCATGAACCAAGCGCATCAATATCTTTATGAGGGTCTATAGCATCTAAGATATTTTGCTTTGCATCATGAAGATATTCAGGCAATGGTAGCTGCACAATGACACCAACACACTCATCATCTTGATTACATTTTTCGATAACTTGCAAGATGTCTACTTCTGTCCACTCCTTGTTTTCATCACCAAAAATTTTTACATCCAATCACACCCTCTGCGCAAAACTTTTCTTACGCTGCACGTATGCACTACCTGGATGATCTTCCCCAATCATAATAGCAGCAACGTATCTCCATTGGATCTCGTTGTCAGCCACCCATTGTTTCACATTCTGCTCTATCTTTTCTGCCACAGGCTTTCCATATCGAAGCATTGCAATTTCAGAAGAATAAAATACTATTTGAATGATCTCATAGTATAAAAATAAAGGTAAAAAACCACATCAATATTTAATCCTAGAACACTCTCATATGAATTATAAAAAAGACTTTCCGTTGTTCACCAAGCAGCCTGATCTTATCTACCTAGACAGTGCGGCGACTGCACAAAAGCCTTCAGTGGTTATAGATGGTATGAAAGATTTTATGGAAAACTCGTATGCAAATATTCATCGTGGAGCATATGAGATAAGTGAACAGTCAGAAGAAATGTATGAGGCATCAAAGAGAGCTTTCGCTTCGCTCATCAATGCGCATCACTCAGAGATCATTTATACATATAATGCGACCTATGCATTTAACATACTCGTCCAATCCCTTACTCTTTCAGGAAAACTAAAAGCGGGTGACAAAATACTATTGGGCATTGCCGAGCATCATGCGAATATTGTTCCTCGACAAATGACATCAAAGCTAGAAGGAATTGAAATAGAATGGATCAATATAGATGAAAAGTATGATCTCGACGAAGTCGATTTTGAAAAAAAATATAGCGACAATGTAAAAGTTGTTTCTCTCTCAATGGTTTCAAATGTAACGTGAAAAATATATGACATAAAAAAGATTTCTCAAAAACTTCGTGATGATACTCTATTGATTGTAGATGCTTCACAAGCGCTCCCACATATCGCTGTAGATGTGAAAAAAATCTGATGTGATGCGCTGATCGCAACTGGACACAAGATGATGGCCGACACAGGTATCGGTATGCTCTATCTGGGTAAAGAACTAAACGAACAACTGACTCCTGCTATAGGCTGAGGCGGTAGTATCGAAGATGTTAGCACGGACAACTACAAGCTTAAAAAAAGCGAGGAGAAATTTGAGCCAGGAACGCCTCATATCATTGGTGCCGTGTCATTACTCAAAGCCATAGAATATATGAATAAGATTTGAGGCTACCAGGCCATAGAACAATATGAGTCCACACTTGTACAATACGCTCTCGAACAGTTTGCTAAACGTAAAGACAAGATAACTCTTCTCTGACCAACAACAGCCGAGGATAGAATTGGAGTATTTTCTTTTGTCATACCATCATTTCCAAACCATATACAACTAGGAGAACGTATGGCACAAAAGAATATCTGTATACGTTGTGGCGGACATTGTACACATCCATTTTTCCAGCATATAGAAAAAAACGGCGCATGTAGGATGAGCCTGTATTTGTATAACACCGTAGATGATATAGACAAGTTTTTTGTAGCAGTTGATGAGATTATTGGGTAGCAGAAATTTCTATGAACGCATATCCATCAGCTTGATGTTTCTCAATAAGCCCTCTCAACGAGTCCGGGTTGATACGAACTTCTGAAGCATCAATATAGACTACTCCTCATTGAGACCCACTAATCAGAAAGTCAGTGATAGCAAATCACTGCTTTTTTAATTTCTCTGCCTGCGCAGTGTTGTATGGGATAATAGTAATCGAAATACCATATTGAGTAACGATTTCCAAGGCTGGCGTATCGAAGAGAACTCCCTGCTTGTCAGTAATTACTAATGCAATCTCCTTTGTTTCTGCAGACAACACAGAAGTATTACTCATCTCATCAGGAGCAATCATAGCCGTAGTAGCAGGAACGGCAGCAACGTCTGATCACATCTCAGGATCTATTCACCCTCATATGCCACCTCTTACTCCACCAAGGAGTTCATCTCTTGGAGTTTCTTTCATTATACTTGTAGTAGCAATGTCTACTTCTGTCGACATCTCATCTGTTCATGATGCACGAAGCCCAATAGTTTTGTCATCAGAAAACTCTACACGAGCAGTTGCATCAGCATTGACGGCACCATTATCATAAGCTACTCTTACTTCTGCCGCAGCATCACCAGCAGTCGGAGGGGCGATCTCTACGAGTGCTGTCGCAGGTTGAGCAATGTTATCAGCATCATTATCTTGTATATCGCTACCTAGTCCATCGCTCAGGATTTCTCCTCACGTTCCCCCATTCGCATCAGTTGTATTCATAGCAAGATTAGCTTTGTTCTGAGAAGCTGGAGCCTTTTGTTTGGGCTTTACTTCGATCTGCCATCGATAGTAAGAAGCTCCGACTACGAGAAGGGCGAGCCGCAAAGATGCAAAAGATAAGCTTCGCTTTGCAAGCCATGACGAAAGAGCTGACTTTGCGGGCGCAGCAGCTTTTTTGCTCATCACATACTCCTGCAGCTGCTCTCCGAAGCTTTCTTTCCACTGTGCATTCACTTCTATCTCCGGCTTAGCTGCAAGCATTTTTTTGATCACCTGCAAAAGAGCATCTTTGTCCTTTGCCAAAGATGGATCATACTGTACGAACTCCTCATAGAGCTTTTCTACATTCATCTTGTCTATCTGATCCATGGGTGAAATAAAACACATAAAACAGCCATATAGCCAAACTTTTCCACGAGTTTCTGTATCAGTCTGCTATACTCTTTTCTGAGTGCAGCATTGGACTTTCCTGTAGCAGATTCTATCTCTTCTCGACTCATATCCTGCCAGATACGCATCACAAAAAGCTCTTTCTTGTCCTCACCAAGATGTTCCAAGTAAGCTAATACCTCTTGGGCTTGCTGATTTATCTGAGCCTTATGCGTCATATCAGGAGCACTGTCATCCGCTATCATAAACTCTTTATCATCTAATGAACTCTCTTTTTTCTTTTTGACACTATCTAAGAACGTATTGGTAGCGATCGTATAGAGCCATGACGAGAAGGCTTTTTCCCTTTTTGGGTGAAATCAACCAATCGCATCAAAAGCCTTTAAAAACACCTCTCCTGTAAGATCCTCTGCATGGCTCATATCGCTACACTTATAAAACAGAAACTGCAAAATTTTGTGACAGTATTTTTCATACAGCACACTAAAAAGTTCTGTCTCTCCATTTTGTATCCTCTCTATGAGCGAATTATCGTCCTGCATAGTCAAAATTATAGCAAAATAGGGCTTTGCCTAGTAGTATCTTTTTCGCTCTCAACTACAAGTGAAAACTACGAAATAGTCGACTCAACAGTCTTCTTGAGCTCATCCAACCCTCTTCACTCCTGGGCTGAGATAAACAACGGCGCCAAATCAGCAAATTTCTCACGAAGAGAAGCCTGTTTTTCCTCAGAAATGAGATCTATTTTATTGAACACATAGAGCTTTGATTGTTTTGCGCCTATCTTTTCCAATATCTCATCCACTACAGCTATTTTCTCATCAATGTACTCGTCTGATGCATCAACAACATGCAAAAGCAGATCAGAGTGGATACTATCTTCCAGAGTTGACGAAAAAGCATCTATCAGCTCAGGTGGTAGATCACGAATAAAGCCAATAGTATCATTGACCAAAATCTCTGTCCCGACAGGCTGCGTCTCATCCTCTGGCGGGATATACATCTTACCAACCGCCGTACCGAGTGTGGCAAAGAGTTTGTTCTCTACGAGAATATCTTTGCTCGTGAGAGCGTGCATCAGGCGGGACTTACCAGCATTAGTATATCCAACGATACCGACTGTTGGCAATCCATGACGAGCTCTTGCATGACGATGCAGTTCTCTCGTCTGTTGGTATTGTTCTAGTTTTTTCTTAATAGCGATCTCCTTGTCTTTCAAGTGACGACGCATACGCTCTGTATTCGTCTCACCAAGACCACGCGCAGCACCAGAACCACCTCCTCAGCGTCCTCACTGACGAGAAAGCTCCATACCCATACCAAAGATACGAGGCCCCATATGCTTAATAGCCGCTAACTCAATCTGCAATCTTGCTTCCGTACTTGCAGCATGGCGCTCAAATATCTTCAAAATAAGGTCTATACGATCCCACACCTGTATCTTATCTTTGCGGAGAATCTCCGAGATGTTGTATATTTGCGCAGGTTTAAGAATATTTCCGATCACCAAAAGATTGGCACCGATCGCCTTCATTTCGTTTTGAATTTCTTCAAGTTTTCCTTTTCCGATATAGAGACGGTAGTCCGGCGTCATACGCTTCTGGATTTTCTTCACAACCACTACTCCTTTGTAGGTAGTGACAAGTGATTCCAGCTCCTGCATACGATGCTCAATAAGGTCCGCAGGAAAAGTTGGCGGCACAATATCCACCAAAAAGACCTTTAACGGGTCGTGTTTTTTTTCTTGCATAATAGTTTTTTGAAATAGTAAACGATAGGAGAGAAATTTGAGGTAGAAATCATCGATTACATGATTATAGTGGTTATCCTAATGAATAAATTCCTGCCTAGAAAGATTCTGCCCCTTTCGTCCTGATTGTGGGAAGACAGAGTGTATGCTGCAAATAAAGTAAACCAAATGAATACAACAAAGAGAATCTTTACAAAAACCGATCTGATTCCAGGTTGGTTTTTTCTTAATCTTGGAAAATCACGGTTTCTTTCTGGCTGGTCTTATGTGTAAATACGACTGAACCAAGCTCTTGTGACAGATGTTCAGCAACCTTCTGCTGCATCTCTGCCTCTAACGATGGGTCTTTTTTGATCGCATCACGAACTGCTTGATAGTCGAACTTATCCCAATCCAAATCTTTTATCAATAAATCTTTCTTCGCATTCTCATAGCACTCCTCAGAGCAGAATCCCACATGACGCTTATATTGTTTTTTACGACAAATAATACGCGCGTTACATGGGCTATAACGACAGTTTTCACAGTTGTCAGTCTTCAGCCCCGAGTAGATACACTCTCCAATAGTTGTATGAGTTTCATCATCACCAATACGAGTCGAAACACGACCGTCGAACGTGTAGAGATTACCTAGCCAGTTACCGTCGTTGTATTGATTCACGTATTTCACAACTCCTCCTTCGAGAGCATAGACGTCTTTAAATCCTGCTTTTGAGACCATAGCAGAAAGCTTCTCACAGCGAATTCCACCAGTACAATATCGCACGATTTTCTTTTCACCAAAAAGCTCTTTATATTTCTCTAAGAGTTCAGGCACCTCACGGAAGTTTATTGTTCATGCGGGGATAGCATTTTTAAAGTGACCAAGTTTATACTCATAGTCATTGCGCATGTCGATAACCACCCAGTCATCGAGTTCTCCGCTATCGATAAGCTTTTTGAAATCCTCCGGAGACATCTCATTGCGATACTTTTCGATCTCTCCTTGCGACACCTGTGTACCAAGCGCAACGATCTCTTTACGATACTTCACGATCATGCGATCAAAATAGTAGTCGTCTACACGCGTTGCCTTGATATCAATATCTGGAATATCTTTGAAATATGGACTATTCTGCAAATACATCTTGTATGCAGCCACCTGTCCATCATTTCCTGTCAATGTCGCACTGATACCCTCTTCACCGATATAGATACGACCTTTCATACCAATATCTTTACAAAATTTCAGATGATCCTTTACCTCTTTCTGCGGATCAGCAATATCTACAAATTTATAGAATGTCAAAAGTGTGTAATTCAATTTCTTCATCGCTTCTGCCAAAAACGTACTAAAATAGGAGTATGAAATCCTAGAAACTGAGTTGTAGCTCAGTGGGGTTTAGTATAGGGATTTAGGGTTGGAAAGCAATTGGGAAAATTAAAGAAGCTCTCTTGGCTGAACATTTAACGCTTTCGCTACTTTTTCTAATACATCAATTGAAATATTGGCAACACCTCTTTCAATCAGTCCCATATAAGTCCTGTGTAGACCCGATGAAACAGCTAGAGATTCTTGAGAAATTCATAATTCTAACCTCTTTTTTCTAATGTTTTTTGCCACTTTCTCTCTCAATCCCATTTTGACATTAATAATACAAATCAACAAAAGCATCATATAATATGACACCATATATTCTACAGCATATAATATGGCATTATATATAGTTCTTTGTCTTGCAAACCTCTCACTTAAATATAATATAATTTCAATTTTATATGTTTAATGACTTTAAAAATGATGCCAGAGTTTGAAATTAAAGTATTAAACATTGATGTGAGACTCATCAAAATCAGACTAGAGCAATTGGGAGCCAAATATAGAGGTTCTTTCCTTCAACAAAGATATATCTATGATTTCAAACCACCTCAACCAAAAAAGCGAATTAGATTAAGATCCGACTGACATAAAACAACCTTATGTGTGAAAGAGATTATAGATGAGAAAGTGATTGACGGAACCAAAGAAGCAGAAGTATGGGTAAGCAACCTAGACATTACAAATGAAATCTTAGCAATGCTCGGTTATAAACCTCGCTGTTACCAAGAAAACAAACGCTCTTCCTATCTATTAAACAACTGTAAGATAGAAATAGACGAACGACCACTTATACCTCCCTACATAGAAATAGAATGACCCAATGAAAAAAAGTAAATGAAACTCTAAGCCTACTTAAGATCGATGAATACGAAACTTCCTGTGCAAACACCTCCTCTATATATAAGGACCATTGAATAGAAAATTTAGATTCTATATCCAGACTTGAATTTTAAAAAAAGCGCTCTGGGAAAACCCAGTGCGCTTACACTATAAACCCTATCACCATGAAATAATGCCTATCTGCCAATTTCAGGTTTATAAATTGGCAAACTTTATCCTGTCGTTACCTGCATTTTTTTCATTAATTAACAACGTGACGTAGACTATAAGGAACAACTCTAAAAAAGCAAGAGAAAAACGCCCCGGAAGCGGGGCGTTTGCGCAGAGAGAATATGGTTTACTTTACAGCGAGGGCATTCACACAGCCACACCCTGTGCTATCAGCATAGTAGCCCTTCCAGGCTTCAGCAGCTTGATAGTCAGGATCTTTTTTATAGCCTAGTGATGGCCCACCCAGTGGGAAGAGACTCTCCCCAGAGACTAGCTCTGATGTCGAGATGATCGGATACGGCTCGCACATTGTTGGTGAGACATGTGCTTGCATCCAAACATCTTTTGACACTACCGAGTTAAATAACCTTGGATCGATGACGTAAAGACGCCCTTCTTTCCCTAGTAAGACACAGGCAACATCATAACTCCATGTTGCACAGCAATCATACCGTAAAGAGGTTGCTGTAATGTCACCAAATATGAACAGTTTTCTACACTCTATGTTATACTTGCTTTCTATATACCGACGAACCATGTGAGCATACACAAATTGTCCGTCAGTGAAATAGCTCCCCCAGAGGTTTTCACCCTGAGCAAACACATCTTGGAATATAGACTGAGCAAGTGAAGAATCAATATATGAACCAGCTTTATCAGAATAACTTTCTGCTGGTTGATCTTCGTTAACAGTATGAATGTTGATAGAGTCCATGTCATTAGGAAGTTGATTCATTTCACTCCCTATTGTATTGGGCATTAATTGGGGCGATGATAAAGGCGAAACGCCATATTTTCCATCGTATCCCGTTTTTGCACAGCCCGCCAGGATCAAAACCCAGCACGCGTGCATCTTCGCATTTCGACGCAGGATAATTAGCATATTTATTCTATTTCTCGTACTTTTTGTTGTTAATTAATCGAATTTTACCATTTAAAGTTCTCTCTCTGCGCGAACTACCAATATAAAGAAGTGGTCTTCCATTACAATAATTTTTTGCACAAAAACACTCCTCCAACAAAAAAAGCGCTCGGGACAATACCGAGCGCTGTGTTATGTTCATTGAAATCAATTACTCTTGTTTGATTATTTTTGCTCCGCCTCCTGCGTATGGTTGTCCATCATGAGAGATGAATCTCACCATATAGATGCCGTTGGGAAGTCCAGACAGATTAATTTGTGTAGGATTATTCTCCTGTACAAACGTGTACTGTAGAACTTGTTGTCCAACTGCATTGGTCATGATCATACGATCATCACGCTTCAACCCGGTTATGAATAACTGGGTAGTTGCAGGGTTAGGATATATGCGGTAGTCATCAGACAGCTTGGGAAGTGCGGCTACACTTACCGAAGCGGTCACAATGACCTGATTGGTAAGTGTAGAATCTTTGTCCCAACACCCTTTTGGTATCACCACTGCGTAAACAGTGTCTGGGTGGTCGTTATCCAAAGGATCACGTACCCAAGTTTTTATATCGTTCAAGGTAGTCTGTAGAACAGGCTGACCATTGATGATACGATACCATTTTACAGTATAGCTTGTCAAACCGACAGGTAATGTAAGGGTATAAAGCCCTTTCCACACACCTGCTTGCACAAAAGCATCAGTACCTGCTAAAGAAGCAGTGAAAGCCTGTGCTTCTGTCACACTAATAGACACTTCGTTAGTTGTATCTTTATCTTGAGTGTAACAGCCGGTTGGCATGGTATAGATTGCACGATACTTGTGAGTACCGCCTGACAGACCACTTGGTGCATAGTATGTACCATTTGAACCTATCACATCTACGAAGCCAGTGCCATCATCGTGCTGCCATTTAAGAACGGTAGCACCAGTCACACTGCAATTAGCAGTGATCGTATCTCCCACCGTATTGCAGATGGAAAGCGATGAGGCATTTGCAGAACTATTTACGGGTGTTGCAGCATTCACAGTTATAGAAGCCGTGTTGCTGGTTGCCGTGCTGGACGTAAAACATCCATTTGGCACAGTGATCTGAACGGTATAGCTATGTGTGCCTGGTGAGATACCAGAAACATTATGAGTATTGCTATTTGTACCGACTGGCGTAGTGCCACGATACCACTGATAACTTACACCACTGATAGTAGTGCTTGCTGTCAATGTAGCAGACCCACCTACTTCACAAATAGTTGTGCTTGTAGGAGCTATAGACACCGTTGGTGTCACGTTGTTAGTCACTGACATAGTAACCGTGTTACTAGTAGCATTACCCGATGTAACACAACTTAAAGAAGTTGTCATCACACAGCTTACAACATCATTGTTAGACAATGTTGATGAGCTAAAGGTTGTGCTATTTGTACCAACATTACTGCTATTCACTTTCCATTGGTAACTCGCTGAGGAGCCACCGTTGGTTGGCGATGCAGTGAAGGTCACACTGGTGCCCGCACAGATTGTATTACCGGGATTAGCGGAGATACTCACTGATGGAGTTACCGGTGTGTTCACGGTCATAGTAATAGTATTTGATGTCGCACTTGAAGAAGTATAACACCCTCCCGTAGTAGGAGTCATAATACATGAAACAACATCATTGTTTGATAACGTTGATGAAGTATATGTATTGCTATTGGTACCCACATTTGTGCTACCCACCTTCCACTGGTAGCTCGGTGAAGAGCCTCCATTGGTTGGCGACGCAGTGAAGGTCACTGACGTACCCGAGCAGATTGTATTGCCCGGATTAGCACTTATAGATACAGATGGCGTAACAGTAGCGTTTTTAACGATCAACTTAGTTGTCGTGTCATACGCTTTAGTCCAACAAGTCCCTGTCGTAGAAAGATCTACGACCAACTTGATGGTGTCGACGCCTGCTGTAGTTGCTGTATCAATATAGACAACCGAAGTGTCTACCAAAGTGGAATTTTTGTACCACTTTCTCTTGGCATTAGCAGTGTTTCCTCCACGTGTAATATGAAGCGTATCCCCTACGCACATTGTGTCCTTTGAAGAAAGAACTGTGGTAGAAGGTGTCGTACCACCTGAGCCAGACACAGTAAAGTGTAGGTATTTATTACCATACCTAAAGGTATCATTGTATGACACCGAACTTCTTGGTGCAGATTCCCAGGCCATCTTGTAGTCAAATGTCCCAGTAGGAGCAACGTTTGTGTTAACTGAATCATTTACGATCCATGACACACCATAACGCTCACTATCTACTATTTGGAACACTTTCGTAACAGGCAGAGGTTGCATTCCCCCACATTTAGAGAGAGTAACGCTTGTGTCGGGCATCATCGTGTTGTAACACAATGTATCTAACCCAACAACATAACCCCAACCTTGACCAGAGACAAATGACCCATTCATACCCATAGAACGGATTTTCTGAGTCACTTGTTGCACTGTCAATGATGTATCCATTTTCAGGATCCACCATACGAAGCCACTTACATGAGGTGCAGCCATAGACGAACCAGTAAGATTACCGCTCGCCGTATTGCTATTTCCCAATAAGGAACGAACTGAAACACCCGCAGCAGTTACATCTACACTATCTGAATAGCTAGAGCCAGTATAAAGTGTCCCCCCATAGCTAGCATTACCTACCGTAATCACATTAGCACCTGAGGCAGGATATCCATAATATTGATTACCTGTGTTGCCAACAGATGCTACAGGAACAGCCTTGTAGTTTGCTACACCGTTCGCTATCGCATTCATAAGAAGCGTAGGTGAATTATTAAAGCCAAAGGACATATTCATAATACGAGCTCCTTTAGCCAAGGCATAATTATAACCTGAAGCTGTCCAGAAATCAGTTACACTGCCTGATGCGTTACCAACTTTCAAAACCATAGTAGATAACGTGTCAGTAATCATCCCGCAAATATTGTAACTATTATTGTTTCTAGCAGCTATAATGCCAAACACATGCGTTCCATGCCAGTTCCCAGTATTATCATCGGTTGGATCATTATCATTATTAACAAAATCCCAGCCATTGATATCATCAACATAACCATTGCTATCATCATCAGACGAATTTGAAGACTCTGATGAGTTAACCCAGTATGCATTTTGAACATCTTGGTGAGTAAATCTCAGTCCAGCATCTAGTACTGCTATCAAAACTTTAGAAGTGTTCTTAAATTTGTAGCCAGTAGCATGCTGCCATCCTGTATATTTCACACCATTTGCTATGGCTGTCAAATCATATTTACGATGATATTGAGAGTTAGCAAACTCAGGATCGTTATATGACACAGGAGAAGAAGCATGTAACGCACCTACCCTATTTACATCTACGACAGAGATAATACTCGTCGGTTCTTGTAAACACTCCTGCACATAGTGTAAAGCACTCTGTGCATCAGAGTAAGGAGAGCTTGTAGGCAACTTCACAAGGAAGCTAGTCCCTACATACATACCTTGAGCTGTGGATTCTGCGTCTTGTTTAAAAAGAGCTTTATCGGCACAACCTACGATTGTACTTCCCATGGGCAGGGAATGCATAACTCCTTCTATAGACTGAGAACATTCGTCCCAAACAACAGGAGTTTTAGTAATTATTACCAGCTCATCCTGAACAAATGAGTCTGGTATGATCTGTGGTTGGGCATATTGCCCCATCGTTCGTGATGGAAGGATAGCAAAGCTAATCAATATCCCCATCACCATTAAAATTGTTTTTTTCATAATTTCTTCTTTTTTGCATTAATTAATTGTGATGAGAAAAGTATAGAGTAGCCGCTCTATTACCTTCTAAATATATTGTTTCAACAAGAGTAACTGTTAATGATCATATCCCCAAAGAGGGACAATAATATTATACTGACAATCAAAAGAAAGTCAATATTTTACTATAGCAGAACAACCTCTACTATAACACCTTTCTTATACAAGAATCCGCACCCTTATCAAGATGTTTCAATAGGCTCTGATATAATGTAGTTAGCAAATTTTCATTTTTATAAATCATACCAGCCCGCAAACATCTAAAAAAGACGTTCTGATGAAGCATTTTAGCACATACTGGCAGTTTTATATTGTATCATTTTTTAACTACATTGGTTCTTGTTTTTGCTATTTGCTATACACTTTTCATCTTAAAATAGTACAAAAACAGCAAATTCAATATGATTACATACTATTGTATGTGAGAAAAAAGAGCTTTTATTCACTCATTTCTGGGTATAATGAAACAAAAGCACAGAAAGCACAGAAAGCACCGTACATCACTCAACAGACTTCAGTTGCTTGGCCTAGCATTTTTAGGCAGTTTGTTAGTATTTGGAAGCGTCCATGCTCTAACACTGGACTCAAGCATTACAAGATCTTTTCCTATCTTGCAAAAGCTAATGATCACGCAAGACGGAGATCAAAGTAGCACGGCCATAGTAGAGCTTTCATGAACAAACAACAAACTTATCAGACTCCATCCTTCTCTAGGAAATGAGAGAGTCTTAGTTGCTCCTGAAGGAATTTTCTTAAGATCAGATAAAATAACTTGAGGTGCTTTTTCTCCTTATAGTATCACTGGTAGTTCTATCGCTACTGGAACCATCACCGTGCGAAATCTTGGATTTAATATCTACAATTATATAGGAGCTGGTACTCTTACAGTAAATGATGGCTCTTGTCCAAGTGGAGAGGTAATCATCTCATTTACCAATGGTAATGCTACATGTGCACCAGCAGGTTTAGTAAGTGGTATACCTTCTCCCCTCTGTTCAAATGGATCGTTTATATGACGGTCAGGCATTGGCAGTCCGAACTGTCTTTTAACAGGAGGCGTACTCTCTGCAGCCAATGGTGACTACTGGAAACAAACACCTAGTAATGCTAACGACATCTATTATGGTACTGGCGCGGGCGGTGTGTATAGCCTTGTCACAGGATATGTTGCAGGGACTGGATATTCGGTTTATGCTTCAGCACCTATCGGACAATACTATCAAGGATACGAGTGTCCTTGTGATAGTAGCATCACTAGTACTGATGCAGCATGTAATGTACCTGCTACCTACTCAAGACCTACTTCTCAGTATTTCTTCTATATAGGTCAACAGTCATGTTATGACATTGATACAACAAACAATAAAGTGACCCAACACTCTATGAATATTTCTCTATCGGGTAGCACTTACTACCTGAACTATTCTCCATCTCCAAACACTGTAGGAAACTTACCTCCAAGATGTGGATGTGACGTAGGAACAGGAAATGAGTGTAATGTGCCTGGAAAACAAATGAACCTCCTTTACCCTACTATCCCTCGGTCTCCGTCTGACGGCTATGTGTGGACAGGTAGCGATCTCGGTCCTCACTGCTACGACATTAGCGACGACGTTCTTCCAAACGCAGCAAAGCAATACACCCTCGCAAAAATGGATAAAGTCTTTGATCTCTATAGCGGAGGTTATGTATCAGGAACTCTGATAGTTTCAGGAGGCATCGTCAACGAAAAGGTCGGTGTTGGTACCGACAACCCACTAGTAAGACTTCATGTCTCATCACCTTCAACAGGACCGGCTGTTATTTCATGAGCGGTAGCAGCGACTCCTCCTAGTTATGCAACAGGCTCAACACTGTATGCTCAAGTGCCTCACACTCTTGAACAGCTCTTCACACGAGGATCTCAGGAGCCTGTCTACCAGTGTCCATGTGATGTCGACATCAACACAGAAGACTGTGGAACAAACGGAACTCCTCCATACGGAACAACATACTATGCTCCTGCAACAAGTGGATATCATATAGGACTACTGAGGTGTGTCGACCTCGCTCTCAATGCAGCACCACCTTCTGGAGGAGCTCCTTTTGGACGAACAGTAACAACTGGAGCAACACACTATCCTTATGGAGCTGCATTTATGCATCGCCTCAATATCACATTTGCAAACAACATCTATACAATGAAAATGGGCGACTGGCAACCCGACGGTTCTCGATATGCAGCCGAGGTGCTTCCTGTTCCTCCAAGATGTGAATGTGATGCAGACGACAACTCAGCAGACTGTGCGACAGCGGGAGGTCAGATGAACTCACACTTTCCAAATATAGCATGGCCATCTATGAACTATCCTCCACTTCCATCTGGAGCACCATATCAAGGATACTTCAACATGAGTCCTCTTCTCAATAGCCAATATGCAAACAGATACTACGACTTTGTGCGCACAAGCTACAATGGTAACGGAAGTCACAGTGTAAACAACAGACCATTCTCTCCTATATTCAACAATCCTGCTCCATACTTTACTGGAGACTATATAGGACCTAACTGTATTGATATCACTCGAGCAAACGGAACGAACTACAGTATGCATTCAGGTACTGTTGGTCGAAAGCTAGAAAGATATCGATGGGCTGCAAGTCTCACTGGGTCGTTCCTTAGTGGTTCGGTAGGTTCTACTGGTACGATCATCTCTACAGGAGACATTCCTACTCTCAGAGTAGATGGCGACGGTATGATACAAGCTCTTGTAGACAAAGCAGTCATGCCTGGCGCTGGTACTGTTGGAGCACTTTCAGTACACTATCAAGGTGCTATCTTCTATGCAAATGGAGGTAAAATTGGAATCAATACAGAGACCCCTCAAGCAGCACTTGACGTTGTAGGTGATGTCCGTTTCACCAATCTCAACAATACAAACTACTCATATCTTAGTGTCGACAACCAAGGAGACCTTTTCACTACTGGAGATCTCAATGGACAGTCTGCTGGGTTATGGCAAATTGGAACCAAGTGACTTTATTATAACTGAGGAAATGTAGGTATAGGTACAAGTTGACCAGTTGTAAAACTACATGTAGCGGGAGACATCATTGCAAACACAAACTATATTGTCTCTGATGAAACACTCAAAGAAAATATCACACCTCTGACAAATGCCGCTACAGGTATCCAACAGTTTACAGGCGTATCATTTAGCTGGATCCTCGACGGTAGATCAAGCATCGGTGTTATTGCTCAGCATGTAGAAGCTGTCTTCCCTGACCTTGTGAAAACATTCAATCTAGTTGATGGTTCAGAAAGAAAAGCAGTTGAATACTATAATCTCATCGCTGTTGCCATCCAGGCAGTCAAAGAAATACATACAAAGATGTTGGATGCGTGACAAGCAAGACTCGATCAACAAAATCTAGAACTACAAATACTTGAAGCTCGTATCTCCGCCCTCGAATGAGGAATGAAACGAGATGGAACATTGCCAGAATAATATCAATCATCATACTAACATAAAAATTCTTTAATCATTATTGATCTCAAAATGCCAAAAAAGCACACATTTGATTTAGGAAATCATCTTCCACGTCATCCTTTCATGAAGGGAGTCATGGTTGTACTTGCACTGGTTGGTTTGACTGGTCTACGATGATCGATCACACATGCTGATCTACAGATACAGTCGTCTATCGACAATGTGATACAAACCATTAAAGAGCTCCGCATCACCACTGATGGTTCTCCACAAGGAGACAATAAGGTGATACTCAGTTCTACAGGTATCTGGGTAGATCCAGCAGCGTTGGGAGGTCCAACTGGAGGTGTACTCAAAACAGATGCAGATGGGTATATCGTGAGAGATCTTATCAATGGCAGCAACATCCAGCCATATACCATCTCAGGAATCCATATCGCCACTGGAACGATCACCACAGGGCACCTTACTGGTATCAATTTCTCAACAGGTGGAGGTGCTACTGGTACAGTAACGCTCACTTGTGGAGCTGGAGAGACCATGATAGGTATCTCAAACGGTGCAGCACAATGTGCTCCAATTATTGGAACAGGAGACTGCGGCTCAACCTGATATGTCCAAGGGTGGTCATCTACCGGAACCATTATATGTAATTACAGTTCAGGATGATTGCAAAACCCAGGAGGATCGTCTCTATGGCATGCAATTTCAGGGACCAATGATATTTTCTACTGAACATGGTTTCATGATAGCAATGGTAACGTCGGTGTCGGAACAGATACTCCTATGGCAAAGCTTCATGTAGATAGCGCTCTGAGAGTAGACATGAGTGGTAGTGTGATGCTACCAACGACAGGCGGCGGTGGATACTCTTTCGTGCTCACAGGTGCAGAAGGTTTCCATGTTTCAAGTGCTGCATTGTGGATGGGAGTTATCCATCTGAGCTCTGCATTCTTGCCATATGCATATCCTGCTCGATGAGTTGACAATCTTGGTACTAGCGTAGATGTCTATACAGAATTACAACCATACCAGTATACATTCTGGTCAAATTTCCCAAGATGTGACTGTGATACATCAGCGTCAACTAATGACTGTGGTAGCAGTATCGTTTCAAATCATAGTGCAGCCTACTGTGTCGATGTTGCTGATGGACAAAACGACTCTAACTACCCTGTAAGTAGCAACCCTCCTGCTACACGTCAACCAGTAAGATTCTACTACAATGTAGGTCTCAATACTGGTAGCGTACAGGTAAGTAACGCAGCTTCTTCATTCATCGCTGCTGCCGCTCGTGTAGGTATCAACACTCTCTTCCCTGCTGCTGCTCTTGAAGTTGTCGGTAACGTACGTTTCTCTTCATATGCAGGTTATGGTATTAGAAATCTTGGTGTAGACGGTCTTGGTAATGTGGTACTCGTACCATCTATCTCAAACCTTCTTAATAGCATGTGGATGTCAGGTTCAAATGGAGCCATCTACTACAACGGAGGTTCTGTCGGTATCGGTGTTGCAAATCCTCAGGTAAAATTACATGTAGGTGGAGATATCATTGCAAATACTACATACATCGTTTCAGATGAAACACTCAAGGAAAGTATAACGCCTATTACTGGTGCTATCAGCAAGATTGATAGTCTTACAGGATATACATTTACATGGAAAACAAGCGGAAGAGCTGACATTGGTCTTCTTGCACAAGAGGTTGAAAACGTATTCCCAGAGATCGTTCATACAGATGAAGATGGTTACAAGTCTGTTGAGTATGCAAACTTGATAGGTCTTGTTATCCAAGCCATCAAAGAGCTAGATCAAAGAGCAACAGATCTTAATACAACATACGGTGGATCAGAATGAGGTGGAGAAAACCCAACGGTTACCGATCTCTACAATCAGTATGTGACAAATGCCACAGCCATTGATGCACTAGAAGCAAGAGTCACTGCTCTCGAAAACGAGTAATAAAAGCTAAGTAAAATGTGTGCTTTCATATAACAAAAAGTCCTTTCTCTCACAGAAGGGACTTTTTTATATACTACATATTATTTATGCAGGATTGGTAGGTGGAACGCTTGCAATTATGCTGTATATACATAGAAAAGAGGCATTGTAAGGTTCTTTGTATAGTACTCTGGTTCATGTCGGTAAAAACCAAAGTAAGTATAGGTATATTGATAGGTATATATTTTTTCTCCCACTCGTTCACACAGTGGATTTTTGGCTTTAGTAATACAGCTCAGGCAGCAGACGAATCAGCAGAATCTATCATAGCTGTCTTTGTAGATAGAAACATCTATCAACAATATCGTAGCGACATCGACTGGTATGCGCAAAACCACCTACAAAAGCGCAGTTCGATGACCAAAGCCCTACTTATGCCTATCAACAAAGATAATTTCCAATCTACAGACATATGGAAGATGCTGGAAAATCTCTATCAGGAAGGCATCAAAGAAAAGAAGTCAGCACTGATAGGAACTATCCTCATAGGAGACCTTCCGCTTCCTGTTATCAAAGAAAATAACTACGTCTATCCAAGTATATACCCATATACCGACCTCGAAAAACCCACATATGTGTTTGACCCAAGCTCTACCTACTTTGTCCCACACGAAAACGGAGATCAAAAAGCAGACATCCGACAAAGTATGATACAGTTTGATGACACGGCTGAATATGCGGAGTTCTTTCAAAAACTAAGGAACTACGATCAAAATCCAGCAGCTTATGCAAGCAATAAAATACGATACGACGACTTTATTGGACTCAAGAAATATTTTTCTGATCAGTTCTTATCGTGATATACCAATAGCTTCCTCTTTCATGAAGACATGACCTATCATAGGTTTACTAACCTCATAGTAGACTACTTTAAAGATGGAGCGAATGAAAGCGCTGTGTCTCTGGTCAGCAACTATACAGCAAACAACAGTTTACCTACAGATGATGATTATAGCGAACTTGGAGAGATCGGAGAACAGTATAACTCTACTATCAGTAGCCGAAAGAACAATCTCAATAGGATGGCTCAAGAAGCTGACGCAGACCTCAATGAAGTCGGAGGTGACAGCGACAGGATCCCGACACTAATGATCGGACAGTCACTTTGAGGACTGGTACACCCTTATACGAGTCTCTTCACACCCGAGTTTCTTACAAGTATATCTGAAAATGTCAAAGCTGGTGGAAGATGGTCTGATACGGACGTTGATAGCCACATCAAAAAGACTGTTCTCAAAGACAATATTACAAGCGTGGTTCTACTAGATGCAAACTCGTTACTTGAAGATGCACTTTACAATAAGTTAGATACAGAAAACTACGATCTGCACATCCCTATTCCTCTTGTATATGAAAAAGTCAGATGTGGTGCACCGCCTCCATTGTTACCGAAGTTCGTGGAAGAGAGATTTGAAAATTTCTATTTTGGAAGAAGCGCTTACGATGTTTCTTCAACACAGGATATATCTATCTATCCAGGCACATGGAAGAATATTTGAAGTCGACAGAACTTGACAACATATGATTATACAACCGAAGGAGACCAAGATGATATCGATGTTGATTATACAGCCAGATCTATAGGAGCTTCTTATGGTATCTCTTCTAGGCAGGTAGAAAGTTCTAGAGGTTACAATACGATGCTTGTACCAAGTGATCAAAAATTTTATGAAGATAGAAAGTGTAGAGCAAGCCAAGAGATAGATGACTTTGTAACTAAATATTGGGGAGGTATAAGTCCTCTCAATATCGATGGAGATACTATGCAACTCAAACAAAACAATCCAAAGATGGCATGGAATCCTCGCTTTGACACAAGCATTGGTTGACCTGTCTTTGATATTGCTGGTTCTAAAATGACTCTCACAAAAATGAGTCAAGAGATGTACTTTCTTGAAGAGTTAACCAATTCACTCTTACATAGAACACAACAGTATCGCGTTGCTCCTTGGCTTGTATGTGGCAAGACAGTTCCTCCAGGAGAAGTAAATGAAAACCGGTACAATGGCTACCCTCAGAAGCAACCAGGAAGCGTTGAATATTTCGCTACATATAAATCATCTCCTTCGAGAGTACACTTAACAAATAACAATCAGAACACAAGCCCTGAAGCTTGTGGAGACAACTATGTTTATAAAACCATCAGTACATTAGAGTCTCATACATCTCCGACTCCAGAGCAAATCGAAAATATGAATCCTCTTACCCAAGACAGACCTATCGACAGCACTCGTTATGTTGCTTTCAAAGGTATCTGAGGAAGCGCAATCAGATTTGACTATCCAAACATCTACAATGTCGAAGTCTACAATAAAAACAATGATACGCTCACACTTAAATCTCCTGCCGAAATTGCAGATGCTATCAAACAATACTTACAAGAAAAGGTGACAGCGATCAATCTTACACTCTCACAGGAAAACACAAAAGCAGCGAGCTATTATGCATCAAGAGCTGCTGCCTATGACAAGCTGACAACTGTAGATCAGTTCGCATCGCCTAAATGACGCTCTTACAATACTCTTCCTAGCGACTTCTTCATCAACGTACTTGGAGAAAACACCATTAACGAGGTCGCACAAATACTCCACCGACATAACCTTTGACGATATACTAAACCAGCATCAAATGACCTGATGACTGATCTCCAAAACAATCAGTCCTCTTTGGATATCAACAAAAAGATTGGATACGTCGTGGAACAATATCTTACTAAAAATGATAACCCTTCCTCTGCTATCACGCCTGAATACGAACCAAAATGATATGAACTAGTCTATATCAATTCCGATGGTAATGATATCATAGAGAATACTACAACACCTGCTATTGTCTCTTCTATCAACCAAGAAAAGATTGTTGCTTCTGCAACAGCAAATACTCGTAGCGATGCACAAAATGCATGATTGGAAATGATAGAAACAGAAAGGAACAAAAGATGCGGTATCGAAAAAAATGCGACAGTACCATTGTTAAAGTGGCCTAAAGCCCTCTCTTGTTGGATGGACTCTTTGAAAGAGCTCACTGTTTCTGATGTAGTAAAAATCAATTTCAACAATGCTCAGTGACCTGTTCTTTCTCTTGATCAGTTTGAGCAAACAGCAACACAGCGATGAGACA
The DNA here is from genome assembly GCA_030429145.1 of bacterium. Lineage (GTDB taxonomy): Bacteria > Patescibacteriota > Gracilibacteria > Absconditabacterales > Absconditicoccaceae > JAGOPC01. The sequence continues at coordinate 498,459 of JAUIDC010000001.1, read as the reverse complement.
ACGTAGAGCGCTTTAGTGACAAATGGAAAGCATTGATATGAGGAGGAAGTGAAAATCTTTCACAAGATGCACAAGCACTCATTCGTTCTCTCGATGCATCGCTTACTATGAGACTCAACAAAGCAAGTGTGAGTATGGACGATAGAGATGATGTTGCCCTCAGTCTCACTAGTAAAGATGACTTGGGATCGCTTACAGTGCGCCTCAGTGGAACAGGAGACAATTGCCCGATCGCAAACAACAGAAACCTTTGTCAGTCCGAATATGTCTTCCAAGAAAACCTCTTTACCAACCCACGCGCTATTCCTATTAGCCTCGCTTCAACAAATGTAGGTTCAAGCATATTGGATGTCAAAGTCTGTCAAGGTTCTCGTTGTGCAGAAAAACAGATAATTATACCTATCGTAGCAGGAGCTATGACAAGAGCAGAGATTATCACACCGACAGAGAGAATTCTCTACAACTCTCAGCTCCCTATCTTAGTCGCAGGCTATGACACCTACGGAAATAAAGTAGAACAAACCACAACGACATATAGACTAACCACCTCTGCCTGACAGATCATCAGCAACGGAACAGCTGAAAGGGAAATCCAATTGCAACAACTCAATGATACACAAGCATACTATCTTGACACAGCAAACCTTCCTGGAAATGTATTATCGATAGATCTCGTTCTTGAACCTATCAACCCAAATTCTACAAGTGTTGCGCCTCGTGCATCTAAATCTCTCTCTCTGACAAACGGAACACTTTCAATAAAATACAACTCTCAAACAGCATCTAACATAAATATCACACTCCCTGAAAATACCGACAACTATTTCTCAACACAAAACAACGTGGCGCAGCTCCAAGAGTCAGCTCTACCAAGAGTTGTACTAACACTCACAGATACAAATGGCAATCCTCTAGACTCTACTGCTATCGTGAGAAGCACAAACGGACTACTCATACCAGGTAGCTCAAAACAAACAACATATGCTGTGTCATGAAGAAACATCACATCAAAAGAGTTTGTCGAACAACAATCGTTCTCTATAAGAAACGGTGTTGCAACTATCCTCCTATATCCTTCTTTCCGCGCAGGAGACGACACTCTAACGATAGAGGTCCCATGACTTACCCTCCAAACAATTCCTGTAACTATTGAGTCGGCAGAGCCATATCGCGTAGCACTGCTCACTCCTGAAAACATGCTTGCCGACAAAACATTTTCTGCAAGAGCAATGGTCTATGACAGACGAAACAACCCTGTTTCGAGCACGACGACAGTTAATATCACAGCTATCGGAGACATAACTATCAATGGAAACAAAAATACATCGGTAAGCACTGATGAAGATGGCGTTGGTTCGTTCACTATCGACAGCGGCAAAATAGGAGGCAATCATTATCTGTATGCTGAGATAGCTAATAAAAATATTAATGAGCAATTACGTGACACTCAGACAGTCACTACTTTGGCGCCACAACGAAAGTCATCAAACCTCAATGCGATGTACCTCCTTCTTGCTGGTAATGACCGATGAAACAAATGGGGCTACTTCACAGAACAAGCCAACGAAGCTGGGGATACTATCCGCTCTTCAGATAAGACTATAGCCGTCACCACGCTCTTAACACACCCCGAACGCGTCATGCCTGCTCTTGCACGCATCAGTCAAAACGGACAAATATATGACAGTCATACTGTAACACTTAGTACAAAAGATAATCAACTTATCTATGATCTAGATAAGTATTGATATGTCTCTCTAGGAAATGCTAATGGTTTCGCAGTAAGACAGTGAGCTACCAATGAAAGCATAGGGAACAACACTATCATCTACACTCCTGAACAGCTCGACAGTTCGATTACTTCAAACACTGTTCAAAACAGATCTATTGTAGTAAATGGAGAAACCGTCTGGAATCCTAACAGCAATAACAACGCAGCTGAAATTGTATCAACACAGAACTATGACAACAACCGCGATATGATATGGGAGGTAAGACTACAAGGGAAACGCGTGGGAACACTTCGTCTTCATGCGAGCCTACAAGAAAACTATTTTAATCTTAGCGACAATGCTTGAGTAGAAAAGAGCTGGCTTGGATGATCGACAAATAGTCCTGCATGATGGATAGTCTACGACAGAAATGCATCTCCTCTCAGTTCTCAAACTTCTTGGAATGGAGGTATCGAGGAAAGTCGTGACGCAGACACACAGACCAATCGAAAAAATACTTTCCAAGCAGCTACAGCTTTTGCCCAGTGAGACAATGTATGAGAATCGACTCAACACGGGGCATCTCCATTTCTCATCACCTACGGAGATCCTTTGATCGCACGTCAGAGTAATAATAGCAAAGTTGTTTCAACAGACTACGATGCTGGTATCGGTGAACTTACATTCACGGAATCGGAGAAAAGCATCTCTCAAACACTACCATTCGATCTAGACAGAAGTGGACAAAAAGATTTGCTTGTAATTTACACTGATGGAAGTGTAAGAATACTCAAAAATCACGGAGGTGAAAACAAGCCATTCAATGACCTATGAATGCTTATGCTCATTGCTGATGGTATAAAAAATGTCTTTATTGGTGATGCAGACGGCAATAGTTATGAAGATATCATCGTACAGACAAATAAAGATACTCTCAGAGTATATAAAAATAACGAAGGAAAAATGGACGTTGATGGAAAGCAAATATGTCTTGCTATACCATGAGGTGATGAGGACATAAAAAACGCCCATGAGATGTTTGTGAGAGACATGGATAATGATGGAAGCATAGATATTGTTACCAATGATACCCTCTGAAATATTACGCTCTTCTATGGTGGAAACTCATCAGCATGAGACAATTATATTTCCAAGAATATCAGCGACTGTGATGAAAACCGACAGACAAGAATTGATGCAAATAAAAAACTTATCAAATCGTACGGCGTTACACTCACCCCAGGACAAAAGATTTATGACAACAGCCTTGTTCATCGAAGATGATTGACTCTTCCTGCTGAAGAAGATCCTAACAATGATACAGACTCCGCTCTAGCATCTCAGCCACAATTTCAAAATCTCGTCAAAGGAAAAGACAGCGACTTCTCAACACTAGATGTCACAAACATCGTAAACAGTGGGCTCCCTGAAGTTATCCAGTACTCTTCATCGCCAATCAGTAAACTACCTTCATACGAAAACAATATCACCACAGAAAACATTGCCTATATGCCAATTCATTTATTGGACAATAATTCCCCTATCAGTATTGCAAAAGAATACTCAAGGACAGCAAATGGCGTACTTACTGATGGAGAACAGATAAAAGTAACTGTTACTCTTACAGCGAGACAATCTACACAATTCACCTACCTTGATCAGATACAAGGACCACGACAGATCGAGAAAAATGATGATGGTAGCATCTCATCACGAAATAGATGAACACTACCGACAGCATCAGTCGTAGACTGGAACATATCCAATGGATACGAGTATATGGTAGACAACATCACCCTACAGGCCTGACAAACTGTTTCATTTTCTTATACACTCAACTATGTCGCTCCGACGCTGATTAGCATAGAGTTAGAAGACATCAACAAAGATGAGTACACCGACATAAAAACCTACTCTACAGATAGCTGCCAGCAGGGCTATCGAACATTCATGTCTGACAGAGGCAAGAACTTCTCAGAGTCATATATCAATCTAGCAAGTGATATTACACAAGCACAACAAGAAGCAGAAAATGCTGTAAAGAATCTTCTTGCTGATGTGCAGTGAAAAATTAAAGAAGCTGCAGACAGTGATGATCCACAAGTTGTAGACATGCCAGGCATGGATGAAGTACTTGAGCAATGGAATCAGTGACAGACATTTATCCAAGGTGGCAATCTCTCGATAGACATCAACAATCAAGCATTTCAGGACTTTGTTGATGAGGCAGAGTTACAAGTAGACACTGCGATAAAGGGCCTCTGCCAGTGATTTCAGCTTGGCAAATGATGAGCAACTAGCTGACCACCAGTGCCGTTTAATATGGCTTTCCTCTCGCCAGGAACATATAATATATTTGGATGTAAACTCATGGTAGACAAAGGACTGCCTGCCTTCTTCTTCCCAGGAACTGTTTATGCTGGTCCTTATACCGTACCATTTCCATATGGACTCAAAGGCTCTACCGATGGATTCTACTGGGGACCAGGTGGTGCATATCCTTCTATGATAAGAATTTACGTGTCTCCAACACTTACCATGGGTGTCGGTATCGGAATCTGTTTTGGCCCTTATACTGTAGGCGCAAAGATTCCAAGCCCATTTAGACATATAGCAGGAAACTGTATCGTCCTTGCGAAAAACTTTGGCAAAGACAAAAACAACAATGATCCTGCCAACACACAACTTACCGTGCCATCACGACAATACAACCTCGCACAAGGTGGAACATGTAACCGTCCTTCAAACAATCCTAACAGACCTTCTTCTCCTTTCGCTCTTACTCCAGGAGGTAGTGCAACATCATCTCCGGGAAGTAGTTCTGCTCCAGGTGGAGGCTATGCATGAAATCTTATACATTTTGATCAAGAACCGGCATATGTCTCATCTGCGAGATTTTCTGCAGGTAGCGAATCACTCAGATGATGACAATCTATCAACCTTAAAATAGAAGGCGGAAATGTGAAAGGCCTCGTAAAATGTATCATCAACAAGTGGATGGACAATCAGATCAGATATATCATCAACAATCTGACAAACCTACAAGTCAATCTCTATCTACCTGAACTATCCTCTCTTTTTGAGTGATTTGACACCCTCTCTCTCGACAGACTTGGGCAGCTCTATGAGGATGTCCAAAATCAGACAGATCCAGGACCATCGGCAAGAAAAAATGTTGCACAAAGCCTCTTTAGTAGAGAAGGTATGAGACAAAATAGTGATACAGTCTCAAATCCTTTCGACGCTCTTTCTTCTCTTTTTGAAAACGTCCCACTCATCAACATCAATACGAAGAACATCAATATACAGGTTCCTTTCATCGCACAAGAAGACTTAACAAAATATAAGGGTTATCTCACCGACCGAGCAGAGAGAAATGAAAGAACACTACAAGAGCGAAATCAGTTAGCACAAAGTATAGAAGGCACATGTGCTGCATACTCATCTGCTTTTGAAAGAAGTGCATGTGAACAAAAACTACAACAGTACATTAGCGTCAGTAGCAAATCTGCGCAGGTAGTCAGAGCACTAAAACAAAATATCAATGTACTTGAACAGTACAGAGAGTTTCCAATTGAACTCAATAAATGGCTTGGTGTATCACAAAGATATCTTACAGAAGTCTCTGATACTATATCTACTTTCACCTATGGTATAACAAACTGGCTGCAACTCAACGCAAGAAGATTTGAGCAATATGTAGATGCTATCATTCTCCTCATCAGCGCAGTCAAAACATGGCAAGTGCTCATAGACTTCTCGGTAAACTGGAAGACAAAGTGTGGAAAGTGTAAGGTAGACAATTACGACTTCTACTCTTGTACCTTGAGTCTCCTCTGTATTGATCTCCCTGTATTACCGATACCAAATTTCAGGATACCAAACATCAATATAGACCTCTCCAATATAAATCTTGGCATGGACATTGTCCTACCTAAATTCAATTTCGTTCCATTGAATGTACCACTACCAAGAGTTCCAGACCTACCAACTCCTCCAACTATAGATCTAGAAACGAATCTCAATGTGTCTATACCACAGATACCAGTACTTCCTATGCCACCGACACTACCAGAACTTCCATCATTTATACCAAACATCGAGCTTAATCTACCGACACTGCCTCCGGCACCTCGTATACCAAAGATAGCTCCACAAATTCAACAAACACTGAAAGTGGCTGAATTTATCGCCAAGGTCTTCTGTATCGTGAAATGAGGTATTGGACTGGTAGCTGAGAAGGGAGTGAAAACAAGGATAGAACAGATGACGCAAAGAAGCCGATCTGTGGAACCGTTTGATAGTCTCAGTGTCACAAGAATTACCCCACCTCTGAGAGGCTTCGATATTGAGATAGATACCTATATCAATATGCAACTTAACTTTGATGAGATCTACGACATCCTCGCAGCATTTGCTGATCAGATCAATGGCAAGACAAATGAAGTATTTACCAATGTCGTTAGCGAGAACATCGGTGAGCTCTCTGCAGAAGCTGGAGACATAAGCAACACTCTACAAAACACTGTTGATCAGTGAAATCTCAATGGAAACATCAATCTACAAGGTTTCGCTCGACCACAAAGACGAGATCTCTCGTACGACAACACAACCGACTGACGTCAGGATCTCCTCACTCAACTACATGCACTACGTGATGTAGACACATCGATGGAAAGACAAGTGCAGCTTGATCAGGTCATTGCATTCCTCAACACACCTTCAGAGGTGAAGATGAATATAGAGGGTATTGAGGCCATACGTCAGCAAGCAGAAAATATAGTAGATGAGAAAAAGAAAGAAATTGGTGAGATACAGGAAAAGATAATAAATGACTACGATCTCTTTATAGACTCTCTGCAAACAACTCTCGTGAGCGACAACACGGACAACAAGACATTGAGTTCTGCATTCTTCAATGCAAATCACCAACTTATCGACACAGTGAAGACAGAGCCTCATCCAACAACAAGCTATCTGAAACTCAATAAGAAAGTTATGGAAGGATTCTCGCATGCTCTTGCTACTCGTTCTCCTGAAGAACTCAATATGTCACTCCTCACCTACAATGAAACCAAACAATATGTCTCACGCACACTAGGAGCTGTCAATGCGGGACTAGAAGTGATAGACGACAAAAAGGAACCTATACTGCTCGCAGCCAATAGCTCTGGTAACCCATCATGACATGGATGAAGCACAAATGCAGGAACCGCTCAGGCAGACATTAGCCAGTATATCAAATGAGTTTTCGTCGAAAATACGGATGGTGACATGGTCAACGTCGTCAACAGAGAGGACATCATAGATACACTACAACAAAATCAGATACGCAATGACCTCAATGGTGATGCAAAAGAAGACATCATCTTATGGGATAGCAAACAAATCTGGATAAAGTATGCAGACCCAGAAAAAGATCAATCGACCACAAGATTTACTCGTCTCTATCGCACTCCTTCATTTGAATCGCCTAGTGATCTTGCTGACGAGGTAAGAAGAGGTGGATGGCTCAACGTAGCAGGTAGTACATTTAAGCTACGAGATGAACACACTGCTCCTCAAGGATTCAACGTGGCAGGACAGAGCTTCGACACTATCACATTAGGATGGGACAACAATAGTGCCGTAGGATATGTTGTACAACTTACCGACAAAGTGCATCATAGATTCTCTCATGCTCTCAATAGAAGCAATACAAAATATGTACTCGTCCTCGCATCAGGAACGAATCTCGATGGACTCTTCCTCTATGATGAACTACTCGGCGGTCAAAAGAGAGTAAGCGACCTTATCAACAATGGTAGCGTACTCCGTGTGACCTACTTTGACAGCAACGACGACACTATCGGTCTGACTCTTACAGATCTACCAAGAGCATGGCAATATCTCTCTGTTGCAAAACTTGGTAGTAGATCACTTGGAAGAACGGCTACTCTACTAGAGAAAAACTCAGCACGATCTCATCAGGAAGCAGCAGGTATCCAGGCAGCAGGAGATAACCTCTGACCTGTTGCAACAGTCTCTCTTATCAGGTCTCAAAATGGAGATGTCGAAGCAAACGGATTAAATCTACAACCAGTTATTGGTAATAACTATTCGCTTGCTATCGAATGGTCAGATGACAGTGGAGTGAAAAACAATACAGTCATCTTCCCAAATGGAAACACCCAAACAGCAGCAGGACCAAGAACGACCATTAACTCTCTCAGATATAACTCCAACAGTGAGGTGCTCACTATTTCTGCAACAGACAACCAAGGAAATGTTGCATCAAGCAATATCAATATATCATGGAAAGAACCTGAGATAACTATCACCAATGTCGACCGTCCAAGTGACACGACTAGCACCATAGATACAGCCATCTCAGAAGGTCTCGACAACAGCAAGGTGATCTTCGAAAGAGAGAGGGGTGGAATACGATCACTCCTTACTGGCGTAGATACAGGGAAGAATGTTCTTTCGCTCTTCCCTCTTGGGTTCAACCAACAACAGCTACAAGGATGAGTATTCATTAAAGACAATAGACTTGCACTCCACAATGACAAAGGAGAACGCATTGGTACTATCGACAAAAACACTGGTGAAATATCTCTTGATGATGCATTCAAATGAGCTATAGATATACAGGTAGTGTTTACATCTAATACGCCGACCATTCTCCTCAAAGAGAAAACGACTGGCAAAGTCCTCTTCTCTCTAATCCTCAAAGGAAAGAGTGCTCTAAACACTACTATTACCGATACAGCAAATCGATGACAGAAAAAACTAGACGACTGATATGGTCAGACGTTTAGCAATGGTACTTGTATCGCAGACAAACAAGAACAATGCCAGATCTATATTGGAACACAAGGAACCATCTGGATATCTGACTCATATAAAAATGAATTTACTGGAACCTACTCATACAACGACAACGCTATCACTATTGCCTTCTATGACCGCCAAGGAACGGAAGTCGCGACTACTCGTTTTATTCCAGAGCCCCTTCCATAAAAATCATGCAAAGACAGATGCTTTATAAAGCAGTTTGATCTATCTCTCTCGTAGGACTGGCCATCGCCAGCAGTTTTGCGAGTGCTGATATTTTGTATGATTGTAGCTTGGTAGCAAATGAGAACTTCAACCCGCTCAGCTCTATCAATGTTACTACTGTTAATCCACTGAGTAGCGATGACCTTGAAGGAGCGCTGGCAGATCTGAAATCATATTGCTGTCAGATAGGATCCATCGTAAACGAGTGTGAAGGACCGACACAAAACACTAGCAACGCAGAAAGCCCATATATCTTTGACCATCTTGTGAGTAGATGATTCTTCAAACTTGATGATCAACTTGGTGATAGCAAAGACTCGAAAGGAGACGAATGGGCAACAAAGCTCAAAGAACGAGAAGACGATGGAAAATGAAATGCTCCCGTAAGCCTACAAAATACATTTCTACAAGTACGGGACCCAGCAGGCCGATACAAAGCTCGCATCAACAACAACACTTGCCAGATAGAAAACTACGGTGATCTTGATCTCGCAACAAGATATACGGCGGTATGTAGACAAGCAGCTTGCGTCACAAGTAAGTTCTTTGTAACGACTAGTGATCTCGACTCTCGCTACAACCTCGCTTGATGTGAAGATCTCGCAAAAAGACGCATCGAAGATGAAATGACATACATACAAACACTCATGGTAAGAAAAAGTAACACTCTCATGACCAATGTCTGGGAAACATATACAAAAAGTTACCTTCTCGAAACAAGACGGGCAACACTCATAGATAAATTCTCTCGTATCAATGAAACCTTCTCATCAGTTAACGGAAAAGTGCAAGAAGGGACAAGAATGTGTTCAAACTAATCTTTATCTCATACTCTCTCTATGAAAAAACGAGCAATAGCTGTAGTAAGTGTACTCTGACTCATCGGGCTGACTGCCCCAGCTTTTGCTGCAGAACAATGTTTGAGATGTGCCAGTACTTCACCCGTTATTGATCAATACATAGATTTTTCATACGATATGATACAAACGCTACAGACAGTAGCAAATGAGAGACAAACAAATATCCAGCAAAGCACAGACACTGACGTTCTTACCCGTATCGCAAACAACCTCAATCAGAAGGGACAAACTGCTGTTACATTCAATGTTCTTATGGGAACCATCGGAACACAGATAGTGACCTCAAGTGTCCGCCAAGAACTCGCTGTGATGACCAACTCAAAGGCCCTGATGAGAGACCGAGAGAAACTCGATCAACTGGATCAAGATATTGCCGATACACTTTTTGACTTGTGACAAGCGTGAGCGTTCATTCGTAACATTCAAGACTATAGACAAAGAATTACTGAAGTACTCAATAAATACGGAGATCAGGAAGACGCATTTATAGAGGTGGTAGGTGAACCGACCAGTTCGGCTTCAGAAATCATGGCTGCCCTACGGGATCTCAATCAAGCATACAAGAGGTTCATTGCCGGAGGCAATACCAACGGATTCAATGTGTTTATGGAAAAACATGGAGAGAAATTGGGTATAAGCCTGACAAGCATCAATTATGAATCCCTTCAAGAAGAATATGCATGTACCAGAGGTATCAACAAGTGTGACGATACCTATAAGAGATTTGGTCAGAACGTCTCAGAGACGCGAGATGGAGCGAAGGACGACACAAAGGAAGCTGTCGACACCATCAAGACATCGCTCGAAAGACTAAAATGTGCATTTGCAAAGCAATCAAGTGTTAAGTGCCAAGACCTCGGCTTTAGAGAAAAACAAAATGACCTTCTCAGAAACCTCTATGGCATAGAGTGACCTTACGCCAACAGAGAAGGCGTCTCAGCACTGGCAAACAGCATGCAACGCCTCGGCAATAGCTTCGCTCGTGAAATCAACGACGTCAAAGAGTTCTATACAAAAAACGACAACGAAGCGAGCGCCATTACATTACCATCCAGATCACTCTTTGATATTGAAACTCCTGACTTTGCCACAAGACGCGCATCAGAAAGTCTTTACACTGCGCTTCTCTCCGACGTCAACACGACCCTTGCACAGAGCAAGTCCTCACGGCAAGCCCATGTACTAGCAGATCCACTGGTAATCACCAGAGAGATGCCACGTACAAGCATTGTTGTCTATGGAGCCATCAACATTATTGGTGATGCACAGAAAGCAAAGAGTATCACACAAAATCTGGGGAAAGCCTGCGAAAATCAATGTAGTAACCTTTGAGGAACATGTTATTATTAGTATATTTATAAGAGACCATGCACAAACGTCAGAAGATTATCTTTATGAGTACACTATGCATCGCTACTCTTGCACTCGCAAGCGCAGTTGTTTTCAGCAATGTACCAAAAGGATACTCAGAAGACACCACAAAAGAGGGTTTCGTGAACAACCTTATGACCAATGTGTCGTTAGGACTCGAAGGGAATACATCGAGACAGTGACTGATAGAAGCCTACTGTGAGGCAACGGCCGAGGCACAAGGATTTACCGATCCGGCAGCACCAGGGCTCTACTATGATCCAAAGCAATCTCTCTTTCTTAGCATACTTTGTACCCACAGCGAGCAATCTGAGCTAGCAAAGCAATATGCAAACTCCTTTGACCGAGAGCAAGAAAAGATTGCGGGTTGCAAACGAGATGGAGACATGACCTCATGTGATCTTGCTAGCTTCTTCCCTCAGCTCTTTGCCATCGTCATGAATGATCTCAGCAAGATAAAGCTCGCTCAGCTCTATAGCTACCAGGAATGATCTATTGACGAAGCTATTAAGGCATTCTCAGATACCTATTTTGGACCTGGTGATAGCATCTGTGGTAGCAAAAATGTCACCTATCTTGGAGCAACGCAAGGATCTGAAAAAGAGGCTCCTTGTCTCCATCCACAAACACGTAATGTCCTTGCACAGTTCATCCAACAAGCACAAACACTTACAGAGCAGACCAACTATGTCGATGCGTGAAGACTATTGACAGCACAGGGGAAAAAATGTACTGAGACATCAAAAGAGTTCCTCGTCTGTGCCTTTGACAACAGCAACCTCAACACAAGTTCTCGAGAGTCTTTCCACAATCTCCTCTACAATGAACTGCTTTTCTACAAACTATTCATTACTATAACCATCGAACAGCTCCAATTCCCAGCATACAACAAATTCCGCGCTTATAGTGACACATCTATGGAAGCAGACCAGGAAAGGATGCGCCTCAGGCAAGAAGTTGCTCTCAGTGAGGAAGCAGTCGCATTTACCGAGAAAACGCTCCAAAACATGCAGGCTGCCTTTCCTATCCATATTGGGCTACTTGCCTATTATGAGGATATTATAGCCTTTAGGAAGTCATTACTCCGTATCTACACACCAATACACCAACTCTACTACAAACTAAGAAATGTACAACAAAAACAATAACATGCTCTTTATCTCTTGCAAGGCTCATGAAACTATCACGCAAAACCCTTCTCTCATACAGCTTGTTCACCATCATTGCGATTGGTAGTTTTCTTGTAGCTCCACATTATATATATGCAGTCTCTGTACTCCCCGTTGATACACTGATCCAACAGGCCTATCTTCGTAGCCAAGAAGAAGATTTTTCTGCTCTCACCAAATCGCTCGCACAGTGAGGAAATATATACGATCAGGCCTACTCACTCGCCAGAAAAAACACCCTAGGCTCTATCTCTGAGGCATTTTCAAGCGTCGCAGACAACCTCAATGCACAATACGAATGCTCTCTCAGTTCGTCAGACATTTCTACTATCGCAGCTAGCGATCCAATACTCAATGCATCGTTTGCGGGTTATACCGGCAAACCAAGCTTTGCTGTGGACAACGATCAGCTTGTCAGAAGCTGCGTAAGAGTCGCTCAGTGCGCAAAATGACAAGATTTTCAGGAGTTTCAATTGAACGATAACTACTCACAGGAAGCCTACACGTACTGTAGACAGGTTGTTTCACAAGCATTTACCAATACGATAAGTATTGCAGCCAAGAAAAATACTATGGATGCAGCGAATCGTGGTGACGACATCTTCTACAATGGTTCACTGGACGACAGTCCATTTGATCTACTGTTAGACATGCAAATGATCGGAGATGTCCTCTTCAAGTCAAATACCGCAGCTCCTGAAGTTATACTCTATGATTTCCCTGGTCTGTGATGAGCTGGAGGCTCACCGACGTATTTCAATCCGAGTGGCAATGGTGGAACTACCAACGCCGGTATCACATTTGGTAATACTCAATCAGCAGGGGTAAGCGCCACTCGCTCAAGCACAGCAGTTTCTACGAACAGTGTCGGTACATCTGTCTCAGTATCTGCAACGCAGTCACTCAATCAACTTTCAAACTACCATCAGACGGTACAAGGCACGACTACTACAAGTAGTCCCAATGGCGCATCAACCAGCACGCGTAGCAATAGTCAATCAATAGGGGCAAATCCCCAAAACAGCCTCGTATGCGTCACTCCTGTTGGATCAACACAAGAACCGACAATAAGCGCTGAACAGACTGCAACTAATCAGATCGTTGAGGCACAAAATCTCGCCTCAGCTCTCAGCACATACAATAGTGCCATAAATGCACCAGCTGCGCTTGCTCAGACACTCAGATCTTCAAGTTTACAGCAAAACAGCCCAACAAGCGCAGCAGTAGCCAATTTAGGTAGCTCTGCTAACCAAAATGGATCAAGCAACAATGGCTCGACTAACGACCCAAACAGCACTGCAAACTCTTGTTTATCAAGATGTGATGGACTGGCTCCTGCAGACAAAGCTGTCTGCCAAGCGCAGTGTCTGTGTGGGACAAAGTACAGCGACAACGGCATCTTTGGTATCAGCGTCTGTACTGTACCGACTGCACAGACCGAGGTTATCGGATGAAAGACCGTCAAAACTGTCGAAGAGATTGTCGATGAGATAAATGCAGTGCTCACAGCGCTCAAAAACTCTGGGCAGCTGATGAAACACACAAAAAGCACTGAATTTCTCGACACATCCCTTTCGAAGATCAAACTCAATCAAATCCTCTCATTTGATATGAATATCGCTTTCAAACCAATCTATGACTCAAATCTCTACAAAGACAAAGAAAATGCTCAGAAATCACAGCAGCAGGCTATCGCTGACCGCGCTCGCCAAGGAAGGTACATAGATAGTCCTGTTGGTCAGGAAAGAAACAAATATATCATTCTCCCAAATCCAGTTAAACAGCAGCAAGCTTCTACCAATCTTTCACTCTATGCTTCGTCAGAACAGACGAACACTCTCGATCCTTCATTTCCATATACCCTAGCAAAAACGCTCAACAACGACATGTTAACGCTCATTAGCGACTTTATGAGTCAAAATGCTCTCCTGTGGCAACAAGTAGCCGACACTATGAACGCCATCAATACCACAGCAGGAAATCTCGAGAAAAAAATACAAAGAGGACAATAAGATATAGATATTTTCTACCCAATAATTATAGTGCTCTTATGCTACTCATAGGAGACATACACATCACAACAAAACATACACACGCCATCATCGACGCTATTAAGCACTATGTCGACAGTTTTCCGGAAGAAAAAAACCTCATTTTCATGGGAGATTATATGTACATGTTTAGTTATGACCGCAAGGCTCTAGCAGCGCTATTTGACCTTTTCTTAGAGCTCCGGAAAAAAGGCAAAAGTCTCTATATTCTCGCCGGAAATCATGACTGGATCGGGCAACAGTTTGTCTACGCTGAGGGAAAAAAGATCGCTGATATGCTACCAGATCAAGGTGGAAACATACTTCGTTTTATCACTTCGCCAGAGGTGCATACTGTGGAAGGGAAAGAGATTCTTTTTTTCCCATTTACAAAACACATTACCCCTTCTCAAGAAAAAGATTCAGAAAAGATAAACGACACATTGAAGACACTACTTTCGTCGAAGAATAATAATGAACGTTTAAGTGGTGAAATTAATATCATTTTAGAAGAGTATATAAGAAAATATAAACAGTTAACCATCATTCATCACTATTATATCGCTGACACGAAATTTCCTGGGCAGCAAGCCATTTTTGACTACAAGGATATTGCATTGAGCCCAGCACTCTTAGACAATGAGAACATCCAGCTGATTTCAGGGCACATCCATATGCCTTTTGCCTATAAAAACTACCTCTGTACGGGTAGTATCTGGTATACATCACCACTGGAACAAGACCACCATAAATTTCTGTTTCGCTGGGATGGCGAAACCAACAAGATAACGGCAAAACAGGTAGCAATAAACCCATATATAGTAGTTGCTCTGGCAAAAGATGAACATCTCAATGCAAATAAGATCTTAGAACATAGAAAATCTATCGACGAGAATATTGCAAAGAATTTTAGTGGGAAACGAGACATTTCACTCTCATTTTCCGACTATACTCTTGCTCAGACCCATCTGACAGTACTTTCCGAGTCTATCAGCTACGATGAGCTCCAAACACACATCGAGCCAAATCTGCTACACACTGTCAAAGATGTGGCGTTAAAGAGAAAATCTCACTACTCGGGAGACATGTCATTTACGCTCGAAATCGCACAAAAAAATCTCCAGGAGAGTTTGGTTGATCGAAAGATTATCGTTAAAGATTTTATTAAGTCAAGAACATGAGAGGATTTTGACAAATATCGCAAACTATTAGACGAGTTAAACATCCTTTCATAAGTTAATTTTCGTGTTTAGGGGCACCCTTCCCTATAATTGATAAAGAGCTATTTCTTTATCAAACAGCATTGCCATAATGCACAAAAACACAATAAAAAAACGAACGAAGTATCTCCTCGCTGGTATGGTCGGACTGGCTACTTTTTTTGTGCCTTTACAACAAAACCATCAAGGGCAAGTGGTACACAACGGCCCCGTAGTGTACGCTGCAACGGGTAGCCAAACGACCACAAGCGATGTAGATAGCCAAAAAGAGTTCGCAGATACGCTAGAGGTCATCCTCAAGGTGATCTATATTTTCATGTGGCCACTACTGATGCTAGCAGGCCTCGCACTCGACAATGGACTTGTCTATGGAAGCTATTTTCAACTTGATTCAGCACTCTTCACCTTCTGGAATATCGTTAAAAACTTTGCTAACTTTGCTTTGTGATTCCTCTTTTTACGGTCCATACTGAAATATATTTTCAACTTCTGAAGCAAAGCGACCAACCCTATGGGAATGATATCAAAGCTTCTTATTGCTGGTATTGGTATCCAAGCAAGTTGGTTCGTGATGGGAGCGCTCATCGACCTATCAACTGTCGCAACTATCGGTGTTGGCGGACTACCTTTGCAGCTTGTCAGACAAGAAGAGGTCGGTAAAAAGCCAGTATTTGGGGCAAAAACAAATCTGAAAGTCTCTGACGTTGGAAACTCGCTGACCGCCGACAAAGGATTTGTTATCCTCTATACCTACCCGACAACGGAAGGAGAATACTACCTCCCTTGTGCAGTGAAAAACCAAAAACTTCTCAGAGGTGACGAGTGGGCATCCGCATATGGAGTAACCACGACTGGAAGACAAGTTGGAAACACCGATGTTACCTGGGATAATATCAACCAGAACTACTGTATGTTCGGGAACAATGTCCTCAGTTTTTCTATTGTACAAGATAGCGACAAGATCATCTCTGGATCGCCAGAGCTCAAGAGACTCCTCGATGAGTCACAAGAAGACTTTCTTGATAAAAACAACTGTAATGATGCATTCAATCAGTGTCAGAACATTTCAAGTATCGTACAAAAATCTAAAGGATACCAAGGCGCTTTCTACACGCTCTACGGTAGTCTTCTCAACCTTGGAAGTATCCATGTCAACGTCAACAAGTCGATAGGAGCCATGACTATGGAGTCTATCATTAAAGCTATCATAGGTATCGCATATCTTGTTCCACTACTCATACTGTGTGTGATACTCATCATTAGAATTGCTATCCTCTGGATCACAATCGCTTTCTCGCCAGTATTGGTACTCAGTGAAGTATTTTGATTTAGTCTTAGTAAAATCGGAAAGAACTATGATAAATTCGCAGTAAAAAACGCTCTTGCAATGATCTTCCTTCCTGTGATCGTTACGTTTGCCATCAGTATTAGTATCGTCTTCCTTTCAGTACTCAGCGAATGACTTACAAAGGGAAACAGCCTAGAAGACGTAGGCATGAACACATTCAACGAAAACAACAAGACCTGTATCAATCTTGTTGTTACGACGCTTTGTATCGACAATCCTTCGCAGGATCTTGGTGTGTCAGGTATGCTCGACTTCTTTCCATGGCTTATCCTCAACATCTTCGGAACCGGACTCATGTGGACGATCGTCATGACAGCGATGAAGAGCACATCGTTTACTGGAGGCGTAGTAAACAGCCTAGAAAAAGTTGCCACCAATGCTGTCTCTACGGCAGAAATCATCCCTATCGGAGGTGGAACAAGTATCGCAGCACTGAAAAACACAACCTCAAAGATCGGAAATCAGATCGAAAGAGCTTCAGAGGAAAATGCAAGAACGGTTGTTTCCCCTACTATTGAAAACATCTTCCAGGGTACATTTACCGATCAGAAGAGTAAATGACAGGCTCAGATTAAAAGCGCTATTGCTGGCATCAAAACAAACGCCGACGTGAACAAGCAAATCGGGTCGCTCGTATGACCGACAGGAGCTCTCTACAATGCATCCAATGCAGGTATTACTCTCCAAGGTAATCAGCTCGACCTGAGCCAATACGGACAGCCGAGTCTGGACCTCGTAAACAAAATTGCTGAAACAAGAAAGATTGGTCCTTTCAAGAGCGTAAACGAGGCATTCCAAAACGATGATTTCGTCAGATATCTCGCAACTCCTCTCGCAGCTGGAGGCGCAGGACTCACCGCACAGCAGATCAAAGACTTCTATACTGGTAGAGACGACATAAAGGATGACATCACTGTCAAAATCGACCAGGTTGCAGCGGAAGCAAGCCAGGCCACAGCGCAAGGAGAGCTAAAAGATAAATCATTCGTCATGCCCGATGGCACAACCTATACTATGACGAAAGATGGTTTCGTATCGCAAAAGAAAGGCAATAGTGCTAAGACAAACTATACAGACGAGGCTTCTTGGGAGTCACTCCTTCCTACTATAGATAAAGAGACAATGAAGAAGATGAAACCAGACAACACAACTCTAGCTACTCCATTTAGCACATGGTTAAATAAGACTGCTGCTGACGACAACAAATCTGCTAATGATGGCGCAGATAATGCAGACGATCAATCTCAAAATAACAACAATAATAAACAAAACACTAACAACACAAACAAAGATAAAGACAACAACGCAAACAATACTACTAACACAACAAACCAATAATCATGATGAAACAGCACGCAAAAGCGTTAGTTATACTAATCTGACTAGGATGTCTCTTCTGGATACATCCAGCTTTTGCCGCCGAGTGAGATCCTGCAGTATCATGGTCTGTTGAAATCTTTAATGCCATAGTAAAGGTTCTTTCATGGGGATGGATGCTCCTCGCATTTCTCGCAGGGAAGCTTATGTCCAATGATTTCATCTATGGTACATTCATCCATCTCGATAGCGCTCTCTTTAAGCTATGGAACTATATGAAGAACATAGCAAACTTCATACTGTGATTTCTCTTTCTTGCGGGCATTCTCAAATCGTTTTTCAGCAAAGACGCATTTGAACTAAAAAAAGTACTGCCAAGGTTTCTTCTTGCAGGAGTACTCATCCAGATGAGTTGGTTTATCATGGGTGCTTTTGTCGACCTAGCAAACATCGCTACTGCAGCAGTCGGAGCATTTCCTCAGCAGTTCATTCAGGGTTCAACTGACAATCTGAGCAAAAGCAAGATGGCACAGATGGCTGTTACGGTACCAGAAAGAGTCGAGATCAGCCTTGCTAAAAATGATGAACATATTAAGACATATACGGGCAAGCAGACCATCGAAAGCATGTTTGGTAGCTTCAACAACATGAGTGGACCACTACTCTTTATGGGAGCGAGTATTTTCAGGTTCCAAGACTATGACATACTCAACCAAGATGTAACCAATATCAAAAACTTCTCTATTTGACTATTCATCAAACTATTCTTACTTCTCGCATTTTGCGTGCCTCTGCTGATTCTGATTGTCATCAATCTGATCAGAATATTCAGACTTTGGATTTGGATATCATTTGCACCGCTTGCAGCTATCTCGTGGTCTTTTGGAGACAAAGAATCTCCAGGATTTGTCAAAACTGCTGGAGAAAAGCTTGGGTTTGGCAAACTAACAGATGTGTTAAGTTTAGTATTCCAACCAGTAGTCATGATTGGATCGTTAGCACTCGTGATGATCCTCAGTATTGGTATGTTTTATGTTTTAGGTTGAGATCCTGGTAACCAGCAAAGTAGTACAACATTTGAAGAATCTATAGACAATCTCACCTTTACTGCTGACAGTAGTCAGTCTACTATTGCCGATCGTAATAGTGGCACTGAGATAACTATTGAGGGAGACCTCTTCAAGAGCGTTGGTAATTTCGTGGGCGGGATGACAGGATATCTCATTCTGACATGCTTTACTATTGTGCTACTCTGGTCTCTCTTAAAGATATCGAAAGACTTTTCAAAGTTTACAAAGGGCGCAGCAAACAGCATCTTTGACCGATCAGAAAAACTCGTGACCAATGTCAATGTGATCCCATTTGGTGGAAAGGCCACATCCATTGCAGGACTGAGTAAGACAGGAAGAAGCTTGAAACAGACATATGTTGAGGGCGGCTACTATGCAAATAAAAAACAAGATCAAATCGATAGACTACAAAGTCAATTCTATAGTAGTGAGTTTGGTAAGACTGTAAAAAAGACCTTTGGTGTCAATGAGGCTGAAATATACAACAGCGATATCTCTATACCCGATGAGAATCAATTGATATTAGCGACACCAGGAGGCGCAAACAACATCATCGAAAAGATAAGAGAATTAACAAAAGGTAAACAAGTCTCTGCCCAGAGTAAGGTATTTAAGAGAGCATTTAATGATCTTATGAATAAGAGTGCTGATTTCAGAAGCTTTATGCTCAAAGGTACTCAGCTAAGTGAGGAAGACTTGAAAGACAAGCAAGATATTTTGGGCGACAAGGGTGATGTTGGGACGAAGATGCGTAACTTCCTTGCCTATGTGGTCAACAACAAAGAGATCACCACAAGTAGCCCTCTCAATCAAGACAAAATCACAAAATTCCTCGCAGAAAACTTCAATGCAAACCTTCTGCCAACCACTCCATTTTCTCTCGATGCGAAAGAGGAAACATCGAAAAAATAACTTGATTTCACCTTATAGATCAGTATATTCTTTGCAGATTCGAGCAATCGTTTCGAACTAAACCAATTAGTAAAGACAGTAGGTGTCAGTAACGAACTGACTTAATCTCCTACCGAGGTAGTTGGCTACAGATAAGATTGCACTGCAATATTTTTTGTTAGCCCCGTTCCTCTTACCTCAAGGAACATTTTTTTATTTTATATGTGATGGGCAAGCTATGGCTATTTCAAAAGACAAAAAGAAAGAGCTTGTACAAGGTTATGGAAATGACCTCTCATCAGCTGCAAACGTGGTTATCCTGAAGCAATCAGGTATACCTGTTATCGAGTCTAGCTCATTGAGAATGAACGTCCTCAACGTAGGAGGGAAACTCAATGTTATTAGAAAAAGACTCTTCCTGAGATCACTTGAGTCAGCAGGCTATCAGGTTGTTGAACATAAGGATCTTGACGGCGCAGTTGTTGCACTCTACGCAACAGAAGATGAGTATGCACCACTCAAGGAGGTGCAAAAGTACATCAAGTCTCTTAAAAAAGCAGACAAGAAGTATGGATTTGAATATGTAGGTGGATGGTTCGACAAAGAGTGGAAAGATGCTGAGTATGTAAGAACACTCGCTGACCTTCCTTCAAAAGAAGAGCTCGTTGGAAAACTTCTTTTCCTTCTCAAACATCCAGTACAGAAGTTGGTTGGTACGCTCGATGCTGTTAAAAACAAGCTCGACGAAGGAACTTCGACACAAGAAGCTCCTGCTCAGGAAGTAAAAGAAGAGCAATCAACAGAAAGTGAGACTCCTGCGGCAGCAGATGAAGCTACTACAGCTGAGGCTACTACTGAAGAAAGCTCAACTGACGCTAGTGAAGCCGACAAAAAAGAAGACACAGAGACTCCTACGGAGACAGCAGAGTCAACTGACAATGCTAGCACCGAAGAAGAGGCTACAGAAGAACCAAAAGAAGAAGAAAATAAATAATTCTTATACACTCATGTACACTTTTTAACTTTATAAATTATTGTACTAGAATGACATTGACTGATAACGCTCAAAAGATCTTTGATCTTGTAAAAGAACTTACAGCTGTAGAGCTTGCTGATCTCGTGAAAGCTCTTGAAGAAGAATTTGGTGTAACTGCTGCTGCTATGGTAGTAGGAGGCGGAGCTGCTGCAGGTGGTGACGACGAAGGTGGTGCTAAGGATAGCGCTAACGTAGAACTTACTGATGCTGGTCAGCAAAAGATCGCAGTTATCAAGGTAGTAAAAGAGCTTCTTGGTGTTGATCTTAAGGCAGCGAAAGAACTCGTTGAAAAAGCTCCTGTTATCATCAAAGAAAACGTGAAAGGAGAAGAAGCTGAGACTATGCAAAACAAACTTCAGGAAGCTGGTGCTACAGTTAACCTTAAGTAATAACACTACTCTTGCTATCGCTCACATGGCGTAAGAGAAATGCATATTTCCGGCTATACGAGAGGATACCTTGCTAGAGTTAGATGGTTTTGATTTTATCTATTTTGTATTATCGCATGGCAGTAACAAAGAAGGACGTCATGGACGCCCACATGCATATTGGAAATATCAAAAAGCTTGCCAGCACAAAGACAAGGTCATTTTGGCTTGATATCAAGAATGGTCTTGTTATCATCGATCCAGACAAGATTGCTGAACAGCTGGAAATAGCAAAAAAGAAAGTACAGGAAGCAAAGAAGGATAATAAAGAGATCCTCGTTATTTGTGAAAAAAGCCTGTATGCAGACGAAATTGAGGAAATGGCTGCAAAAGGTGGGTTTCACTACCTCAACTACAAAGTTCCTGCTGGTTTCCTTACAAACTTTGACACTCTTGTAACAAGAATTAGAGGTATGAACGAACTAAGATCGTTCATTGAAAGTGAGGATTTTCATAAGCTCACTAAAAAAGAACAACTTACTCATCAAAGAAAACTCAACAAAATCGAATGGATCTACAAAGGTGCAAAGAACCTTAAGAAGAAACCAGATCTCGTTATCGTTGTTGATGGAAAGTCTATGATGAAGTTTGTAAAAGAACTTGATAAAACAGGTCTTGATAATATCGTTATTGCATCAACCAACTTTGATACATGGCGAGACAAAGATAGTCTTGTTGTTGCGAATGTAGACAGTTATCAAAGTCTTGATTTCGCGCTCTCATATATCTTAAACGCATAGTATGGCTCAGCAGCAGACAGAGATTGATCAACTAATTGCCCAGCAGTATGTACCGAGTGCTTTGGAAAGAAAAAAAAGCATCTTAATGTACTTTCTGCGAGGTATTGTGATATCTTTGACACAAGGAAAGATGACCAGATATGAGTTCTTTCATTGCAAACAAGCAATGGGATGGCGAGTGTTATTCTTTTTATTGCTCGTTCCCTCTATAGTGCTCATCTTTCTTCCTTATCTTAAGGTGCTGCCTGTTCTCATCTATGCTGCTCTGCTTGCTATATGGATTATTCTTACAAAGCAAGCGTGGGATTGAAGATACACTTCATTCTCAAAGGATAAGATTTTCCTTCCTCTTTTCGAAGGAGTTGGATGATGGATGGTTGATCTCTTTTCGGTAGAAATCGAGATTGTAGATACTTCTGTACATTCCAATGAGACATCAGACTCAGAAAAAACATTATAAAAAAGTATTTTTAGCTTATTAACTGCGTAAATATACTCATGAGTAGTGTTGATATGAACTTGCTCAAAAAGCTCAGAGACACCAGTTTTGCTCCTCTTAAGGACTGTAAGGAGGCTCTCGTAGAATCAAACGGGGATTTCGATGCAGCTATGGAGTGGCTTAAAAAGAAATGAGCTTCTCAGGCAGCAAAGAAAGCAGATAGAGAAACAAATGAAGGTATTGTAAAAGTAGTCAATGATAACAACAGAGTTGTTGGTATCAAAGTTGCTTGCGAAACTGACTTTGTAACGAAAAATGATCTGTTTATTGATCTTACGAACAGACTTCTCGAAGAGGTAAAAAAATACGACAAAGACTTTTCTTCTCTCGATCAAGTAGATGAAAACACAAAGCAGTCTTGGGACGCTCTTGTGCATGAAACTGTTGGTAAGATTGGTGAAAACATCAAGCTCGATGACGCATTTATTCGTACGGAAAATGCCTTTGTCTACACTCATCCTGGAGACAAGATCGTTGCTGTAGTATACTACAAGAGTCTTAGCGACAATGCTGAAGAAGTAGCAAAAAACATTGCACTTCAGATCGCGGCTATGAACCCTGAATACCTCTCTATGGACACTGTTCCTGCTGATAAGGTAAGTCAGGCAAAAGAAGCGATCAGCGCAGAGGTTGCAGCTTCAGGAAAGCCTGCTGAGATCATTGAAAAGATCGTTGCAGGAAGACTCGATAAAGAGTTCTCTGACTTTGTACTCCTCGAACAATCAGCTATCTGGGACGACAGCAAAAAAGTAAAAGACTTTGCTCAGGGAAATCTTGAGATTGCTGACTTCCAAAGATTTGCAATCTAGTCATATAAAAGACATCCAATCATAATCAATAAGGTTGTATGGTGCTCTAAGCATTTGAACCTATCACCCTTTATATTATTCCCCTCTATCTATACAGATGAAACATTATGAACTCGTAATCCTCATTCATCCGCAACTTAGTAAGGACGATCAAGAAAAGATCATTGCTGATGTTCAGTCTCACCTCTCTTCTAACGGAGGAAAGATCATTGACACTGATGAAATGGGCATGATGGATCTTGCGCATCACATTACAAAAGCAAGAATCAAACAAGCATACTTCGTATCTTACCATGTAGAACTTCCGGGTGAAAACATCCAGAAGCTCAAATCGGCTTTTGCTATCATGAAAGGTCTTGTAAGATTTGCCTTCTTCCTCATGAAGACAAATGAAAAGCTTGTATCTTTCAAGGAAATCAATAAAGCTTGGGAGAAAGATGAAGAAAAAAAGCCTAAGGAGGCTGCTGTGAAGAAAGGCTTCCTCAATGGAAAAGAGGCATTGGCTCATGTGAATCGAAAGTCTGTAAACTTTCTCAGACACTACATGACAAGATTCGGTGATATCAAGCCAAGAGCATTTATGGGCAATAGAGTAACTCACCAAAAGAAGATCAGAACTGCTGTCATCAGAGCAAGAGAGTTGGGTGTGTTGCCTTACACTAATTAAGTTGTATAACTCACCAAATATTATCATACTACTATTAACTTTATATATTGTAAACTCTGTTACGTCATGGCAAGTAAATTAAATAGAGTGAGAAAGTATCAGTGGCTGAAGAGAATGAGAAAGCATGGGTTCAGATCAAGAATGCTTACAAGAACCGGCAGAAAAGTTCTCGCAAACAGAAGAGCGAAAGGAAGACATTCGCTGACTGTACAAAAAAACTGATAATTTTTACTCTCCATAGATACCCTAACCTGCTCTATGCTAGATCATAACACGCACCATATTTGAGCAAGCAGCTGGCAAAAATAGACCACGGGATAACCGCTGGTGCTTTTTTGTGTTTTGTTTTTACCCGTTATTA
Source organism: bacterium (assembly GCA_030429145.1). Lineage (GTDB taxonomy): Bacteria > Patescibacteriota > Gracilibacteria > Absconditabacterales > Absconditicoccaceae > JAGOPC01. The sequence continues at coordinate 473,890 of JAUIDC010000001.1, read as the reverse complement.
CCCTCTTCATGGCAAAACAAACTAAAAAATCTGCTCCAACAGCAATCGTACTTGAAAAGGAATTCGACAAGCATCTCATCAAAAACGGAAGAGTGTTTTTGAAGGATTCGAAGAAGTTTGCAGAGTTTCCTGAACTGCTCGGTATGCAGCAGAAAGGATTTCAAGATTTTATTGAATACTATCTCGTCAAACTTTTTGAGGAGATCAACCCAATACATGATATTGGAGGTGATAAGCTAGGTCTCATCATCGATGATATTAAAGTTGGTGATCCAATCGAAGATATAGATACCTGCAAGAAAAAAGAGATGACCTATGGTGGAATTATCAGTGGTAGAATAAAGCTTTCTGATAGTTCAAACGGAAAGGTTCTTTTCAACAAACGCGCAAACATCGGTATCCTTCCTTTGATGACTAGCTGGGGTTCTTACATCATCAACGGCGTAGAAAGAGTAATCATCTCTCAGCTTGTGAGATCATACGGTATTTTCTTCTCTTTCGACAAGAAAGACTTCACCTACTCTTTCAAACTTATTCCTGAGAAAGGTCCTTGGCTCCAAGTTATTATTGAAAAATCTGGAAACATAGTAGCAAGAATCAACAAGTCAAGAAAGTTTTCAGTGATTGCACTATTGAGAGTTTTTGGGTATGAGACTGACGAAAGCATTATCGAGCTCTTTAAGGATTGTTTTGATCCTGAAGAAAACGATTTCGACTATGTAGAATTTGCACTCAAAAAAGACTCTACACACGATGCAGAGTCTGCGGCTCTTCATATATATGGAAAGATTAGACCAGGTGAAATCATCGACTCAGAGTCAGCTATTGACTACATCAAGTCACAGTTCCTTACACTTGAAAGAATTTTTGTTGGTAAGGTCGCTAGAAGAAAGATCAATGCAAAACTTGGACTCTCAAAGCCTATCAACGATGATAGTGCAAATATTTTTGATGCTGACGACCTCGTAGCGGGACTCAGATATCTTATGAATATTGCGAACGACAAGAAAGGTTACTATGCTGATGATATCGATCACCTTTCTAATAGACGTATCAGATCTATGGGTGAAATCCTCTATTCTCACCTTGCTCCTGTGATGAGAAAATTCACAAAGTCTATCAAAGGTAAGCTTTCTATCCTCAATACTGAAGAGCAAATCAAGTTGACAGACCTCGTAAACTTCAAGATCGTCGACAACTCGATCAAATCATTCTTCGCTACGTCACAGCTTTCACAATTCCTTGATCAGATCAACCCACTCGCAGAAATCGAACATAAGAGAAGACTAACATCTCTTTGACCCGGTGGTTTGAAGCGTGAAACAGCAAAGTTCGAAGTGCGTGACGTACACCCTTCTCACTATGGGCGTATTTGTCCTATTGAAACTCCTGAAGGCCAGAACATCGGTCTCGTAGTTTATCAGGCCCTCTACTCAAGAGTAAATGAAGAAGGATTTCTTGAAACTCCTGCTATCAAGGTAGGAAAAGAAGTCGATGCTCACTCAGCTGACCTTGTTGGAAAGATTGCAGAAGGCGATGTTAAGGACAAGAAAGGCAAGATCCTTGCAAAAGACGACAACTATATCGATGCGAAAGCTGCTGCTGCTATCAAAAAAGCTCTCGACAAAGGAACTATGGTAAGGGTAAGACCATTCCTCACAGATGATGTAGAATATATCTCGCCTGAATACGATGAGAAATACATTGTAGCAGATGTTTCTACACAGCTTGACGAACACAAGAACATCCTTGAAAAACGTCTTGCTGCGAGACACCTTATGGACATGGAAATGTTCTACGTCAATGATATTACGCATATTGACGTAAACTCTTCTCAAATATTCTCACCAAATACTTCTTTGGTACCATTTGTAGACCACGATGAAGCGGTGCGTGCAGGTATGGCGACAAACATGCAGAGACAAGCAGTACCATTGTTGCAAAATGATGCACCACTCGTTGGTACGGGTCTAGAAGCAGATATTGCAGGGATGACATACGCGGTCATGCAAGCTGAAGACGACGGAGAGGTTATCTACGTTGACGGAAAGAGAATCAAAGTCAAATACAAGAAGGGAATCAAAGAGTACTCTCTTATCACTTTCAAAAGATCTAACCAGAAAACTGTAGTAAATCAAAGGGCTATCGCTTCTGTAGGAGACAAGGTAAAGAAAGGAGATATCCTTGCTGAAGGACCATCTATCCAGGATGGAGAAATGGCTCTCGGTAAAAACTTGAGAGTTGCCTTCATGCCATGGGAAGGATTCAACTATGAGGACTCTATCGTTATCTCACAAAAGCTCGTAAAAGACGACAGTCTCACTTCTATCCATATCGAAGAACATGAGATCGAGGTTGCCGATACAAAGCTCTGACCTGAAGAGACGACAAACGATATCCCAGGTGTTTCATTGGCAAAATTGAAAAATCTTGACGAAGAAGGTATCGTGAGAATCGGTGCTACTGTAAAGGGTGGAGACATTCTTGTTGGTAAGATTACACCTAAATCTGAAGGTGAACTTTCTCCTGAAGAGAAACTCATCCAAGCAATCTTCGGTGATAAATCAAAATCCCTCAAAGATACATCACTCTACCTTCCATCTGGAAGTGAAGGTAAGGTTATCAACATCCTCGTACTCGACTCGAAGAAAGGAGACAACCTTATGGCTGGTATCAGAAAGAAGATCAAGGTATATATCGCTATGACAAGAAAGATTGAGGTCGGAGACAAACTCGCTGGTAGACATGGTAATAAGGGTATTATTGCTCATGTAGTACCAGAAGAAGACATGCCATATACTGCTGATGGTCAGTCAATTGAGGTTATCCTCAACCCACTCGGTGTGATCTCTCGTATGAATATGGGTCAGGTATTGGAGACACAGCTTGGTCTGGTCGCGAAAGCACTCGGAACAAAGTTTGCAGTTCCTCTCTTCTCAGGATTTAGCGTTGACGATCTCCAAGGACTTCTCACAAGATTTGATCTACCAAAAGATGGTAGAATGACACTCTATGACGGAAGATCGGGTATCGCGTACGAAAATCCTGTAACAGTTGGTTTCATGCACATCCTGAAGCTATCACATATGGTGGAAGACAAGATCCATGCGAGATCAGTTGGTCCTTACTCACTCATCACTCAGCAGCCTCTCGGTGGTAAAGCAAGAGACGGTGGACAGAGGTTCGGTGAAATGGAAGTATGGGCACTCGAAGGATACTCTGCTGTATACACGCTCCAGGAAATGTTGACTATCAAGTCAGACGACGTGACAGGAAGAAATAAGACATATGAAAATATTATCAAAGGAAACAAGCTGAGAATATCATGACTTCCTGAATCGTTCAACCTCGTGATGTATCTCTTCAAGGGTCTCGGTCAAAATATCGAACCACTTACTGAAGAACGTATCGAAGCAATTCATAACGAGCGTATAGACAAGATCCTTCAGCTTGGTCTTAGAGGTATCACATCTCAAGGAGGTCCAGACGACAACGGATCAGATGACGGAGAAGAACAAAAGGCAGAAGACAAGAAGGAGATGATAGAAACGGTAATTACGGAACTTGAGGACTACGGAGAAATTGAATAAGCATAACTATATATAAGCACGCAATTAGCAGACCGACTAACATCTTCGAATGTTACTGCTAGATGCCATCTGCTATACAATACTCTTTAATTTATTAGTTTGTACTGCATATGGAAAAATCTCATTTTGACGGATTGATGGTGACGCTCGCCTCACCAGAAAACATAGCAAAATGGTCATTTGGTTCAGTTGATAGCCCTGATACTATCAACTATAGAACAGGGAAGCCTAAGCCAAGAGGTCTTTTCTGTGAAGCCATTTTTGGACCAATGAAAAACTACGAATGTGGTTGTGGAAAATATAAAGGTATCAGATACAAGGGTATCGTGTGTGAAAGATGTGGTGTAGAAGTGACAACTTCTCGTGTAAGAAGAGAGAGAATGGGTCACGTAGAACTCGCCGCTCCCGTTATCCACGTATGGTATATTAAAGCAACTCCTTCGAGAATTGGACTCCTCCTCAATCTTTCAGTAAACGAAATTGAGAAGATTCTCTATTTTGTGAAATATGTCCTTGTTAACGACGTTACTGAAGATCAAAAGAAGGAAATCTTCAAAAGACTTGAAGAAGACTACAAGGTAAAAAGCGATGAGTTAGAAAAACTCTACAAGGAAGAGCTTGAACAAAACTCAAAGAAAAACGAGGTAGAGAAGCTCTATCAGGACAACAAGTCGACCCTCGAAAAAGAGTTCAACAGAATCAAATCTATCGTTGCAAATTTCAGAAAAGGAGCAACCATCCTAGAAAGCGACTATAGAAACATCTTCTGGAGATTCGAGGATATGCTGACACTTAAATCTGGTTCAGACGCTATCTATAAGCTTCTCGCTGGCATCGACGTAGAGAAAGAGATCAAAAATCTTATCAAAGATTTTGCAGGGCTCAAAGGAGAACCTAAAAACAAGGCTCTTAAACTTATGAAGCTCCTTATCAACCTCTACATCTCGAATGTAAAACCTGAGTGGATGGTAATTAAAAACCTTCCAGTTATCCCACCAGATCTCAGACCTGTCGTACAGCTCGATGGTGGTAGATTTGCATCTTCTGACGTGAACCTCTTCTACAGACGTGTACTTATGCGTAATATTCGTCTCAAGAAAATGATTCAAGTTGGAATGCCAGATGTTGTGAAGAAAAACGAGATTAGACTCCTCCAAGAGTCTATCAACAACCTTATCGTTGGTGAAAAAGCAGGAGCTGCCAAAGGTGGTTCAGGTATTAAAGTATTTAAGTCGCTGACTGATATGCTTTCTGGTAAGGAGGGTATCTTTAGAAAGAACCTTCTTGGTAAACGTGTGGACTACTCAGGTAGATCTGTAATTACCGTTGGTCCTCAGCTCAATCTCGATGAGTGTGGACTACCACTCTACATTGCAGTAAAGATGTTTACGCCTTTCATCATCGGGAAACTGATTGAAAGAAAAATCGTCTATACTCCAAAGCAAGCAGAAAAACTTATCAAAGAAGAAAATCCTGTATCACTCAAAATACTCGAGGAAGTTATCAAAGATAAGTACGTGCTCCTCAACCGTGCACCAACACTTCATAGACTTTCTATTGAAGCGTTTAAGATCAAATTGATGCCTGGTAAGACTATTAGACTTCACCCATTGGTATGTTCATCATTCAATGCGGACTTCGACGGTGACCAGATGGCAGTACATCTTCCTCTTTCTGAAGAAGCACAAAGAGAAGCAAGAGATCTTATTGCTGCAGATAAAAATATCCTCAAACCAGCTTCTGGTGAACCAACACTTACTCACCACCAGGATATGGCACTTGGTATCTACCACATCACCAATGATCATACCGACACTCCAAAATTTGCTGGTATCTTTACAAGCTATGAGCAGGTAAAGGCAAGATATCACTCAAGTGAAGTACATCTTCGTGATCAAATTAAGTTCCAACACAACGGTGAGTACATTGATACAACAGTAGGTAGAGTCCTCTTCAATGATCTTCTCCCTGAAAAGATTAGATTTAAGAATGAAACGATCACAAAGAAAGGAATCAAAAAGATTCTCGATGAAATCTATGATCACTATGACATGGACGTAGTAGTGAAAGTAGCAGACAGCCTCAAAGACTGGGGATTCAAATACGCTACCATCTCAGCGACAACCGTCAATATGTTCGACCTTATCATACCAAAAGAAAAGGAAGAACTTTTGAAAGATGGACACGTCAAGGTAAATGAGATCTACAATTATGCGTTCAAGGGTTTTGTGTCTGAAGAAGAAAAGCACAGACTCATTATTAAGACATGGTCTGATATCGTGAAGAAGATTGAAAAACTTGTCAAAGAGAACTATAAACCAGGTAACAATGCCTATATCTGTGTTGACTCAGGAGCGCGTGGTACGTGGGGTCAGATGACTCAGCTTTCAGGTATGAAGGGTCTCGTACAGTCACCATCAGGTGAAATTATTGAACTTCCTATTCAGTCATCACTCGTAGAAGGATTCTCGCCTATTGAGTACTTTATTGCTGCCCATGGTGCACGTAAAGGAAAGGCCGATACAGCATTGAGAACAGCAGAATCAGGATACCTTACAAGAAGACTTTGTGACTCATCACAAGAAGTGATTGTGAGAAAAGAAGATTGTGGAACAACAGACTATATCACAGTGAGCAAAGACGAAGCAGAGATCAGAGGTGAAGGATTTAAAGAGTTGATCTTCGGTAGAGTTCTTGCTGAAGAAGTGACTGACGACAAAGGTACTGTCATCCTTCACAAAGATGATACGCTCAACAAGAAAAATATGAATCTTCTCGTAGATGCAGGTATCGACATGGTAAAAGTGAGATCTCCAATGACATGTAAAGTTGTCAGCGGTGTATGTCAGAAATGTTTCGGTATGGACCTCGCAACAAGAAGAGCAGTAGATATCGGTATGCCTGTTGGTATTATCTCATCTCAGTCAATTGGTGAGCCTGGTACACAGCTAACAATGCGTACGTTCCATGCGGAAAATGTCGCAGGTGGTGACGGTGGTGACGTAACACAAGGTATCAGAAGAGTTGAAGAACTCTTTGAGGTAAGAAAGCCAAAGAAAGCTGCTATCGTTGCTCCATTTGATGGAAAGATTCACATCGCAGAAGTTGGAAAACAGCTCGATGTAGAGATCATTGGAGAGCCAGAACCAAAGCCATATATCATTAAAGATGGTTATAAATCAACCGTGAAAGTATGACAGGAAGTAAAGAAGGGAGATGATTATGCAATATCAGGAAGAAGTAAGTTGAAATTGAAAGAAGACGGATTGGTATTGGAGGTTCATAAAGAGTATGTTACTGTTGGTGTAGTACAGAAATACAAGAAGTCGCTTTCAGGAGGTACTACCCTCAAAGTGAAGTCTGGTGCTACTGTCTTGAAATGACAGGTGCTTTCTACAGGATCTCTCGATATTGAAGAGTACAAGAACATCGTTGGTGACCTTGAAGCGCAGAAGTATATTGTAAGAGAAGTGAAAAAGGTATATACATCTCAAGGTCAGGACGTGAACGACAAGTATATGGAAGTGATTGTGAAACAGCTCTTCTCAAAAGTGTTTATCGAAGATGCTGGAGACTCAAGCTTTGTTCCAGGAACTATGGTCAAATACGAAGAGTTCGTCTCAGTCAATCAACAGCTCGAAGAGCAGAAGAAGCAAGCGGCAAGAGGTAAACGTCTTGCGCTTGGTCTGACACAGATTGCGAAAGAGACAGACAGTTGGTTATCAGCTGCTTCGTTCCAAGAAACAATCCGTGTTATGGTAGACAACTCTCTCAAGGGAAGCATCGACAACCTCACAGATCTTAAATCAAATGTGATCATCGGTCGTCTCCTCCCTGTCGGAGAAATCTACAGACAAAAGTTGCTTGAAAATGAGGAAAATGAGATACCTCAAGCTGAAGAAGAAATCTCTTGAAATGAGTAAGAAAATATCTATAATGCCTAACTATATAGGCACTATGAAGCGTCTCGTAAAAGTTTCACCAAAGACCATAGGTCAAAACTAGTGATACAGGACGAAACGCGTAGTAAAGCCTCAATACACCATGTCTATGGGATATTGGGGCTTTTATGACCTACACTTTAGTTTATACAAACCCACAATGGCACATAAAAAAGCCGCTGGTTCGGCTAAAAACCTCAGAGACTCGAAGCCTAAATATAGATGAGTCAAAGTCTTCGGCGGTCAGCCTGCAGTAGCTGGCAATATTATCATCAGACAAAAAGGTGATAAGTACGAGTGCGGTGAAGGAACATATAAGGGAAGAGATTTCTCTATCCACGCCTCTCAGGATGGTATTGTTTCTTTCAGAAAGAAGAACTTCAAGAAATTTGACGGTAGAACATACCTCAAGACAGTTGTTGAAGTAAAACAATCATAACCGCTCTATTTTACCTATTCCAGTTTATTGATTATGGCAGTACCTAGGAAAAAGAATTCGATACACAAGAAACATATCAGACACTCTGCATGGCTCAGAAACAATTTGGTGAAACTTACTGAGAAATACCAGAGAGTAAAGTGCTCTAACTGTGGAAAGTATAAACTATCTCATAGAGTATGTCCTTCATGTGGATACTACGCAGGAAAACAAGTGCTCACTATCAAGTCTAAGACAAGAGTAGCACTGTAGAAGCGTAACACGATATTTTCTTCAATAACAAAGCGGGCTTTCAGCTCGTTTTTTTACACAAAAAAATGAGAAGGAGTACCTTCTCATACAATGTTACGCTTCTACATTCTTGGTGGGTGGCTGAAGCCATGGGTAAGCAGAAACGGCACCTATATTTGGAACAGCTATAACAAACAACATTATCCACCAAAAAAATGAAAATTTGTCTCCACCCAGACCTTGAGAAACCGGTACCAGCAACTTAAGCACTCCGCCTATCACAAACATGAGCATTCCGCCTATCAAAATTACTATACCAATATACAATCTCAATTTACCAAGGAGCTTATCCTCTGCGGTTTTTGCTGGTAGTACTGCAATTGCCTCGTAGGACATCAACATCGATCCAAAAGAAATAGATGCAAATGAGACGCCAGCAAATGCTGTCAAATTAAAATTTAAGGCAGTTACTATACCAACCATAGCAGCGCATACCATACCCAGAAGCACAGCCCTGAGTAAATACCATCTTTTAAAAAGCCATTTTTTCATTCTATTTATTTTTATTGAATCTCAACTATAAACATAAAAACACACTTGTCAATATCTACTTACTTTTTGCTTTCCACCTCTATTTCCTTATAATAATACCATATTTAACCCTTTCTACGGTCATTGATGAACATCGCTGCACGTATCGTTGCCAGAAAAATTGTCCTCACCTACTTTTATGAGAAGATGATAGCAGACTATCTAGTCAGCAACGATCATATGCTGGAAGAAATTAAAAACATTTCACTTCCAACATCCGTTCTTTCACAAAAAGAAGAAGACGCAACTCCACAAGTAAAGTCCTCTCTCTCGGCTCAATTTTCTGCAAAAGAGTTTGACGAGGACATTACCTATATTGTCAAAAATAGCTTCGAAAAACATGTCGAGTCTGGCATCGATTTTGAATATATCCAGACAGTAGGGAAAACATATGATCAATACAAAGATGACATCGCAGCTGGTGTAAACAAGTTTGCTACAAGTTTCAAATACGAAGACATGGATCTCATCGACAGAGTCATCTTCCTCCTCGGCTACGCCGAGTACAGATCACTCAAGACACCAAAAGAAATCGTCATGAATGAGATGGTAGAACTAGCAAAGAAGTACTGAGATGATGGAACCCCAAAGCTAGTGAATGGAATACTCCATAAAGTGATAGCTGAGTTAGACGAAAAAGAAAAGAAATAGGAAAAAAGCGGGGATAAGCCCCGCTTTTTCATACAATAAGTTTTGCTATTCTCCTGTGTGTTCATGCTGTGTTGCCTCTGCCTTAATTTGTTTTTGCTGTGCTTCATCAATAAGCCCAGCCTTAAACAACACATCTATCACGAAAAGCGTGTCATAGAAAGGCGGTAGATTCGATGCAGAGAGTATATAGAACCGACCATCTCCAATGTCTGCACAAACAGCGCCTCCGTATTGACTAAGACGATAGCTTTGTGTTACTAAACTAGTCCTATCTTTGTGGCCCGATAACCTTCTATTCAAAAGACGCGTTGATTTTTCTGTAGAAAAAAATCTCGTCTCTTTTCTTTTCCCAACAGGTAAGTGTCCTATAACAGCACCACCACCCTCAGACATAGTGTACTCATCTTCTATCGGAACAAATTGATATCCCGAAAGATAAAGACCTCTTTTTTCCTCTGAGATATATGCTTTATTCTTCTCCAGGAATTCAGGCAGATAAGAGTTAGCAACATTTTTAATTTTTTCAAATAATGATTCCATGTTTTACGTTTTTGTGCGAACACATTCTATCTATTAACACAAAATTGTCAATACCTCCTTTCTTTTGCAAAATCCACAAAAATCACTAAAACTACCAGTAGTCCAACAGCACAACAGTATGTTTTCTTATGCTTTTCTGCTATTGGGCTATGATTTTACTCATAGCAACCACGCATGTTCCCCGAATTCATCACATCACAGCTCGAAAACTGCAAAAACTTTCTTTCGACACTTGGCATAGACCCTAGCCTTATCAAAGACGAGAATCTCCTTCTCACTGCATTCGTCCACAAGTCATATGCTGCAGACTTTCGCGACCCAGTACCTCACAATGAGAGGCTTGAATTCGTTGGTGACGCTATCCTTGGTGCAACAGTCAATGTCCATCTTTTCAAAGATTTCCCCGACGAGCCAGAATCTACCCTCACGCTCTACAAGATAGCGCTCGTCAGAGCCGAAACTCTTGCAGAAGCAGCACAGGATATTGGTCTCGATCAAGCCATTTTTCTCGGTAGAGGCGAGTTGAAAAATGACGGAAGAAACAAGATAACTATCCTTTGTGACTGTATGGAAGCGCTCCTAGGCTATATTTACCTCGATTTGGGCGCAGAAACCGTTGAAAATGTCATCAAAAAGTATATCTATAGCAAGGTGGAAATTATTCAGAAAGGACAGGTAAAAAGTAATAAAACCCTCCTTCAAGAAGAAGTCCAAAAAATACATAAAAACATCCCTCTCTATATCGACGAACCCTACGAACAGGATACCAAAGGGAACGTGACTACCTATCTCTCTCGTGTCATCATAGATGGCAAAGAGATAGCCGTCGGATACGGACCAAATAAAAAGAAAGCTCAAGACGACGCAGCTCGTATCGCTTACGAGAAACTGCAAGCAGAAGAGCAATCATCACAATAGTTTATTTTTAATCTTATCAATCAGCGCATATGAAACGCTTTCCTATTATCAAACGTAGTGGCCTATGGCTTATTATCTCGGCTATCCTCGCTGTAGCATGAGCATATCTTTTCTTTACCAATCTCAATCTTTCTATCCAGTTCACTGGTGGTATGGAACTGAAAGTAGACGCTCAGCTCGATGAGAGCAAAGTGGAGTCAGATCTCGTTGCTCTACTTGAAGAGGAAGGATACACTTCTCCTTCTGTTAGCGTCGGTGAAAAAGACGGATACGACAACATCCTTCTACAGATCCCCGTAGACAATCAGGAAAAAGTAAACGAGCTTAGCACAAGTATCCAGCAATACCTTATAGAAAGTGAATATATTGAAGATGGAAGAGGGATCCTTGAACAAGCAATTATTGGTGCAAGTATCGGTGATTATGTAAAAAATAGCACCATCTGGGCGCTAGCGTTGGGTCTCTTATTTATCGCCATCTATGTAGCCTTTGCATTCATGGGGGTAAGAGAGTTTATTTCTCCAACAGTGCTTGGACTCCTCACGCTGAGTACTCTCTTCTTCGACATCGCAATACCTGCAGGAGCATATGGTATTCTCATGGCTATCAATGGGACTGTACAAGTAGATACAGTATTCGTCCTCGCGATACTGACTATCATGGGTTATAGTATCAACGATACGATCATCGTCTTCGACCGTATCAGAGAGAACATGAAAGCTCACTCTCAACAGATTGCAACGAAGAAAATGACATATGCACAACTCTTCGATGACAGTATCTGGCAGACCATGAGAAGAACAATTGGAACATCACTCTCAACACTTCTCATCGTTATCTGTATGTGGATCTTTGGTACTGGTATCATGCAAACATTTGCATTCGTTATTGGTATTGGACTGATAGCAGGAACACTCTCATCTATCTTCATCGCAGTTCCTTTTGCATACGTTGTTATCAAGACATTTCAAAAGAGACAATAATCAATCAGCTATAAAAAAGACTCAGTCCATAAAGGGCCGAGTCTTTTTCTTTTAACAAAATAGTCTACTCTTTCACGCTATTGCCATGCACATACACCGTCTGCGTAGGAAATGCTATATCTATCTTATGTTCTGCAAAGAGATCAACAATATGTAAGTTAATCTCCTGTTGCACATCAAGAAAGAGATTATAGTCTTTATTATCTATGGCATACATAAATTCAAAGTCGAGAGATGAAGCACCAAAGTTTACAAAGTGAGCTCTTGCAAAAGTTGCATGCTCTACATTTTCTACGGCCTGCTTCAAAAGACTAGGGATACGACCAAGATTTTCACGACTGGTATCATACGTAACACCGATAGTCGTTCTCACATTTCTCTCCTGAATCTTTCCATAATTATGGAGGTTTTCATTGATAACATTTTTATTGGCCAACACTACTTCCTCTCCCTGAATCGTTCTCAGACGGGTTGTTTTGATGCCAATATTAATAACCGTTCCACTCACATCATTTACCTCTATAAAATCACCTACGCGAAAAGGTTTATCCACGTGGATAGAGATAGAAGAAAACACATCTTCAAGGATGTTTTGTAGCGCAAAGGCAACCGCAATTCATGCGACACCAAGACTCGTAAGAAGCGGCGTGATAGCTATGCCCATATTGTTCAACACGAGCATAAGGAGCAATACTCGAACAATCACATTCACCAAGAAGTTTGCAAATCACATAATCTTTGGTGACCCAGCATGTTCATGTTCTTTATCTTGGCTCATAAGTGCCAACACCACTCTTTTCACAGCAAATGCTAGTTGTCCAAGCACGATCACCACAAAAAGCACATCAAGCACTGTAAGGATGTCAGGATTGAGATGTAACGACTGAGCAGCAACGAACAAGCTGATAACCCGGTAGAAATATGCTGGGATCTCTCCTATCGACCCCACTATTACATCGTCTCTTCTATTTTGCGTCTTATGTGTCCAATCCTTAAGATAGCGAACCACGCGATTTCTAAACACCCACAATACAAGATAACTACCTACAGCCAAAAGCACTGCTGCAACATACTGCATAAGTGTATTATTCCACCATACGGTTTCTGTAAGATAATTTCGCATCATAGTAAAATTTTCCATCATTTATCTAAAAAAATAAACATCATTCTCATCCTACATATTTAGAGGTATTTTCAAACGCCAATTGCCCATTACTCTATTGACTTCACCCTATTTATCAGGGTAAACAAAAAAGGAGTTGGTGATGCCAACTACCTTTTACGATAATATTGTTTTATGCTTGACCCGGTTGCGTGAGTACTCATCCAAAAGAGATGGGTGTATAGAAACTCTGATGGCCTGGATAAAAACCCATAGCACATACCCTGCACAGAGCAAGGGAATAGCTATAAAGAGCAAACACACCCACAAAGGCCAAGCCATTTCGAACCACTTATTAGTTGTGAGATGCATAGTTATATCAGGTTGGTGCTGTAAAATTGTAGGGATATAGAGATTGATGTCAATTAATGTTTTTCTTTGCAAACAATCATGCAACCCGTATAAACAAATGAGATTTTACCTATTGAGGCTATCGTCTATGAATATAGTACTTGTATGAGCAGGAGGAAGCGGATTGTCATCGCTTGCGTTTATTCTTAAAGACTTGGGAATAGATAACGTCATATGAATTGAACCCAATAGAACGCAGATTATCGACGAACTAGAGAAGCTATGATATAAGATCATTTCCGACGGATCTTACAAGGTGAAAGCTTCTGATTTTGTCATCTATTCAGACGCACGAGCAGAGAGCAAGGAGGTGAAAGATGCTCTAGAGCTTGCAGAAAACAACGAGAGAAAAGCTCGTTATCCACTGAGCTATCACCAATTTATTGGCGAGCTTAGCAAGCATTTTGAAACTATCGCCATCGCCGGCACTCATGGCAAATCGACGACAACTGCTCTTGCAACCTACACGTTGAGCCAGCTAGATAACCAGCTGGGCCTAGGTATCTTAGGAGCACTCGTTCCGCAGCTCGACAACAAAAACTATTGGCTCAATATGAAAGCAAAAGATGATATCAAAAGCATCTTTGAACATATCTTACATGGTAAGCAGACAGAGCGAGATGAATCGCTTCGCAAAAAATATCGCTTCGTTATCGAAGCCGACGAGTTCAATCGTCACTTCCTCTATCTTGATGTCGACCACGCTATCGTTCTCAATGTAGAACTCGATCATAGCGACGTCTACAAAAATGAGGAAGTCTACTTCGAAGCCTACCATCAACTCGGCAATAAGACAAAGAAGAATATCCGGGTGATCGATGGCGAAAAAGGCGTTGAACGCTTTGCAGAAGGACTCCAAAATGATGTGTTACAGCGCATTACACCATATCCAATTTCGCTCCAGCACATTTTTGGAAAGCACAACCAGAAGAATGCTTCACTCGTCTATGCATTGATTGCAAATCTCTTCTGACGCAAGACCTATGAGATTGGACCAGACGAAGAACTCGTTGCAGCCATGAGTGCATTTACTGGGCTCCGAAGAAGGATGGAATATCTCAAAACAAATGATAACGGAGCAAACATTTATACTGACTATGGACATCACCCTACTGAGATCAATGCTGTCTATGAAGCATTCAGAGAGAAATTTCCTGATAAAAAGATAATCGCCATCGTGCAGCCTCACCAGATGCGTCGTGTATTAGAGTTCTGGCCTGAGTGGATCAGAGTATTGAAACAGTTTGACAAAGTGATTATTTACCCTATCTATGCCGCCAGAGAAGACATAGCAGTGTTACTCAAGGAATACAAGCACGATCTATTAGAGGCTGTGACCACCATCGAATGAATCAGCTCTTTTCTTGCATCACAAATTGATGCCATGTATATTGATACTATAGAACAAGTAAAAGAAATTATGGAACTTGCTCTAGAAAGCGAACTAGTTGTACTCTTTACTGCTTGATGACTCGACTACGAGATAAGAAAAGCTTAATCTTTTCTTGCTTATCCAGTAGGCTTTGCTATATTGAAAACCTCTAGTCATTCTTTTTTCTTTCTATGACTACAAAAAAACCATCATTTACGCTTATTGAAATGCTTATTGTCATCGTGATAATAGGTATTTTGGCGGCGGCGCTTGTACCAAGACTGAGAGACGTGCAATGAAGAGCAAGAGATGCTAAACGTAAAGCAGACATGAGCCAAATCTACAATGCTTTTTCTCTCTACAACGCGGACAATGGTTTTCTGATGCACACATACAGATATAGTGGAGGAACCGAAATAGCTTCTCGATGAGGACGGGATTACAGTTCATCAGGACAATTTCTCATATGGCTTATTTCAGGAGGCATCATGAATACCGTCCCTGTAGATCCCATTAACAATGCAGTCCATCTCCCAGGATTTGGCGCTGGAACCGGAACATTCTCCTATCGTTATTTTTGTTATAAGTATAGCATCAATGGAGCTATTACTGGAGAGTGATTACACATTGGCTACTTCAGAGAAAGCCCCACTACTCGGACGTACATTCATTACAACAACGGAGATGAAAAGGTCTCACCAACATATAATGCCTCAACGCGATTCGACACCAATTACATCTGTGGATACTAAAAAACCGTCCCAAAGCGCAAAGGACGGTTTTTTGTATATGAAATAATTCATATCTGCACTAACAGAGGTTTATTCTTCTTCCATTTCAATCTCTTCCAAAGCTTCTTCTGGAAGAACTTTCTTACCTGAACGAAGCTCTTTGATCTTGTTTTGGATATCTGTATTGAGAGAGTTATAAAGTTTTTCATCGCTGTTCAATACCTCTAATACTTTGTCCTTACCTTGCACTTTCTCTTTCTTTCCTGGTAGAGTATAGAAAGCTCCACCCTTTTCGATAAGTCCAAGAGCAAGTCCTGCTTCAATGATATCAAGCCCCCTGTCGATACCTTGTTTGAATTTCACTGGTATCTCAGCACTTCTAAACGGAGCAGCGATCTTATTTTTTACGATCTTTACCTTCGTTGCATATCCGATCAGTTCCTTATTTTCTTCTATCTTCTCTCCGCGTCTAATCTCGAGTCTTTGAGAAGCGTAGAACTTCAACGCATTACCACCAGTTGTGGTCTCAGGATTACCAAACATCACACCAATTTTCATACGAATCTGATTGATGAATACTATAGTTGTTCCTGTCTTCGCCATGATAGATGTCAGTTTTCTGAGTCCTTGTGACATCATACGAGCCTGGAGCCCCATATGACTATCACCCATGTCACCTTCTACTTCTGCTCTTGGCACAAGCGCAGCAACCGAGTCGATCACAATAAGCTTAATAGCCCCCGTCTTCGCAAGCTCTTCAGCAATCTCAAGCGCCTGCTCACCAAAATCTGGCTGTGATAAAAGTAAATTTTCTGTATCTACACCTAACGTACGTGCATACGCAGGATCCAACGCGTGCTCCGCATCGATAAATGCAGCCGTTTCCCCACGCTTCTGAATCTCCGCTATCGCATGAAGTGCTATGGTTGTCTTACCTGATGATTCTGGTCCGTATATCTCTACTACACGTCCTTCTGGATATCCTCCACCAAGAATAAGGTCTAGTACATATGATCCGGAATGAAATGTATTTACCAGTCATACATTGCTACTGTCACCCATGCGGATGAGAGCGCCTTTACCAAACTTCTTCTCAATGTTCTTCCTCGCTTCATCCAATACCTGGTTTTTACTTGCCATCTTCGTTCATTCAATTAATAATAAAACGGGAAAGTCATACAGAGTTTTTTTGCAAAAACAACCCCTTTCACCCCTACAATAACTTTAGTTCGGATAATGTCAAACAGTTCACTTATAGAACGAACGTTCTACTTATATACTATGTCCCAAATTATACCAAAAGAGAAGAACTTTTTTACATTGCCTATCCTTCTTATATACATATAAACAAAAAATATCTTTACTTATTTCCCACCTACACGCTCTTTTCTCATGGAAATCCAACATAACATCTCACTCAAAGAGTACAACACCTTTCATGTAGACTGTAAGGCAAAACAATTTGTTTCTATCGAAACAGCTGCAGACTTTTTGAAGTTACTCCAAAGTCGTGAATGGGTGCACTATAAAGAAAGGATCCTCTTTCTCTGAGGAGGTTCAAATATACTGCTCACCTCTCCAACATTTGATGGACTGGTTGTCTGCAACAATATTTTAGGGAAAGAGATCGTGACTGACCATGAACATGAAGTATTTATAAAAGCAGGTGCGTGAGAAGAGTGGAGCTCCTTTGTAGAGCGAGCCATCGACCATGGGTTATATGGTATAGAAAATTTAATAAGCATCCCTGGAAAGGTTGGCGCCGCACCTATTCAAAACATTGGAGCCTATGGAACCGAGATAGGTAATGCTATCGTAAGCGTATGAGGATACAACCTAGAGACCAAGGAATACGAGACCATTTCGCATAAAGAGTGTTTCTTTGGATATCGCGATAGTATCTTTAAGGGAATCCGCAAGGATGAATTTTTCATCACTGACGTTACATTTCGTCTACAACATTTTGATCCTGACACTTATGCTCCGATTAGTAACTATGGCTCTGTAGCCGAAGAGCTAGCAAAGAAAGGCATCACAAAACCCACTCCTCGTCATATGATTGATACCATTACCGAGATCAGAGCGGAGAAACTACCCGATCGACATAAAGTCGGAACATGAGGAAGTTTTTTCAAAAACGCCGTCCTCACACAGGAAGAGTTTGAAGATTTTACAGAAAGAGTGCATCGCATAAAACCGGATCTCACTATAGAACACTATCCTATCAATGAGGAGTTCATAAAGATTCCTACTGGACGAGTTCTAGACCATGTCCTAGGCTATCGTGGCCATCGCGAATGAAATGTCGGATGCCGGGAGAAGCAAGCACTATGTATCGTCAATTATGGCTGAGCAAGCGGACAAGAGATACTACACTTTGCAAGAAAAATACAAAAAGAGTGTCATGACAAACTTGGTATAGCCATCGAACCAGAAGTCAATTTCATTGGATAACGACAAAAGGATAGCTCATACGCTATCCTTTTTTTAATACGTTGATAATAAGTTTTTCTAAAGTGCTGCTATGACTTTTTGGATATTAGGCCAAAGCTGCACCGCTGCGAAGGCAATAATGCCTAGTACTACAACCACACAAGCCGCAATAGCCCTGCGGGTGCCTGGATGTAGGTTTCTGCGAACCGTTCCCATATGTTTTATTCTTTGGTGTGAGATTATAGTAGTCTATAAATAGTGTTTGTCAAGAGTGAAATATCTACAATTTTTAGAAAAGGATGGCAAGAAAGACTTACCATCCGAACAACAATGCTTGTTAGATTTTACTGGTGCTTTGTTATGTAGGCGTCAGCCCACTGATACAAAGAACCCTCCCCCTTGGGCGCCCCAATAAAGGTCTGCCAAGTTTTTACGGCATCGACCATAAAGAGAGAATCTTGTACGGTAAGCGGAGTCTGAACAGTATCCCAGTTCAAGCTTTCCCATTGGGCCACCAATCTGTGCATAAATGCACTGTCATTGGCGGTTGAACCATTGGCAACAACAACTGAAGTGTCTGAGACCTCTGTACGAACATTCTGATTGGAATGAGTAAGATCCCTAAATGCCCCAGTAGAGCAAACAATAGCAACAATAAGCAGGACAAATAAGCCCAATAAAAGTAGTTTTTTCATTTTTTCGGTTTTTGTTTATATTTTTATTATATTCGAAATACAAAATAAGTCAATGTTTATCTTTTATATCTCTCTACCCATTCACTAAAGGTTAATTCCTGCTCATATAGCTCTGTAGCAAGCCTTTCTCCCACATAGCGCCGATGCCACGGCTCTACAATATATCAGTCTATTTGGGATCATTTCTGATATGACTGCGTCCATCATCGCTTGTGAGCACTTTTCCTGAGCCGGTCATAATAGCCCTGATAGCCAGCCGCGTCTACGTCATTTGCGGTAAAAAGGTCTACCGACAAGCCGAGCTGATGTTCACTGCGGCCGGGCAATGCTGAAAAAGTTGCTGCTGCCGCTAACCCATGGGATTCTGTATATGCTTCAAAAAGCATATTCTGTAGCCCATAACTTCTAAAAGAGCTTACCACTGTCAGATGCCTTTGAAAGACCTCATAAAAATGATACGCCATATCTGCAAGCTGATCAAAGGCCTCTTTTCTCAAATATCCTATGCCTCACTGCACACGAATAAATGCTGCATCGGTCAAATCTACAAGATCATCTGGCCTATAACGAGGCGTTGTCAACGGATCATTGGGACCAACAAATCTTGCGATACTATCATCAGTCAAAATATCTACCTGTTGTGCGTAGACGTACGAGTCAACCTGCTCTACCAATGGCTGCAAAGCCATACCTCAAGGCAATCCTAACATCAGCGCCACTATCCCGAACATGCACTCTTTTTTATATAAAAAACAAAAGAGAGTATAGCACTCTCTCCTATTATCACAAGGTTTTTACACTACTTTGTCTCTGCCTGATCGTTATGCATGGTCGGATTGTAAAACTTAAAGAGTAGCGAGACCATATCAGTCAGAGCCAATCTCTCCGTATCAATATTCAATCCTTTCAACCCTTCCATAATCAACGCACATCTCGTATCCAAAAATTTTCTATTTTTCACAAACGAGCGATATCTCTGTACTATCTTTTCTGCACTATCTTTACTCTCCAACACATTGAGAAACTTCTGTCGCCATGACTTCTTTACTTGATTTTCATCTTCTCCTCCTTGGTCATAATACGGCACAATGATGTAAAACTCCTTTACATAGATCAACCCTTGTGCCAAATTAATCTCATCTAAAAATGACACATACTGCTCTCCATGGCTCTTGAGCGTATCATTGTCTATCGCATTCACATTTTCTTTCATATAGTTGAGGTAGTGTGTCAGGTCGAGATAGGTACTACGAACAAGTATCTGGATAGGAAAATCCAGTCCATTGAGAAATCTTTTATACTGCTGGATGACTATCTCTTGCTCATCAGAGTTCTTGAGATCAAGATTGAGACCAGAGACCTTGATGACAGCTCTCAGGCCACCATCCTTCAGCACCATTGTATTTCCTCTGATCTCAGAAATAGGCAGCATCGTTTCAGTGTTGAAAGCCTGCTCACGTTGCCCCTTCTGTATCTTTCCTTTTTCGAAGTTAAAGAGTTTAAATGCCATGGTAATAAGTTATGAACTATAAGATATTATTAAATTCCTCTATTGAACACGTAAAACGCAAAGTTAACAAATATTCGAGAGATTCCTATCACAAAGAGAGCTATCGCTGCACCAATGATCGTTTTCCTTGCAGAACTAAATCACTTATCCTGCTCACGGAAGAACATCATATAAAATCCATAGATGATAACTATCAATGCAATAAACGCAGCAAATGATATTACATAATTAATCACAACCTGTACATATTTCAATGCTTTCCCATCTCCGGCGTAGTTGATATCAAATACATCAAGAAGCGTTTCTAAAAGACTACCCTGCTGATTGGTGTCACCAACGATACTTCCTGCATCAGCAGTAGGTCTTCCAGCGTTTTCCATCTCCTGATAGTATGGGTCTCGATCGATAGCATTGACAGCAGGCACAACCTGCATCAAGCTCATCATCGCCACGATGACCCACCCAAGAATTCCTCTATGCTTTATGTTTTTCATTTTTGTTTTCAAATATTATTGGATAAACAGATCTATCATATAGACGATAAGACTCACGATAAACCAGCTCAACGCAACACCTGCGATAGCAATTGCTCCAGTCCTCAGTCCTTTCCATCACGCTTTTGTCTTTGCCTCATCACCTACACCTAACACGATATTAAATCCGTGATAAACAAGATAACAAAGAGCTATCAGCCCAAGGAGTGATAACGCCCAATTGATGATATTATGCACATATCCCAGCGTCTGATTTTGCGCCTCATAGACTGTTGAAATTGGACCATTGTAATAGAGTCCCTGTATACGACTTCCTGGATTATCCATGCCACATCTCAGTGGATCTGTCGCACAGATATCATCTGTCTTTACCGCATCTTGCTGATCTCTTGTATAAACACTCGACGTATTATCGAAAAAGCTGATAGCCGAGACAGTCGACCACCCAACAACAACCAACAAGATCAATGTAATAAGTTTTTTCATGAGCTCTTCTATAAGGTGAATAACACTTATTATTATAAGCAAAACTTTGAAAAAACCCTCTTTTCACCAAGAAAAACCCCTATTTCATCAAAAAACACAAAAACGTCAATGATTTTATTTTACTGCTTTCTGAAGCCTCTTTTTCACCCTCTCCGCTCACATTACTTTCATGGTTTCGGAAAGATCTGGCGTCGCCTTTGATAAAAGGAGCTGAATACGCAGAAACATAGCTAAATCTCCTATTTTCCCCACATATCCTCACTCTTTAAACTCTTTATTATTTCCAGCAAAATTCATCCCATCTCCAAGATTTGCAGCGATCTCTTTAAATTGCTCAAACCACGCATCCTTTTCTAAATGAAGGTCCATCTTTTCGAGATAGACGCTCACGAACTTATTGATAATCTCTTGTGTCACGTTTTCAGGCAATTCTGGCTTATTCTCATAGTTCGCCTCATAGACCTCATCATAGAAGTTTGGCAACTGCTCAACAATATCAGAAAATTTGGTAAATCTCTTTGGATCAAGCTCCGTACAGCGCTCTATATTGAGTGCTTTAAATGTATACTCTTGATTATTAACCATCTTCTCATGAAGCTCAGGGCTATACTTGTGAGCCCACTCTAGGCACTTTTCTACAAACAGTTTTTTATCAAGCTTTGCTATCCACTCTTTTGACACAAAGTCGAGTTTGACTAGATCAAACAATGCTCCTGATTCATTCATATGAGAGAGCTGGAAAACGAAATCTGTATATTTTTTTTCAGGGTTATTCTTTTGTCGTTCTTCAAATGAAGGATCAATGATATTCATAAGAAACTCTATGATCGCATCGACTGGATAACCTTGTTCAAAAAACCACTCAATATTTGCCTCTGGATCTTTACGCTTCGAAAGTTTTCTCTTCTTTCCATCATCCAATTTGAGCAGCGGCGAGACATGTGCATATTGTAGTGGTTTTACACCAAGGAGCGAAAAAAGCTGCAGGTGCAATGGCAAACTAGCCAACCACTCATCACTACGAATGATATGAGTTGTTCCCATAAGATAGTCATCAACTAGATGAGCCAGATGATAGGTTGGCAGACTATCTTTTGCCTTAATAAGGACAACATCTAAGAAATTATCCTGCATCTCAATATCTCATCTAATAATATCTGATACCTTCACCCTCTTCGTCATGTCTCCATGAGAACGTAGGCGAATAACAAAAGGAGTTCCTGACTCTACCATCTTCTTCTGTTCATCAAACGATGCATCACGCCACTTAGAGTAAGAACCATAGATACCAGGAATTTTCTTATTGTCCTGCTGGCTTTTTCTTGTCGCTTCTAGCTCTTCAGAGGTCATCCGACACGGATATGCATCTCCTTGTGCTACCAGATGTTTCGCTACAACATGGTAAAGGTTTTTGCGTTGCGACTGAATATATGGCCCATAATTGCCAGCATCCTGATTGTTTTCACCCAATGGACCTTCATCAAACTGAATATGGAAATTCTTTAATCCTTGAATGATAAGATCTATTCCTCCTTCAAGAGATCTCTCCTGATCGGTATCTTCAATACGCAAGAATACAATTCCGTTAGCATTGTCTTGATGCACAAATCTCTCTGCAATCAATCAAGTAGACACCCCACCAATATGCAAAAATCATGTAGGACTAGGCGCAAAACGCGTCACCATCTGTCCCTCAGGACGTCTTGGATAACGCTTCATCAAGTCCTCTAATGTCTCTTCCACATTTGGAAACAATAAGTTTGCTAATTCTACTGACATCAATTTTTCTTCAAATTAAATACTAAGATATAATAACAATCTACTCGCTAAATAATAGCTCTTTAAGCTCATTTTGTTTCCCTGGCAGGATATACTCTGTAATGATATACATAGCAAAATCACTATTTCTAAACCTAGGTTGTGCCACCTCATGTAAAAATTCTTCAAATGAAAAACGGACGAGCTCAATCTTTTCTCCTGGTTCATGGCGAGGCTCTTGTATTTTAATTGGATTTCTAATGATATAATAGTGCATATCCATTATCATATTACCCGTTTTAGACCTAGTCATCCAATGGGAAACATCACCCGTCATTCCTGCCTCTTCTAAAAACTCTCTTTTGATGGCAACCAAGGGTTCTTCTCACTCATCAATCATTCCACCAAACATCCCTATCTGCTCCCTTTCTCGGCGGGGATGTAACTCCTGTGGCAATAAAATCTTATCTCCATCTATGACTATTCATTGTACACTATCAAATCTCTGTGCCACCTCATATAGTTCACTCTCTCCATTGAATCCCTGTTGTTCTCGCTGCCAGATTGTTCGTCTTTGGCCTTTATACATTATTTTAGCATGTGCAGGAACTCTTTTATCTATTTCCATTTCATCTGACTATAGAGTAAATACCACGCAAATATATCTGACAACCCACCAAATTCAACTTGTAGTCATATATCTTTTACGTAAATCACTGACACAAAAAAGCCCTGGCATATCCAGGGCTTTCTGCTTAGTGAAATTTCTTTACGGTCACATTTGGCTTCATCATATAATTTGCTTCTATGGTCTTCTCAGGCTCTACTCAGAGGTCATTAAAGGCAACTTCATGCTCCTTTCATTGATAATGTACGATCAACGTATCGTTCTTCCATGCAAACTGCACGCTATTCTCTCTCTCTTCTCCCTCAAATACCTGATCAACGAATACTGTCTCATCATTCATCTCTTGTACCACCTCATGCTCCATAGTATCGAGATCGACCTTTCGTCGGTTTTTTTTCTGCCCGATATAGATATAGCCATGACGTGGAAGTATATTTTGTTGATATAGTTTTTTATAGAGAGAGAGTTTATCTAGAGAATAGTAGTCTGCTTGCCCACCATGAAGAAAATTGTACATGTTAAATGCGAGGCTACAGATACGTAGATTAGTGAAAGAACCAGGACCATTGATGATAAATACCGACGGAATAGCCTTTTGAGCATACATAAAATCAGCAATACTCTTTTCCAGATCTCCATGCTCCACGAGCGTCTCCTTTCCGTCTATGATGAACTGTATCTTGTCCGCAGAAATATTAGCAAATAACATATAGTATAATGTAATGATGAAAATTATCCCTTAGCGATGTACTGCACGAGTCTCACAATCGTGTAACTGAACATCACAAGCGCAAGACCAATAAGCGACCATTTGATACCATTTTTCGCCTTGCTAGCAGCGCTGTCATCCTTCGCCATGATATACATGATGCCTGAGTAGATCAGCGCAACAGCCACTACCGTACCGATAAAAAATGTCGCCGCAAGAAACGCGTCTTGCACGAAAGTTCCCACCTCCGTATCAGGCTGATCTTTTCTGATACCAACCGTTTCATAGATATTGAAAGAACATTGACCATTGGCCAAATTCTGTGCATTGTCTCCGCAATCTATACCAAGCGTACTTGTAGCAAGCAGTTTCGCCATTTCTATCGCATCAATAGTAAACTACCGTAAATCTAGTGTTTCTTTCTTCTTTTTCAATGCAGAAACAGAGTAAAAAAACTGTTGCAACCTCAACGACACTTCCCTATAAATGAGCTAATATTTATCCATTCGCTAGCCAACCAATGCTCCGACAGCCTACGCTTACCACAACGACTACGTCAACCCAATAGTTTGGTAAGAGTTTCTCATTGCTAGCAAAAGACCTCTTGCCATCGCGGTATGAGGTTTTTCTTTATCATTTATCACGAATAGTAACCATGGAACTTGAAATACTTAAACCCCGCCACTCCCTCGCACATCTCCTTGCGCAGGCGGTACAACAAACTATCGACCCACATGTTGCCCTCGGAACATGACCTGCGGTCGAAGACTGATTTTACTATGATGTACTACTCAGCGAATGAATCGAGTTCGGTGAGGACAACCTCAAAGACCTCACAAAGACTATCCAATGACTTGTGAAACAAAACCAGTCTTTCATTTTCTACAAGGCAAAAGACAAAGCTGAAGCTGAAAAAATCATGAACTTCTATGGCGATGCTTCTCGTTTCAAAAAAGAGCTTATAACAAAGTTTGCCGACAAAGGCATCACTGACTACACCTTCTATCTCAATGTAATCCCTGCTGCCGCAGCTCCTAAAGTACTCAGCTACGCAAGAGAAGAATACATGAATATCTACCAAGACATTTCTGACTACTTTGCAAAACAAGGAGCTATCAATGATGATCAATTTGTGACATTTCTCGACCTTTGTGAAGGTCCTCACGTAGAGACAACCAAAGAGATTGACCCAGGTTCGTTTGTACTAGATACAGTTGCTGGTGCATACTGGCAAGCAAAAGAAGGCAATCCTATGATGACTCGTATCTACGGGCTTGCTTTTGCGTCGAAAGATGAACTAAAAAAACATCAAGAGATGCTGGAAGAAGCAAGAAAAAGAGACCACAGAGTAATCGGTCAAAAGATGAAGCTCTTTTCTATCTCTCCTCTTGTTGGAGCTGGACTACCGCTTCTCCAGCCAAATGGTATGATCATCAGACGCGAGATTGAAGAATATCTTTGGGAGTTACATAAAAATAAGGGATATAGCAGAGTCCGAACTCCCCACCTTGCAAAAGAAGACCTCTATAAGACATCAGGCCATGCAGACAAGTTCGGTGACGAGCTCTTTAGAGTAAAAGGAAGCGATGATGACTTCTTCATGAAACCGATGAACTGTCCTCACCACATGCAGATATTCTCTGACAATCTTTTCTCATATCGTGACATGCCAGTAAGATACTTCGAACCTGCAACTGTCTATCGTGATGAAAAAACAGGACAACTTTCATGACTTACTCGCGTAAGAGCTATCACACAAGACGATGGTCATCTCTTCTGTCGTGTAAGCCAGATATCACAGGAGGTAGGAACAGTAGCAAGCATCATCAAAGAGTTCTATACTACTATGGGGATGATTGATGGCTACTGGGTAAGACTCTCTATCAGAGGCCCTGAAGGAAAATATCTCGGAAGCGATGAAGTATGGGAAAAGGCAGAAACAGCGCTCAAAGATGCTGCTGAAAAATATGACCTTCCATACAAAGTGGGAGTTGATGAAGCTGCATTCTATGGTCCCAAACTCGACTTTATGTTCAAAGATGCTATCGGTCGTGAGTGGCAACTAGCGACTATCCAGTGTGATTTCAATCTTCCCGAAAGATTCGACCTCGCATTTATCAATGAAAATAACGAAAGAGAAAGACCTGTTGTGATACATCGTGCTATCTCAGGATCACTCGAAAGGTTTATGGGTGTCATGATAGAACACTTTGCAGGAGTATTCCCGCTCTGGCTCGCTCCAACACAAATCATGTTCGTACCAGTTGCAGAAAAGTTCACCGACTACTGCCAGGAGCTCCAAGAAGAGTGTGCAAAGAACAATCTCAGAGCAAAAGTCGACACAAGCGATGACAGCTTTAGCAAAAAAATTCGTAATGCAGAGCTCGATAAGATACCTTACATCGCCATTATCGGAGAAAAAGAAGTAAACGACAAGACTGTTTCTATTCGTGTCTACAAAACAAAAGAGCAAGCCACTCTTTCAGCAAACGAGTTCATTGCAGAGAGAGTAAAAGAGTACACTGAGAGAAGTTTATAGGCAATAAAAAAACGAGGCCGGGAAAACCCGAAGCCTCGTGCCGTTTACCTATGTTTACTCAACACCCCTTTCTCTCCCCTGCGTCTTATGAGATGCAAGGAGATTATAGAGTAATATAGAAAGATTACAAGCGTTTTCTCATGATAATAGCACCAGCAAAAGCAACACTTTGACCAACAAAGGTGTTGTTTTTTATTTACAGCAATATATAATTTCTCACATCATGATTAACCAGTTGCCATAACGTATTTAATCAACACTTCCCTTATTATGACCCATCTTACTGACACCGAAAAGCAACAAATTATCAGCCTCTTTCATGCAGGAGTTTCGCACAGAGGTATCGCTCGTCAAATGCAAAGAAATCCCTCTACAATCAGCAGATTTTTGCGTACACAAAAAGATCTTTCACAAAGCGACGACGAAGACATTATTACCAACACCATTCAAATAAGAATACAACAATACACAAACATTTTCAATCTTCTCTTGAAGAAAGACATTGGAATGTCTCACATCAACAACTACACTGCGCTTTTTTCATCCTATCTACAAACCGACATCAAACCAGACAAACAATATAGCATGCTCTATACGATGCTCCACTACCTCAACCCACAAACCGAAGATATCATAGCAGACATAGGATGCTGAACCGGATATTTTACACACGCATTGGCAAAATACAGCAAAAAGATACTGGCGATAGACAACACTTTTAAACAGATTGAATGAGCAAAGAAGATTGGCAAACACCTATGAGTCCCCAATGTTGACTACATCCTCTCTGACATGCGACAGTATAACTATCCACCAGCATGACTCGACAGCATTTGTGCACCTTTTGTCATCAACTACTCGAAAAGCACAAAAGAACTCAAACTATTATTTAAAAACTTTTACGACTCTTTAAAGAAGTGAGGTAAATTAGTTGGACTTATTGACGCTCCTCATGACATCGTACACAACAACAAAGAGTACTGATCTATAAAAACCATTCCTTCTGGCAAGATGAACGATGGGGCGCTTCTCGAACTCCAACTGTTCAACGGTAACAATCTCTTGTGTACACTCTATTCTTGCTTCTATAGGAAACAGACCATCGAAAAAACCCTTCTCGATCTTTGATACAGCTCTGTAGAACGAAAAAAGCCTCTCATCTCCCCTGAAGGTATCAACGAATATCCGTCAGAGTACTGGCTCAACTATGTTAACAACTGTGACATTGCTTATTTCGTTGCTGTGAAATAGTCAATATTGGCCGCTTACCTACCCAGCTTCCACAAAAAATCAAACATGCTGACCATAGTCTCATAAAAATATATACTAGAAATAACCACCCCAAAGGGGCGGTTATTAGCGAATGCCACCAACATAATCTTGTTGGGACCATACATATTTATAATAATATCGCTAGGAAACGACAATCCTGCCACAATTCTCCTATCTCTCTTATATAAGGAGTCTTTTTCTTTTTTTATTAAGGTTTTGTTCTTTATAGAATCTGCAACAATAGTTTGCGAGAACACATTATTTTTTACCTTTACAGGGTAATAACTATTATAAATATAACGTTTTATCTCCTCTGGAAATACCAACGTTCACAAGAAAGCCTTTACTGGTTCCAAGGAAGTGAGTATGTCATTATACATACTTTTTACACCCTCTATTCACTCATAGAATTCGACCTTGGGAGCGACTCACTCTTTTTCCATATATACGCTAAAAAGGGGCAAGAGCGATTTAAATAAAGCTGAACGCTCCTCAAAAGCATCTAAGATTCTACTAGGCTCTACGGCCTTATAAGAAAGCACTTTATTTTTAGAAACCTCTGAAACAAAATTTTTACGCACCAACTCTTTAACAACACTATATACCGTCGACCTCTTCTCTTTACACTTTCTTACGATCGCAGCTATCGTCGCCTCCGGCAAAGATAAAATAGCTAAATAAATCTTTGCCTCTCTTTCTGAAAAGCCAAATTCTGACAGTATTTTTTCAAGCTCCATATAATATACTTATGGCTAAATAAATTTATTATAGAATATTGCCGATATTTTTCAACGGCATATTTTACATATTAAGTATTGATATCTATTCACTTTGATACATAATTTGCCGTATAACTAAAACAAAAGAATATGATAACAGAAACAACAACATTGTACTTTAAGGACTATGCAGACAAGATTCCTGCACCACACTACCTCGATCCAGACAGTCCAATTGTTTACACAAGGCAAGACAAAACAGAAAGCATCAAAGGGATTTGTGTATTTCCGGCAAAAGACATCAAAATAGCACAGAGAGGACACATCAACTATGTCAGCATTGTAGAGTTTTTACAGCAGATCTTTGTAACGCTTGGTGCGGCATGGAACGCAGGGAGAATACGCAGAGAAGCTATCACACAAACAAAACAAAAAGGGTATAGAATATCATCTGACATATATATCCCCCTAGAGCCCGACATGAGTTACGAGTTTACCGCAACTCTTAACATCACCGAAGACAACAAGGAGACATGGGAATTTATCATCTCCGATGAGAACAAACGAGTTTTCTCAAAAACAACCATCAAGGCAGTCAATGAGTAAGCCAGAGACTATCAAAGTAGCGCTTTATCTATGCGCTACTTTTTAGATTGAAAATGCTTAATAGAAACGTAAAAACAAAGCAATTTACAGCATTAATGTCTCCGCCATGAGAAAACTACACGTTATCATCATACTCAGCATCGTTGCATTCATCAATGCATCATATCTCACCGAGCTTGCGCTCAAAGTGAGGGATAACACTGATGCAAAATGATTCTGCGACATATCAAGCACTATCTCGTGCTCAAATGTCTTTACGACTCCGCAGGCATGGTTTGGTTCCATTCCATTTCCCGCGATAGCACTAGTCGTCTATCCTGTTCTCATAGCCATAGCTATCTGGGGGCTCAAAAAGAGAAGATCAGCAAAGGCATATGATATTCTCACCTATCTTTCAGCTGCAGGATTACTCTTCAATACCTACTTCATTTTCACAGAAGCTATTGTCATCAAATCATTTTGCCTCCTCTGTTTGCTCTGCACGGGTATCATCATCACCATCCTGATACTATCACTAAAATGAAGACAGATGAATACAGAAGACGCTCAATAAGAAAAATCCGACCAGCTGGTCGGATTTTTTATAATGTCATATTTAATGATACAATTCTTTCGCCTGAAACAGCAGGTACATACTTATCAAAAATCACACTAAGGCTCATACGATCCCTCCATCTATCAGATTGACCACAAGGCCCAAAAGTCCACCATAAAATACATAGACCCACCCCAGATATTTCTTTGCTCTGAGCAGGTTGAATGCCTTAAAGTAGAAGACTGTAATCGCTATCGTGATGGCCAACTGGATCAACACTATCGGATATGCCGCCGCTCGATACGAATTATAGACACCTCCGTACCCCATCATACCATGACCAGCAAAGCCAAGCACAAACAACGCTCACGCAACGATACCTGGAACCGATACAATAGCCACCACCAAAACAAGTATCGGTAGCAATTTCGCTATGATAGCTTTCCACTTATGTGGTATCTGCAAAGGAGCTTTCCTTACCAGATGCTCGTCACCTAGTTTCTCTAGGTCATGTAAAAATCCCCGTCTATGACGGAAATGATGTGTGTGGTGCGAATGACTGGCACCATGCTGTTCGTTCATGAAAGAAAAATAATAATATAAATTTTATCACACAACAAATAACAACTCCACTACAGGAATCTCTCTACTCTCCAAAAAACTTACTATTATGGAGTTACTCCCGCATCTACTTCAATCCCAGCATCAATCTCTCCTGACATCATCTCGTCTCCTTCATTATTCGTGTCTTCAGTATTAGTGTCGTCTTCCATCATTGCTTCATTACCTGTCATCAAAGGATTTTGGTCGTCAGGCTGACCAACTGGTTTGCTATCAAGGAGGAAGAAAACCACTAAACCGACAATGATCGCAATGATCAATGCTACAATCAAATTTCCTCCGCTATTATGTCTTTCTGCCATAATAAATATTGAGAAAAGATAAAAACACCTATTGTATAATACTTATAATCTCGTTTGCAAGGCTTCTCGACAATCAAAAAAACGACTCATACAGGTCGTTTTTTTGGAGCGGAATACGAGGCTCGAACTCGCAACCTTGTCCTTGGCAAGGACACGCTCTAGCCAATTGAGCTAATTCCGCATAGCCCCGATTGCTCGGGGAAGAAACTTATAGTGATTTTCTCCGAAAGTGCAAGATTAACAAGGACCTACACCTCTATAACCTCCTGTATTCTTGACTCCAACTTCTTCTTTGCTTTCTTTGTGAGGATCACACCTGAGATAGCGAGGAAGAAGATAATGACCCCTATAACTGAAACGATATCTCCAGCATAGATTCCTTGATCGGCTTTGTCGATAAGGAAGTAGTTTGCAAGCAAGATAAGCACAATCGCATAAAGCACTACCCATCGCTTCACTCTTTTTATAGCAAGCGGTCTGATTGCTAGCCAGAGTACAAAGAAAAAGAAAAGAGCAATAAAGACAATGCCTATAACAAGTTCATTAGCGGCATACTGCTCTGGAACGAATCTTTGTCCCTGCGCAATAAGCCACGCTATGTATGCAATACCAGCCGTTCCTATAATAGCCGCTATCGTTCTTTTAAGTCCATCTGACATCCTTGAATAATATTGGTAATAAAGAAGTATATTAGTTGTAATGATTTGATTTGGTATTGCAACAGTGCGCAGGATAGATATGAAGTTAGTATTTATTTTTTATCTATGTTTTTCATGAAGAAGTATATTGCAGAGTTTTTGGGTGTCATGCTCTTCGTATTGATTATTGGACTGAGTGGTGGCGATGCACTGACTGTCGGTATCGCACTAGCTATCTTGGTCTATGTGACAGGACCACTATCTGGCGGACATCTCAATCCAGCAGTAACACTCTCCCTCGCTATTAGCAAGAAAGTGACTTGGTCTGTGGCAGCAAAGTATTGGATTTGGCAGTTGATCGGAGGTCTGCTTGGCGCTCTTATCTACCGGCTCCTCAGAGGATCAACGATGCTTGTTCTCCCAAATGACGGCGTAGCTGTATGGCAGATACTCGTAGCTGAGTTTATCTTCACATTTCTCCTTGCTATGGTTGTTTATCGAACAGCTTTCGCTAAAGAAGTGAAAGAAAATAGCTACCGGGGACTTGCTATCGGCTTAACCGTATTTGTTGGTATCATGTCCGTCGGCGCAATAAGTGCTGGTGTGTTCAACCCTGCCGTAGCAGTAGGACCGATCCTCATCGATGCACTCGACGGAGGAATCACACTTCCTTATCTGTGGATGTTCCTCGTAGCAACAGTTGCTGGAGGCGCAGTAGCAGGATGGGTGAATGCGTGCAACTGTAAAGACAAATAAAGAATAATTGCTCAAATAAGAGAAAAACCCTGTCTTGAGGACAGGGTTTTCTTACAACTAGCTCTTCTTGTATTCCTCCATATAATATGTACTATTTTTGTTGGATTGTGCTTACTAACTATCCGAACACCGGCTCTTCTGTACTCAGCGGAGTCGGTTTTTCGTTTAGAAGTTATCAAACACCCCTTCACCAATATGGTCGTGATAGAACTGTACAGCAGCTTTGATATACATGATTCTTATATTTCCTAGACGAGTCATAGTGCTTACCGAAAGGAAGTAGTTAATTCTCTCAAGGATATCTGTCGCCATAGACTTTTTCTCTTCTACAGTGTCATATCCTTTTGCTTCAGCAATTTGATTGAGTTGCCAGATAGTACGTCCGTACCTCTTCCACTCTCTTGAAACAGGAAGTTCAACTCTCGCTCTTGCTTTCTTCCATGTAAATCTATCTCCATCGACCGTATCAATAGTGAGTCTGTTACCAAAGACATTGTAGAGAGAGCCATTGAGATCAAAAGCCGCCTCATATGTGCCTACTGGTCCAAGACAAAACATCTCAGTCGTAAATACCCTGTCTGCAAAGATGATGTTACCTGAAAGCTGATAATCTCCACCTTTATTGTTACATACCTTTGCTGAGAAAGAGTCAGCTTCAAACTGCAATGTACTCTTTCCTTCCACTGGCTCACCATTGAACATCTTGAGCTCCCATTGCGTTCCTACGAGATCTTGAGACTGAGCATCACATGCTCCTTCTTGGATGTTCATAGCATCAGCTGCCTCAGCCATACATCTGTTTCCAAAAGTCTGCTGTACTGGATAACAAGGCGCTGTCACACACTGTACCTGCACCTCTCCACACACTGGTCTGTACTCTTTTGTACATACAGCTGGTTTGTCTTCTGCTTTACACTCTCCCTCATAAGCAATCTCTGCATGAGCCGCACCTGCTGTACATGCGTTACCATAAGTCTTCCCATCGGTTCCACATACAGGATCATACTGCATGGTACATGCGATATTTTCATGATTTGCGAATGTTACGTTAACCATAGCTAGCCCAAAAAAGGCGAGAAACGCTCCAACCAAAAGTTTTTTTGTCATTTTTATTACAATAAAAGGATAAAAATATCTTCTTACTATCTCAAACGACTCTACTATTGAAATGTGACGAAAATTTTTACATTCTCTCTACTTCCTGCAACCCTATGATATGCATTGCCTGTAGCAATGTCTCTTGTAGTTTCCCGAGCAACATAAGTCTTGCTGACCTATTCGCCTCATCGCTTTGCTTAATGTTCACCTTGCTATAGTACTTATTAAACAATGACGCCATACCAAGCACATAACGACACACAAGGTGTGGCGCAAGTCCCTCTTTTGCCTGGCTCATCACATGAGAAAACGAATCAATTTCTTTGACAATCTCCCGCTCTGTCTCATCAGTGAGGAGTGAGTAGTCGATATCTTTTGTTGCATCTGCGCTATAACCATTTTGGTTGAGCACGCTAAGAAGTCTGGCATAGGTATAGAGCACATACGCACCGGTCTCTCCTTCCATATCCAGCACCTCATCGATATCAAATGTAATATCTTTTATCAGATCGGTCTTCGTAAGGAAAAATCTGAGCGACGAGATGGCAATCTTCTCTGCAGTTGCACGAAGCCGCTCTTCATCCTTGTCAGCATTACGCTTCTTTGTTTCCTCATAGGCTCTCTCTTGTAGGAGGTCAAGCATTTGATCAACCGTTACTGTCCATCATTTACGCGAAGCAAATGGAAGACGGCTTTGCTCTTTCTCCTCATCAGTAAGCGAAAACCCTGACTGTAACAGTGTCTTTGGAGTCAGATAAAGTACACCATAGCCAAGCGGTTGATAGTCTTTTTTCTCTGTCAACAAGTGCATCAGCTGCATAGACGATCTTACTACCGACTGCGCAGGGAGTTGACGATTGTCTATGATAGTAATAGCTATATCAGCGTTCCCAAACTCTTTATTCTCATCAAGAGACGCATCAGAGGTCGTCGAGTAGACAACATTTCCCGAAGGTTCTTTCGTGAACGAGTGAAAATGAAACTGTTTCTGCAGAAAGCCGAGCTTCCACATCGCAAAAGCGATATCTTTTGCCACATAGGTAGCGACACCGTCTGACTTTACGAGTATCTGATACTGCTTTTCTTCTTTTGCATATTCAGGTAGCGACGAAAGATCAATGATCCAACATCCTTTTGCGTCTCCCTCTTCCATAAACTTCACATGCCCATCTTTTTTGAGCATCTCCAAAGCCTCTGCAAAGAGATCGAGATGTAATATGTCTGTCTCCCAGTTAATCATATCAAATGACGCACCAAGTCTCCAACAGGTACGAAGTTGTTCTATCGTACATTTCTTTACGTACTCTTTGTGAAGCTTGGTTATCTCAGGGTCATTCGCCTTTTCTATAGCCAGTAGTACCTTGCTCAAGCGCTCCTTAAACACTGGATCTTCATCCTGCTGACGCATCTTCAGGTAAACATCTCCACAGTAGTGATCAAACTTCTTTTCACTCTCCAATGGAATGTCATAATACAAATGTCCCACAATATTATATCCAACATTCACACCACTATCATCTCCATAGTGCGAACACGTAATATCATATCACAAATACTGAAATGTACGGCGCAGTGTATCACCCAAACATACATTTCTCGCATGTCCTACATGCAGTGGCTTATTGGGATTTCATCCCATGTACTCAAGGAGTACTTTCTGACTGTTTTTTTGCTGTTTCGCTTCGCTAGTCAGTATATCTTTCACAAAAACAGACTTATCAATGAATGCATTTACATACGGCCCCATCTGCACAATCTTTGTAAATCACTCTGCCTCTAGTCACTCTGAGAGCTCCTGTGCAATCATCGGCGGCGCCTTCTTCATTGTCTTTGCCAATGAAAAACACGGAAACGCCAAATCTCCCATATCCGTCTGTGGCGGATACTCGATAAGCCCTTCTATCTCTTCAGCGGACAGCTCTACCTTCTTTGCCAAAAGCTCCGCAAACTGTTTTTTATAATTTTCTAGGATCATTTCTTTCCATCTATAGTAAATATGCCTTGTTTGTACTCATCTTCTGCCACTTTTGCAACAGAGGTTTAAAAAAATACCGCTTAGTGCGATATATGGAGCCACAGACGGGGATTGAACCCGCGGCCTCACCCTTACCATGGGTGCGCTCTACCAGCTGAGCTACTGCGGCATCTTACTTACTATATTCTGACGGGGATTGAACCCTTAGAGCTCACCCTTGCAATGGGGAATCGCCTACCAGCTGAGCTACTGCGGCGCTATTTTATACTCTCGTTTTGCTGTTTGAACATTCTATTAAACTTGAGAGAAAAATCAATATACATCTCGTATGTCAGCCATTATTTCGATGATTCTCATCGTCGTCCTTAGTGTTTTTATCATTTTTCTCGGATCGTATCTCCGAAATTCTTTTCAGGCAAGCAAAAAGGGACTGCCACCCTATCTCAACACCTATCCTCGACAAAGATACCTTTTTCGCAAGAACCTTCCTGTTCATAAAGGTTCTACGATACTTGATCTCGGCTGTGGAGATGGAACAATGCTCAGACTATTTGAGAAGGAGTATGGATGTAAAAAAGCAGTAGGATATGATATCAATAATTTCGCCATTCGTCGGTGAAAGTTTATAAATAAGATTTTATGAAAAAAGAATATAACACTGATACATGATGACCTTTTTCGTGCAGATCTCACATGATACGACTATGTCTACCTGTTTTTACTACCTGATTTCATGGAAAAAGTTGAGCCACGACTATTTGAGCGCATTGACCCAGAAACGGTAGTAATATGCAATGCCTTTCCTTTTTTAAACCGCCAACCGACCAAGATAGTTACAGATAAAAAAGGAAAAGAAAGATTGTTTTTCTATAAAAAATAACTACATCCAGTCATATTTACTTGGTTACACAATAATCATGCAGCTCTCAAAGAAAACAATTGGCATCATTGGGCGAACTGGTTCCGTTCTGGCTATCATTATGTTTTTGTCTAATCTAGATCAAGCAAGGCTCAACTTACAAGGGAGCAAGGGATCCATCATTCTTCCTATTGCAACATTCTTCAACTGTATTCTCTGGACTATCTATGCTCAACAAAGGAAAGACCGTCCGCTCATGATATGCAATGCTGTCGGTATCTTTGCATCATTAGCATCCATTATCACTTACTTTCTTTAACAATGCAAAAAAGCGACCCGATTGGAGCCGCTTTTCTTTTTGGTCATTTTTTAGTGACCATGTTCTTCAGCCTCTGCTGCGTCAGCTTCAGCTTTTGTCTTGTGGATCGTGTTCTCCGGATGATGCGCTGGAGAGTAGATCGTATAGAGCTGAAGAGTATCAGTTCCCGACGTGTTGATCACATTGTGCTCCATGCCTGCAGGAACGATGATCGCCATATCCGCACCAAGCTCATACTCTTGCCCAGCGAGAATAGCCTTTGCTGTCCCTTTCTCTACTCTGATAAACTGATCTTCCTTGTCGTGTACTTCCATACCAATCTCTTCATTTGGCTGCAAACACATTACCACAAGCTGAGAGTGAGGCCCAGTATACAATACCTTTCTAAAAAAAGTGTTCTCGAGCGTCAATTGCTCCATATTACCGTGAAATGGTTGTTGCATGGCAATATATTATTTAACAAATAAAACTACTTTCTACTATAACCACGTTTCTCTTTATTACAAGGAAAGCCGGCCAAAAACGGTCGACTTTTCTTTATTTCCTTTTGTATATAAGGTCTATTTATTCTCTTTGTGGAGTCTAAATGGGTAGTCCTCTGGGACGATGTATCACTTAATGCTTGATAGACACCTACTCACATTTTTCTGCCAGTTATATGGAGAAGATGCATAGATAGCTCCTTCTTTATTCCCATACCCAGAGAGTTCATAGATAGTGTGGTATCCTCCGAGGAATGAGTTATTGAGTGTCTGGTAGATAGCTTTTGCTCCAGCGAGTGGAGAGTCTTTATCAACTCTATCACCACGGTCGTTATTTCCGACGTTACCAATATTATTCGAAGAGGCAAAGTATCTTCCTAGCGATGTTTCTGCCAGACCGATACAGATACCCATATCGAGATCTACGTATGTATCCTTTGCTGCCTGCTCCCAAAGAGCAATGTCAGCATATGGTCCTGCTGCATATTTCTCTAAGAATGCTTTTGACCTATCACGAGCAGTTTTCCCTTCTGTAATGAATGGTACATCTGAGATCTTAATAGGCTTGTCTCTTTCTGAGAGATCAAACTCATATTTTGCTCGATATGTCGACGAAAGTACATCTTTGTTCATAACACTAAGGTCGAACTCTGTGAGTGGGTCAATAGGGATACCATTTTCATAAAGCTGCATATAGAGAGCTTCTCATTTCGCCTCAAATCCTGCACCTCTTGTTCCTTCCTGTCCACCAACGAGCCCAATGATTTGCCCACGCTTGATGATATCACCCTCTTTCACAAGAGCTTTATTGATATTGGTAAACACGGTAACATATCCTTCGCGGTGTGCCAACATCAACCGATTTACAGCGATACCATCTTGGTCTGCCACCTTGTAGACAATAGCATCAGCTGGCGCGTAGATTGGATCAAACTGCTTTGCTTCTATGGTAATACCAGCAAATTCATCTGCTGTTGTCCCTGTTGCAAAGTAGCTCTTTATACGAGAGACTGGCAGCACGGGCCAAAGGAAGAAGTTTCTTCTTTCCTCTCTAATGTCTGATTGCTTGCTAAATGTTTGATAGTTCTCTGAGTTGAGAAAGGCCTGATTGTGTGAGTGGTCACGGATAGAGCGAACAACAGTAGAAATCTTCTCTTTGAGTTGCGATCTTGTTTGGAAAAGATCATTCATCTGAGCGTCCAGTACCGCTTTGTTTGACTTATACAATCTCAAGAAGTCCATGAGATATGCCTTTTGTTCCTCAAGCGTCATGATCTTATCCTCATAAGCGAGCACCGTATTTTTATAGTCAGCTCTTAAATCCATAAGCGCATGATAGTTCTTTGTGTATGTCTCCTGATGATCAGTTAGATCTTCTACAAGCGTATCGAACTGCGTAATCAATGAGTTCATGATCTCATCAGTTGAAAGCGTCTCACTAATGTTGTCTGATTTAAGCAAAAGTTTGATATCATCTATCTGTTCTCCTCCTCCCATATAGTAGTCGTTTTGTACGAGGTAGAGAAGCTGCACAAGTTGACTGAGCGACTCCTTTGAAGCAATGATATACGATCTAGTAGCCTGTAGACTACGAAGCGTCTCTGCAATTTCTTTATTGTACACATTCATCTTCATGACTGCATCTCCAACAGTTTTCTTTGTCTCATTGATATCAATAATCACTTTTTTTACCTGTCTGAGCATCGCTTGATACTTCCCCTCATTCTCTTTCTTTTCTTGCTGTACAGATTCTATCTCTGCAATAATCCCTGAAACATCACCACCTAGCTCATTTATCTTTCTGATGGCCTGTTTTGTGTCAAAACCAGCCATATCACTATCATCAACATAGGTTTCCACTCATCTGATCTGCTCATAACGAGAAAGAGTCTCTTGGATGCGTCTCTCCAAAGAGTCATTATCCGCCAATGATGGCTGAAGCAATGCCACAGCACTCACACATAGCAAACTCATGCATGTTAGTATCTTTTTCATCGTTACCTATTTCTGAGCAAGAGATAAATTAGTTGTAGAGAGTGAAGTTGTTTCTTTCTTTTTTGCGACAATAAGTATTCTTCTCGCATCTGATCCGATAGGGTAACATCCCATCAGTGTAATATATTTACCGTCTGTATATTTCATATAGGCATCATCTACCTGACCTGGATTAACAACGATCTTTGCTACCACTTCAAACTCAGCAAGTTGCCCATGCCAAAGCGTCTGGATAAGATCTCCTTCTTTCAAGGCAGTAAGCTTTGAAAAGATCTCAGCAAATGGATTATTCTTCCATCGGTAGTAACTTGTATGTCCAAAGATAAGAGCATTTCCTGTGCTTCCTGGCTCTGGAGTAGATGGATATTTTACCACTCCGCTGTAGAGCTCCTGGTCAAAATCTCCTTTTCTTAGTTTCTCTTCAGTCGCCGCCGAAACATCCACGATAGGCGCGTTTACACCGATAGCAGGGATGATCAATCTGTTTTCCGGCGGCAGCGTATTGTACTCAAACGCATACGTTTTCGCCTTAGCAGAGAGATAGTAACTCATCGTCTCTCTATGGTCAGGCAACACTGGTTGTGATCTCACAGACTGTTGTACCTTCTCTTCGATATTGCGAGATTGCTCTGCAAGCGCCTCTCTCTTCTCATCACCACTTTGTGAAAGAGTAGCAGAGATAACTGGTGTATTATCTGCACTTACTGGCGTAAAGATATTTTTTACCGTATGATAGAAAAGGTTTGCATTGACGATGATCGTACTAAGCAAGAAAACAGACAAAAATACCGCTCCAAACTGAAATACCTCTTTACAGATATTTCGGAAAAGATATTTTTTTTGTTTTATTTTGTCTGCGATATACTGGTCGATGTGCTCCAGCGTGATATACTGCATAGCTTTTTCTGTTTAGGTTTAATAAATTGTTTTTAGGTTTTTGAGAAGAGCTACTTTTTACTCTTAACCTATTGTATCTCTGCGTTTCAGCTTTGTCAAAAAAGCCCCCGCCTCTCTGTAAAAGAAAGTCTAATGGGCACACAGTTTTCATATTTTTATATAAAATAATTGACATATACAAAAAAGAATGTCCATAACAGACATCCTCCTTTCCTCTTTTATTCTTTTTATTTTACGAAACTAATTGCCCAAAAGATCCTTATAGTCGTCTAAATTGAGCGTGCCGACAAGAGCTGATCCTGTCAATGTTGAGCCAGCTTGACTACTATAGTTTTCTTCGCGAAGAGCATAGAGCCATCCAAGGAGTTTCTTCAATCTTGCCTGGTGCGACTGAGCCACGTAAAAGTGTTGGTCCATCTGCTGCAAGAGATGCTCTATCATACTGATAACAACACTGAGCGAGTGCGTATAGCGAGCATCTGAAATCTTGTTTGGCACCGTTATACCCATAAGGTTATAGATTTGATTCACCTTATTGTAGAGGTTAAGATATGCAACCTCATAAGCACGATCATCTCCCTTTAGATACGCCTCTGTCACATTCTGGACATCTGCTGCAAGAAACTCTGCAGATAAGATAGCCTTGATAGTATTGTGCTGATCGCCTGAAATCAAAATCTTTGTATCTTCTGGTTCCTGTGGGGCATTACGTAGCACATTTGCAACCTGAGATGGAGTCATCCTTGTTCCTGTTTGCACGAAAATGTCTGTTCCTGTACCAAGCTCCGCAGTAGAGTGTTGTGCCAACTCCTCCTGAGTCGTTTCATCATCAGCCTTTGCTACTACGAGCGAGCCATCTCACTGATTATCAATAATAGCTTTTTCTCCGTCCTCCGTATAGGTAAAGTGTATATTTTCTCCCTCTTTTGCCTTTATAGAAACACGTGAAGAGCGTAAAGCGACAGACTCTTTCTTTTGCTGCTCAGCTTGCTGCTGATCTTTCAATGATTGTAGTTCCACATATTGTCCTCTCACGAGCTGAATAGTATAACCAGCGTCATTTTTCTCGATGTGAAACTCTGCAGGTCCAATCACTTTCGCCTGTGCGATGGTCGTTATATGAAAGACGATCTCTGTCCCTTCGGAAAGAACAATCCTATCTCCTGCGCGGAAGAGCTTACTTTCCACCTTTTGTCCCTCATTGTAGATATCTATGTCTCCCTTCGTTTCGATAATCTGTGCTATATAGTCTGCCTGTACTCCGACACCTCCAGGAGTCGTTGTGATCACTCCGTCTGACTGACGAACAAGTGAAGAAAAATATGGGATATAGAGTGATGCCAAGAACACCAAACCAACAAATGTATAGAGAGAAACCTTCGTATAAAAACTCATCCTCGCAAAAATACTCACGGGAGCGTGAGTTTTCTGCATGACGCTCTCATAGATCGAAACCTTACGCTCCGGCTCTATAGAAAGCTTTTTCTGTGAGATAAAATAATCACGAAGTTTCATCAAATCAATACACAAAAAGAGGTCATAAATGGCTTATTTATCTACCTTTTCTCCTATTTGTCAGCAATATCAGTTACCTTTTCACACTCGGATATACGAATAATGCCCCCTTTTGTGACAGAAAATATATGATATTTATAGATTGTTATTCGTACCGACTACCTTCATCGCCATAGAGCTCACTCGCTTCCTTCACTTTATTTTGTAGCGTTTTCATATTGTCTGCTTTTTTAGCCATCTCTTGAGGAGTAAGTTCTTTATAATAATCAACCATTCTGGCATCATCAAAGACGTCACCAAGCATTTCAGGATGCTGTTTTATCAGTCCCGAAAACTTTTTGAAGATCTGCTCAAATATCACTAACGAATCTTCCACCTCACTCGGAAGGTCTACGCCTCACCATTTTTTATCAAAGACACCTCTCACGTTAAGCTGGAATATTCCTGGTAGATCTGGGTATTTTAAAGTACCGATGAATGTTCTCTTTGCCGTACCATTGTATTTTTGACTAAACATGGCAAAATACCTCTTGAGTATAAACTCAAAGAAGTCCGGTGTCATCTGATCTTCCGGCAAACTATTGATCTCATTAAGCTTTGTTTTAAGCGCAGACCAAAGTTCTGGTCCATTTTTCTCAGACCTTCCCCTAAACTGTCCGTTACTAAAGTTCAACATCTGCTCCTTCACAAAACCCGTCGGTGCAGAGAAGATATTCTTCTGGTAGATGATAGACTCTCCGTCTACCTGCTCAGTGATACCACTACGATCATCATCATTAAACTTATTGTTGATATAGTCTGAAAGGATGTTGTACTGATTGAGTTTCTCTTGGTCTGCTGACTCTTTCTTCAGCTTCTCTTTCATCGCAAAGAGCTCCTTTGGATTTTGGAGCGCATCAAGAACAGAGCGAGCTTGTCCATTTGGATTCTCTCGCCATTTCTTAAATGCCTTCGTACGATCTATCGGCTTCTTGGCATCTTTCATGGCTGACGAGAGCGAACCACCAGCAAAGATATCGATAAGGTCTGTTATCTTTTCTGTCGCATTTCCTTCTGTAATATATGCAGCAAATGGGAAGGCGTTTTGTCTAGCAAG
This sequence comes from bacterium, assembly GCA_030429145.1. Classification (GTDB taxonomy): domain Bacteria; phylum Patescibacteriota; class Gracilibacteria; order Absconditabacterales; family Absconditicoccaceae; genus JAGOPC01. Next base: position 431,453 of record JAUIDC010000001.1, on the reverse strand, counting down.
CTGCTGATAGATGGACTTATATGAAGCACTCATATCGCTTCTATATTGGCCATTGAGCAATGGCAGGAGCATAGAGCCCGCCCACTGATAATAGTAGTCCTCATTGCTACCTACCTTCTCTGAAAGAAGTTTCAAGATACCCATATAGTCATTGACTCTAAAGGCCTCATAATGACCCGTTCGTGAGTCTTTCATGAGCTGATGGAACGGCTTCGCTCATTCATTTTTCACTACCTCTTCTATCTTAGAAGAGTTATATCGCATACCATACTGCGCCTGTCATAGTCCACCAGTAAAGAACCAGTTACCAAGCATATCCGTCAAATGCGTCTTCATCTTTTTTGAGCCTGTGTTGAACACCTTCTGCATAAATCAGAGCTCTCCCATCGAAAAGTCATTTTGAAGCTCCTTACTATCTGGATTTTTCTTCAGATCCTCTTCAACCGTTTTGATGTATGCTAAGTACTGTTTCTGATAGTCGTCACCAAGAATTTGTTTTATCCACCAACCAGTTCCTTCGAACTCCTTCAGTGTTCTAAAGTATGGATTTCCTTGCTCAAGTGCGTGCAAATAGTAGCCTGCAGCCTTCTCAGGCTCCTTGCGAGCAGTCTTTCCATCCTCAAGCATGTTCTTGATAAAATTACTCGCGCCTGACGAACTTGAGTCTTTCTTCGTTCCAACCTCATCCTTATACTCATTGATCCTTTTTTTCTTTTCACTATCGAGTTTGCTTTCTATACCTCATCTAATGTCCTCAAATCCCTTTCCTAAGATCGGCATCTTCTCCAATCACTTAAACCACGATGAGTTAAGCATCGCATTTTCAACCTTTGATTTCTCCTTTTTCCCTTTCTCATCAAAGTAGTTCTTCATCCCTTTCTTCACCACATCCCATGAAGACATAACACCAGCTATACTACCTCGCTTCAAACCAAACAAACCACCTCCAAACTTACTCGCTGGTTGAGCAACCTCTTCAACAACATCATCAATATAATCTTTTCACGCCTTGCTCTTATCCTCATCCGCACCATTCGCCTTATCGACATCCTCTTGCGTATACCCTCTGAGGTCTTTCTCCATAGCAAACATCATAAAATCATTGACAGGCATGGTCTGCTCGTACATAATCTTCTTTGTTCTTTTGACAATCTGATCATCATCATTCTTCTCATCTTCTATCTGGATCTCTCTTACGCTCACCGCGTCGCCCTTCAAATCTATCTCATACCACGCTCTCGTATCTCCAATTTTTTTACCAAAATATCTAATATCTTTTCCTGTCTGTTGGTTTTTCATACTTGAAAAATTGATATCCTCCTTAAGATGATTTCGCCATCCCTCATATTTCTTATCAAAATGGAAGTGAGTTCCAGTCGTCGTGGTATCATCGTCCGCAGTAGTTACTCCACCTTTAAGATCGAGTCCCCACTGTGTAATCGTTGAATATTTTTTGAATTTGTAGACCTTTCCCATGGCACGTTTGAGAGCACTCAGCCCTTCCGCACCATGCACGGTAGAAACCGCTCATTCTAGGTTCTCTCCTGTTTCTTTGCTTGAAAGTTTTCCTTCTGTTCCGTGCCATTTTACCTGGATCGTATGAGTGTCTTTGTCGTACCCTATGATTTCACCTCTGACCCAAACGCCACCGCCACCACTGCGAGAAGAGGTAGCATCAGGAAGCAGAGCCATAAAAGTCGTCTTGCCAGGGATCGGCTCATCTATCGTCTTGTCTCCGAGAAGCTCAGACCAGATTTCATGAAAGTTTTTCCCCTCAGATTGTTCTCTGGCAGCCTCTTCCTGTTTATCATCAGTTTTTTCTTTTTTCTGCTCACGCAGCTTCTTGTTTGCTTTTTCTAGGCTGTCATTTTTTGCCGAAAGAACGTACTTGTCATCTATGAGACTATCTCTTTTCTTTTCAGCCTCATGTAAATTATGCTCAAGGCGTTGCACTTGTTCCTCATCAAGAGGCTTTTTCGCGTGTGCAACCTTGAGTTCTTTTTGCAAATCCTTGATGATGTTATCTTGTTCTCTGATCTGTTTATCAAGTTTCTCAATCTTTTTATTGTTCTCTTTAAGGCGAGCATCTGTATAAGCTATTCGTTCTTTTTTCTGTTCATCACTGATGCCATCAACAGCCTCTTCATTGTCCCAGTTGGTATTTTCTATTTGTTCGTCGGTCGGACTCTCATGAGAAGCCAGAGACTCCTCCTTATCAAAGTCCTTATGTAGGGCATTTTGAGCTATGTCATGATTTCTTTCGTCTATGGCATCGCGATTTTCCTGTTCGTCACGAGCATTCACTTCTTTCAACAGGGCCATGTGGGTCATAAGTGCAGGCAGCGCTTCTGGCTCAAGTACGTAGGTTTCGTCCAAGAGACGACTTTTTGACTCCTGAAGCTCTTTTTGTGAAATTTCTATCTTCTTATCGCTTCAAGGCTGTTCACTCAGAAAGACATTTCCTTCAGGGTCCTTGTAGATATATCCTGTGTGTTTCTTCCCGTCCTTTGTTGTTATCTCTACATGATTTCCAGGAAACAACTCGATGTCTTTTCCATCCGCATCTTTGAGCTGAAAATTTTTGTCGTCTACATTAGCTAGTTGTTGTACATACTCTTTCTCTAGAGTTTCATTCGGCTGGATCAAAAATACCAATGGCACGGCATGAGCCAAAGACTCAGACATGTTTTCCGCACTTCGATTGCGATCAACGATCTTTTTATCAAGTGAAATAACGCGATCTACTCCTTGTTTATCTTTGATGCGAAGCTCTTTTTGTGAAAGATCGAACGCCTGCTTCATAAGCTCCTGACGCTCTTGCGCCGAACTACCAAACTGTTCAAGTAGCTCATCAAACACCTTCATCTCAGAGCTATTCGTCCACATATGATGGAAACGGTCTATATACTCTTGCTGCTGTTTTGCATCAAGTTTTGCAAGATTATAATTGCTATGAAAAAGCTTCTCCATAAGTGAAGCTAATGTAGGATCCTTCTTGCCCACCAAAGAAACGATAGCCTTCTGCTGTGCAATGAGCTTCTCCTCATTACTCTTCGTCTCATTTGCATAGACGATATTAAATGCCTTATCGTGCGCACGAAGATTATCAACAGAAAGGTCGTACTCTTGTAGTACCTTTTGAAATCATGGCACCTTGTAGATCGACTGTATATTGTACAGTTTCTCCTGTTGACGCTGGTAGGCAGGGGCAACTTCCGTTTTTACATATGTACGAAGGAAAGACTTTACCATACTCTCAGCGTCGGTATTCGCAGTGATAATTCCTTTCTTATTGAGTTTGTCGAGCGCCTCCTTTTCAAAGCCATCTTGTGTCTTCATGTAGTCAGCCACATCGCGAAAATCTATCGACACTTTCTGCAGGCGCTTCTTTTGCTCAGCAGAGATAACCACTCCCGTCTGTTCAAAAAATTTCTTCAAGAGGCGTTCAAGATCCGAGCGATCGTCTATCTGTTTTTCATGAGAAAGTACGTATTGTTGCCATGCATCACGATGTTCCTGCGAGAAGTGCTTCGAGGCAATCTCGTCACTCATCTTCTGCATAAATGCATGAGCAACGCTCTTCTCCTGCAACTCAGCAATATGAGAACTCTCTGCAGTAGTTATATAACTATCCAGTGTCTGTTCATAATTGATACGAACATCTTTCAAATCATCTAGAGTCAACTCTTCATCCGCCTTCTTTCCTATCAACTCCTTATAAGAGGTGAGCATATTTTCATCTGCCTTTTCCCGCGTCTGTAAGAAAGCTTCAACGAAAGAGTCCTTCCCCTTGGCAAGGGCATTTTTTCATTCCTGAGTAGACAAAAATTCTGTCACGCGCTCTGCTATTCACTTTTGCAAGAGCTCCGCATGCGACTTTTTCTTTTCCTGCTCCTGTTTTTTTTCCTGTTCATTTTGCTCTTCATCAGGGCGTTTATTTGCCATATTTCTCCCTCAGAATGTGTAAAAAACATAATCCCTATTATTGTATCTGTTTAGAAAAAAAATGCAAATAACAAAAAACTAAAAAAAGAGTTTTGCGAGGCGCAAACTCTTTCCTTTTTTCTCTCCGAGTAACGAATAGCGGACTATACTTTCATAATATCTTCCGATTTTGCTTTCACAGCTGTATCTATCTTCGCTACAAACTCTTTTGTCATGTCATCAGCCTCTCCTTCAAATGCCTTTTTTTGATCCTCTGAGATAGCCTTTTCAGCAAATTCCTTTTTGATTGCATCTATAATATCGTGACGGACATTTCTGAGTCTCACCTTAGACTCTTCACCCATTCTTGCAACAAGTTTCGTAAGTTCCTTTCTTCTTTCTGTCGTCAGTGGAGGAATTTGGATGATAATATACTCCCCCTGATTTTGTGGAGTAAGACCAATGTCAGCATCATAAATCGCTTTCTCTATAGAAGAATAGACGCTCTTATCCCAAGCCTCTATTTTAATTGTCTGGCTGTCCATAAGTGAGACATTACCAAGCTGAGGGAGTTTTTGCGTCATCCCATACGCAGGAATAAATACATCTATATTTTCCACGATGCCTGTAGATGCTCTTCCAATCTGAAGAGTCGTAAATTCATGCTGCAAGTGCTGAAGCACTTTTTCCATATTTGCCTTATATGATCCTATGTCCATATTTTTGTATACAAGATGAGTAAAAGATGTCTGTATCGTATGGAAAAGACTGATAAATGCAATTGATTACACAAAAAACAACCGCTACTAGACAGTAATTACCCATTTTGTAAATCATTTTTTTCATTTTATAATAAAGAGAGAAATAGCAGGTGGAAAAAGGGGTTACCATACAAAATCCACAAATTTTCCCCAAATATTGCACATTCTTTTCACAAAGGCACTTGATTTTTCTATGCGTATACATATCAAACTGGAGTAGATAACACCTCTTTTTATCCCTTTATAGAAATTGTAGCCATGCAGACATGGTCGAAAAAGCTCCTTTGATACATGCTCGCTGCAACAGCTGGTATCGCACTTGTTACCTCTGTTTCACTTGCTGCTGAAGATAGTTCTATAGATTCCATTTTTGGAAGCACTACATCATGGGGATTCACTCCGTCTGACATTATTGTCACCACTGGGGGAACCTCAACAGGCATGACCATCAAGGCTCCTGTCGTACAAGCAAACGGTGAGTACATACTCCAGTACTCTGTTGTGTATAGCGAAGGAAAAAGCATTAGTATCGCAGAACCTCAGGATCTCTTTGAGGAGAAGTTCACACTCGAAAGCTCAGACATTGAAAACAATATGATAGAGCTAAGACTCACTGATCTCAAGCCGGGAACACTCTACTATTTCATCATCAAACCAACAAACAAAGATGGAATTTCTGGAGACTTTTCGACTGAAGAATCATTTACTACGCCAGGAGTTACAGCAGATAACACTGCGTCAAACAATCAAGACAATACACTTGGCGCACCAAGTGACGCCGACGCAAACTTCACCTACGTTGTCTCTGGCAACAACATCACTGTAAAGTGGAACAACACTGACGCAGTCAGTAAGTACGAGTTCTCATTGAAAAATCTCAATGATACAAACTACACGCTTCTCGGTAGCGCAAACGCCTCTGACGAAATGTTCTCATTTGTAGTCAGCGCAGTTGGTTCATACAACATCAGAATCATCGGCATCGATGCAAATGGAAATACGATTGGTTCAGAAAGAGTTATGAATATGAAAATTGACGAAATTTCTACTCCTCCAGGAAAGGGAGTCCCTGAGACAGGGCCTGGATTAAACATCATCCTTATGAGTACCTTCCTCATGATGCTTATCTACGTCGTCTATAAGTTCAGAGGAGCAAAATAATCCTATTTTCTCTAACAGTCCGGCAAAAAGCTGTCAAACCATTGACAGTTTTTTGTTTTATGATAAAAACCACTATAAATAGAGACACTTTTTGTTGTTTTCTCTATTTATGCATATACTAAAGTAAATTTATTTTTTAGAAGGTTCTTCTATGAGATCTCGCGTAAAGCACATTATCACTGCCGGACGAATAAGCTTAGTGCTACTGCAGGCATTCCAACCTGTCAACTTCGTTCAAGCGGCAATCCCTGTTGAATACAGACCAAACTTCAAGATCGCATCACAGCGAAATGATGTACAGGACATCTTGGTAAAGATTCAAGCAGCCAAGCAGGTTGGTAGCAATATCGATACGAACCTCTTCAGTAGGCTTTATACAAACTTCCAGTATGTCTTTGACTACTTTCCTAAAAAGCCGGAATTTAAAACCGTCTATGAACAGTGCCTCATCACTTCACAGACTCTTTCACGTAGCTTCGACTACAACAATTTCTCTCTTTTCAGCAATAACTGTTTTGATCCACTGCAAGCTATCATCAAAGAGATTAATACTACATACACCGTGCAACCAAGAGCAGAAGCACTCTATGACCAGTCATCTAACTCTGCTCCTCTTACCGTGACTTTTGATGCGAGACAAAGTCAGGATCCTTCAAACACTACCATACCAGCAAACAATTTCTTTTGGTACTACAGAGACGTAGATGGTGAAGAAAAAATCATCGGAAAAGGAAGTGTGGTAAAACATACTTTTACTGAACAAGGAAACTACAAAGTTCGTCTCACGGTCAGAAGCATCAACAATGCTGACGAAGGTATATTCGATGGCGAACAGGTCCTCGACATTAGCGTCGCTCCACAAGCAGCGAACATCACCATCTTTGCAAATGGCAAAAGGATGAATGATCAAGTTCCAACCAAAATAGGAACACAGGAAGCGCAGAGAGGGATCAGACTAGATGGTTCAGCAACAACGCCGCTCGGAGGAAGACAGATCCTCTGGCACGAGTGGACCGTTGAATGAGAGAACGGATTTTCTCAGCGCTCTGCTTCAAACACGCCGCCTAGTGCATATGTGCTACCTATCGGAAACAATGGGCTCTACAATGTACAGCTGAGCGTGAGAGACAACGAAGGAAATACCGTTACCAAAGACTTCCAACTTGTGGTATCAGACCCTGTCGCAACGATCAAACAGTCTCCAGCCAATGGCGGAAACACATCAACAACGTACTCATTTGATGCAAGCACATCATACTCAGTGATATCAAACCTCAAAACATTTTCTCGAACTATCTACGATGAAGATGGAAATATTCTCGAATCTATTCAAAATCAAAAAACTATACAAAAAAGATTCCCCGCACCTGGTAACTATACCGTTGTACTGAGAGTCATTGACGAACAAGGACAAGAAAATCAGGACATGGCAAAAGTGTTTGTAGATTCTACCCCACCAGTTCCTCAATTCACGATGGAGCCTACCCAGCAGTGGAAGCATCCATCGCAATATATTTTCAATGCCTCAGCAACAAGCGACTACGACGCAACCAATGGCAACGACGCTCTTACGTATGATTGGTCGTTCTCCAATGGAGAAAACACAACTGTAGAGCAAAGATATGACGATGGCAAAAGAGTTCTCGTTTCATTCAACGAAAAAGGAACCTATACGATAAGACTTACTGTTACTGACAGATACGGCAAGATAGAAACAACAGAGAAACAGGTAGTTATTGAGTCTTCGCTCAGACCTTACGTATTCGTAACACCTATTGCAACCACGCTAGGAAATACAACGAACTTCCTCGTGAAAACAAATAAGAGTGTGGCTAGCTACGAGTGGGACTTCGGAGATCAATCAAAGAACATAGTACAAGAAGATAGAATATCTCACACATATAAAAGAACTGGCGCTTACAAGATCACCCTCAGAGTAACGACTCCTTCAGGAGAACAAAATGAGGTAGAGGCTCTCGCGTTTATCGGAGAAAGAGCGACACCAATACCAGCATATAAAGTATTCAATAGACAAGGAACTATCGTCATGCCTGAAGCATTTTGTGATCAACCATGACTAGGCACAGTTCCTGCATACAATGTCGCCAGATATGAAGACATTACACTCGATGCGAGTGACTCAGTAAATATCAATGGAGACAAGAACGGCCTCAGACACTACTTCAAACCGCAAAATGAAAACGTGACTGTCAACCAACAGCTTAGATTCAACTTTGATGTTCTCGGATGTCAGGTCGTAGACCTTACTGTAGAAGACACACAAGCAGGAAAAACAGATAGTAGAAAAATCTGGTTCAATGTACAAAATAGCAAGCCAACTCTCGACAACCTTCGTGTCTCATTTCCTCAATACGGAAATATCCAAGGTATTGGGTTCGGTCAGAATGCACAGCAGGACATCTTCACACAAGAGTACGATCCGCTCATCGTCAGAGTTGATGCAGTGAATGCAAGAGACCTCGACGGAGGATATCAAGGTATCAGTAAATTCAGATGGTACTACTATAACACCCAAGACCCTGAAAGGATCCTCGAAGTGAAAGTCACTCCAGGAAGCACTCCATATGTATACTTCTCTGTCCCAAGACTTGCCGGAGAATATAGATTTGGTGTAGAGCTCTACGACAATGACGACACTGTGGGAATCACGAGTGAAGAAATTATTGGCAATGGCCCTATCGTAGTCTTCCCTCCTGACAGTAAAACACCAGACATCCCAGTCGTAACATTACTTGTCGACAGACCAAATGCAAAAGTTGGAGAACAGTTGACACTTGAAGTAAAAGCAAACGTACTGACAAATAGTAGTGACTTCGTTGCAAACAGAATCATCAAATACGACTTCGACGGTGATGGTATTGACGACTTATCAACGAAAGACACCAAAGTAACATATGTCTACGAAAAAGATGGCGTCTACACACCAAGAGTAAAGGTGACCTACAGATGACGCACAGGAACCGCAAGATGACAGACCGTCCATGTCGAAAAAGGAACAAAAGCGCAGTTCCTCTATGCGACAGTAGACGACAAGATTGTCATTAGAGACATAAGCCTGGGAGACATCACATCTAAGGTGTTCTGTCTAGATGTCAAAACCTGTCAAACTAACAGCAATCTACTCATAGAAAACAGAAGTTACTTTGTAGCGACCTATCCTGAGCAGGGCAAGTTTGCCATACAGTACGATGTAGCAGACAGATATGGAAATACGTCTAGACAAAGAGGTGTTGTAGATATCACTGGATCAGCACCAGAAGAGGAAGCACTCATCGTTACTCTTCCTTGACCAAGTTCGACAACAGGAGGAAATGCTCGCGTCCAAGTTGGAAAGTGACTAGACAACACTGTCCTCTTTTACACACACTACGAGTGAGAAGGAGATTGTTTCGTAGACAAAGACATTGCTCTCGATAGCAACAAAGATGGCTCACCTGATCAAGATAGAGATATGGCATGTAACCAGGAGACCATGATCAAATACACGCCACAGTTCGACTCATCTATAGCAAGAGTCTACTTTGAGAAAGACGGACTACTTCTTAGCAAAGACATCACTATCGAGTTCCTCGATTTTGACAATACACTCCCAGAAGAGCTCAAAAGAACATATGGAGATCTGAATGTGCTTATCGATCAAACACCTGAAGACGCAGCATTCTTGAAGACTCTCCTACTCAATCTGAGAAACAATCTGATAGATCCAGCAGCAGCTCAGTCTATTATCGTACAGATCTACGACTACTTGGAGATGAACCCAAATAGCATAGGTTCAAACCTCAGAGACAGCATCATAGAAGCAATCGTTCCTCTCACCAATGAAAGCGGACAGTCTGCTCTTGGTGGAACAGTATACAACAATGCTAAACAAGGAATACTCTACCTTCTCCCAGCAAACAGAAGACTAGAAGCAGAACAGCTCTTCATCTCTATCGAATCATCGGACGGAGACAAGGGAGTCGTGAGAGACACACTAGACCAAATACTTGCCATCGCACAGGCAGCTCATGACAACAATGAGATAGATGCCGACGACCTCTCTCAAGTACAGCAACAAAGATGTGAAATCATCTTTTACTACTCAATAGAGGGAACGAGCTGTGTCAACCCAGATGCACCGACGACAGACATTCCAACGAACACAGGTGGTAGTTCCGGAGGCCTCAGCACAGTCGTTAAGATTATCTTACGAGTAGTCGGCATACTAGGAGGGTGATTTGTTCTTCTTGTTGTTATCTTTGCGGTAAAAGCAAGAATGCAAAGAAAGGAAGAAGAAAACCCTGAACAAGGGGCCACTCCTACAAGCATTCCGACACCAACACCAACTCCGGCACCGACGCCAAAGCCAACAGCAGGAACACAAAACAATCAGTGAGATAAACAACAGAAATAATAAAAAAAGCTCCCAAAGGGGCTTTTTTCTTATTTCTTGTTGAGCTCCAATCGACGCTCTAGTATGATCATGGCAGCTATAGTATCTTCAGCAACATTTTTCTTATAGTTCCCTGTTGTTTCTCACGCCTGCACACTTGTATAGTCCTCATCAACGAGTTCTATCTCCATCTTCTCATCAGTCACCCTAGAGAGCGTCTTTGCAAAGCGCTCTATCTGTCCTTTTGCTCGATCATCATGAGGCAATCATATCACGATATGCCTCACTCTATAACGAGACACTATCTCCGAAAGAGCCCCTATCAGTGCAGCATCATTGAGTATATATCCTATCGGAAAAACAATGCTGGTCCCTTCCAGCACATATGCGGCTCCTATATATTTCTTACCCCAGTCAAGCGCGAGGATTGATGACTTTTGCTTCATGTACGAGAGTATAGTGAGTTAGCGTTGCATTGCCAGTAAAAAACCGTAGATTACCAGTATTTATTCTCTAAGAGATCGATGATGTCTCGCCATCTCGTAAAATGAATATTTTCAGCAGCAAGCTTTATTATTGGTATTTTTGGCATCAGTGCCGCCTGCAATATCGCTCCAAGTGCCGGACGGCAATATAATTTTGCAGATAAAAACTGCAATGTCCCTTCAGCTGTCATGATTATCAAGGAAGAAATCGACAGCAAAGCACATTTTCAGGCCTACATGAAAGAGTGGGACACAAACATCAACTATCTTGGAGTGCCAAACGATGCGCAAAAAAGAGAGTACGAAGCTCTCTATACTGGTCTTGTGTATACTCTTCGAGTAGAGCAAGACAGAAGCTCAACCTCAAAGCTGAGATCATCATTGAGAGCTCTCCTCCCAGATATGTGGGCGAAATATAAGGATGAACTACTCACTTTTGACGACAGAATCAAGTTTGCATATCTTTATTTTCTCAACTTTGCTGTCGTAAACGCACTTGAAGGAAAGAGTGACGACGCTCAGTATGATGGTCCCTATATTCCTCCGAAAGAAACCACAGGATCAACAGATGGTTTAACGTTTATCCAGCGCTACTATACAGCCAATGGAAAGGCGTACTCTCTTTGGCATAGCGACATCTACTATATGTTCAGTAGAGGCGAAAGCGAAGAAGTGGTGCTATCGAGACGCACCAACTCACTTGACGAGCTCATCAACTATCTTGAGCACCAAAACCGCCTTATCATCACAGCTCCCAACGGCAGAAGATACGCCATCCGAAAGTTTAACGGCGTCTACAAGGTCAATCGCGACAACGGCACTATTCTCCCAAAAAATTTCTGATCATCAGTTGAAGCACAAAACCACATCAACACCTGCGCAGTAAATGGAACTGTTTCTCCATCTTATCATGCCATGTGTGGCTTCGGTAGCTATGGAAAATAGAAAGAGCTACTCCTTATCAATATACCTCCGCTCTCATTTTTCCAGGCCCTCCAAAGTCCAATCACCAATTCTATCGCGACGTAGATAAACGACCTCATTGTCTAATGATTCTACCATGCGTTTCACCTGATGATACTTTCATTCGTGAATAGTCAGTTGTATGTCCTTCTCAGAAAGTCTTTGCACCTGTGCAGGCATAGTCAAATATCCATCATCTAGCTCGACTCACAGTTCGAGCTTTTTGATATCTTCATCACTGATGGGATCTCTCAGAGACACATAGTACTCTTTTTCCTGTTTCTTTTTCGGAGAGATGATATCATGAGTAAACTGACCATCGCTGGTACACAATACCAATCACTCTGTATCTTGGTCCAATCTGCCAGCCACATGAAGCATCGGCGCATAGACACACTCCTCCAATAACACCTTATACGACAAATGTCCGCCCTCGTCTAATTCGGAGCAAACATATCATTGTGGTTTATGCAGCAACACATATACATGCTCTCTGACCTGTATATCCTGACCCAGATAGGAAATTATTTGTCATTCTGTGATTTTCACATCACTTTTCTTTGCCAATTCTCCATCGACAAAAACATGTCATGCCTTCACAGCCCTACCTGCATCACGGCGAGACACAAGTCCAAGTCCAGCTAAATATTTATCTAAACGTACTATCATGGCTACAATTTATGCTCAACTTCTTTCAAAATTTCTTCCGCCTCTTCAAGTTCTTTTTCCTTATCACGAATATATCTCTTCAAAGAATCTCTCTTAAAAAACCAAAAATATAATCACACCAATGCAAAGAGACCGAGCACTATCCAGCGAATATACGGCAACACAAACTCATATGATCACACAAAGAGTTTTGCCAGTATGATAAGAACAGATGCGTAGATAACCGATCACATAACATTGAAGAGCATAAATATTCCTCGTCTCATCCTCGCCGTTCCTGCGACAAAAGGGATAATACCACGTGTATATCCATTCCACTTACTGAGGACTATCGCCCAAGGCCCATATTTATCCAAGGCCCTCCCTATATAGCGAACCTCCGTTTTCCCTATGCCAAAATACTGGCCAAAAGCATCAATGAATCCATCTCCCTTATGCTTCCCGATCAAATAGCCAACGACATCTCCGAGCGTCATAGCCGCGGACACTAACAGTATCATCTCCCAAAGATGCGCCTGTGCAACAAATCAGCCGATGACGAACAGTGCTGTCTGTCCTGGAATAGGAGCACCAAGGAGTGGAACCGACTCAATAAATCCGAGAAGGAAAATAAGAGGCCAATTAATCCATCAAAGAGTATCCACGACCCTCTCCAACCAAGCAATAAAGTCTCCTATCAAAGAAGGATAAAACAAGGCTATTGCTATCAAACCAAAGGAGAGCAAAAAGAAGAACACTCTCAATCCAAGCTGTAAAATACGAAGAAATAGCTTCATACGAGACTATGACACATAAAGAAGCACTATCATATACAAGTCTCAAAGCCTTACAAGAGGGAAAAGAGAAATATCCTTTTCTTTCAAATATTTTTCCCTATGATAGGGCTCTCTATAGGATATTTTACACATTAGAAAGAACATTACCGGATGTCTTTATACCTCAAATTTCGTCCTCAGACATTTGATCAGATAGTCAATCAACGTCACATTGTAGATATTCTACAGGCAAAGATTGCCCAAGGCTGAGAAGGGGTGCGCAATAACAACTATCTTTTTTATGGTCCTCGTGGAACAGGAAAGACTTCTGCTGCACGTATTTTTGCAAAGGCACTCAACTGTCTTAATCTCAAAGGAGGAAGCCCTTGTAATGAGTGTGCCAACTGCGTCGCTATCAACCAAAACAAGTCGATCGACTTTGTCGAGATTGACGCGGCATCACATACATGAGTAGAAAACATCAGAGAAGAAGTTATCGATAAGGCTCCTTATCCGCCCGCTCATCTGCAGAAGAAAGTATATATCATAGACGAAGTGCATATGCTTTCAAAAGGTGCTTTCAATGCGCTCCTCAAGATTATGGAAGAGCCACCTGCATATCTCGTTTTTATCCTTGCAACGACAGAGATTCACAAGGTTCCTGAGACCATTATCTCTCGCTGCCAAGTATTCAATTTTAAAAAGATACCAACAGCTGAGCTTTCTCAGCATCTCGAATATATCTGTAAAACTGAGCAGATGACCTGCGATCCTGACGCTATTGTTACCATCGCAAGGATGGCAGAGTGATGTGCCCGTGATGCCATCAAATACCTTGATCAAGTCTCGATCTTAGGCGATATTACCAATGAAAATGTCGCGCAATTTCTCGGTGTTGCACCAGAAACACTCATAAGAAACTTCGTGGAAGCGATGCAGCAAAAAGATCTACAAAAACTTTTTGCCATAGTTGATGAACTCGAAGAGTGAGGAACCGATGTGCAAAACTTTATAAAACAGCTCCTCCTCTATATTGAAGAGCATATGAATGAGGATCTTGAAACGATGCTGTCTCTAGCAGATGTGCTCAAAAACATCAGCTTCAGCATGAAAGCATTCCCTCAACCCTTCATTATTATCAAGTCAGAGCTCTATAAACACTTCAATCCATTTCATATCTATGTAGCTGCCGATGGGCAGTCAAAAAAAAAACCTAACAGCGTAGATTCTACTCCCGCAAAAGCTACGAAGGCAGAGATAGCGAGCGAAGAAGGGCCAAAAGAGATTAGCTCAGATGTTGAGGAAAAAGACACTAGCGCAAAAGAAGAGAAAGAAGTCCCCTCTGAGCCAGCAAAAGAACCTAACAGCGAGCCTGCTAAGGCCAATGATGAGACTTCAACAGATACAGACTACACAAACGACGAGCTCCTTAAAAAAATCGCGTCTACTATAGAAAAGACTTCAATCAAAGGACTCGTAAAGTCGTTTTGTCTTATTGAAAAACAGGAGGAAGAGACTATCTATTTCGTTGTTCTTCAGAAGATACAACTTGGCATACTACAAAAGCCAGAAAATCTGAGAGTTATAGAGGAAGCACTCAGCAAAGTACTTGACAGAAACGTACACGCATCTCTCAGATATCAGTCTAAAGATGAGTACTTCTCTTCGCTACTATAGAATATAATACAAGTCTACTAAAAAACCTCCCAGCTGGGAGGTTTTTATTATCAACAGTTACACAACACTACTGTGCATACTGCGTAAGATCAATATTTGCATCTACTATGTTACCATATGCATCTTCAACCTTATAGTTTAAGACTTGTGGTATCTGGATCTGATAGCTTGTTGCATTACCATTGAACGAATGGATCTTTGTACCATCTGTCATAAATATCTCTCCACCTTTCACCGCTGAAAGATCATCAACAAACAGCATCACAACATCGTAGTTTCCGTCAGCTCTCTTTCTTACAGTAAAGCTATCCGTAAGAAGATAAGGCGCAACAGTATCGCTTCCTGCTCACTGCACCTCCACAGACTGCTTGTTATATCTACCTGCAGAATCTATTGCTATAACGGTAAGTGTATGCGTCTTCCCATCGACTGGTAGATGAGCATCTACTTTTCTAATATCATTTATTCTACTCGTTGGAGAGGCATATGCGAACTCACCAAGGAACTCATTATCGAGCATCACCCTTACCTTGCTGATAGTAACTGGAGCACTAATGTCATACCAGACACTAAATGTCTGCATAATTTTCCCCTGATTTCTTGGCTGTCTCAGAGTGATCTGGATACTATTATCTTGGACTCCTAAAGACTCTCTCGCCTCACAGACCTCTGTTGGAGCCTGCAGAAAGATACCATTGTACTGAGGCTGTTTTACTTCGCCTGTGGTCTGTGGATTTGCTCTTTCTGTCCACCAGTTACGGATATCGTCTAGATCCATATTGTTCGGCATAAAACTCACCGGATTAAGGACATACCCATTGATTATATCCTCTCTCGGAGTGACATCTGACACCTTACCCATACAAGCATTGTCAATCTGGATAGGACTCATCGTATTATCTGCCACCGTAGGCACAGTATTGATATACGCAAGCGAACTTACTCTAAACTCTTCGGGAGTGCTCTCCGTAGCCAACCTTCATGAGACTTTTGATATAGCCACATCTTTCACCTCTATAGGAGAAACGTTTTCCGACTGAATAAGGTCTGCTCTCAAGAGTTGAGAGAAGAACTGTCTAAAGGTTCTTCCGTTTACCCAACCTCCATAAGCGTTCGCATTCATAGGTCCTCACTGTGTGTTTCCCGCCCAAAAGACAGCAACTTTCGAAGGAGTATATCCTACAAGCCAACCATCTCTCGGCAGTTTTCTATCACTCTTCGGATCTTTCATGTCTGTTGTACCAGACTTATTTGCATAAACAAGCCCGCCAACTCTAAAGTTTGCAACCCATGAAGGAGGGAGGTTGTCTTCGGTAGTAAGTATCTTCCACAAGAGGTAAGCAACACCGCCAGGGATGATTTTTTGTTGTAGTTTTTCCTCTTCTTCTGATTTTTGATAGAGAATATTTCCATCTGGCCCTGTTACTTCCAGGATCGGATTGATCTTAGCAGGCGCTCCATTGACCGAACTTAAATGCATATAAGCATTTGCCAACTCGAGCATACTGAGCTCCCCAGCACCGATAGCGAGCGGATAACCATAATCTTTCTTCGTATCGAACGAATTGATACCAATGCTATTCATGTAAGGAATAATCTCATCCTGTCCACCCACAGCAAAATACATTTTGATCGCAGGGATATTTCTCGAATATCCAAGAGCTTTCCTCAAAGGTAAGAGCCCCTCATAAGCCGCGTCATTATTATTCGGTTGATCGTTTCCTATCTTAAACGGAATGTCATAGATTGGAGTATCAATTGCCAACGGCAGCTTCATAAACCCATACGCATAGACCAAAGGCTTGATAGTCGACCCTGGTTGTCTCGACTGCAACACCATGTCTACTTTTCCTGCTATCTCTTCATTGTTATAATCTGCTGATCCTACGTAGGCAATAACGTCGCCATTGAGACTATCAAGGTAGATAAGAGAACTATTGTTCGCTCCATAACCATTGATAGTAGCGATATTGTCAGTAATACTTTTTTCGGCTATTTCTTGTGCATCCAGATCAAGAGTCGTCTTAATAGTCAATCCTCCTTTCGTCAGTTGTTCCTCAGTATATCATTGTTCTTTAAGCCACTCTACGATCCAGAAAACGAAATGTGGTGCATTGATATCTATCCTAGCCGTCTTAAACTGGTAGTTTAAGGCCTGTATAAATGCATCTTTTGCCTGCTGTGCATCTATATACCCATCTTCATACATTCTAGATAATACATAATCTTTTCTTCCTGGCGAGTACTCCACATCATATTCTACGCCTTCTACCTCGATACTAAACTCTCCTATTCTTTCAACATAACTCATAAATCCACCGGCAGACTTACTTACCGATCTCGAAGAGTCATTGATATTACTTACCATCCTCTCGACAACCTTTTCTTTTATAGAACCAGTTGTCATATCAACAGCCTCGTCGTCGTCTGACACAACGGTAAATGCACCCATAAGCTGGTCAACATTTCTATATGGGTTTACTGTCGAAGGACGCTGTGCCATCGAAGCAAGGATAGCAGACTCAAGGATATCCAGCTCTTTAGCAGACTTTCCAAAGTATGTCTTTGAAGCTGCCTCCACACCGTGAGAGTTGTTACCAAGGAAAATATAGTTAAGGTACATCTCTACGATACGCTTCTTTACTTCTTTCTTACGCTCAGACGAAGAAAGCTCAGGCATCTCCTTCTTGATCTCATCCTGAAGATAGTCATCAATTCTCGTTGCTAGGATAATCTCCTTTGCTTTTCTCGTGATAGTTTTCTCGTTCGACAAGAGCAAAAGCTTGATGAGCTGTTGGGTAATGGTCGAACCTCCAGGCCCACTCAAACTTCCTGTCTTCAAAGTAATCCAAATTGCTCTCAGGATACCTCCATAGTCTACTCACTCATTCGTCCAAAAATCCTTATCTTCAGCCGCTATCATAGCGTTTACCATATGAGGAGAGATACTATCATATGACACGTACTCTCTATTTTCATCAAACAACTTGTAGAGAGTGTCTCCATCTCTATCGGTGATAAGTGTTGCTTGTTTAAAGGTCTGATTGATATTACTCAAGTTAGGCATAGCACTTACTACTGCCACGTAAAATCGAAGGGCGCCAATAAGAAACGCAAAAAGAAGTCAGAAAACAATAGTCTTCCAGACAACTCCCTGCCTAAGCCACTTCTTTATTTTTTTAGCAATAGTTTTTCTTCCCCCAAAAATATCATTGTGGAAGTGCATTTTCTTTATCCTTACTTTACTTGAAGATCTTCTTCACCTCATACGCATACTATAGTAAACGAGAAGAGAGATAAAACGTGTCATAAAAAACTCGACAATTGTCTTGCCGAGTTAGTGTATCTATTTATAGAAGTTTTACAATCGTTTAGTAGATATAGCTTCCTGCCTCGTCATATGGTACGATACGAGTGGTAACTACATTTCTACCTCCAGGACCATTCATATCCGAGATAGTCATAAGTCCATTTTCAGGATCTACTGACTCTACGATAGCAACGTGACCATATCCTGAAGCTCCACCCTGACCTGGCTCATAAACAGCGATTGAACCTGGTTTAGGAATTGACCCTACCGTCCATCCAGCGGCGATAGCTCTCTCGTTCCACTCTTTTGCATTACCGCGGAACGCCTTATCACTCTTGAAGATGTCTGGTCTTCTTGAAGCTGCATATGCTGTACAATAACCTGCAGCAAATCCATCGATAGTAGTGGTCTTCTGATACCACTTCGCAAGAACCGTTCCTCTCTTAGCCGTAATAGTCGTTGTTTCATCTACGACCTGACTCACTGTCGCTACCGGCTTTTTTACCGGAGCTGGAGAAGATATCGTTTCTTTTGGCTCTGCAACAGCAGGAGTACTCTTTGCCGGAGCAGATTGAGCACTAGTATCTACCGTAGCTGTTTTAGTCGTTGCTACAACAGGATTTGGCTTCACAACAGGTTCAGGCTTTTCAATCAATCCTTTATCCTGTGCTTCTTTTTCGCTGATAGGAATGAAGAGCTCTCATCCCTGACGAACGATCTTTCTGCTGTCAGCTATATTGTTGAGCGTTTTGATGTCATCTTCATTTAGATTATACGTCTCAATGAAGTCACCCAATGAAATGTCTTCCTGCATAGTAATAATGATACCTGGAAGCTGACTTACCGTCAATCTCTGCCCAGGACGAATCTCATTACTCTTCAGTTTATTTACTTTCTTAATATTATCCACTGTCGTGTTCAGTTCTGCTGCAATAGTTTCCAGCGTATCTCCTGATCTAACGATATAGGTAAGATTACCATCAAGATCGTCATTATCAAAGATAATAGACTGTGCATTAATATCTGCACTTGCAGTAGGCATCACATCAGTAAACGCCGCCTTTACAGGCTCGTTTTCCACAGCAAGTTGGAACTTGTCTGCGTAGATGATGAGATAATTAAAGACCACTAAGTTGAATAATGTAATGATGAATTTTCCAATGTTGTTTGTTGTTTTTCTTGCTCTCTTTACCTTCTTGGAGGGATATATGGGCATGAAAAATGTAAGATAGTAAATGGCGGAGAGAGAGGGATTCGAACCCACGGTCCCCGTAAAGGGACAACTGTTTTCAAGACAGTCGCATTCAACCACTCTGCCATCTCTCCACTCGGGTATCTGGGGTTGAATGTACATGCCACTTTTTTCAAGCGACAGTTTGGAAGTATAGGATTTCGGCTTTGATTTTCAAGGTCAAATATGTATCCTTCTACTATGCAAATTTTATAGAGAGATTCCTTGGCTTTTGAAAGCCAAAAACCGATGACATATCATTTAATTTGATGTATAATAGGCATTTATGAGCAAATTATCAAAAAAATACCCACTTTTAACGGGAGCAAACCATCCTGTACTCAGAGCAAAATCCACTCCTGTAGCCAAAATCACGAAAGATATCAAAGAGTTTAGTGAAGCCCTTCTTGCACTCATGTATGAGTATGAAGGAGCTTGATTAGCTGCACCTCAAATAGGAGAGAACATCAGAGCAATTGCAGTTTCTTTTCGGAAAGAAAAAAACGATAAGCTCAAAAGAGTCGGTGACGCAGTCATGATAAATCCTCAAATAATCTCAAAATCCGACAAAATGATTGTCTCAGAAGAGGCCTGCCTCTCTCTCCCAAAGCTTTCAGGCGAGGTCATGAGACATGAAACCATCAAGGTTTCTCGAGAGGACGCCAATGGGAAAAAACATACTGATAAGTTCTCTGGTTACAACGCGGTGATTATACAGCATGAGGTTGACCACTTGGATGGAGTGCTCTTCATAGATAAATTGATCAACTAAAAAACACCCCTAGAGGGTGCTTTTTAAAACTCCAATAATCTCTAGTGCCCGTGACCACAGCCGCAGCTTTCTTTGTCACAGTTGCAGTTACCACCACAAGCACAACCGTGCTTATGATGGTGTCCGGACTCAGATTCATCATCATCGTCCTCACCTTCTTCATCGTCCTCACCGTTACCACCTTCTTGCTCTTGCATAACGCTATCGATGAATCCTGACACGAGGATAGAAAGAACATCTTCATCTTTTTCGATTGGCTTTCCGCTCATTTCACTGAAGATAGACTTTAGTTGCTGGATCGCATCATACAAATCTGATGAGATCTCAATATTCTTTTTGTCTGCCATGAAATAGTAGTAATTATTTAAATGTCCAGAGCTTACTGATCCGACGTTGAAATACAATCAGTAATGAATATAACTCTTGTCATATTGTAATTTGTTACCTGATATGCAACGATGTATAATTTTTACCAGTCAGCACTCCGATACGACCTGACAAAAAACGTCTACAGAAAGCCCACTTTTGAGATAGAAATACTTGGCAAAACACATTTTGGCGTGATAAGAGACAAAAAGGTCGGGCCTTGGAAGTTCAAACGATATCAGGTTCTTGGTATAGAAATCAGAGATCAACACGCGCAGTTCAAAAAAGACATAGAAAATATTAAAAAAACATATCTTAACGACAAACACACGATACTCTTCCAACTCGGGATCATCGATCCATTCGACGGATTTCCTTGCAAAATTAATAAGAATGAGAGTGTATTAAAGGCCATCAGGATGAAGCGCCGCATCACCCAAGAAGAGATGAAAGAGCTCTTCGATCTAGAGGTTGGCTTCAAAGAAAATCTCCCAAACAGCACTATCATGATAGACCTTAAAAAAACAGAAGACGAACTCTGGAAAGATGTCACATCAAACTGTAGACAGGCTATCAAAAAAGCAAAAAGACATCATCTCTCTTTCTGTGAAGCAACCCCAGAAGAATGGGATGAGTTCTATAAGATTCGACGCGGCACTGCAGCAAAAAAGGCATTTTTTGTACTACCAAAGTCAACATTTGACG
This sequence comes from bacterium, assembly GCA_030429145.1. Lineage (GTDB taxonomy): Bacteria > Patescibacteriota > Gracilibacteria > Absconditabacterales > Absconditicoccaceae > JAGOPC01. The sequence continues at coordinate 410,281 of JAUIDC010000001.1, read as the reverse complement.
ACTTAAAACACTCTCTTCTCTCGAACAAAACAGGGAAACTTATGCTGGTAAAAGCACCCAATGGGGACGTCGTCAGTGGAAGCATCTACCTCTTTGATGAAGAAGAAAAAGCAGTTATCTATCTTTATGGTGCGACAGATAGAAAAGCAGGAAATATTTGAGGGAATAACTTTCTGAAACGAGAAGTAATGAAGCGAGCAAAAGAAAAATGATATGAAATCTTTGATATGATGGGAGGGGCGCCGACCGGCTATCCAAAGCACGAGTTGGCTACTGTCAGTCATTTTAAAGAGTCAATGTGAGGGGTAAAATATGAGCTCACCGGAAGTTATGATATTATTGGCAATAAAATAATGTATAAGTTATATAAATGGAAAGAAGATAAGAAACAGCGAAAAGTAAAATAAGATTTTATCCGTAGTAGCAAGAAAATAATGTCTCTCAAAGAGGTTAACGGAGCAAATTACGAAAGAATTTGCGTAAAGACTCATATGATTCACATCAAAGAATCGTTTGATCCACTTATCGAAAAGTATGTGAACCCGCTCCTGCAACCAGGTGACCGAATTGCAATTTCAGAAAAGGTTGTCACTATTTCACAAGGAAGAGTCGTCCACGAATCTGTTATCCAACCAGGATGGCTTGCAAAACTAGTAGTAAAAGGTGTTACGAAACATAAGTGAGATATTGGCTACTCTCACCCCCGCAAGATGCAGGTCGCTATCATGCAAGCAGGGCGACGGAGAGTTTTCTTTGCTATGATCCTCGGAGGAATAACAAGACTACTTGGCAGACGTGGAGATTTTTACCGCATAGCTGGCAATAGAATTTCAGAAATAGACGGCTTCAACCCAGATGCCATGGCTCCGTTTGACGAGTTTGCCATGATTTGACCAGCGAATGCTGACAAGTTCTGTCAGGACATAGAAGACAGATTTTGAGTTCCCGCAGCCATTATCGACGGCAACAACATCAATGTCGAAGTCTTGGGCATGTCAAAGTCTATGCCTGTCGACAAAGCAACAGTTCGCCTCGTCCTCCTAGACAATCCAATGGGTCAGAATGATGAAATGACTCCGATTGTCATTGTGAGAAGATCTTCACAATAGGTTGACTTATTTCCCATTTCGTATACAATCTTTCTGCCCGATATTGGGCACGATCATTAAAATAAAACCAGAAATATATGAAACGTTTACTTTTACTAACAGGAACTTTGCTCTGCTGCAGCTCTGTCTTTGCACAAAGCATCAAACAACACTGCACCTATACGGACAGCTCTGGACAGAGCGTTCTGGACATGTCAAAAGATGGTTATGTCCTTATGGCAAGTGGAAAAGAACTAAAAATTGCCTATGTCGACCAAAATTGTCATGGCACACCGCTCTACAGTGAGACATTCACTGAGAACATCATTGGCGCCGCTATAAACAGCAAAGGAGCCGATGTAACTATTGCCATCATGACAGACCACCAGCTGAAGCTGCAAAGCCTAAAAAAGACTGGCTCAAGTCTGACGGTGATAAAAGCCGGAGAGTCAAATGTGACCAATGACATTTATGTAGGGCTAAAGGTCGGCAAGGCCGACTGGGGAATGTCAGTGTTAGCAAAACACTACAACCAGGGTACGTCTGTGAACACCCACAAGATAGGATTTATAACGACCAACGATGTTGGTTTTGGTTCGCCCAAGGATCCTTCCTGTAACTGTTACGCAGGCATTGTCAGTGACGACACTGCACACTATCTGCTTTATACCGACCCAGCGGGAGTTTACATAGAAAAGCGCAAGCACGATGCTTCGCTAAGTTATCGTGATCGCTACTTCGTGATAAACACAGCTGGAGCTGTCGTAACAGATTACGTGAAACAGGACACTACCATTACTATCATGGCTACAGATAAGTCCAACGGCAAAAGCATCAGGCAGATAGTTGACAGAACATCTCCTGTGCTCGTTGGCTTCTACGCTCCCTACAGTTTTACCTCCGGAACAAGCAATGCGGCTCCCATATACATCAATCGCTCCGTTACGGCATATGGCAATATTGCTATTACACATGGAGACAATCTCTCCGGCCCCGTAAACATGATTGATGATGTATACTTCGCAGCAAACAGCCCCGACCGATTTCAAGCAACCTCTGTAAGGGATAACTACTTCCTTTGGTCTGCGATTGAGAACACAGGGCCTCTCGTAGTGTGGCTTGTAAACACAGCTCCTGGCTTGGACGACTCTGTCGTCATCAATGACGGCCCTGGGATAGAACGAATCAATGGCTTCTATCAAAACAGTCACTATACCATGTTTGGTTCTGGAAACAACAAGGCAAAGGTTTGGATACTCAATGTTTCAGTTCCAACCACAGAGGTCGAAGCAATCTATCGCCCTTCTGCCGGTACAAACGAAACCATAGTATACCCAAATCCAACAAGCGATGTGTTTACCGTTCAGACTCCCAGCCCTATCGTAGCAGGAGCTATCATAGATATGACGGGCTATCCCGTCCGCCAGATACCTGGCAATGGGACAACAGAACAGCATATGACGCTCTATCGTCTCGCTAGTGGCGCTTATATTCTTAAGCTTAAGCTTGCAGATGGAAGCACAGTAAATAGAAAAATTATCAAGCAATAAAAACAAGCAACCTGATACAACAATGCCCCTGGATTTTCCGGGGGCATTTTTAGAAAGCAGATTGATAATGAAATGAAAATCAGTATTGTTGCCTGCACGTGGCACTATGCCGGAGTGGTCTAACGGCGGGGCCTGCAAAGCCTTCGATCGTGGGTTCGAATCCCACTGGTGCCTCCAATTCCAAATAGTAAACCATCACCATTATACATTACAAAAAACCTGCATATAGCAGGCTTTTTTATTATCTCTTTCCTCTTGTCGTTGATCTCGCACCAGCTCCTCTTGGGGCTGAAGTCCTTGGACCTCTCGATGTTCTCGGTCCTGAAGATCTTCTTGGGCGATCGTTTCCAATGAATGAGTCACCAGGTCTTGGTTCTCTTCTTGGACGACCCTTATGTGGATCAAACTCTCTTCCAGATCTATCAGCAGCTTTCTTCCCGAGAAATTTAGACTCTTGGATGTATCTTTGCTCACGAACCGAATCAACCTGATAGCCTCCTACTGAGTTACCAAAACTTCTTGAAGTCCATGCATCATCTCTTCTTGGGCGACCTGCTCATCTTCAACCTCTTTGACCACCAGAAGATCTTCCACCTCTACCGCCTGATCTATTATCATCTCTACTAAATCTATTTCCCCATTTTCTTCCTGAAACAACGCCTCTTTCTCTTCTCTCTACCATCCTTCTTTTCTTTTCCGATGGAGGAATCGGCACATCCAGCTTAACACCAGTGAACTTACCCTCAGGATCCGCAACTGACTGATGATCAGCTGATTTCTCTAGCTTGATCTTCTGTGTCTTCTCAATGTCGTACATCAGATGCTTCTCATCTGGTGAAACGAGCATAAGTGCCTTTCCTTCTGCACCAGCACGACCTGTACGACCAATACGGTGAATGTAGCTCTCTGGCTCACGAGGCACCTCGAAGTTTACAACAAGCTCTACATTATCCATGTTAAGTCCACGCGCAGCAACATCTGTCGTTACAAGGATCTTACATGTTCCTTCTTTGAAAGCTTTCAAAGCTCTTGTACGCTGACGTTGATCAAGGTCACCATTGAGATACTGAGCAGTATGTCCATGCTTATTGATCTCTTTAGTAATCGTTTCTGTATTTCTCTTTGTCTGTGCAAAAATGATTGTTTTCTGATTCTTATGTCCTTCCAATAGATGCATAAGCGTTGAAAACTTGTGCTCAAGTGGCAGTTCAATATAGGTATGGTCAATTGCGTCGACAGTAACACTTGGTGAGATACGTATATATTCGTAGTCGCTACAGTGTTTTGTAATAATTTTTTTAATCTCATCGTTGATAGTTGCTGAGAAAGTCATTGTCTGCTTAAGATTTTTAAGCTGCGACCAAATTCGGTCTACATCATCGATGAAACCCATATCGAGCATACGATCAACCTCATCCATGACAAAGTACTCTATCTGGTCAGCGTTGAGATGTCCTTCTTGCATAAACTCAATCAATCTTCCTGGGGTCGCCACGATAAATTGTGGACCACGAGCGAGATCTTCTTTTTGCCATTCACGCCTTCTTCCTCCCATAAGAACGAGTGATCTCATCGGGAAAAACTCTGTAAGCTTCATGATATCCTCACGAATCTGCACCACGAGCTCTCTTGTCGGAGCGATAATAAGCACCTGTGGATGACGCTTTCTATTATCTACCTTATGTAAAAGAGGAAGGAGAAACGCCGTTGTTTTTCCTGTTCCTGTCTGTGATTGTCCTACGATATTATTTCATTCTTTTGCAGCATTCCATACTTCTGTTTGTATTTGTGTAGGCTCTGTATATCCTGTAGCATCAATAGCCTTTTGTATACCTGGCCTTAGGTCAAAATCTTTAAATGTTGTCATTCATTGTCTGTAAATATAAAAATGAATATGTGAAAGAAAACAGCAGAAATCGCCGAGGATTGTCTCTTTGTTCAATAACTTCTTCTTAACACGCTTTGATTAACAAACCGGTCCTCCGAAAGAAAATAGTAGAGTGATCAGGAGTGGTTTATCGAGCCTATTTGCTCTGCCTGAACCAAACATTCAGACTGCTATCAAGCGATCACGCTAAAGACTATTTGTAGTGTCTTTGGTATATACAAGGTTTATTAATCTGCAAGGATTATAAGAAACTCCTAGGAAATAACAAGGGATTTGTTTGCATTGACTTATTCCCAGCCTTGTCTACAATAATAGTTCACTAAAAAATATACAATGTCTTTATTGAAGCAGCTCAAAACAAAGTCGATGGAAGACGACGGAATAATCCCCTATGTCAGCGGCTCTGTTGTGTTGTTTCATAAGGGAAAATCTTCCAATCTCGGAAACCGAGACCTACAAAAAGCAATCAGGACTGCCGGCCTTTTCGAGAAAATTCTTATCTATCGGGGGCCTTTCTTTAAGTGGACGCTAAATCCCGATGGAGGAATCTTCGTTCTTGCCACAGACAAACTATGGTACGAGAACAACAGTTCCTCTCCATGGCTACTTGCTCCTGGAGTGAAAAACTGGCTACCACCTCTGCGAACAGAATTCCATCTGTACGAGGAAAATAAAAAGATCTTCCTAGGAAGAAAGACCCTTCTCTTTGATGAGCCCTATAATGAATGGGCTCCAAACTTAAAGGGAGGCGGAATTATCGTTCGACAGGGAGAATCATTCTATCTCGTTGTATTTTAAAAAAGAAGGGTTTATTTCGACGCCTTCTTTTTTCTATTTCGAAAGAGATAAACAACATATGCAGCAACCACAACTAGCAAAACTCCAAGCACAACATGTTCATACTCTGCTATAGCTTCTCAAACCTGTGACCAATTTGCTCCAAGATAGTAGCCTGCTGTTGCAAGGATCGCACTCCATAAGGTCGACCCAAGCAAGGTCAAAAGACTAAATGGAACAAAAGGCATTTTTACACATCCTGCAGGAAACGAGATAACGGTACGCACTATCGGAACAAGGCGACCAAAAAAGACAAATCATTTTCCATACTTTTGAAACCAGTCAAATGCAGTGTCTACCTCGTCGGGCTTGATGAAAAACCACTTGCCGTACTTGTCGAGCCGGCGATAGATCTTTTGTCTGTTGCCTCGGTATCCAAGAAAGTAAAACGGCAAGGTTCCAAGATAACTAGCAACTCATCCGACGAGAGCAAGAATTCGCACTTTCATCGCTCATTCAGCCGCGAGCCAGCCAGCGAGCGGCATAATCGCCTCTGATGGAATTGGTGCAAAGAAGCTCTCGATAAACATCGAAAGTGCCACTCCTGGATACCCAATCTCACGAACCAGCCACAGAAGCCAATCTATAATCTGCTCTATCATTTTCTTCTATTCTTACAAACAAATAAAACATATATAGATAATCTACTTTTAAAAACAAACTCTTCTCTTGTTTTCTTAAAACGCTTGTTTAAAATACAATTAACTAATTTAATTAATATCATAAAAATGATCTACACTCTCAAATCATTCAACACAGGACAAATAACTCTTCCAAAGGCTCGAAGATCTAAATTTTCTACGAATAATTTCGTTGCAGAAGAAACTCCAGAGGGATTGCTAATCAAACCTTTACAAAAGGATGGAGTCGTTTACTATGAAGACCAAAACGGACGCGGCATATACGCAGAAGAAGGCGTTGATATAGCTGTTTTAAAACAAAAACTAGAAAAGATTATAGATGGATAAGATACAAAAGTTCCTTTTAAGCCTATCCTTGAAAGAACAAGTCAAACTACTCGAAATACTCAGTTTGATTGCATGAGGGCAAACTGAAAAATTAGATATGCAAAAGATGAAAGAAGAAAAAGGCACATATAGAGTGAGAGTCTGAAAAATCAGGATTGTATTTTCGACACATGATAATACAATCAAAATAATAAATATAGACTACAGATGAAACATTTATAAGTAAGCGATTAACAATAGTTCATGCTTTATTTCGCCCCCACCCCTATCGGGAACAGAGAAGACATTACGCTTCGTGCACTGAGACTACTCAAAGAGGTTTCTCTTTTTTTCTGCGAAGATACAGCAACAGCAAAGAAGCTTATGAATATGTACGAGATATCTTTGACGGGAAAACAGTTTTTCCCACTTACCAGCTTCACTGATCAGTGAAAGCTATCACACTATATCAACCTCATCAAAGAGGAAGACGCCGTAGTTCTTAGCGAAGCAGGCACTCCATGACTTTCTGATCCAGGGAAAAATCTCATTAAAATAGCTCGAGAAGAGAATCTCTCATTTGAAGTTTTACCATGAGCAAACGCGCTCATTCCAGCTATAGTCTCTGCATATACCGATACCAGTACATTTTCATATCTCGGATTTATCCCGACAAAAAAAGGTAGGCAAACAACATTGAAGAAACTCATTGAAACATCTACTGAAACGCCTTGTTTCTTCTATGAGTCAGTGCATAGAGTAGAAAAACTACTGAGTGAGCTCGAAGAGCTCGGATATGAATGAAAAGTATTTATAGCGCGCGAATTGAGCAAGATGTTTGAGGAGAAAGTTATGGGAACAGCGAGTGAGTTGAAAGAGAAGATTGAAAAGAAAGAACTTGTGATAAAGGGTGAGTTTGTTATTTGAATGTGGAGATAGGATGACAAAATTTATCTACTTTGGAAGATTAGAAAAAGAGAAATGAGTCGATCTAATTATCGACGTTTTCACAAAGCTCTATGAAACGTGAGAAATAGATTGGCATATAGACATCTATGGAACAGGGGCTCTTGAAAAAGAGTGCGAGACGCTCACAGATAAATTTGGCACAAATGTCAGGCTGCACGGCTGGGCATCACAAGAAACTATTCAGCAAGCATTGACAACCATGGACTACTGCTTGATGCCCTCTCGCGTCATAGAAACATTTGGAAAGAGCGCATTAGAGTCGCTCAGGCAGTGAGTGCCGGTTATTGGATTTAAAAAGTGAGGGCTAGCATCTTTCGTTTTAGATGAGTTAAACATTAGTAGCCAGGCTTGAGACAATGATGCAGAAAAGCTATTTGCCCTCTTACAGGAAGTTCTCCACGATAAAAAGGAGTATGATCTTACCTCGCTGGAGCTTGAACAATACTCTCCTGAGAAACGGCTAGAATCGTTACGCTCTATCATCGGAAGTGGCAAGCGCATTCTTATCATATCGGATTTCATCAAAAAAATCGGCGGCATAGAGACATATATCCGAGAAGTAAAAGAGCTTCTAGAACAAAATGGTTACACAGTTGATGTCTGGTGAGGCAAGGGGGAAAACTCATTTTGGTGACTCTTCAAAACAGCGTTCAATCTCGTTGCCGCACTGAGACTTAAGAAAAAGATCTGACAGTTTCAGCCCGATATCATTTGGGCTCACAGCGTGAGTAGAAACCTAGGTCGGCTTCCCTTATCTGTCATACCACAAACGACACCTCTCTTGATGATGTTTCATGACATGGGATATTTCTTTCCATATCCATCGCTGTTAGATGACACAGCAAAAATTCCCGGCAGTTTAGACGCCACCCAGCGAAACAAGGATCAATGATTTTTGAAAAAAACACTCATCAGGTGCAAACTATTTTCACTTCGTCTCATCAGAAAGGCTTTACAAAAGCATAAGACAACCTATCTCGTTCCAAGTCTCTTCATGAAGCCATTCGTAGAAAACAACCGGCAATGAAAATGACAAAAGACATATGTTTTGCCTCATTTTGTTAAACAAAAATAAGCATGATTTATCCTCGCTCACTTTTCATCTTCCGCCAAGATCTCAGGCTTCACGACAATAAATGATTGCTTGAGGCCCTTAAACAATCCAAAGAGATTATCCCTATTTTCATTTTCGACGAAACCATTCTTAAAAACTTCCCCAAAGAAGACAAAAGAGTCTGATTTCTTATCGAGGCAATCAACAACCTCGAAAAAGAGCTTCAAGAAAAGTGATCATATCTTCTTATCCAATATGGAGACCCAGCTAAAATCATTCCCAAGCTCATCAAAGAGCACAACATTAACGCGATCTTTTACAACCAAAGCTACGGATCATGATCAATCAAGAGAGATAAAAAGATAGAAGACTATTGCGACAAAAAGAAGATCGCTTGTCATGCCTCTCATGACTTTCTCCTCATTCCCATAGACAAAGTGAAGCCCATGAAAGTGTTCACTCCTTTTTTCAATCGTCGGAAGAAATTCCTCACCGAAGAATATACAAAGGTTCACCGTGCTCCTCAAAAAATAGAGTCACCAAAAATTTCTCTTCCAAACAAAAAAGGGATATTTTCAAAACTTTCATACCAGGAGAACATCCACTGGTCTCTCTCCTTCCCCCAAGAAAGACTACAACATTTCGATTTCTCTTGATACGATGAAACAAGAAACTTTCCTGCCATAGACTGATCGTCAAAGCTCTCTCCGTATATTAGGTTTGGACTGATAAGTATCAGAGACGTCTACCAAAAAGCTCTCAAGGAAAATGCACAGACATTTATCTCTGAATTAGCTCGACGTGAATTTCGACATCATATCATGTTTCATTTTCCAGAAACACGCCTCGTTGAGTTCCTCGAAAAGCGCAGGAAACTGGCTTGGGATAATAACGAAAAATATTTTAAGGCACGACAAGATGGCAAAACCGGATATCCGATCGTTGACGCAGGGATGAGACAGCTGAAGGAAGAAAATTGGATGCACAACCGTGTTCGTATGATCGTTGCTTCATTTCTTACTAAAGACCTGCTTATCGACCGACGTCGAGGGGAGAAACACTTTGCCAATTACCTACTCGATTACGATGAAAACGTAAATATTGGCAATCGACAACGAACTGCAAGCGTCGGCGCCGACCCAAAGCCTCTCAGGATCTTCTCGCCTATCCGCCAATCAGAAAGGTTCGATCCCGATTGTATATACATAAAAAAACGACTACCTGAGCTCAAAGATTTCTCTCCCAAGGAAATTCATAATCCACTAGAACACGATCTCAAATATGCCAAGCCGATTGTTGATCACTACGAACGAAGCAAAAAAGCAAAAGAGATCTATGCAAAAAAATAAAGGCCCTCGCCATGAGGACCTTTTTTCATTGGTATTATTACTCCGCAGTAGCAACCATCTGATCATCTAATTCTGCCGTACCATTTTCCTGTCACTGTTTTTTCTTTCTACGTTCTTCTCCTCTCTTAAATGCAGCATAGAAAAGATTTGGAACCGCCAATAGCGTAATCGCCGTCGAAAATAGCAGACCAAAAATGACCGTCCAACCAAGTCCCGCGTAGAACTCATCCTGTGTAACAACAGAGCCGATACCAAGGATTGTCGTTAGCGTACTAATCACAATAGGCTTCACCCTCACCGTTCCAGCTTCTATGATCGCCTTCTCTATCGTCGCACCATGCTTCAAGTTCTCATTGATTCTATCTACAAGGAAGATTGCCGTATTTACCACCACTCCTATCAATGAAATAAACCCAATACCAAAGGCCATGCTATACGGATTTCCTGTCACATACAATCACACATTCACACCCAAGAGTGCCGTCACGATACTATACAGGATAATAGCTGGTTTGCTGTATGAGTTAAACTGATACACCAAGATAATAAACGCGAGGAAAATAGCCACAAAAAATGCCATGATAGTCGCCTGTATGAGCTCCTTGTTTGCTTCGTTTTCTCCTCATGCTTTATACGAGATGCCAGCCGGGAAGTCGTACTGTTGAGCAAACTCTATGAGTTCTGCCTGATAACTGGTTGGCGACAACCCCGGCTCTAGATCTGCTTCGGTTGTGATAGCAAGATCTCATTCTGATCTTTGGATGGAAGCCAACGCTGGATCAAGAGAGATCTCTCCTACTTCTGCCACGCTTACTGGTCCCTTTCTTGTTTGGATAGTATGAGATCTTAGTTGATCAGGAGAGAAGGCATCATCAAATGTTTTTACTTTTACGACGATATCTCTTTCTGTATTCTCAAGATTTATATTTCCTGCTTTCTGACCATTGATGGCAGCATAGAGTTCGCTTTGCACGTCTTGAGGAGTTAGTCCAAGCTGTGCAAGTTTTTGCTTGTCAAAGGCTACTGAGAACTGTCCAGGATTTTCAGAGCTCGAATTTGTCACATTTACTGAACCTGTGATAGATTCTATGAACGCTTCAAAGTCCTTACTCACATTCTTTAACTCCTGAAGCTGAGAGGTATCTTCTGCTATAAGTTTTACTCCTATTGCCTTTCCAACTGGTGGTCCACCCGCTTCTACTTTTCCTTCAACCTTATATCCAATCTCTCTGAGATAGTGGAGCCTCTGTGATATTTCTTCTTCTACTTCAAAGCTGTCTCTTTTCCTGTCTTCTTTATCAACCAACACCAAACCAAGATTCGCCGTATCCTTATTAATATTTATCTCATATGTTTTTATCTCTGGGATGTCTGCTATGATTGCATCCACACCTGATACAGCTACAGCCATCGAGTCTGTCGTCTGACCCTGTTTCCCTTCTATCGCATAGTTCAGAAATGGATTATCTCCCGATGGGAAAAGCTTAAATCCTATCGATGGAGAAAGAACAATAAATGTGAGAAAAAGAAGTCCAACCGGAGCTCGCACCGCCAACTTTCTCCAGCGCTTACGACTCAGCGTTTTTTTCAAAAGGTGAATATACGGAACTATCACATACTTGTTGATAAATTTTTCAAACCAAGGTTCTGTGGTTCTTTGTTTTACCTGCTTTCCTTTTCTCTCCTCTTCAAGTAGTGCTCTATCATTTTCTGACATGATCATCTCTGAGCTTTCATCCTCTTCGTAGTAGTAGTTCCATTTTTTATTGAATCTCGCAAACATTGCATTGTTTACGGTAAGAGAAAGAAACAAGCTTGCCAGCAGCGTCGTAAAGATTGTAATAGGAATGTACGAAAGAAACTTTCCAGTAACACCTGGTAGCACTAGCATAGGGATAAATACTACTAGATTCGTCAACGACGAGTTTATGTTTGGAGCCTTGTAGGTATTAACTGCTAAGAGGATTGAACTCGCTGGATTGTATCATTTTTTCATGTTCTCACGAGCCGCCTCGATGAACACAATAACAGTATCGATACCCGATCAAAAGGCTAAGATCAAACTAAAGTTGGTCAAAAAGTTCATCGTCATACCAGCAAGGTCGAGCACAACAAAGGTAATGAAAAACGAAATAATCATCCCCAGAGTCGCAATAAGCGACTGCCTCACCCCAATAAAGAGCGCCGTTATCATAAGAACGAGTAATATCGATGTCAGAGCACTAATACCAAGAGACTTATAGTCGTCTATAATAATCTCTGACAGATCGGTCGTATATTCTACCTGCAGTCCGTCGTACAAAGGTTTCTTCAATGTTTTATCTATTAACTCCTTTGCTTCACTTGACGCAGAGAAGACACTTGTTCTTTTCTTTTTAAATATGGTGATAGATACTGCGTAGTTTTGAGCTGAGCCTTGTACACCGCCTCGCGTGACAGCAGTATTTTTATAGTCCCTTTTGATGGTAGTAATCTCAGAAAGTTTTATGTAATCTTGTCCGTTGTTGATAGAAATAGGAATGTTGTTGAGCTCATCCATAGAGGTAATTTCATTGTCTATCCTATAGTCATAAGAGAGCTCTCCCAGTTCGTGGTTACCCAGCGGAAGATTTTGATTGTAACTTCTGATAGCTCAAACGACCTGGCTAACAGATAGTCCATAGCTTTCTAGCGCTTGCTGATCAAGAAGAACCGCTATGTCATAGTCTGAATCCGACGGAACACCCGAAAGAGATACATCAACAATATCTCCTTTTCCATTTATCTCTTTCTTCAACTGTACAGCAAGAGATCTCACCTGGTTGAGAGTAAATCTCTCTTGAGGTCAGTAGATCATCATCTGAAACAGGACCGCATTATCACTCGAAATTTCTGTCACATTAGGATCCGTCACATCTTCGGGAAAAACAAGAGTATCTACCTTATTTTTCACATCCGCAATAAACTCTTTCGTGTCTGCCGTACTATTGAGCGTGATAGCAATGATTGAAATCCCCAGAGAAGAGTTTGACTCCAATGAGTCAATTTCCGGCATGTTTTTTATCTCGTCCTCTATCTTTTGTGTGATAAGAGAGTCTATATCTACAGGATTTGCTCCCGGATAGGCTGTAGTTATTTGGACAATACCAAAAGGAATATCTGGCGTTGATTCTTTCGGAATACGAATAAGTGAAAATGTTCCATACGCCACCAACAAGAATATCAGTAGGAAAGAAACTCTATAATTTTTCACCCATCGTCAAAACCAGGTATTCAACAATCTTTTTTTATAATATCTTATTTTTTCACTCATTCACTAGATCTCTATAAATAAACTATTGTCTTTTCTTGATGTCCATGCTATCTGGATCATAGCGAGAAACATCCGATACTATAAGCTCTTCTCCGGCAGAAAATTTTTCTTCTACCTCAATAGAACTACCATAGACAGAACCCAATGTAACGGTTCTTGTTTCTATGTTTTCTCCATTCCAGATAAATATCTGTCCTCTATTGTTATCAACAATAGTAACCGCATTGAGAGGAATGATATTGTTTCACCCTTGGAGCGGAATAGTTACGTCAACAAAGGCTCCGATATCAACAGGCGTTTTTTCATCTATCGATATTTTTACTGTATAATTTGCCGTACTGTCTGCCACCGACGACATTTCACTTACTTGCCCAGTAACTATCGTATTCTCATAAGAGAGCTGAACCTCTTGTCCTATAGTAATATACTGTCTTTCATCAGCTGTTACTTTTACCTCAACTTCTTTTCACTGAGAAACCATCTTTATAAGTGGCGTTCCAGGAGAAACCTCTTGTCACGCATCAACCATAACCTCTGTGATAACTCCTTCTATAGGAGCATTGACGGAAAACTTTCACAGATTAAACTGTGCTTCTTGGTAGGCAACTTGTGATTGACCAAGAGAGTTACGAAGAGATGCAAGGTTTTCATCTCTTGTGTTTTTTAGAAAGTCGAGATTATTTCTACTTTGTTCTAGAGATATCTCAGCATTTTGACTCGCGTCTTCAAGTTGTCTTCTACTAACTGCTATCTGGGTTTCCAATGAAGCTATCTGTTGTTCGAGAGAGTTTTGATTGTCTCCATATGTTGTAACGAAAAGATCTATCCCATTTACTTGAGAGGTAATAGACGAGGAAATACTACTAGCTCTTGTCTGCGAAGTAGTGAATGCTGCCACCTCTGCATCAAGTCATGCTGGAGTAAGCGTTCATCCTGGTGTAGTATTGTTAAGCACTTTTTTCATTGCGACAGTCATCTCATTAATTCACGCGACGATCATCTTATAGTCAGAAAGAAACTCTGTTATATTGTCTAAAGTTATCTCGTCTCCTAGCTTTTTAAGTTCTTCTCTCAGGTTGATAAGCTCTGCTAGCTCCTGTTCTGCCATATATCTTGCATTATCATCCTTCACGCTAATATAGACCTCAAATCCGTTATTATAATGGGCATTTTCATTGGTATATCCTAAGAACTTATCTGATTTATCAATTACATCTAACATAAGATTTGTCACATCGCTGTAGACGTTTTTTGCTGTATTAACGTAATTTTCCAATGTTTGATCATCACTCTTAAGCTTCGCATTATAATCAGAACGTGCTTTTGCCAAATCCTGTTCTAGCTTTTGAAGCTGGAGATCAGCACTAGAATTGCCCACTCCGATGATGCTAGACTGTGAAGAGACTAATGTTTTTTGATAGGCGAGCTGCGCATCTTGGATTTGTTTATCTAGATTTAATCTGTTTATCTCAAAATTGTTTTGTGCAGACTGAACAGAAAGAGCTGCCTTTTGCGCACCAAATGAGTATGAACCAGCTATATCACTCATAGAGAGTAAACGCTGTTTATTTCCTACTTTCTGTCACAAAGCAACGCTAATATTGTTTACGCGTCACCCAACCTGCGCATTAATCGTAATATCACTAGACGATTTCACAGAGGCCGTTTTTGTGATAGTTCCCTGATACTCCTTCTGTGTAAGAGGATCTGTTTGAATAAAGAAAACTTGTCTTTCAGTAGCCTCACTCTTTGTTTCTCATCTCTGTCACTGTATCACACCAATACCCGACAAAGTAGCAATTATTGCAATAAATATTATCGTACTTCTTTTTTTCATCAAATAATATCAAAGTATAAATTTAACATGAACCCATTTCCGACTCGATATATTCTATCATCTCAGGAATATTTTCTGACTTGATCATACCAACCGCTCTATCTGCTTTCACAATAACAACCAGGCTATCACCTGGTTTAATATCTAGAAGCTCTCTTACATCTTTTGGTATAACCACCTGTCATTTGGGTCATACGGTCACATTGCCGCACATTTTTATATCGTGTGGTGTTTTCATTTTTTATTCACAAGTATAAAAAGTATAACTTGTGGGAATGGTAAGAATTTCGTAGTTTAATACAAGATATTTATTTTATAATGTTTGATAAACAAGTCAATCTTACTTTTTGTCTTTTTAGGAGTAACAGATTATACTTATGGTAGGTAATTATCTCCTATATAAAAGATGAACAAAAAGAAAATCTATATCGATTATCCTACAGATAAAAAACGAGGTGATCTCGCAAATGCAGTAATGTGGAGTGTTACTCTTTTGGCTATTGTCTTGATGATAGTAGCTTCTGTAAGAAAAGTTGAAACAGATTTTTATCATGCAATTCTTGCTCTAGAGCTTATTATATCTTTTCTTTTTCTGATAGACTTTCTTATTCGTGCACATCTCTCATGACGAAAGAAAAAGTATTTTACTAATATATTCAATATTTTTGACCTTTTCGCTTCTATTCCTTTCATACTTGCATTCTGACTAAAGGGATATTTTGCTGTAGATTATCTAAAAGTTTTAAGAGCAACAAGAATTTTTAGAGTATTTAGACTTGGAAAATATTTTGTATTCTTAACAAATCTTTGGAAGGCTCTCAAGAAAAATGCATATAAGTACAAGATAGCATGAGTATTTTTTCTTATCTGTTTGTTAATTTGATCTTTTCTTATCTATGCAACAGAGTCACATATAAATCCTTGATTCTCAAATATCCCCAATAGTATGTGGCGAACACTAGTAACTATGTCTACAGTCTGATATGGAGATGTCTATCCAACAACTGTTCTAGGAAAAATAATTTGATCTGTCGTCATTCTTTTTGGACCAATTTTTCTTGCGATCATATCATCTATTTCTATAGTTACCTTTTTAGATGTTATGAGACTTATCCACAAGGAGTCCTGTGCCGACGCAATTTGCCACAAATGTAAAACATGACCTCATGCAGATGATGCAACATACTGTCGTGTCTGTTGAGAAAAACTTTCTTCACATGATCTAACATCTGATAGTGATTATTTCTTAGATAAATATTAATAAAAATTAATAATAACAATAAAGAAAAATCTTTCACAAATTGTCTAAAAAGAAAAAGCAGGGATGGGTACTGCTTTTTTATAAAATATGTGCTTGTGAAAAAATGTTGAAATGTAAAAACTATACGTATTGGTCAAAATCGCTTTCAACATCTTCTTCACTTTCTGACAAGTTTTCATTTTCATCAGCCTTGACAATTGGTTGTACTGCTATGATAGCATTTTGTACCATTTCAGTGATATCAATACTTTCATCCTTCTCGTTTATTTCAAAGTATTCATCAGCCTCATCCTTTTTTCTTATCTTCTTTTTTTCCTCGTGAGGAATAATAAAAAGAGCTTCGTAGAAAGGATTGTTTACCTCGCGAGTAAAAGGCTCTCAAGAAATATCAGAAACATCTTCTATAGAGGTACTAAGGTTTTCAATTGACACTAAAACGCTATAGCGGTCGAGGGCTTTTACTATAATGACTCCTGAAATACCATCTTCTGTAATTCATTTTATCTCTGGAACAAATTTTTTCTCAAAGGGAATCTCATCTTCCTTTCCTGGAGTTCTCAGAAGATCAGATATTTTAATCTTCCATCCGAAATCTTTCATAATATCACTTAAAAAAGATAAATATTCTGCGCTTTTTTGATTTCAATTGAAGCATATTTATATATTATACACTTACAATTTATATCTGCATCTATCTTATGCATTTTCCTGAAAAAGACAAAATTTTTTGAAAACTTGATAAGATTTTGGTAAAACCTGAAAAAATCATAGTATGAGTTTCGGGATGACCAGATAGTAGTTTTCTCATAACTCTTTTACAGGACTACTATGAAAAGAACTGATGGGACGAACAACTACTTGTGGTCGCTCACTTCAACCATGGACAAAGAAAAGAGTCTGACAAAGAACAGAAAGAGATTTTCAAAAAGTATAAGTTTCATCATATCTACTATAATGAAGAGAAGCCAAAGAAATGACAAAATGAGACAACACTTCGCAGGCTAAGAAAGGAGTTTTTTCAGGAGATATTGACAAAAGAAGCTGCTTCCTATCTTGCATTAGGGCATAATTTAGACGATCGTATTGAGACCTCGTTTATCAATCTGCTTCGTGGGACGAGTCTTCAGGGTCTAGCAAATATGACATTTTGTGACTACAGAGAGTGAAAGTTCTATCTTCGCCCACTTATCGATCTTCAAAAGCGATATATTGAAGAACTATGCAAAAGCAATAAAGTGTCATATTTTACTGATGAAACAAATAAACTCTCATCGTTGACTATTAGAAACTCTCTTAGGAATGAGATATTTCCACAAATTCAGCTTCTTAGGTCCTCATCAAGGCGGTATGACAGCTGGCTACTTATCTATGAACAAATAGAAAGAGCCCAAATAGTATCCTCTTCTGACAATGTGTGGCTCATTCCCTTAAGCCGTTTTCCCAAAGCATGGGGAGCAAGCTACTGTTATCATATAAAGATATGATCACCCAATAGATGAAATGATTTTGTAGAGAACGATCGAGCATACGTATTTCAGCAGCTAGGAATCTATAAGAAAATTTCTCAAAAAACTCTTGCAGAATGGACAATCTTTAGTAATACAAGTGATGACTGATATAAGCTACTAGAAGGAGTTTATTTCTTTAAGTCACATGGGAAACTCTATGCTATTGATGGGAAAAAAGAGTTTCGAAATTATTCATCAAATGAGCAGAAAAATATTACAACAAAAGAGGAAAAGATCATGTTTGATAACGTAAAAATAGCTATAAAAAAAGAACGAAAAGGTGGCACTATTCGTTATACAAAGCAAGGAGATGCCTACAAGTGAAAAAGGGCAAAAAAATGGATGCTCAATCAAAAAATACCAGTATTTTGGAGGGATTTTGTTCCAGTTATTGAAAAAAAAGGTAAGATTATAGATGTTGTAAAAGAGGTTGTACCTCGTGTTTATTTGAAATAATGAGTATGTCGATAGTTTGGATAGTAGTTTTTGTCTACTTAGTAGTCGTGATTGTTTTAGTAGCAGCACAATCTGCGCTCGCCCGTCATAAGAGAAGATTTGAAATGATCTTTACGTATGATGTAGATTATGTTTTTTATGAAACAGCAAAACAGCTTGAACAATCAAAAGAGAAGCTCGTTGATTATCAATGATCAGCAGAGGTGCTCTATCATGACAAAAAGAAGCTTTTTTCTAAGCCCGTAGCCACATATATGAGCTACTTTCCTCAAATACAAGAAAACATGGACTATTTGGAAGATCTACTAAAAAAAGAGATTTTTACGAAGGAATTTAGAAAAAGATTGATGGAAAACTATCAAACAACGCAGAAAATAAGCGGCATTTCGTCGTTTACGCATACTATACTTGTTTTTCTGACACTGTGAATAGCGAAATTGTGGGGGTAGGTAAATAGCCGACAGTTTTTTGACAATTTTCTAGGAGAAGAGTATACTTTAAGTATGTTTATTCTCTATAAAACAAAAGGATGGTAAATTTTGAAAAAGAGATCAATATCGAGGCGATCCTCTCGAAAATCTCTTCTAACGAAGCGGTCTCTGACATCCACATCTCATCAGATGAGTATATCTCTTTCCGTGTAAATGGAGAAATACAAAAGTATGAGAAAACAAGTAAGCTTGCTGAAGAGTATGTAGAAATCATGCTTAAGCACCTTATGAAGGGAAATCAGAAAGCATATGAGAAGTTCGTTGGTGACAAGGAAGCCGATTTTTCGTATGTTTCTATGGACGGAACTCCGTACAGAGTCAATGCTTACTTCAAGCTCGGAAAAATCGGAATCGTCATGAGAAAGATTAACTCCGTTGCAAAAGAGTTGAATGATTTGATGTTCTCAGACGTTGCAGAAACTATCAAGCAAAAGATCCTCGCAAAGAAGACAGGTCTTATGCTTGTGACAGGTCCTACTGGGTCAGGTAAGTCAACCTCTATCGTTTCTATGATAGAACACATCAACTCAACCAGAGCCGAAAACATTATTACCATCGAGGATCCTATTGAGTTTATTTTCAAGGCAGACAAGTCAATTATCTCACAAAGAGAGGTTGGTCACGATACGTGGTCGTTTATGAATGCATTGAGATCAACGATGCGTGAAGACCCGAATGTCATTTTTGTTGGAGAAATTCGTGATAAAGAAACAGCAGAGTCAGTGCTCTCTCTTGCGGAGACAGGGCATCTGGTTTTCTCTACTCTGCATACTTCATCAGCAGCGTTGACGGTAAATAGATTTATGTCATTCTTTTCTCCAGAAATCCAAGACAGTGTCGCAGACCGTTTAGCTGATGCTCTTATCGGAGTGCAGTCTCAATTCCTCGTGAAAGCGGCTGACGGAAAATCGAGAGTGGGAGTGTTTGAACTTATGGTTAATACCCTCGCTACAAGAAACAACATAGCGAAACGCGCTATCTCACAAATTGACAATATTATCGAAACAAACAATAGTTCGGGAATGATCTCTATGAAACAGTACGCACAAAGACTGGTAGAAAAGGGAATCGTTGCCGCTGAAACAGTATCATTTATCCTCAATAATACGATGGGAAGATAATGAATGAGGTATATATATCATGAACACAGCGCCAGCACGTCTCTTCTAAAAAGATAAGAGAGATGAAAAAGAAAGCGTTGCAATCATACGAAAAGATACCTACTATCAAGGAAATATCTGACAAGGAGAGTGAAATATCTTCGGCAAAAGCAGAGAAGGATTTAGATAGCTTTATGAAAAAATCATAACAATGGCCAACACACAACTGATACAAAAACATCTACCACAGGCTCTTTGGGATATCGCGGCTCAATACAATATTCCTGATCAGTTTATTGAAAAAAAGGCAGGTCTTGTATCTATGCTTTTACAGTCGAGGTCTATTGAAAAACCTGATGAAAAGCAAAGTTGGTTTAATCTGCTTCCTATGATGAACGACGAGCAGATTGCAAAACTGGAGGATATCCTTGCAAGAGAAAAGCAAAAACTGGAAGAGATAGAAAAGAAATACGAAGAAAAGAAGATAGAGATTAAGAAGAAATATCTTGTGAAACGACAAGAAATGGGTTATGCAAAGAAGGTGGAAGACATCAGAGAAGCAGAAGCAAAGCTCGACGAAAAGGAAGACAAAGAAGCGGAAGCATTGCTCGATCAAATCTAAAAACACTCGTTTACATACATTATTGCTCTATCCATGCAAAGAAATCCGAGGTCGCTGGTTCATGGCATACGATCCAAGATCATTGGGTTTCTTTTTGTTGTTGGAGGCATAATTATCGCTGGCTGATCGGCGTATGGTCTTGATCTATTGGAGCAAAGCTATCAACAATCAAAGCAATATGACACGGTGGTGGATATAGGAAACAATAAGAACGCTGTTGGAAATGACCTTGTCCGTGGTGGAACATCAGTAAATGTGTGAGGTGGTCCTGTTCTGCAACAACAAGATCCGCTCCTCGTGAGAATTATGAAATGGCTCCTCAGAATGATGGCCATCATCGGAGTAAGTATGGGGATATTTGTTGGTATCCAGTACGCTCTTTCACAAGGAGATGCGGCAAAAGAAAAGAAGGCTATCGATAATCTTGTAAAGATAGTAGTCGGAATTATCATAGCGCTTTCTGCTCTTGCCATCGTCAATCTTATCCAATCCATTACGAGATCTTCAATTAGCTTATAATAGACAGATGAAAAAGTTTTTATTGACCACAGTTAGTTCTCTCTTTGCATATGGTGTAGCAGCTGCGACCAATTTGCACGTTACTTTGCCAGATGCGCAAGGCTACCAGGACATCCAAAGAGCTACAAACGGACAGTCGGAAGTGACAAGTAATTCGGGAGATGTTGTCTCCCTTATCCAGATTATCAATGAGTATCTTTGGATAGCTATTGGTGTGATCTGTATGGCTGTGCTTATCGTGTGAGGTATCAAGTTGCTCACAGCTCGTGGAGACGAGCCACAAATGAAAAAAGCAACAAATACCATGGTTGGTGCTATGGTGGGCATAGCTATCGCAATGTTTTCATATATCCTTGTGAGACTTGCTCTCAATCTTTTCTAGTCTATTTTCGATTTGTTTTTTCTCGGCAATTTTCTATACTGGATACCTGCTTTATTCTTTTCATATAAACTATGATTAAGCATCCTCGCAAAAAGAAAAATAATACTATTCTCCTTGTTATCGTTATTGCAGTTTTACTAATAGGCGGACTTGTGTATCTTTCGCAAAGATCTAACGAAGCGCCAAAAAGTACTGCAAGTGCAGCGGAGATAGATGCTCTCGCTCAGTGTCTTTCTGACAAAGGAGTAAGGATGTATGGTGCAGAATGGTGTCCTCACTGTAAAGCACAAAGAGAAGCTTTTGGCACATCATTTTCTAAAATTGACTATGTTGAATGTACTGTTGAACAGGTAAAATGTAACATAGCAGGAATTCAAGGCTACCCTACTTGGATATATCAAGGACAGAAATACGAAGGAGAACAAACATTTGAGCAACTCGCGGCGATCTCAGGATGTGAGTTTCAAGGCTCTTCAGCTCCTATCTCAGGCGGTTCAAGTAATGCTCAATAAGTTCAGAGAATAACAACAACTTGCCTTTTTCTTCTATTACCCTGCTTTAGCAGGGTTTTATTATATCATTTTTTTTGCTTTTTGTGGTAACAGTTTGTTAGCGGATTTTGTACCTAGGGTATTGCAAATATAAAAAATCTCCCTATACTGAAGATACACAAACAAAAAGCGCACAAAAACTATACAAAAAGATCATTAAACAAAAATCGACTTGCTGAATGCAGCAGGCGACCATCAGCGCTCTTTACCCAAAGAGACTGATACATTATCTTAGGAGGTGGTTGAAGCATCTTTAAGGAAATATAATACAGAGGTTAATGGCTTCTCTATTATATGTCCTTATGGACGCGATGTAACTTAACCACCTCCTCAATGGAGGCGGTACGGTATTTCGTGCCCCTTTTTTCTTTTTGAAAAAAACTTGCGGGAGCAAGAAGAAAACATATAAATTGCGGTTAGTGGATGGCAAGCCGAATCGGCACACTTGTGTGTTAGATGTCTCGCAAAGCCTGCTGAAATTCAGCGGGCTTTTTTAATAGTGATCGGTGAAATTACTGCAGATAATACATCAGAATAAATGAGATCATAATCCGCGTTACTATGATAAACCATATCTTCCAGGCAAAGGTCGCCTTAATGGTTTTATGTCTGAAAAATTGAATTCCGACGGCTGCCCCAAGTCGTCATCAAAGAGCGCTAAGGAGCAATAAATTTTTCTCTGAGATCCTCCTCTTCTCTTTGCTAGCTTTCCGCTTATCCACTCCTCGCACGGAAAAAGTAGCAACGTTTATGATAAGGAGGTAGAGTAGAAAATAGATCATGGAGATTTACCCAATATAGTATTCAGATAAAGGAGCAGCGAGTTGTTTTTTTCTTGAAACTCTATTGCCGAGGTCAGCAAGTCATTCGTGGGTTTCCGCTCAGAAAACCTCTTTTATCACCTGGGCGTCGTTTTCGTTTGCTACGATGGTAGTATTCTTTTCGTTGAGGATGTCTACGATGGATAGCATGATAAAGTCGAGATTTTGTTCATTTTTGAGATTGTTCAGTTCGGTTATAATTTCCTCTTTTTTTGAAAGAGCAAAATCAGGATTTGTTGTTTCCACTGAGCCGATACCAAATGTTTTATCCCCTGCCTCAAATGTTTTGTAGTCCATAGTGATGAGGTCTCTGATAGAGATATCTCCAAGGTCTGACTTAGCGTTGAACATTTCCATAGAGTAAGCTTCAAGATCTTCGATCTGTGCTATCTTGTTGAGCTCTTCAACTGCTTTGCGATCAATCCCTGTCGTAGTAGGAGATCTGAAGTAAAGCGTATCAGAAATGATAGCAGAGATCATAAGGCGAGCTGTCACTGCGTCAGGAGTAAATCCTTTCTCCTGAAACATAGCATACATAACTGTACAAGCGCAACCTACGGGCTCTACTCTCATAGCTACCGCCTCTGTTGTTTCAAAGTCAGACACTTTATGATGATCAACGACACCAATGATCTTATAGTTGTTTCTATTACTGATACTCTGTCCTGCCTCGTTGTGATCGGTAAGGACGATCTTTTGTCCCTCAGGTAGTTCTTCAACTAGCTCAGGTAGTTCTACCCCAGCTTTCTCAAGAACAAACTTTGTCTCAAAATTTGGATTTCAAAGCCTGATTGCTTTAGCATCCGCACCCATGCTCTTCAAATAATTTGTCCACACGATCGCTGAACAAATAGCGTCAGTATCTGGTGATTTGTGTCACAATACAACAATTTCTGCCATGATAATATCCTCTTCTCATGAATAAAAAACGGTTAAAAAGATAGTGATTTTAAGCGAGAAAACAAGACTTGCTCCAAGGTGTTGATAAAATTATTGCGTGATAATATTTGGATAAAGAGAAAAAATAGTGTTTTATTGAAGAGAAGGATAGTTAGAGGTGTTATGATTTATATAGACCCTCGTTTATGACACACAGCCTAGTAAAAACCTTTGCGCTCTTTTGACTTGATGGGCATGAAGTAACGATAGAAGCTGATGCAAATAAAGCATTGCCGACTATAGAGATTATCGGACTACCAGATATGGCTGTTAAGGAGGCGAAAGAACGTTTGCGTTCCACTTTTCGCAATTTAGATATCTCTATCCCGCCACAGAAGATTGTGCTTAATCTCGCCCCATCGGACATCAAAAAGACAGGCACTCAGTTTGATCTTCCTATGGCTGTTGCTGTATTGTTTCTTTTTTGCTGACACATTTGTCATGTAGACATGCTGTCCTCGTCTCTTTTCTTTGGAGAGCTTGGATTGGATGGTTCGGTGAGGAGAGTGCAATGACTTTTGCCAGCGGTGCTTGCTTCTAGAAAGCTCGGGTACACGACATTTTTTGTTCCTGAAGAGAATGTATTTGAACTGCAGTATGTAAATGGAATAAAGGTTTTTCCGCTTGCGACATTTCGTGATATTGTAGATTTTTTTGTGAAGGGGAAGATGTTGAACTCTTGTTCTGCCTCGCACATTAGAATAAAGGCGAAAGAGAAAGAGGCCTCTGTGGACCTTTCTTCGATAAGGGGACATCTTGTCGCAAAACGTGCACTTTGTCTTGCTGCTGCTGGATGACATAACATGCTTATGGTGTGACCACCCTGATCAGGAAAGACGCTTCTCGCGCAAGCGCTCGCCTCGATCCTCCCTCCGCTCAGCTTTGACGAGATGATAGAAGTTTCCCAGATCTATTCGCTCGTCGGGAGATTGACCAAAGATGAACCTTTGATCAGCACTCGCCCGTTTCGCGCCGTGCATCACACGGCTAGCAAGATAGCTATCACCTGATGAGGTCCTCATCTGCACCCGGGCGAGATCAGCCTCGCGCACAAGTGAGTGCTCTTTTTCGATGAGCTGACTGAGTTTCCTCGCGAGAGTCTAGAGGTGCTTCGTCAGCCGTTGGAGGAAAAGCAGATAACTATCTCGCGTGCAGCCTGATCAGTAAAATATCCGGCAGAGTGCATGTTTGTTGCTGCGATGAATCCATGTAGGTGTGGCTACTACAAAGATCGTGAAAAGCCCTGCTCGTGTTCCTTGGCAGAGATTGCTCGTTACCAGTCAAAGATATCTGGCCCGCTTCTCGATAGGATCGATATAGTTTTGGAGATTCCTCGTGAGAGCATAGAGACTATCTTCGAGAAAGCAGAGCAAAGGAGTTCAATCTCCTTTCGCGAGGAGGTCCGTGCTGCTTGGGAGAGACAACAAAGCAGGTATAGAGAAACAACCATTGCATCAAATGCATCGCTTTCAGCGAAGACGCTCTCTCGCTATGTACAGCTCGATGAGAAGACAGAAGCATTCATGAAGCAGGCTGCGCAAAGACTATCCCTTTCCACTCGCCTCGTGCATCGCTCTCTCAAGCTCGCTCGCACCATAGCAGATGTCGAACAAAAAGAAAACGTGCTGCTGGAGCACGTTGCAGAGGCTTTGCAGTATAGAAGCAAGAACATGTTTGTAGAACAAAGATAGGCTAACCGCCTTTTGTTTTAAATATTTCTTCACAGACAATATCTTTCGCCTCTCTTATCTGCTGAGAAATGAGTGCCATCTCATTGGTTTTCTTGTAGCCTTGTACCTTCTCCAATGCAGCTGGCAATGCAAGAGTGAAGCTTTCGTCCTGACCCACCAATATATCACCATAGTGTTTGACATAATACTGAGCGTTCTTAAACTGGTCGTGAGTTCGAGGGATGGGGATCATAATAAGTTTTAATCCGAAGAGCTTTTGCTCTGCAAGAGAGGTCGTTCCACTACGAGTCAAAGCAACATCAGATTTTGCGAGAAGTTCCCCCATCTCCTTTTGACTCACGAAATCATAGCATGTAACGTTCTGCAGACCCTCAAAAAGATGTTTAAGCCCACTATTTTTTGTTCCTAAAATGACGTAAAAGTGGCTTTTCACGTAGGCGTTTTTTTTGATAAGCGCCGCAAGGGGCCTATAAACAGATTCTGCTCCCTGTGAGCCTCATGAAACTAAAATATGTGTCTTTTCGTCTCTTTTATAATCGTCTATATCTTCTGGAATAAGATCGTCACTCAATAGTTGTCCAACGACTATTTCTTTTTCTGGGAAGACTCCTTCGAATCCGGTAAAGATTGTAGTTGCAAATCTTGCACAGATTCTATTTGCGAGTCCGGCCTTTGTATCAGACTCATGTAGGATAATCTTCTTTTTTAATATTCTTCAGGCGAGTACGACAGGAAGAGATACATACCCTCCTTTACAGAAGATAACATCGATATCCTTTGTGAACAGATGCCGCCAGGCCATGATTGTTCCTATCTTCACGAAAAGCAGATCACGGAAGTTCTGTATAGCTTCTTTTGCTCATGGTTTTCTTCTTATCTTCCCAGCAACGATGCGTACAAATGTTACATCAGAAAATTCTTTTGCGACGCTCTCCTCAAGGCTTCCGCGCTCACCCAGCCAGATCATCGACTCGGCTTTTTCCTTGTATTGCGGGTGTGAATCGATATGTTGTATCAGCGACCTGATAGGAAAGACGTGTCCTCACGTTCAACCTCAGGCAAAAGCAATACGCATGTTCACAATAAAAAGGTAAAAGTTTGTAAAATCAAAATCATTTTACAAAGTTCAAAAACAAAAATAATGATACTCAAAAGAATGCAAAAGCCAATTTTAAATTTTCGGTTTTCAATCTTTCATTGAAACGGGCGGTTAGCTCAGCTGGCGAGAGCGCCACATTGACATTGTGGAGGTCGTTGGTTCAAGTCCAATACCGCCTACCATAAACGATATAAAACTATTCTTACATATATTTTTCCCGTAGTCTGCATAGGCTGCGAAAGCGAAGACTCTTATCTCTGTCATCAGTGTAGAAAGCGTCTTCAGCCCCACCCCGAAATCTGCCCAGTCTCTCATCGTTTCTCACCAGATTTCCAAGTACACATAGACTATCAAAGAGAGGCAGCCTATCAGGGTATTGCTATCTGATTTGCTTACAGCGATCTTCTCAAGAAACTTATCTTACAGCTCAAATACTATCATCGTTACGACGTGGCATCTTTCCTCGCGGATCGCTTAGCACTGGTTATACAAACGAATCGCACATTGCAAAAATTATCTCATACAAAAAAGACTATTATCTCCTCTATCCCTTCTCACCGATACAGACAATACTTCACGAAAGGATACAATCAATCCGAGCTTTTGGCTCAAGCAGTTGCATCCAATCTCAATATTCCCTATCAACCGTTAGTGACTAAAAAAAGACACACTCGTATCCAAGCATTTCTCTCCCGTAAGCAGAGGTTAAAAAATCTCGAAGGAGTCTTTTCACTGAGAAAATGAATAACTCTTATGTGAAATGAGCTGATTATTTTTATCGATGATGTCACTACTACAGGATCAACTATACAGGAAGCAGCCAAATGTCTGAAAAAGAGCTTCCCTAAGCTAACTATATGGGGCTCAGTCATAGGAAGACATACCTAAATCACCTCTTGCAGTTTCTCCATTTCTCGTTATAATATCGGCTCACCAAAATAAAAAGGAAGATGAAGAAATTATGCTTACTTGCCGTATTGCTCATTAACGTCTCTCTCTCGTTTGCTCAAACGAAAATACAACCCTGTATGTTGGGATTCTCCTATCAAGATCCCAATAGCTACGTGTCAGAAGCCGAAATAAGTGCAGCGATCAAGCAGCATCCACCAGCAGACACGCAATACAAGTTCTTTGAACATTTTGATATTGCATCTCGCCGTGGAGCTCCCGAAGGCCTTGCTTATGAACTTGCGTCCAATATTACCGCTTTCTATAAGAGGAAGAAAGAAATTGGAGAGGGTGTGTTTGACGAAAAAGCAGAAGCCTATGCTATGCAGGCAGAAGCAATCTTAGAGCAATTTGAGGCAGAACGCTACTTAGCAGCAAGAAAATAACAAAGACATTGAAACTAATAGAAAAGCCCCCTGTTTACAGGAGGCTTTTTTCGTAAGAAAAATATTATTCGTCGTCCATGAGTTTATGTACCTGTTGGAGAAATTTGTCGTCCACATGGGTATATATTTGAGTGGTCGTAATAGACGAGTGTCCCAAAAGGGTTTGTACCGACCTGATATCAGCGCCTTTTTTGAGAAGAGATGTCGCAAAGGTATGACGCAGGGTATGTGGTGTTACTTTTTTGTCGATCCCAGCTTTACGTGCATACTCTCTTACGATGTCCTCCACTGCATTCCTTGTGAGTCACTTTCCTCACTTATAGTTGCTGAGGTTGATAAAAAGGTGTGGGCTTTCATCACTTCTAGCACCGAGATACTCTTCAAGTTTTTCTCTGGCGCGCTTAGTGAAGAAGACCGATCTCATTTTTTGTCCCTTTCCGACTACTCGGAACTGATTGCTATTGAACTTAATGTCAGATCTTTGGAGAGAAATAAGCTCGCTGACACGTAGGCCTGTCCCGTAAAGAACAAGGAGTATCGCCTCGTCTCTGAGTCTTTTGAGGTCGTTCTTTGTCTCCCATTGTGCAGGCATAGACAATATGAGTTCCACCTCTGACTCGTCAAGAAAACTTACTACCCTTGGTGGGGTCTTTCCAAGCTCGAGTTTGTCCGGAGAGATAACGTCGATATCGTGTTTGAGGCAGAATTTGAGAAACGCTCTGATGGCAACGATATGATAGTTTATAGTTTTTTTACTGAGTTTTCTTTTAGTAAGCTGTTGTCTAAAGTCGAGAACATCAAGAGAGGTGATCTCTTTCACATTGACATCGCCTGTATGTTGCAAAAAACGCCCCAGTCGGAGCGTGTAGTTCTCGTACGTTTTTGGACTAACGTTTTTTTCGTATTCGAGATACGTTTGAAATTTTTTTATCATACTACTGAGACTGAGCGTTGTTGCTGGTTTCGGCATCCAAAGTATTTATAGCGTCAAGTAAATCGCCCTGCAAATCTGCAATTTGCTGTTCTATTGTTGCTATCGTAGAGATGTCACTTGTGTTTGCAAGGGTTTCCAAGAGAGCTGAACTTTCTTTAAAGATGCTATATAGTCTTTCTGATATTTCCTGATTCTCTGCTCTTAGAGCGTCGGCTAGGCTTCTCTTGCTGTTGTGAGCGATGAGTCCTAGTGCATTCTTTGCCTGATCCATTGTTATAGTAACCGTTGGTGTTGTTGGCTGTTCAATATTGTTTACAGGAGTTTCAGTAGTGGTGTTGGTCGTTTCAGGTGTCTGGGGCTGAGTGTTGTCTATGTTGTTTGTCGGTGTTGATGTAGATGTATTGTCAGTTGGAATAGTTGTTTGCTGTACAGGAACTTCAGGAGTAAGGCTAGAGTCATTGTCAGACGAGCCCAATATGTTAGCCATGAGGCTATCAGACTCTTCGGGCATCATGGTAGTAAAAACAAATCCTCCGACAACGAGAAGCATGACAAATGCTGCAGCCATAGCGATAGCCTTCTTTTTAGGCGATCCCTTTTTTGGCTTTGATTGTACTACGGTCGCGTTTGGTAGCGGGACAGACGTAGTAGCTGGTTGTGGATTGTTTGTTTGAGAAGCTGGTTCTTCAGCCACATTTGTAGGAGCTATTGCTTCTTGTTCTGACTGTTCTTGCTTTTCTTCTGGCTGCTCGGCCGTCGCTACAGCTTCCTGATTTTCTTCGTCTCCGTTTGTCGTTTCTTCTTTGTTTGCCTCCGCAATTGCGCTGTTGCCAGAGCTTCCTCACTCGAGATCTCCAGTAAGCGCATCTAAGTCAAACGTAAGATCTGATTCATCATTAGTTGGCGTTTCAGATACTGTCTCTGGCTGTTCCTCTGTATTATTCTCGGCAACTTTTGTTCACTCATTATTAAGAAGGTCGTCGACTAAAGGGTCTGATTCATCGCTACTTGGAGTCTCTGCTGTTGCTTCAGGAGTAGGAAGTTCTTCGTTTTCTGTCTCCTCTTTACTTTCTTCGTCTTCGAGATTGATCATGACATTGTTGCTTTCTTCTTTGTTTTCTTCGGTTTTAATTTCAGGTGTGGCTTCTGTGGCCTCGTTTCCATCTGTATTATTTTCGCTGGCTTCAAGAGTAGCATCTTTTTCAACTGCTTCTTCCGCTGATGCTTCTTGGTTTTCCATATTAGCATTCTTGTTATCGTCTTTTACTTCCTCATGCATTCCCTCTGTCTCTTCTGTTTCTGCTTGAGGATCCTCCTCCCTTACTTCTTGATTGAGTATTTCAGTAGGAAACTCTTCGCTTTCATCGGTGATTTTTGGCTCATTTTCTTCAGTCATGACAGGAGCTTCTGGCTGCTGAGTCATCTCTGATGGTTCCTCGCTAGGAGTTGGAGCCTCCTCAGTAGGTTGGGTCTCATCATCAGGCTGTTTGAAAAGATGTCCCTCAGTCTCAGTCTTATCTGTTTCTGTTGGTTGGTCTACAGGAGGAAGATCATTGGCAACTTCTGTATTTGCGTCTGCGTTTGCTTCTGGCGCTGGCTCAGGTGCAGCCGGAACAGTATCAAGTGAAATTTCAGGCATAGCTTCAGCATTTGCGCTCACCGGCTGCTCTCCTTTGGCTCCTTCTGTCTCATTAGTGCTTCCTTCTATCTGATTTTCAGATTGCGTCTCTGCAGATGGAGCTGGAGTTTCCTCATCGGGAGAGTGAAACATACCAGTTGGTCTATCATTTTCAGGAGAGCTACTCTTGTTATCTCCCTGTGGTGCATTCTCATCATTGGAAGGCAAAGAGATATCTCCGAGATCAATCTTTGTCGGATCTTCTTGACTGTTAGCAGGCTTTGGCTCCTCAGGTTCACTTCCTGTTTCAGGTTGTGCTGCTGGTGAGACATCTTCAGAGTTGTTCTCCATAGACGCTGAATTCTCAGTGTCATCCTGGGCCGCTACATTGCTTGTCTCGTCTTGTGTCTGAGCATCGTCTGCAGACTGGTCGAGCAGAACATCGCCTAGATCTGAGATGTCTGTCTTTGTTTCAGCTGGCGTCTCTGGCTGAGCCTCGCTATCAGCATTTTCGGCTGCAGGAGCCACAGACGTATCATCTTCCTGAGTTGCGGAAGAATCGCTAGTAGCATCTCCATCCAATGAAATATCCCCCAATCAGTCGTTGATAGGAGTGTTGTCGTCATTGGTTGGGTTCCCTTGAGTAGCGGGATTTGTTTGATCGTCTTTTTGTATTGGGTTTTGTTGATCTGCCATGGTTACAGAACATAACATAAAATCATTCTTATTAATTATACCGAAAAATGAAAAATCTGTCAAATTTTAGCCTCGAAAAGAAATAATCTTCTCTGATGAGAATTTTTGACGGACTTTGACACAATGTCTTGCCTCGAGTGTTCAGTTCACTATCTCTGTCCACGACAAATATGTCACATTTTCATAAAAATAAAAACAAAAAACCATGACGAAAAAATCTCTATTATGGCTACTAGTAGTGCCTATAACGCTTCTTTTACTACCCTTTTTTGCGTTGACAGAGCTTGACGACTTGTCGACTCTTTCGACCTCTGGCGAGGTGGCAGCCTCCTGACAATCTTTGACAGAAACTGGACAAGCATGAGTGTCAATGAGTGACGAAAACATCACGGACGAGCTCATTCTGTCTCAGCCTCGTCTTGTCATCTCCGAACTCTTTTTTGACGGCACGGACGAGCGGATTGAGATAGCAAATGTGGGGTCGTGAGTATTTACAGGCCCAGTTCTGCTGAAAGGAGTGAAGTCGGCAGATTTGTCACTATGAGAGCTCTCTTTGCCCTCTTGAGCTGTATCAGTACGGGGAGACCAAATGCAACAGGTCGTGGATAGAACAATCATTGGTGCCACAGGGCTTGGATTCAGTATGTCTGACTCCAGTGCAATACAGGTGGAGCTTTTCAGTTCGGGGGTTTTGCTTGATTCTATCAGCTTCTCTGCAGAGATGGTTGCCTCTCTCCCCAATAATTACTGATTTGAGAGAGTATGGTCGTGAAGTGAGCTTGTTCGGGTGGCTACTACAGGAGCGAGGATAGCCAATGTTAGTGGCTCATGGGTTGCTAATCCAGGGTTCGTCTTTGCTCTTCCATCTGTTAGTTCAGGCAACTTGCTTTCCTGAGAGTCCTCTCTTTCGTGAGAAACAGACTACTCTTTGCCCAGTCCGCTCTCTACTAGTGGTGAGCTTGTGGAGACAGAACTACTACCTAAGATCTCTATCACAGAAATTCACCCAGGAAACGATGCGCTACCAGAGTACATAGAGCTTCTTTTTGAGAGTGTATACAGTTGACAGCTCACTATTGTCGGTGCTGGAAATGGACCTGCTAGCAAAAGTTTGTTTGTCTTTGCCCTCACCTGACAGCTTCGGGTTGTAGGAGACCCATTCTCTGGACACGCATCTATTGCTCATTACATACCAATTGAATTTCTATCTCTCACTGATGGATGAGAGTATCTGGCCTTGTATGATCTTACTGGAAATATGCTTGATGAAATTATCTATACCGGAAATGAAACTTCTCGTTCTCGATATAGAGATGGGACATGATCCTTGCGTGCTGATTATCCTTCTCCAGGCTTCTCAGATACTATCTTTCAGCGAATCTCCTTGCCAGGCGCTGCGGTAGAGAAGCCAGAGGGAAAGAGCTCATACTATGAGGACCTCTATCGTAAGTGGAAAGATCGCTACTATGAATTAAAAGATCAATTAGCTGCCTTTGGTATATGAGTAAACCAAGCGGGCCAGGCGTACAATAAATCTACCTCTTCTCAAGTTGAATTGGTTTCAGGTAGCGAAAACTTTGCTGATTTGCCAGATCTTCTACGCTCAGTATTGCAAATAAAAAGAGTTCTCCCAGATGCAGAAGGCAAAGACGAAGGGAATGAACAAATCACCATCGCCCTCCTTTCATGAGAGCAGGCAGACCTCTCGATGCTCAAATTAGTTAGTAACAACAAGAAAACGGCACTGCAGGGCTCTATCCTCTTTCCAGGAGATGAGGTAACGCTAAAAGGGACTTTCAATCTGGTCAATAAACCAGCCTGTGTCTCGCTACAACAAGAAAATAAACTCATAGATACCTTCTGCTATGGGCAACCAAAAGCAGGGGTACGGATAGGATTAACTGGAGATATTTCTGAATATGTTTCGAGCTGAGAGGCGTTATGACGAATGAGGGATCTCTCGCTGACTCTTTCAGGAACGCAGGCGTGTGCCCTGTTTGGTGATGCATTATTCAATTGTTTATCTTTCAAGTCGGTTCTCGATGCTGATATGAAGGCAAAATATGACAAGAAATTGGCTTCTCTCCAAGAGAAATATGAAAATAAGCAACGTCAATACACCTGACTGCAGGCAAGGTACTCCAAGACAAAAGAATCGCTCGAAATGAAACGAAGAAAATACTATGAACAGCTAAAAGCTCTTAGATCTTCCTCTAAAAACAAACTAGCAGAAAGTGCTTTGGAAATAAAAATACGAAAAAACTATGGGCAACTCCTCCAGTCACAATTGAAAAGTAACCGATACCTTGTGTGGCAGAATACCGATATAGCACATATTACTAATCTGTTGGAGAAAAACATTGAGGCTCTAGAGTCAAATGAGAGCTCTCTCCCTATCGTACTACATGGCCAAACATTCACATTGTGAGATCTCAAAAAACAATATGCGTTCACTGCAGACCCTGGTGTCGTCGTAGACCATCTTGTTGCGCAGGGCCTGTGAGCTATATCCTCTACCGCTGCACAGCAGCGACATAAACGACTAGAGATCTGGTACTTAGAAGAGTAAAGATTATCTCTACTCACGTGAGCTGGTATTGTATTTGCGAGGCAAGTAGCTAAAGTCAAAACGAGAGATTTATTATATATAGCAACGGGATGAAAAAGCCTACAGAGGGTTTTTTGAAGTGTTATTATGGATATAAAAACTTTGGAGACGAGATATTGGCCTTTGGCGTCATCAACTGGATTTTTGCGAACTACCCTTCTCTCCAAAAGCTCTATATAGAGGTAGGAGATAAGAGTCGATTTGACCACTGGTTGGCTCAAAATAGCCATTATCTAGACGTCGACATTTGCAAGCTAGAAACGATCCAAAAGAACAACTACTGGAAGATATTGACCAAATGATTGTGCAATCCTAAGGCGTTAAAGTTTCTCTGATGAGGAGAGGTTTTCACTGCAGCACGTGGTCGATTCCATGGATGACGAAACTACCTGCTCCTCTTTTGGCCAGCATTTCTTAGAAAAAATGTTGTGCTTTTGGGGTGATTTTGAACACCGACGACAAAATGGCTTGATATTTTGTACAAGTTGACAGTCAAAAACTGTCAACAAGTGCTTGTGAGAGAGAGTAGATCGAGAGAAGTTGTAGCTTCTTACCTATGAAATAGTAGTGTCAAACTCGTCAAGGTTGACGACTTTTCGACAGACGTTGTCAACAAATGGAAAATTCGTCAAAAACAAGAGAAAAAGCCTGTAGAAAACGAGAAACAGGTTTTGATAAACTTGACACCATATTGACAGCTCGAGACAAATATAGACGCAGTTAGACTGTCTGTCGATGTGTGGTGACATTGTCAATATCTCTTCTTTCCATGTGGACAAGAGGATGTCGACATTGTCTGACAACTAAAGGTTATCACGCCCAAGATAATGGCTTATATACGACGAGAAAACGATATTGACACGACATTGACAATGATGTCGATATCGTCAACTTCTGTCTGATCGCGTCTACACTTCCTATTTATTTCCTATTTATTAGGTGTCGATGTTCGTCCGATAGTTTATCAGGAAAAAATTACCACTTTTTTGGAGGAGTACGGACGAACGAAATTATCCTTGCCCCAAAGAGAGGAATAAAAAAGACAACAAGAAGAGGGCGTAAAGAATTCCTAAAAAGAGTTAAATGGTTGTGCAAGCCTAGAAGGGTTTATATGTAAAATAAAAACAAAAGATGTTTATTGCGACTTTTTCGCTCTGTGTGGCGTTGATTACTTTTTTTGGTTCCCTCTGGCCGGCAGTGTATGGTTGTCTAGGAGCATTGCTGTGTCTTCTCATTTTGGGGAAGAGGAGGAGAAAGTGTTTTTCTCGATATAGAAAGGCCGTTCTCGCTATAATACTAGCGTTTCTCTTATCTATAGGTGCTGTGAACTATAAGCATGCTCGTTATACAAGCTCTCAGAGCCCTCTTTCATCTCGTTTTATTGGTTCGGGTCTCGTTGTTGAGGCTCACGGTAGGGGAAGGTATATTCTTGAGCTCTCTCAGGGAGGAGAATATCTTTTTTATAGCCCAAAGAACTATGAGCCAGGGGACAGCGTCTATGTGACGGCCTTTTATCAACCGCTAGCCACTAATTTGCACGAATACTCGAAGCAGGATCGATTTGCTTGGAAAGAAAAGCTGAACTCTTTAAGGGAGGATGAACGAAGCTTTGACTATGACAAATGGCTCCTGATGAAAGGCTGGGCGTGAACGCTTTATGATAGTCATTCAGTAGTATATTCCAGTAGGGTAGACATGATCAATGACAACATCGACATGTCTGTCTATCTGTCGGGAGATCGTCGAGATCTCTTCGTTTTATCGCTTCGCAATAGGGTTTTGGCATTGGTGGATAGTGCGCTCTCTCCCGATGTAGCAGGACTGACAAAAGGAATGCTGATTGGAGATCGCTCCTGATTGGACAAGGAACAATATCAATGATTTGTCGACTCAGGGCTTGTGCACATCATAGCGGTGAGCGGAGGAAATATTGTCCTCATTGTCTCTTTTCTCTTATTTTTTCTGCCGTACTATATTAGGCTGTTCATTCTTTCTATTGCTGTCCTTGGTTATGCTTTGCTATGTGGTGCGGATAGTTCTGTTGTTCGTGCAGCGTCTATGGCATTGCTTAGTATGGCGGCGCTTTTTGCCTGACGCATTCTCTCTGTCTGGCGTAGTATGTCTATCGTGTACATATTGATGCTTCTGTGGAATCCTTACTACCTTTTATATGATCTATGATTTCTTTTTAGCTTTTCGGCTTTAGCTGGACTTGTCTACTTCGCAAAAAAGCGAGGAGTACAGCAAAAGAAAAAGAGAACAGTCCGTTCTTTTTTAGGGGGATTTTGGAATGTGTATATTCTTCCAACTATCGCAGCATCACTTGGAATTATAGTGCCTCTCTTGTTTTTCACATCACGTGTCAATTTGCTGTCGACGATGTCGAATCTTGTGATTGTGCCAGTCGTCCCCTTCGTGATGATCTATGGATTTTTAGCATCAGTTGTATATAGTGTAACTTCTCGGAAACGAATCGTCATTCCTCAGCAACGATTGGTCTCTCGAATATATAATGTCAGTGAACGAACAAATGCACACGGTATTGTTTTGTCTACTCAAGAGTGGCGAGCAAGGATGGTGTTTCTCTGAGTGATGATTGTCATCATAGTGGCTCTAAGAATATTTCGTAAAGATAAGGGAATGGTGTAATGGTAGCACGTTGGTCTCCGAAGCCGAAGGCCCAGGTTCGATCCCTGGTTCTCTTGAATAGTAACTGTCCATAAAATCGTAAGATAATATTACATTATATTAATGTAGTTTAGTAGAAAAGTTCGAAAGAACTTTTTTATTTTTAGTTTATTTTTAAGATTTTTTTGAGACATGGACAGCGTGATAGGGTAGGTGAGTAGACAGTTTTTGTCAGGTCGTTTTATATATAAAAAAGTGAAGATTTTTTGTCACAAAGAGATAACACAATCGTATTACATGGTACTGACGTGTTACACAGCGATCAGTGTCGACCTAGGGTTTCAGGCTATTGATGTGGCTGTCATGTTATGTCAAAATTGGCTTGCATATCAAAGGGAGATTAGTATTACTAGTGTAACCGTGTGGAGACACGGAATGGGATGTTTTTAATACGGATGTTTTATCCACATCTATTTATTTCCTTTTTACAACGACACATGTTGAAAAAGCTTATTGCTACAACAGCTGCTGCTGCCGTTGTGTCAAGTCAGATTATTGGAGGTCTCGTTTACGGAGCTCCTGTAGTTACTGATCCTGAAATGATCGACGCGATCTCTTGGGGTTATGACGCTGGTTTGACTAAATACAGCGGTACAGACACTTTTATGCCTTACGCAAACCTAACAAGAGAACAGTTTGCTAAATTCGCTAGCGAATTTGGTATGTCAGTTCTCGGTCTTGAGGAAGTTGCAGGAAACTGTTCTTTCACAGACATGGCTGATGCTGATTACACACTTTCAGCTAGTATTACTGCTGCTTGTGAGCTCGGTCTTATGATGGGTTACGAAGGTAAATTTATGCCTAAGCAAGAAGTGACTAGAGGTCAGGTTGCTATCGTAGTATCTAGAATGCTCGGTGAAATCGATCCTATGTCATCTGAGCAGGCTCACTTCGAGCTTCTCAATTCTATGGGAATCATGAAGTACGCTATGCTTAGTCAGTCAATCCTTAGAGGTGACATGATGCTCATGCTCTACAGATTGGCAATCGACAACAATGGTCTTTGTGATATTGATCCTTCTCTCTGCCAGCCAGGGAACGGTACAGGAACAACTAATCCTCCTGTAGTAAAAGAAGGTAACCTCAATATCTCAATGAACTCTGCGTCTCCAGCAAACCTTACATCTGTACCTCAGAGAGGTTCAGTGAAGTTCGCTACAGTAGACTTTACAGCAGGTTCTAAGAACATTACTATCAACTCAGTTACTCTTAAGAGAAGCGGACTTGGAAACTCGTCTGACATCGACAGAGTATACTTCGAGAAAGATGGTATCAGAATCTCTTCTAGAGCTAGCGTTAGCTCAGATCAAACAGTAACTCTTAGTTTTGCACCAGCACGAGTAGTCGCTGCAGGTACAACTGAGTCTATCGATCTGTATGTTGACATGACTGCTGGTTCACCTGGAGGAGAGCACATGTTCACATCAACTGAAATTAACAGCTCTGCTGCTAACGTAGTTGGTATGATCTCAACTCCTACTCTTAGAACAGCTAACTACCTTGTTTCAACTGTAACATTCACAGGAGCTGGTGCAGGTCTTACTGCAACTGCTAGTGATGCAGACAATCTTGAGCTTGGTCAGTTCAGACTTAGCGATGTTTCTACTGGTACAGATGAAAGAGATCTTCTCTTCAAGTCTGTTACTTTGAGAAACGAAGGTAACGGTGACCTTATCAACCTTTCAGATGTAGCTCTCTACAGAAACGGACAAAAAGTTTCTACAGTGACTGTAATGAATGGTAAAGAGATCACATTCGGTCTTGGTGCCGGTGATGAGATCAAAGATGGTCAGAACGCTACTTACTACATCAGAGCTAATGTAACATACGTTGACAACACAAGCGGTGATACATATCAGTTCAGACTGCAGAACACTTCTGAGCTTAACGTAGTTGAAAAAACTACTTCGTTCAGAGCTGCAATCAGTGGTACAGCTTACCTTCCACTCTACACTGTAAATGGTGCAGACGTAATGTTTAAGAGAGATTCATCATTTGCTCTCTCTAACACTGTTTCTCCTGGTGTAAACAATGCAGTACTTATGAAGGGTACTATCTCTTCTAAGACTCCTGTATACCTTGAGGACTTCACTCTTCCATTCACATCTTCTACAGGAGCTAGCTACATCGCTAACTCTTACAAGTTGAGAATTGGTGGATCTACATTTACTTGGTCAGCAGACACAGGTACAGGTCTTTCAAATGCTTCATTTGACGGTGCTGTAGCTATCAATGGTACTGCTGAGGTAGAATTGACAGCAGACATCAAGTCTAACGCTGGAACTTCTAACATCAAGTTTGGTCCTCTTCAACTTTCTGACTTCTCTATCAAAGAGTATCAGAACAACCAGAATACTATCCAGACTTCTGCTGCAGTAGGTTCTATTGAAGGTGCTACTATCTCTATCGTAGCTTCTAACCTCGCTGTAACAAGAAACGATGGTATCTCTAGCCAATCTATTGTAAATGGTGCTCAGAATCAGCTCCTCTTCGGTGCTACGTTCTCAACATCTCAGGATAACCCAATTAGAATCAGCCAGTTCACACTTTCTGGTGCGACTTCTACTGGTATCGTTCCTGCAGCAGCATTTAACAGCAACCTTACTGCAACACTCTACGATGCAAACGGTAACGCTGTGAAGACTGCTAACTACAACAATGGTAAGGTAACATTCTTCGGTCTTAACATCAACGTGTCTAAGAACAACCCAGTATCTTGGACTGTAAGAGGTAACTTCACTGCTGGTGCTACTGGTACCCTCAGACTTACTCTTACTGATGTAGACGCAGTAGACACTGTAACATCTAATACTATCTCAGTATCTGACGTTGCTGGTGGTGCTCTTACTATCGATGGTTCTGCTACTCTCGAAGTTGCAGCTAACTCATCACTTCAGTCTCAACTCCTTTACGGTGGTCAGCAAAACGTAACAGTTGCGCAGTTCAACCTCGAAGGACAGAAAGATGCAACAGACATTACTGATCTATATCTCGCAACAAATGGTGGTCTTGGTACAACACTTGCTAACAAGATCAACAATGTTCAGCTTACAGACGGTACAAACTCTTGGTTCGGTACAATCAGAAATGGTGTAATCGCATTCGAGAACATGTCTAACAATGAACTTCCATTGTCACAGACTAAGACTTACTCAGTTAAGGCTGATATCAGCAATGTAACTAGTACTTCTGATGTGACTACTGGATTCACATTCTCAGTAGCAACTGGTGGTATCACTAATGCAGCTGTAGGTGTGAAGAACGGTATTAGAGCTATCTCTAAATCAAACGGTCAGCTTGTGACTACAGTAGCTGGAACATCAACTGCTGTTTCTCAGTCAACTAAGATCGTTAGAGGTGCAATATCTGTAGCTAAGGTTAATATCACTCCTTCTACTACTGAGTTCGCTAGATTTGACGTAACTGCTAAGGGTAACAGAGTTCAGGTAACTGGTGCTAATGTTGACCTTATCAACGTAACTGGTGGTAACGCAGGTAATCTCATCAATATCTACAAGAATGGTCTTGGTGGTGACCTCGTTTACTCTGGTGCTGCAGGTTCAGTTGAGCTTGATAGCGTAGTAGAAATCACAAACGGTTCTACTGTAACATTCTCTGTTAAGGTTCTTAACCCAATCGCAACATTGAATGGTACAACAGCTAACCCAATGGGTGCAACTGTTAGCTCAGTTGGATACCTTGATAAGCTTAATGATGGTGATGTAGTTGTAGCAGACGCAGCATCATACAAGAATACTGGTAACTTCCCATTCACTTGGTCTCAGTAATCAGTTATTCGCTAGCTTATCGCTAGAGAGAAACTCTCACTTCGGTGAGGGTTTTTCTTTTTTGTAAAAAATAGCCGTAGCAAACGGCTAGGAAGATGTGTATAATGAGGTGTGTTTTATTGTGGTATAGCATTGATATAAGGTATGCCTAGTTATCTTGGACAGAATTTTTTGAAGGATATATCCTATATCAATTTTATTGTGCAGAAAATAGAGAAGTTTTGCACTGAGTATGGGCTGAAGAATATTATTGAGATTGGACCAGGGAAGTGTGCCCTTACGAGAAAGCTTCTTCAATTGGACAAAAAGCTTATCCTTTTTGAAAGGGACACAGAGCTGTGCGATCTGATAGAATCTACGACGGAAGGAGCAAATGTGGATATTATCCGAGGAGATGTGCTCGAGCAGGATCCGGTAGAAGTTTTGAAAAAAAGTGGGCTACAGGCGGCTGAGACGTTAGTTGCAGGAAATTTGCCATATTATATCACCTCGCCAATCATGGTACAGTTTTTTGGTGGTGAAGATCCAAAGTTTCATGCTGGCATCTTCATGGTTCAGAAAGAGGTAGCAGATAAGGTCAAGATAGATGCAGAGAAAAAGTCATTTTTGCGGTGGCTGCTGAACTATCACTTTGATGTTAGATATTTGAAGACAGTGCCTGCTAAGGCATTTTCACCTGCTCCGAAGGTACAATCTGCCGTGATAGGGCTGACTCGTAAAGAGAACGTGCCTCGTTGTTCATATGAGCAGACGAGAGTGCTACTGGAAAGAATTTCAATGTATAAAAGAAAGACTCTTGGAAAGAGTCGAAAGATGGCAGGAGCGGAGAAGGGAGATAACGATGCCTTGCTATTGGTGTTGGGAGATTATAGATATAGTTTGCCTACAAAGCTACAAAGCAAGAGGATAGAAGATGTAAGTTGGGAGGAGTTAGAAAAAATTTGCGAATAAGAAAAAGCCCCAGATATGGGGCGTGAAAAAATTACACTAATCGTTTTGTACTTACTGATGTTCTCCAAAGTTCATAATTTCAGAGTCTGTTTTTTGGAAACTATTGTCCTCGGGGTTCCATTTGTAGGTAAACCTTTCTGGGCTTTGAGGCCATTCAGGTAGGGTAT
The DNA here is from genome assembly GCA_030429145.1 of bacterium. GTDB lineage: Bacteria > Patescibacteriota > Gracilibacteria > Absconditabacterales > Absconditicoccaceae > JAGOPC01. The sequence continues at coordinate 369,246 of JAUIDC010000001.1, read as the reverse complement.
AGACATCTACCAGCAGGCCTGTTTCTAAAAGAGCAGGAAAGATAGCCTGGATAACGCTCTCACGGTCTTTTGCTATACAAGAAGGGAAATGAAATACTTGTTTCCCGATGAAAACTTTATTTTTCATCTTGTAAGGCTCTGACGGGAAGAAGAGAGGGCTAAATCCCTCTTGTAACTCGGGGGCTTGTTGTTGCATCTCATCCTCATCGGCATATGCAATGAGAAACTGTAGGCCAATTGCCTCGCACGCTTTTTTTATTTGTGCGTATGTGGGTGTTTTTGTTTGGGTCTGACTCATACTATTTTGTTTTTTGTGGACAATTATTATAGATAGAGTAGGGAAAATAGCAATAGTTATTGTGAGAGAATTTTGAAGTTCTTTTTTCACTTTCTGAGAAGGGCGGCATGACCATTAATCAAGTGGTCGGATTGTATATTGGTGTCAATGGATGTCACTTTTTCTTCGTTAAGATAGATTGCGCCTGACTCTATCGCTTTTTTTGCATTCCCTTTAGAGCTTTCTAGTCAGCTGGCTACGATGGCATCGCAAATGTTTATAGGTAGCGTTTCTAGCTTTATGCCGCCTGTTTCTGCCTTGAGCGCAGCTATCTCATTTTCATTCATAGATGTGAGCAGAGCAATCCTTTCTTCGCTACCAAAGAGTATCTCTGTTATCTTCTCAGCCGTTTCAGCAGCTTGCTTGCCAAATATCGTCTGAACAACGTACTGAGCGAGTGCGCGCTGGCCACTTCTTGCCGAAGCGTCTTGTTCGTGCGTTTTTACAATATCTGCAATTTCATCAAGGCTGAGGAGCGTAAACAGCTTCAAATACCTCTCGACATCCTCATCAGCCGTATTCATAAAGTACTGATAGACAAAATACGGAGAGTTTTTCTCTGTACTAAGCCAGATTGCATTTCCTTCAGACTTCCCGAATTTTTTGCCTGTGGCGTCTAAAATAAGCGGGCCGGTCATCCCATAGACCTCGTCTCCAGTTTTTTTGCCAATGAGTTCCACGCCAGTTACGATATTTCCCCATTGGTCGGAACTCGCTATCTGTAGATTGACGCCCTTTTGTGTATGCAGGCAGTGATAATCATAGGCCTGGAGGAGCATATAGCTAAACTCAGTAAATGAGATAGACTGATTAGGGTCTTCTATTCTTTTTTTGACTGTCTCCTTATTCATCATCTGGTTGACAGTGATATACTTGCCAACCTCTCTCAAAAACCCAGAGAAACTCATGTTTTTATAAAATTCCTGGTTGTTAACGACTTCGAAGCTAAATTCTTCTCCTGATATCGTCTGAAGGTTGTTCAAAATGAAACCAACCTGTTCGGTTATCTTCTCTATATTGTGGTCGAGTGTCTCTTGCGAGAGGAGCGTCCTTTCTGCGTCTTTGCCACCTGGATCTCCAATCATGCCTGTCTCTCCACCTACGACCATAATCAGTTTATTTCCACGTCTCATGAAATTAACCGCATTCATAAATACGACGAAATTTCCTAGGTGTAAACTATCTGCAGTGGGATCACACCCAAAGTAGAAGGTTTCACCTCCTTTATCATATATATCAAATAATGCTTCACTCGTGTGCTGATACAAAAACCCACGTTTCTCCAATTCTTCGCGCAAGTGCATCCTGATGGTTTTCAATTTACAATAAATATATTACCTCTTCTATAATTAAGTACCTCTCTAAAACAACACTATATTAATACATGTCTGGTCGCTTAGAAAGCATTTGTTGTCTATCGTCTCCTATATAAAATAGAGGATAGTTCTCGCTACTTTGATGATCACGAGCCCTCTTTAGATTAAAGGTAAAGAAAGGAAATTCAGTAAGAAGATATGTGAGAAGCTCTAGTTTTTCCATTTTTTCTACTTCTGGGTGAGAAGAAAGACTCTGAGAAAAGATTTCCAGATTTCAGATAAGAAGTTGGCTGTCATCGTCTTCTTCATTGAAAAGATCTTCCCTAGTGAGGTAGGACTCATTGGAAAGCTTTATGCGTCTTTCTTCAAGGCTCTTAGGATGGACTTGTTCTGCGTTGTTCTTCGTGATCTCCTCGAGTTTTTTCCTCAATGAGTGCTCGAACTCTTTTATCTTATATGGTTTCCATGGATTGCGTAAGATAGGGACGATATGCCTATCAAAAAGATAAGACACATTTTCATCTGTGAGATAACAATAGGGTGCTGTCCCATAGATAAGCTCCTTAATATGTCTCGTTGTGGGAGAGGCGGTATTGAGGACCAATAGTTTATTTGTAATATATGTGTAGTAGTTTTCTGTCTTCTCAATTTCTTTTTGAGATTGCCTCTTCAGTGCGTCTTGCCAAGCCTTATATGCTACCTGCATGTTTTCTAACATGTTTGTTATCTCTTCTACTCTTCGAGACTCCTTGCTCAAAACGGCAACAACATCGTCATTAAATTGAAGGCTTTGTATCTCCCCGTCGGGAGTCTGGTAGGAGAGAGGTGTCTGCTGAAGAAGCTTTTCTAGTGAATGATTCATTGTCCCAAAGATAAATCAGTAAACAGCATACTCAAACTCTTGTAATGTGTCGGACAGTATTTATAATCCGCTTATTCTAGTTTGTCAACACTAATCCTATGCGTTTTCATATTGTTTCGATCTTTCCGGAGATCTACGAGTCATTTATTACTACGTCATTGATGAGTAAAGCGGTTGAAAATGGACTGCTATCATTTTCATTTAGCAATCCACGTAGTTTCTGTTCTGACAAGCACCAGCAGGTGGATGATGAGATATATGGTGGATGAGCAGGGATGCTTATGAAGGCAAAGCCAGTGATAGACGCCGTAGAAGATATTATTGCCAAGAATAACCTTACGAAAGGAGAAAAATGGAAGATTATATATATGAGTCCGTCGGAGAAGGTATTTAACCAGGAGTTGGCGTATGGATATGCAGAGAGGTTGGAGGATATTGTCTTTGTGTGCGGTCGTTACGAGGGAATAGATTATAGATTTGAAGAATATATGAATGATACATATGGTGATCATTTTGAAAAAGTGTCGCTAGGGCAGTTTGTAACGCTAGGGTGAGAGGTTCCATCGATGGTTGCTATAGAATCGATAGCAAGGCTGATACCATGAGTTATCAAAGAGGAGGCGAGCCATCTGATAGAGAGTTATGATCCGCAAAAAAACATGAATAATATCGAATTTCCACAATATACGAGACCGGAAGAGGTTATGGGCTATAAGGTGCCAGATGTTCTTCTCAGCGGTCACCATGCCGAGATAGAAAAATGGAGAAAAGATAATATGAAAGAGCTATTGTAAATAGAGTTAGTAATCTGTAAGCTGTAGCCAATAAAAACAAATATTGCTAATCTAAAAGATATATGAGCTATGCCAACAGCAGAACAAATTGGAAAAATGGCGGAAACTCGTCGCAGACTCGGCTTGGGGCTAGATGATAAACCGCTGGTAAAAAGAAACCGGAAAAGGGGTTTTTCTGGAGAGAAAATAGGGACGATTCGACTAGATGAGAAAGGAGACCTTAAAATTACAGTAGAAAAAAAGAAAAAGAAAAGATGATTTTCTACAGAAAACATTATTGACAAGCTCTGGTTATAGTCAGAGCTTTTTTTAAATGAAAAAAATAGTATAATCAGACTGAACCAAAAGCTAACAGAAATGAGCGAAAATCAAAAAGGCGGAAACTCTCCGCCAAACTATGAAAGAGATGTCTGCTCGTGTGAACATCCAAAGGAGCAGATCAACTTTGCGGGGCCGAAGCCCTTGCCGACAGGACGGTGTCGTTATTGCCGCAAAAAGATGAGAAAAGACGACAATTCGGTGCGAACGTTTGATCGCCCTGACAACTCATCATTGCTAAGTTAATGTAAAACTATGCGTATGAACGAAGAGCTACTCATTACAGTAGAGCTCTGGTATACCGGGGCTCTTTTTCAATCCCTCTAGTATTTTTCGTACTTGATCTGATCTTTCGTAAATCATCTTTCTGTCAGCATCTGTCTGATATCGTCAACCATAAGAGGGCTACCACAAACAAAGACGGTTATGTCTGCCTCTCCCAATGAGCGGAGCGCTTCGTCTAGTCATAGCTGGACATGTCCTGACCTATAGAGGGTGTGTTCATCTTGAGAAAGGAAGAGAATGTTCTCGACATGATCATCGTTACGACTAAAGAGCGTCTCGACACTTGGCAAGATATGACGATGATGTCTTTCGCCAAAAATGTTGACAATCTTATTTTCGGAATTGAGAGATAGCTCATTGTATAGTCCAACCATAGGGGAAATTCCACTTCCTGTCGAGACGAAGAGGTATTTCTTATTTGTGCCGTCATCTGTCATGTGTCCAGCTGGTCACGTCAAGACAATTTTCGTGCCGATGGTGATTCCTTTTGTCAAAAAGTCTGACATATATCCATCCATTGTCTTTTTGACAATAAACCCAACAGTTCCTTTTTCTTGTAGTTCCTTATTTGTCGTCGCGATGCTATAGGGCTTCTTCAGAGGCTTTCCGAGCTCTGCGTGATTAAAAACAGATTCTACCATAAGAAATTGGCCTTCTTCGAAAGTAAATCTATGTTCAGGCACACACCTGACAAAAGTGACTTCTTGAGAAGGAGAGTATTCGATATGTGAGATAGTCGCTAGCGTTCTTAACATAAGAGGGCGTAAGTTATGCAATATTGTAAAAAAGTTTTATGCAGTGGTCTTCGTCTTGGATGAGTTCAAGCTCGAGAGCTTTATGTGGTGGCAACCATACATGGTGTTGGTGTTCCTCGCTATTTATTGTTACTTCTGGTCTTTCTTCAAACGAGGCAGAGAAGATATGATAGATGAACTCATAGTCGGGGTATTGTACAAATAACTTTGTGAAGTAGTGTGCATGAGAGAGGTCAATTCAGGTTTCTTCTCCGACCTCCCTCTTGATAGCTTGATGGATATCTTCTTGGTCGTCTACTTTACCAGCTGGTACGCCGTAGGTGTTGGGCTGTGGTTTGTGGGATTGTCTTTGTAGCAATAATATATGTCCGTCGTGTTCCACGAAACAGCTTACAACTTCAAACTTTGGTGAGAATCCTTCTCGGGGTGTTTGAGAGATCATAAGAGAGTATCAATAGATAAAGTTTTATAATGTTGCAATGCAGCGAATTCGAAATCTATTTGGTGTTGGCTCATCTACCCAGGCACGTACGGAGGAGAATTTTAGCTCTTCCATTAACTTTTTTGCCTCATCCAGCGACCAATAATAAAAATATCTTTCCATTCATTTATTATCTTTCATACTTTCTCATTGTCATTGCTGAACACATCGTGATATCTTTCCGCCGGGGTTGAGGTGTTCTTTTCGGTGTTGTAGTACGTCTTTGCACTGCGTTGGCGTGAAGTGGAGTAGTACCGCGTTGGCGAAAATGAGGTCGTAATTGGTATGTAAGGTGTCGGTAAGGGCATTATATGATATGATTTGTTTTCCCTGTTCTTTTTGATAGGAGATGAAACTATCGGCGGCATCGCTTCTGGTGACGTGGTATCAAAGACTCTCCATATAATCTGCGTCTCTACCAGTAGCTGTGCCTACCTCTAAAATCTTTGTATCCTTTGGGAGATCTTTGAGGGTTTCATCAATTCGATATTTTAGCACTCATATAACAGCATCAATAGTATTTTCCCTATATGTGTCTGCGTGCATATTATATGTAGCAAGTGTTTGTTCTTGAGGAGAACTCATATGTACTCTTGTCGGATAAATATTTCACTATGTGTATGGAAATCGGAGCGGAATTCCACCTCTTTAGAAAAAAGTGTTATTTAGATGATTTTCCGCTTGCAATCGATAGGCGAATAAGTATAAACGAGGTCACGAGCTGAACCAAAAGGTCGGTTATCGGACGCCTCGGTTTTGGGAAAAACTAGGTAGAACCTCATGAAAGTAAATGTGTAGGGTAAAAGCTGTCATCGGACAACTCACTGCCGCTACGTGTCATTTACGACGTTTTTTTTTGTCATTTGACAAACGAAGCGCATTATAATCATAGGCCGGGGTAGCTCAGTGGTAGAGCAGGGGCCTGAAAAGCCCTGTGTCGGCAGTTCAATTCTGCCCCCCGGCACCACGAAATTAAAGAGTAGCGGGCATATAGCTCAGTTGGTTAGAGCGCGTCTCTGATAAGGACGAGGTCGGTAGTTCGAGTCTACCTATGCCCACCATGCAATCTAGTTGCAAATATAGTCGGGGATTAGCTCAGATGGCTAGAGCGCTTGGTTTGGGACCAAGAGGTCGCGAGTTCGAGTCCCGCATCCCCGAGATTACAACATTATATGGGAAAACGATGGTGCAACTCCAATCGTTGCCCGTCATACATCATCTTATTTGTTATTTACATTTTATACATATTCATCCAACATGTCTAAAGTTCACGTTAATGTAGGTACCATTGGTCACGTGGATCATGGTAAGACAACTTTGACTGCTGCTATTACTTCAGTAGCTGCTACAAAAGGTTTTGCAAAAGCACATGACTATGCTGCTATTGACAACGCTCCAGAAGAAAAGGAGAGAGGTATTACTATTAATACAAGACACGTAGAGTATGAAACTGAGAACAGACACTATGCTCATATCGACTGTCCAGGTCATGCCGACTACGTGAAGAACATGATTGTAGGTGCTGCTCAGATGGACGGTGCGATCCTCGTGGTTGCTGCTACTGACGGACCAATGCCTCAGACAAGAGAGCACGTACTCCTTGCTAAGCAGGTAAATGTTCCTCATATCGTTGTATTCCTCAACAAGTGTGATATGGTTGATGATGCAGATATGATTGACCTTGTAGAAGAAGAGGTAAGAGATCTTCTTACTAGCAACGGATTTGACGGTGCTAACGCTCCTATCATTAGAGGTTCTGCTCTTAAGGCTGCAGAAAATCCAACTGATGAGGCTGCTTCTAAATGTGTTTGGGATCTTCTCAATGCTCTTGATACTTATATCCCAGAGCCGGTTCGCGACACAGAGAAACCTTTCCTTATGCCAGTGGAAGATGTATTCTCTATCAAGGGTAGAGGTACTGTAGTTACTGGTAGAATTGAAAGAGGTACAATCAATATGAATGATCCTATTGAAATTGTAGGTCTTCAGGACGAAGCTACTGCAACAGTAGTTACTGGTGTTGAAATGTTCCACAAGCAACATGACAGCGCTGCTGCTGGTATGAATGTAGGTCTTCTTATTAGAGGTGTTGAAAAAGACGAAGTTGAAAGAGGTCAGGTTCTTGCTAAGCCAGGTTCTGTAAAACCTCACAAGAAGTTCGAAGCAGAGGTGTACGTGCTTAAGAAAGAAGAGGGTGGTAGACATACTCCTTTCATGTCTGGTTATAAGCCTCAGTTCTTCATCAGAACAACTGACGTAACAGGTTCTGTTTCTCTCGAAGAAGGAAGAGAGATGATCATGCCTGGTGACAACGCTAAGATCAACGTAGAGCTTATCTACAAGATCGCTATGGAAGAAGGTCTCAGATTTGCTATCCGTGAGGGTGGTAGAACTGTTGGTGCCGGAGTTATCACTAAGATCATCGAGTAATTTGATAATCATAATGTAGATGGTTGGATTGCGGAGTGGGGCTGAAACAAGCTCCTCTCTGTGTCTATGTCTACTATAAAAATATTTAGTTTTCCTCACAACAACAACTGGTATGGCAGAAGCAAAATCTCCAAAGCTCAGAATTAAACTGAAGAGTTATGATGTTAAAATGCTTGAGAACTCAGCAAGCAAAATCATCGGCCTTCTTGTGAAGTCAGGAGCAAAAATGAAAGGGCCAATCCCGCTTCCAAAACAGAGAAAGCTGTATACTGTGCTTAGATCAAACTTTGTCTATAAAAATGCAAGAGAGCAGTTTGAGAGAACCACGTATGCAAGACTCATTGATGTGGTGGAAACAGGACCTAAGACGATAGAATATCTTCAAAATCTCTCAATACCTGTTGGTGTGTCTGTAGAGGTGAAGGTTTTCTAAAGAATACAAGATAGTGCATAAAGATGAATGTTTTACTCTAAAAAATATTTCTAACACCAATGGCTAATAAAGGTTGACTAATGGTCAGAAAAAAAGAGATGACGAAGCTCTGGATGGATGATGTGCATACGGCGGTAACGCTATTGCAGATTGTTCCACAGGAGGTGGTCAGATATAAGACCCAAGAAAAGGATGGATATGAGGCTGCTATCTTAGCGGGTGGCAAGAAAGAACTCCAGAAAGAAAAGGGGCAAAAGATCGCTTACGCTTGGATGAAAGAGTTCCCTGTAAGTGATGAGTTCAAAGAAAAGTTTACAGCAGGTACGGCTGTTGACGTTTCTCTTCTTGAGGGTGTTGAAAAGGTCTCACTGACTGGCGTCTCAAAGGGTAAAGGATATCAGGGTGCTATCAGAAGATTTGGTCTTGCTGGAGGTCCTAAGACTCATGGTTCTAAATTCCATAGACACGTAGGTTCTTTGGGTAATAGAAAGCCAAGAAGAGTTCAGAAAGGACATCCTCATGCGGGTCACATGGGACTTGAAACAGTAACGCTTCATGAAAGACCAGTAGTTGATATTCTCACTATTGGAGATGATAAGTTTATCGCAGTGAAAGGGTCTGTGCCAGGGGCATACAATAGTCTTCTTTCGCTCTACGCATAATCATATAGTATTTATTCTTCCGATGGTATGTAACAATGACATATACAATACAAGTTTACAATAAAGATGGAAAGGCAACGGGGAAGTTGTCGCTCAATGAGGCTCTCTTCAATGATGAGAGAATCAACGACGACCTTATTCATGAGTTCTTTCTCCTGCAACAGGCAAACGCTCGTCATCCTATCGCTCACACAAAGACAAGAGCAGAGGTAACGGGGTCTGGTAGAAAACTCTACAGACAGAAAGGAACTGGTAATGCAAGAGTGGGTGAGGCTAGCTCTCCAATCAGAAGACATGGAGGTGTTGCTTTTGGTCCAAGAAATGATGTGAACCACTCTAAGACAATGAACAAGAAGATGAAGAAGCTTGCATTGTGTGGTATCATTACTCTCAAGGCTAAGAACGAGCAACTTATGGGGCTCGAGGCAACTCCGTTGAAGGCTATCAAGACAAAGGACGCTGCAAGCGTTCTTGGTAAGATTGGGCTAAGCAACAATAAGACGCTTATTGTTATGCCTGAAAAGGACGAGATCGTTATAAAGTCATTTAACAACATTCCTCGTACAAAGTCTATCCTTGCTGATTATATCAATCCTGTTGATCTTCTGCAGTACGACAAGATTCTTCTTCTAGAGGGATCTATGGAAAAGATAGAGAAGCTTGTATCATAAAAACTCATTTAAAGATTATCGTTTTGTTACCATGACATTTAAGCAAATACTCAGACAGAGAGCAAAAAAGGCTTCATCGCCAAAAGCTCTTGCTAAGCTCAGTCCGTATCAGATCATCCTTGCTCCGCTTGTGACTGAAAAAGCATATGCGGGAACAGAAGGAGATGGTGCTCACAAGTACATGTTCAAAGTACACTCTGATGCAAACAAGATTGATGTGAAGCAGGCTATCCAGACTGTGTACAATGTAACTCCGTCTTCTGTAAATATCTCTTGGGTAAAAGAGAAGGGGAGAGCAAATAGAAGTCTGGTAAGACGCTCTTACAAAAAGGCTGTTGTTTCTCTTAAAAAAGGAGACAAAATATCTCTAGCAGACTAATCACTATTCAAAAATAACTTCTATTTATCATCAACGTAACTCTCGTAATTATGGCTGTGAAAACGTATAAACCATACACTCCCTCAAGACGTTCTATGGTAGGATATGACTTTTCTGATATCACAAAGAAGAGACCAGAGAAATCTCTCACTAAGACGATTGGTTCTACTGCTGGAAGAAACCAGTATGGTAGAACGACATCGAGATTTAGAGGGGGAGGACACAAGAAGCTCTATCGTATAGTTGACTTTAGAGGGTATGACAAAATGAATATACCTGCAAAAGTGACTGCTATCGAATATGATCCGTACAGAACTGTTCGTATCGCTCTTGTAAGCTTTGCAGATGGAGAGAAAAGATATGTGCTTGCTTGGAAAGGTATCGCGGTAGGAGATAGCTTCATGACTGGTGATCAGGCTGCTTTGACTTCTGGAAACAGAAAGCAACTGAAAGACATTCCAGAAGGGTTTCAGATATTCAATCTTGAGTTTACGCCTTTCACGAAAGGAAAGGTGATCAAGTCGGCTGGTTTGTATGGAGAGATTGTCGGTAAAGATGAGGGTCAGCAGTTGGTGTTTATTAAGATGCCGTCTGGAGAGGTAAGAAAGTTCGATGAAAAATGTTTTGCTACTATTGGTCAACTTGGTAACGAAGATCATAAAAACATCGTTATCGGTAAGGCTGGAAGACAGAGATGGAAGGGTATTAAACCTCACGTACTTGGTAAGTCTATGAATCCGGTAGACCATCCTCATGGTGGTGGAGAAGGACATGCCGAGATTGGTCTGAGATTCCCGAAGGCCTTCAATGGACGTCCAGTGCCGCTCGGAAAGAAAACAAGAAGCAAGAAGAAATGGTCAACGAAATTCATCGTTTCGAAGAGAACGAAGAACTAACATATATCTCATTTATTTGTCTATATTGTTTACATGACAAGATCGCTAAAAAAAGGCTTTTACGTCAACGAGAAGCTTGCTAAAAAGATAGAAAAGATGACAGCAAGCGGAGATAAAAAGGTAATTAAGGTGTGGGACAGAGCAAGCCAGATCACTCCTGAGATGGTTGGTTTCACATTGGCTGTCCACAACGGTAAAAGCTTTGTTAGTCTCTATATCAATGAAGAAATGATTGGTCATAGACTCGGAGAGTTTGTACTGACAAGATCATTTAGAGGACATCCGTTCTAATTCTACTGTTTTATTGGTTCAATAATTGTTGTTATCATGAATAAAAGTCTTACAGCAACACTGAAATATGCGCTCACATCTTACAAGAAGATGCAGCTTGTGGCAAAGCTCGTACAAGGAAAGAATGTCGATGAGGCACTCACTATCCTTGAGCATACGCCAAAAGCTTCTGCAAAAATGCTTTGGAAGGTGATCAAGTCAGCACAGGCAAATGCAGTAAACAATGCTGGACAGAATGCACAAACGCTCTATATCTCACATATCACTGTGGGTCGCGGACCAAAGTTGAAGAGAAGTAGATTTGTAGCAAGATCAAGAATTCACGGATACGTGAAACATAGAGCATTTGTAAGAGTAGTTTTAGATAATAAATAATCCTTCATTTCATGTGACAAAAAGCAGATCCTAGAGGACTAAGAGCTGGTATTACTAAGACGTGGCCGTCGGAGTGGTTCGCTAAAACAAGAGGACAAGGTGCTCAGTTCTTCGTAGAGGATATTCAAATCAGAAGATTGATCGACGAAACTTTCGTCAGAGCTGGTATCGCAAAAGTGGTTATCAGAAAGACTGAGAAAGAGGGAGAGGTCATCATCTTTACAGCTAAGCCTGCGCTTATCCTTGGTAAAGAGGGAAGTAAGCTGGAGTCGTTTTCGAAGCTTCTGCAAAAGAGGTTCGGTCGTGAGTTCAAGGTGGTGCTTAAAGATGTAAGACTTCCTGAATTGTCGGCTAAGATTATGGGTGAGTTTGCTGCTCAGCAGATAGAGGCTCGTATGCCATTTAGACGCGTTGCTAAGATGGTTCTCCAGAAAGTTATGGAGAAGGGTGCGACTGGTGTGAAAGTTCAGGTATCTGGACGTCTTGGTGGTGTAGACCTTTCAAGAACAGAAAAGTTCTCAGAAGGAAGAGTGTCTCTTCAAACGTTAAGATCTGATATCGACTATCATTATACAACGGCTCTTACAAAATACGGAATCATTGGTATCAAGGTCTGGATCTCAAAGGGTGACACGCTCGTGAAATTGAAAGGGAACAATACAGACTCTAATGAGGTGAAAAAACAACAAGCGATGAAAAAAATTATGCAATAATATCTCACACATTTAGTTTATATATAGCACAATATTACGATGTCTATCTTAACTCCAAAGAGATGGAAATATAGAAAACAAATGAGAGGGCGTATCACTGGTGCGGCGACAAGAGGTAATAAAGTTGCTTTTGGTGAATATGGACTGAAAGCCACTACAAGTGCCTACGTCAGCAACAGACAGCTCGAAGCAGCCAGAAAGGTTATCGTAAGATATACAAGAAAGGTTGGTAAGATCTGGTTTAGAGTCTTCCCGGATGTTCCATACACGAAGAAGGGGCTTGAAATGCCGATGGGTTCTGGTAAGGGTGACGTAGATCACTACCAGGCAAGAGTAAAAAAAGGAGGAATCCTTTTTGAGGTGAGTGGGCTCGACAGAGAAATAGCTGAAGAGGCATTCAAGAAGGCATCGTATAAGCTTCCTATGACTACCAGGATGGTAGAAAAAGGTGAAGTAAGATAACAATCTGTTTTATTGTCTTAGAAACCATTACTATAAAATGGCAAAGAAAGAAAAACTCCTTATGAATGATCTGACAGAGAAATCATATAAAGATCTTGTTGCGCTTCGTAACGATCTTAGAAAGCAGCTCTTTTCGCTTCAGATGAAAAATCATGTGAAAGCATTGAAAGAGACGCACCAGATTCGTGCTGTCAGAAGAAACATTGCAAGGGTAAATACCGCTTTATCTTCTAAATCTCTCGCTCAATAATGGCTATTATCGGAGGAAAAAGTATCAAAGAGCTTGTAGGTACAGTAGTGAGCGACAAGATGGATAAAACCATCGTTGTGATGACAAAGACTGTCAAGCAGCATCCGCTCTACAGAAAAAGATTTACTGTAAGAAAGAAATACTACGCTCACGATGCTGAGAATACAGCGAAAGCAGGAGATACTGTAAGAATCAGACAGGACAATCCACGCAGCAAGACTAAAAGATGGGCGTTGGTAGAAGTTGTCGGTCAGGCAGTATAATCATTTATTATCATTATTACTTATTGTCACAATGTTACAAAGACAATCAAAAGTTATCGTTGCTGATAACAGCTGAGCAAAGGTTGCACAGGTCATAGGTATCCTCAAGGGATCTATGTCAGACAAAGCAACTATCGGAGATAGAGTAAAGGTCGCTATCAAGACTGCCTCACCGAGCTCTTCATTTAAGAAGGGTGACACTGCGAGAGCTGTTGTTGTCAGAACGAAGAAAGAAGTAAGAAGAAAAGATGGTACATACCTTAGATTTGACGACAATGCGGTTGCTCTTATTGACGAGGATGATGAACCAATCGGGAAGAGAATCTTCGGTCCTGTGGCAAAAGAGCTAAGAGATGTTGGCTTCAAGGACGTTGCTACTCTTGCAGAGGAGGTTATATAACAGTTTCATATATCTATCATACTATTTACTTGTATACTACGATCCAATTATGAAAAAGATCAAAGCAGGAGATTCGGTTGTTGTTATCGCCGGTAAGTTCAAGGGAAAAACATCAACGGTTGAGTCTGTAAACGGCGACATGGTTGTCGTAAAAGGAGTCAATGTGATGAAAAAGGCGGTAAAATGACAGGGGTTCATAGATAAAATTCATCCTGTACATATTTCCAACATTGCGCTCTATGATGAAAAAGCAAAGAAAGCTTCGAGAGTAGGTATTGACGCTGATAAAAACGGAAAAAGAGTGAGAGTGCTGAAAACAAGCAAAGAAGCTATCAAATAAACTATTACTTTATCACTTTGTATTTACTCCCCATGAGTATCTATCAACAATATAAGTCAGAAAAGAAGACTGCGCTCCAAAAGGAATTGCAGAAGAAAAATATTCACCAAGTTCCTTCTATCGATAAGGTTATCGTCAGTGTGGGTATTGGTTCTTTGGCAACGAGAAAAGGCGTGAAGGATTTCTCTGACCTTGAGAAGAATCTTATGTCTATCACAGGACAGAAGCCAGTAATGATTAAGTCGAAGAAGGCGATCTCGAACTTCAAATTGAGAGAGGATATGCCTGTTATGTTGAAGGTGACGTTGAGAAAAGACAAGGCGTATGACTTCTTACATAAACTAACAACTATCGTTATGCCTCGTGTGAGAGACTTCGTTGGACTCAATCCAAAGAGTTTCGATCCAAATAATAACTATAACATCGGACTTGCAACACAGTCTATCTTCCCTGAGCTTATGGCAGACGATACACAAGCAGCGATGGGTGTTCAAATCAATGTTGTGACTAATGCTGAGACAAAGGAAGATGCTATTGCTCTTATGAAAGCACTAGGGTTCATCTTTGTTGAGAAGAAATAATCTTTTACTACCATATCCTAATCACTATCCATGGCAAGAAATGCACTAAAAGTGAAACAAGCAAAACTAAATGCTCGTAGAGAGAAAGCTCTTGCGGAAGGTAAAACTATGAAGCATGCCACAAAGTATTACAACAGATGTAAGCTTTGCGGAAGAGCTAATAGTTACTTCAGAGACTTCGGTATCTGTAGAGTATGCCTGAGAAAGTACGCGAGAGAGTGACTTATCGTAGGTTTGAAAAAAGCAAGTTGGTAAAAATCTTTCCTTTATATTTTTCTGTTAACTATTTCCATGAGTTTTGTAAACGCTCCTATACATGATCTCTTGATTAGAATAAAAAATGCGTACATGGCGAGAAGAACTCGCGTGGACGGTGTCGTTTATTCTAATTTTAAGGTAAACGTACTTGAGCTGCTAAAGCAGTATGGTTTTATCATAGGATATGATGTAGCCTCAGAGGGCAATAAGAAAACAATCTCTATTGATCTTAAGGAGGTTGAGGACGAAATTAATGACATTCCAGTTATTAAGTTCTACTCAAGACCATCAAGACGCTGGTATATTTCATATAAGGAGATTAAGCCAGTAGCTGCAGGTCGCGGTATAGGAATTCTCTCAACATCTCAAGGATTGATGCCAAGCCATGTGGCAAAACAGAAAAAGATAGGAGGAGAGCTTATTGCAGAAATCTACTAATTTATTTTAACTATCTACTTATACGACAATGTCTAAAATAGGTAAAAAAAGTATCGCAATCCCTTCAGGCGTTGAGGTTACCATCAATGGTAAGGAGGTGTCAGTTAAAGGGGGTAAGGGTACTCTTTCATATACATTGCTTGAGGGTGTAAATGCTGAGGTAAAAGATGATGCGGTAGTGGTTTCTATCGATGATGACAGCAAGAAAAACCTTTGGGGACTTTCAAGAACACTTATTGCCAATATGGTAGAGGGTGTGAGCGCTGGCTATGAGAAGAAGTTGCAGGTGCTCGGAGTTGGTTTCTCAGCAAAAGTGCAGGGTGAAAATATTCAGCTTGCCCTCGGGTTTTCTCACCCAGTTGTATTCAAGCTTCCTAAGGATGTTGCGGCATCAGTAGACAAGGACTCAAAAGGTAACGATATCATCACGCTTACAAGTATTAATAAAGAGAGTATCGGTGAAGCTGCTGCAAAGATCAGAAGCTTGAGAAAGCCAGAGCCTTATAAGGGCAAGGGTATTAGATACCTTGGAGAACAAGTGAAGATGAAGGCAGGAAAGGCTGCTAAGAAATAATCTTACTATATCTTTTTAATCATTGTTATCTGTATAACAGACATGAAAAATATTACTCGTGCATTGCAGAACAAAGCTGCTAGACATGCAAGAAGAAAACACAGAGTAAACACTACTATCAAGGCGACAAGCTCTTTGCCAAGACTTATTGTCAATAAGTCTAACCTTTATACATACGCACAAGTGGTTGATCTTTCTGGAAAGGTTATCGCTTCAGCAAATGATAAAGCTATGAAGAAAGGGACAAAGACAGAAAAAGCTCTTGAGGTAGGAAAGACTGTGGCAAAGAAGGCAATTGAGAATGGTGTCTCTGAGGTCGTGTTTGATAGAAACGGACTGAGATATCACGGAAGAGTAAAAAGTGTGTCTGTCGGAGCCAATGAAGCAGGACTTAAAAACTAACTATTATCATAATTATATTTAATTTATAGTTTACACTACACATGTCTACGGAAGAAAAAGTAACTGAAACTCAGGAAGAGAACAAGGACCTTGAGCAGAAAGCTGAAGCTAGTTCATCTTCTGAGGGCTCATCAGATACTTCGACGAAAAAGAACAACGCTAAGCGTGGTAGATCTGACAGACCAGAAAGAGGAGAGAGAAGAGAGAGACCAAAGAAAGAGTTTGAGGAGCTTTTGCTTGAAGTAAGAAGAGTGACGAGAGTAAATACTGGTGGACGTCAGCTTTCGTTTAGAGCAATCATCCTTGTTGGTAATAAGAAAGGAAAGATAGGTCTTGGTATCGCAAAAGGTTCTGATGTGTCGATTGCTGTAAGAAAGGCAACGCATGAGGCTTATAAGAACATCAAGGTAGTACCTATTACAGAGTCGGGAACGGTGCCATATACTGTTTCGCACAAGTATAAGTCTGCTGTCATTAGAATCATACCAGCTGCGCCTGGTACAGGTTTGAAAGCGGGTTCTGCGCTCCGTTCAGTTGCTGAGCTTGCAGGATATACTAATATCCTTTCGAAGATTATGGGTACAAACAATAAGTTAAATAACGCGCTTGCGACTATACAGGCTCTTAGCCAATACAAAGTAGATAGATCAACACTTCCAGAGCACAATACAGCGGAGACTATCGCGGCACAAAAAGCTGAAAAAGAGAAGGAGAAGACAAGAAGAGCAGGAGGAAGAAAACCTGGGTCAAGATCTAATAGCGGAGCTCCAAAGAAGGCTCCTGCAAAGAAGACTGCTAAATCATCATAGTTTTATATTTACCGATAAGTTACCATGTTCGGATACACATTGAAAAAAAGTAAAGGCCTCAAAGATCCTAGAATCCAGAGAGGAAGAGGAGACAGTTCAGGAAGAGGTAATACATCAGGGAGAGGTAATAAAGGTACTGGTCAGAGAGCTGGTGCTAGCCTGCCTGCCTGGTTTGAAGGTGGACAGACTCCCTTAGTCCAAAGATTGCCTAAGCTCAGAGGATTCAAGAGATACTTCAAGCTGATGGATAAATATACTCCAGTAAACCTTTCTGTTCTTGAAGAGCATGAGAAGATCTCAGGAGAGGTGACAAAGGAGGCCCTTATTGAAGCAGGTATCCTCAACAAGGGAGAAAAAGTAAAAATCCTTGGTAGTGGTGAATTGAAGAAAAAACTTACTTTCTCTGGAATGGATGCTGTTTCAAAATCAGCACAGGAGAAGATTGAAAAGGCAGGAGGAACTATAAACTAGTTATATAAAGGAGAAAGTTCATAAGGTCTTGGGGCTTTATGAACTTTAGCACTTTTAGCTTTAAGACTATTAGCCATGGCAGGAATATTGACGAGTATAGGTGATGCTTTCCGTAGTAGAACGATCAGAACCAAAATCCTTTGGACTCTGGCATTTTTGGCTCTTTACAGACTACTTGTTATCGTGCCAGTGCCATTTGTTGACGTTTCTGCACTTTTGAGCCAGACTTCTCTTGGTAATGCAGGAGGTCTCGAATATTTTGCTATGCTTCTTGGATGATCTCTTGAGCAGTTTTCTATTATCGCGGTGGGTCTTGGGGCTTACATTAATGCATCGATTATCATGCAGCTTCTTACGGCTATTGTTCCTTCTCTCGAAGAGCTTCAGGAGCAGGGAGAGCAGGGAAGTATGAAAATCCAACAGTACACAAGATGGTTGACTGTTCCATTGGCTTTTCTCCAAGGTATAGGTATGACTTATTTCATGAACTACCTTCTTGGAGGGCAGTTGATCGATGTAAATAACTTTGGACTTGTATGTCTTTCAGCATTCGTTCTTACAATCGGTGCGGTTATGCTCGTCTACATTGGTGAACGCATTACAGAAAAGGGTATAAGCAATGGTATTTCTTTGATTATCTTTGCTTCCATTGTCTCTGGAATTGTTTCAAAGGTATATACTGACATCACAGCTGCAGGAAGTGACTGGATAAGTGTTCTCTTGTTCATGCTTATTATCGTCTTGGGGCTGATTATCCTTTCTATTTTCTTGCTGAGAACTATCAAGGAAGTACCTATTATCTATGCAAAGCAGGGTAAGGTGCAGGAAAGCTCATCGCTCCCAATTCCTCTTAATCCAGTCGGAATGATCCCTATCATCTTTGCTATCGCATTTGCTACGTTCCCATACTTGCTTTCACAGCTCGTGATCAAGTTTGGTACACAAAATCAAACGATACAGGACGCTGCAAGCTGGATTGAAAGAAATTTCAATATCTATGCACAACAGCCTTCAGTATTGGCTATCCTTATCTACTTCCTATTGATAGTGGCATTCACGTTCTTCTATACGATGATTGTCTTCAATCCTGAAAAGATTGCGGATAATGTGCAGAAGAGAGGAGGCTTTACTCCAGGTATTAGACCAGGAGCAGAGACCGCAAGATATCTCAATAGAGTGCTTTCACATCTCTGTCTTTGGGGTGGTATTGGTCTCGGTCTAGTAGGTATCTACTCGTATGTACTGACTTACATACCATTCATTCAGCAATTAACACAGTCGCTTGGTACACTACCTGTGATCGTAACTGGTTCAGGTATCATCATCATCGTAGGTGTAGTACAAGAGATCATGAACAAGGTCAATGCAGAACTACTTATGCATAAGTATGATAGAGTCTAGATCGCATAAAATCACGGACATGCAACGAAATAAGAAAAACCAGAAGACAAAGAGTCTCTGGTTTTTTATATATGAACTATTGCTTTCTGAAAGAGGGATGTTACTCGTTATCATTGTCTATAAACACGCTCTTCCCTCGTATACTACAGCTGTTTCTGCTGTCGTTTTTCGTATGAGTTTGTTTTCACTCACTGTCGAGATAGAATTGGTGTATATCGCCAAATCATGATATCTTTGCGATTTTTTCCAGCTCTTGTAGCGTGAAAATATGATAATACCTGAAGAATATTTTGTCTTTCTTGTCGCTTTTTCGAGGCAGAAACAGGTCGTTTGGCCTGTAGATCCCAAAAGAAACAATGCTTTTTCGCAGTGCAGTATAGATGCTTCTACGAAATCTCTGGCGGAATCGCTTGCTATCAGACCAATTCGTTAAGAAACAGAACCCATCATACGAAAGAGATCTATATATATGATTCGCTGTCGTTACCCTCATGCGAAAAGAGGGGAGGTGATGAAAACTTGCGATAGCGATAACAATATCATATGACTCTTGATTGGTACTAGAAAGAAATGAGGTCATATTATTCACCTTCCATGTCGCATCAGGATAGTCTTTTTTTGCGATATTGATCAAACCACGAGAGATATCCACTCCCGTATAGATAAATTGTTTTTTAGGCATTTTTTTCTGGAGATACCCTAGAAGTCTTCCACTTCCACAGCCGAGTTCTAGGATGCGGATGTTCTTTTTTCTTGAGAAGCGTCTTCTGATCTCTTCAGCCAAAATATCGAACTCGGGCCGATGACGCTGACGTGTACGATGAAACTTTTCTGCTTCTTTATCGTAATAGTCCGCAAGACGTTCTAAAAAATTCATAGAATAAAAAATAATGTATAAAACCACTTATATTTTCTCTATTTCTTATGCAAACATAGACATTTGTGTTACTTGCTCACTTTCTTCACTGCCTTGTGACTTTCAAAGGGAAAGTAGCTTGTCTTCATCGAAGCTGATGTCTTCCCCATCTTCTCCTGAGAGTTTTTGGTACTTCAAAAAGTACAGGAGAATAAGGTGGGTCATGGTGACGTCGTTTTTACAGTATTTCTTAAACTGATTGTACGCTTTTTGGTCTCATTCTTCTTTATACTTTTTTCGTAAGGCAACGCCTTCTAGTCCTGACTCAAGTGTCTTCTTTGCTCCCACAAGAGCTGCACCAAGCTTATTGAGACTCATTCTTCTTTGCATTAGTTGCCAAACAAAGAGAAAAAGATCGATGCTCTTTTCATCGAGGCGCTCTATCTCTGCTGTGCTATACCCAGCATTGTAGCATAAAACAGGGTTGTCGTATCATATATGGTTGAAACCGATGATATAACCATCAAAGTTCAGTAGAAAGTCGGTGAATTTTTTTAGGTTTGTTTCGGTGATAAGCTTGTACTCTCCAGAGTCCGACATGAGAGCATAAGCAATAGTAAACTTATGTGTCGCGATATTATTACTGGTAACGTTTTCGGTTTCGATATCATAGACAATATATGGCTTTCCATTGATAGTTCTCCGATCTCCTGATGCAAACTCTTCATCGAGGATGTTTTTGATACTGAGATTGTTTTTTATGTCTTTTGAAAGCTTCTTCTCTTTCTTCAAGAGATTATGGAGCTGATTGACGTCTTCATCTGAAGCGTGAAGCTCTATCTTCTCTCATTCGTCAGCAAAAATAATGCAATTATCCTTTTTACTTAGTCTAAAATATGCTGATCCTTCTCTGAAGTAGTAGACATCATTTCCATCCTTAAATGCTATTTTAAGATATTCTTTGAGCATCTGACATCTTTCCCTTTTATAGAGTGATTGCAGGCGGTCAAAGAAAGAGGTTTGTAGTGAGCTTAACTCGTCTAAAGAAAGTTTTTTGTACATCGTTCGCTAGGGGATAAGATAACTATTGCCCCTAAGGTATGGAAACGAAAAAAAATTACAATGCGTGATAAAGAAAAATCCCCCCGAAGAGGAGGGATATGTAGTAAAGTATGTTTTAGTTATTGTTTTTAGGATAAGCATTCTCATATGCGGCAGGGTCTACTTTCCTAATATGAGCCCAAGGATCTGCCTTAAACTGGTTGATTTCGGTGAGGGAGGCATTGATAAGATTGAGAGAGAAGTTGTTGATCCTAATGACCTCGCTCTCTGACTTCTTGATACCTATAGGGAATAGCTTATAGTTGTTGGTAATGTCCACAGCGGTGATGAAATTGATGCCGAAGAGTTCAAATTCTACGATATAGTTCCCATTGTTTAGGTTGATGCTCTCTGGTGTAACGTCAAGGAACTGTTTGAACTTACCGATAATGGTAAACTGATTTGTGTCGACACTGCTACCCGTGAGTTCATCGCTCTGTGCTGGTTGTGTATTGTCTTCTTTGGCTAATTTAATAAGTTCGCTTACGATGACCCCGATATTGTTTTGTGTCGTGATCACATTGCTCGTTGCGGTACGTAGTCTTTCTGTAAGATCTGGTTTGTTACTATTTATTGCCGTGATCTTGTAGCCGTCAAAGACAAAGATAATGCGGATGAGACCATCGTCATAGATAGCATTTGTGTTGGTACATGATTCGAAGCTTACTCTTGAAGAGAGTATGTCACAGAGCGCGACACTACGATTTGCATTTACATAGTTGTTTTTGACAAACTCATAGACAAAGGGGATGTCTACCTGCATCGTCTGCTGATTGATGAGCCTATTGAGGAGTGTCTCTAGGTACGGGCTCTGTGGAAACGATGCGTAAGTAAGGATGAAGCTTTCATTGTCATAACGATAGTCTCCTGCAAAAAGAACCTTTCTTTCTTCTCCATCGTTGATGATAAAGTATCCTTCTACCTTGGCAGAAAGAGAGTCGTTGTCGACTTTCTGGCTCGTGACGATAAAGTTATCAAAAGTGGTAAACTTACTTGCAAAGAGATCTTGGAAAGTAACGAGATTTTGTTGTGCGCTGGCTGTAGATGTTGTATCGCTAATATAGGCAACCAGTTCGGCATTTGCGACAGACTTTTGTAGCTGAGCTGATCATTCGTTGATATTCTTTACGATGTCGGTCAGTCTGAGCATCGCTTTCGTATTGTTGTTGATGATGGCTATTTGCGTTAGTGTGTCGCGGAGATAAGTATTGTTGTAGAGATATGTCATGTCTTTGTAGATTTGATCAATCTCCGGCCTTTTGATAAGGAGCTCTTGGACAAAGGCGAGATATACTTCGATAGTTCCGACATCGTAGTTTTTCTGTAGGGTATTGTGGTAGATCTTTTGTTGTAGTGAAAGCAGTTTAAATATGTTAATATCATTGTCTGTATAGAGCTTTGCATTTGAAATTCACTGTAGTTCAAAGATGACTGTAGCGAAGTCGGCTATCCTACGATATGATGAAACGTACTGTTGTCAGCAAGTCGTGAAGATGAGCTCTCGCGCTCTGTCTGTTTGTGCAGTTCTACCAAAAGCATAAAGAAGATTGTTACAAGCGCGTTCCTTGTATGGCGTTTGTGCGATGTCATCCATAAGGAGTCTCATCTCTTCTAGCTTGTTTTCAAACGAAAGAAATGGTATGCGAGAAACAAATACCTCTGTGTTTTTATGACAGAAGAAATCGGTAATGTGACGGTTGCCGAGACACTGTAGTCCAAAACGACTGATAAGAGGTGGCTCTTCGTGGCGAGTGATCTGTGTATTGTCCACGGGGAGGGTAGTTGTTAGTGGAAGTTCTGGTTGCATAGGGTCGGCGCTCGTTCTTGCGTTTTCTGCTGCAGTCTCTTGTTTGTATCTGTATAGCGTCGTTTGAATATTCCTTACTGGATAGGTAAGGATGGTGTTTTGTACGTACTCATTGAGGTCCTCAGGATTGTATGCTGATGAAAAATACTCCTTTGAGAAGATGGTATCATGTGCTGCAAGGTTGATAGAAATTGGCAAGATAATATCCTTGTAGCTTGCAAGTGCGCCATATCCCATCTGTACTTCTGGAGTGACATCAACGAAGCCTTGGAGGATTGATACGTTGATCTGATCTGCTGGTACACGAGGATTAAGTGTTATTCCCTTTGCAATGTATGTGTCTCCAGAGAGGAGTAGTGGTTGTAGTTCTTCTTGTGAGCTACTAAACGTGTTGTCAACATTGTAGATGGTGTAGGCATGGGGATTTATCATAAGGACCACGCCAAAGCTGATAACACCAAGTACAATAAAAATCCCATATCTGAAAATAAGGTTGTAGATTTTTTGGTAGGTGGCTATGATCTGCTGCGTTTCACGATCTACGCTTGGCATTGCCGTTTCCATCAGTTTTTCTTTTTATTTCAAATAGGGTAAATATCTATCTAAATTATACTCCAGAAAGCCATTTTTTGCAAATTTTTGCCCCAATCGTGTTGTTTTTTTCTCAGAGTTCTCTATACAGGAGTTATTGTAAATTTTTACTGTTTCAGATGCCAATGTCTTACTTGCTTCTTCTCGTTGTTCTTATAGAGTGATTTACCACACTTGCTATGCAAATGGTCGCCCTTAGGCACGCCATACCGCTCGTATGATCAAGTATTATATTGACATCTGTTGTAATATGAGTCATTCTTCTTGCTTTAGCTGTGTGATATTGGACCGGAGGGAAGCTCACTTCTCGCTTGAAGGACAAGCAGGTTGCACATGTTCTCTCGTGGTTTCTTTTTGCATCAGGAGTCTATTATGTAATCCTTGTTTTTCCGTTCCAGGAGAGGTTTTTGGTAGATTTTGTCCAGCAATTCCCGTATGTCATTGCCCTTTTCCTCTTTTCTCTCTTATTTTTCTTCATACCGGTGGTGCTTGCGTCACACACTATGCCGATGATTACCGAATTGACGAAGGGTAATAAGTGATTTGCTGCTGGAAAGATACTATTTGTTTCAACACTTTGATCATTTGTAGGAAGCATACTCACGAGTACAGTTCTTTTTTCTCGACGAGGAGTGACGTTGACGGGCTATGTGATAGCAACCCTGCTTATCCTATGTCACATATTGATGATGGCCTACCTGAAGCGTATACCATGGGCAGGCATTATTGTACTAGTTGCTATCAGTTGGTTCTCTCTTGTTAAAACTGAGACAAGCGCTGTGCTTGTAGAATACGATAGTCCTTATCAACATATCGTTGTTCGCGAAGATGTCTATGGAGGGAGTACCTTTCGTACGATGTTGCTCAATGGTGGATTTGCCAGTTCTATAGAAACAAAAACGGGTGAAAGTTGGTTTGGCTATATCCGTGAAGCGATACAAGCTACTGACATGCGGGCAACTGTTTCGTCAAGCATGAACAGGAAAAACATTCTTGTCATCTGAGCGGCGGGGTTTACGTATCCAGAGGAGATGGCGCAGAGAGAGTATGTAGGACGTATCGATACTATTGATGTAGATCCTGCGGTGAAAACTATCGCTGAGACCTATTTTCAACAAAAGCCTCTTCACGAAAAAATCCATTTCACCGCTCAGTCGGCAAGAGGATATATCCGTGAGTCGCTTGCTGATAAGAAAAGATATGACTATACACTTGTAGATGCCTACATAGGTACATCTATCCCAGAAGAGCTTATCACGCACGAGTTCTTTACAGATCTTGCGCAGCTCTCCGAATATGTAATGCTCAATATGATCATGGATACAAAGATGGATACAGAGTTTTCTCATACGCTTATGAATACGCTTTTGGCCTCTTGGCCAGATGGGGTATGGTATAAGTATGTCTCGTCAGGAGATAGAGATCTCAATAGGATGGGTAATTTCCTGATCGCTTCTCGTGCATTTTCAGGAGCTGTGCGTTATCAAAAAAACTCTGTACAAGATACAGAGATATACAAAGATGATAAGCATGATATCGAAATCGATAAGGCAGAAATGTTCTATGGAGAGGGATTTGAAGGTTAGGTTATCTTAGCCCATATAAGCGTTTCACGTTTTCCATGATGCCTTGGCTAAACTTTGTTAGTGGCTGTTTCATAAACTCTGCAGCATACTGATAGATGTGTTTAACATATGCAGGTTCGTTTGTTTTTCCTCTTACTTCTTGGGGGGAAAGGTAGGGAGCATCAGTCTCCAATACAATGTTTTCTGGCTTACAGACTCTTATGGCTTCGCGTAGATTCTCTGCTTTTGGGTAGGTGAGGTTTCCGCAAAAGCCAACCCACAACTGAGAAAATGTTTCCTGGAGCGTTCTTATCTCTTCTGCCCCATACCCGTAGCAGTGAAAATATATTTTCTGATCTCTATATTCTCTGATGACTTCAAGAGTACTTGCAAAGTCGTCACGAGAGTGGATGACAATGGGTAGTCTAAGCTCTCTGGCAAGAGAACACTGTCTTCTGAAAAGCTCTTTTTGTAGCTCTATGTTCTCTGAGCCATCAGGGTAGTGTACATCGATGCCGCATTCTCCAATCGCGACAATATCTGTATTTTCTTTCTCGTATAACGCTTTCAATGCATCCATCTTCTCATCAATATTCTCTCGTGTTATTTTTCCAAAACATACCTCGCTTGGATGGTAACCAATGGTTGCTTTCACTCGACAACTTACTTTTTCATTTTTCGCTTCGCGAGCGATCTCGATCGCCTTTTCATTATACTCTTCATCTACTCCTACGGTGACTAATCATTTTCATCCATTATCAGAAAAATGTTGGAGATGTTTTCTCCAATTTTTATAGAGCTTGTCGTCATTGAGGTGGGTATGAGTATCATAATACATAGCCTATTCTTATTGATTATACCTTGGGTTTCAATATATTCCTTGAGGTGTTTATTTTGATGATAGAAGAGATGATAGTAGCAATAGTTGCGTTTATTATATTGTTAATTGTACTTGTCGTGATCCATGAATTTGGGCATTTTATCGTTGCTCGTAAGTCAGGCGTCACGGTACATGAGTTTTCTGTCGGTATGTGACCGAAGCTTTTTTCATTTGGAAAAGATAAAAAGGGGACAGAGTTTACAGTGCGTATGTTGCCACTGGGAGGGTTTGTGCGTATCAAAGGTGAGAACCCACAAGATGAAGGCGCCTTCACCAACAAAGATAGCTTTTTGAGAGCAAAATTTTGGAATAAGGTGGTGATTTTGCTGGGAGGAATCGTCATGAATGTTTTGGCAGCATGGGCTATTTTTTCTGCAGGATTTTGGCATGGAACCTATCCACTCCAGACTATTCCGGCCAATTTCATTGCTACAGAGTCTGAAAGCCTTCTTATGCCGACAGAGGACTATTTGAGAGAGCAGGGATTCGTTTCAGGCAGCGTCGTGACAGGAGAGGCTCGTATACTGGACGTCTTGCCCTGACAGCTTGCAGGTAAGGCGTGACTCATGTCATGAGATGTGATTACCGCGGTAGATGAGATGCCTGTAAACAACCAAAATCTTGGGAATGTACTTAAGGAAAACCTTGGACAAACTATTGCTCTCCATTACTCAAGAGAAGGCTCTTGATATGTAGTATCTATTGACTGTCCGACAGAGTCGTGTGTGCTGGGTATCTTTATGGCAAACGATTCGACAGAGTATCTACTACCTATACAATTTCCTTTGGGGCAGGCCATAGTAAGGTGAGGAGAGGAGGTCATCGCACAAGCAAAGTTGACCTATCCAGCACTCGCTGGGATCGTAAGAAGTCTTTTCTCATCTCGTGAAAATGACAGAGAGGCCGCTCTCAATAATCTTTCTGGACCAGTCGGAGCAGCTCGCGTAGGTGAATTTATTATAGAAACAGGTGGCCGAGTCCAATTCCTCATGTTTGGGGGGCTGATATCACTTGCGCTCGCTTTCTTCAATCTATTGCCTATCCCAGCATTGGACGGAGGAAGACTTTTAGGGGTAATCATTCAAAAAGTATTTAGACTGCGTGCAGAAAAGTACTTTGCTATAGAGGGTGTTGTTAACATGATTTTCTTTGTGCTATTGTTAACACTAGGCGTTTATCTCATCTGACTTGATTTGGTGAGAGCCCGAGGAGTAAGCATTCCAGGTATAGGATAGGTTGACAATTAAATAGAAATAAGATACAATAAAGACATAAATAAAAGGAGAAACATTATGTATGCAGAACAGAGTAAGAGCAATAACAACTGGCTGTACGTCTTTCTGAATAAAGATGATTATGATAGATTTATGTCAGGTGAGACACTGACTGTGTCATATGGAATGGCGAAAGAAAAAACGCTTTGCTTGGAGCCTTTTGGAGAGGCAAAAATAGATCCTGAAAATCCTCCGAGCTATCCCTCTGAAGCGAGGATGGTGAGCAAGAGAGGCGATGGGTATTCTATTGTTTTTCACAAAGGTAACGCAGTCCATGTGCCAAACGTCTCAGGACATTTCTTAAGGTGTCATGATGATGGAATGAATATCAAAATTATTTGGTATTCGAAAGAGACAAGCCATGGTTACGACAAGAGAATTGAAGGATCTTCTTTCTCTTGGGCTGCTTAGCTACGGAGACACTAACAGGGACTTGCATGCAAGATCTCTGTTTTTTTGCTTTTTTGGGCAGAGCGGAGTATACTTATACTAGTGTAAAGTATACATTCTCAATTATCGCTCTATGCAGTACGAAAATCTCACTTCAGAGAAAGCACAATACATCAAAGATATGCTCAACGCCGATCATGAGGACCTTGAGGAGGTTTTGAGTAGCATCAAACAGAAAGAACTACTGTCTGAAAATATCAACGATAATTATGAGGAGCATCTGACTTTCGGACAACGCATGGCTGATAAGATAGCGACCTTTGGAGGAAGTCGAACATTTATCCTTTCCTTTCTCTTCTTTCTGCTTGTTTGGATGGGATTCAATATCGCGCTTGGAGAAAGGGCTTGGGACGAATATCCATTTATCCTGCTTAACCTCTGTCTTTCTTCTATAGCAGCCCTTCAGGCTCCTATTATCATGATGAGCCAGAACAGACAAGCGCAGAGAGATCGTCTGCGCGCAGAGAATGACTATAAGGTGAACCTTAAGGCAGAGATTGAGATTCGTACACTTCATGAGAAACTAGATCATCTGCTCATGAAAAAATGGCAGACATTGATGGAAATTCAACAAATACAGCTGGACATCCTAGAAAAAACATCGAAAGATTCTGCACCATCAGACTCTCAATAAACTAAAATCTCTATAAAAATATAAAATATATAACGAGGGGAGAATATCCTTTCGTTTTTTCTATTTAACCGCTATTTTCACTTGCAATCACAGAGGAGAATCGTATAGTCGACAAAAGACGCTCGTCAAAGAGCATGTTTTTTATTCTATTTTTGGCAACGAAAAAGAATGCCTACTATCAATCAGCTTATTAGAAAAGGAAGACAGAGAAAAAGATTTAAGTCTAAGGCGCCTGCGCTGCAGTTTGGTGTAAATAAATTACAGGCAAACAAGAGAGTGTATATTCCTGCTCCTTTCAAGAGAGGTGTATGCTTGAAGGTAACTGTGGTAACACCAAAGAAACCTAACTCGGCTCAGCGTAAGATTGCGAAGGTAAGACTTTCAAACGGTATTGAGGTGATTGCATATATTCCAGGAGAGAAACATACTCTTCAGGAGCATAGTGTGGTTCTTGTTCGTGGAGGTAGAGTAAAAGACTTGCCGGGTGTGAAATATCATGTTGTTCGTGGTGTCTACGACTCTAATCCTGTAGAAGCAAGAAGACAGGGTAGATCTCTCTACGGAAACAAGAGACCAAAGGCTAAATAATTCATAACGATTTGGAGAATACATATCATTATATTTCAAAAAGGTTCTTGGGTGGATGTGGCTGTCCACAATACGTATTTTACTTACATTATTATTGGGTCATAACGCATGGGTAAAAAATTTGAAAAGCCTGCATATCTTGGGCTTCCGACAAGTGACCAGAAAATCCAGAAGTTCATAAACTATATTATGAAAGAAGGAAAGAAAACTGTGGCACTAAAAATCTATAGCGATACAATGGGTGAGATTAAAGCAAATGGACATCTTAACCCACAGGCGGTTCTTGAAGCTGCATTGGAAAATGCTGCTCCAGATATCATGGTGAAATCAAAAAGAATCGGAGGTGCTGTCTATCAGGTTCCATTGGAAGTAAAAACGAACAAGAAACTTTTCTTTGCTTCTAAGTGGATACTAGACGCTGCAAAGTCAAAGAAAGGAAGACCTATGTACAAGAAGCTTGCTGAAGAGTTGATGGCAGCGTACTCTAATCAGGGTCCAGCTATCAAGAGAAAGGAAGAAGTACATAAGATGGCAGAAGCAAATAAGGCATTTGCTTACCTCGCAAAATACGTTAAATAATAACTTTTACGTCTATATAATTGCGTGATATATCATGACTAAGTGTAATAAATCAAACTTCAATCACGTTCTCTATAATCTCAATAGAGCAAGAGCGAAGTCAGGAGAAAAAGATAAGAAAGCTATCAATCATAAGATTGTACTGATTCAGAGAAAAGAAAAAGAAGGAGATACAAAGTGGATCAGAAACGCAATGCAGAAGGTAGATGCTAAGCTTAAGAATATGGGTATCACTGATGCTATGGTGCAGGAAGTTATGAATAAAAAAGGAGTTTTATCTCAATAATATCATTCTCTCTATGAGACTCAGAACAAACGCTAAGAAAAAGCTCAACAAAGCGCTCGTAAGAGTGGAGAAGGTCGTGATCATGGATACGAGAAAAAACCTTGAGCAACAAAAGAAGTGGAAAGCCAAGGTGATGAATTCTAAAGCAAGATCGCAGTCTTCTGCTCTGTAATGAACAGCTATTTACTTATATCATATACTGGTAACTACTATGCATTTTCAAAGACTACAAAGCATATATGCAGACAAGCAATATAATATAGCCGCTATCAAGCCCGGCCAGTATCTTGAAATCCATGAAAAGCTTGGTGATAGAACATGGAGATTCAAGGGACTTGTTGTGAAGGTAAAGAAGCCTTCTCATCCAGATGGTACTTTCACTATTAGAGGAACAGTAGCAGGACATACGATAGAAAAAGTATATCCGCTTTCATTTCCAAAATTTGAGAAGGTTGCTCTCTTGGATGAATATAAGATCAGAAGAAGCAAACTCTACTATATCAGAGAAAAGGTAGGTAAGGATGCAAGATTCAAGAGTAAGATCACGGCAGAAAGAAAGGATAAAGACCTACTCGCAAAATAATAATTTTATCTTTGGTTATATGAAAAAACTATAATGGAACTAGTAGTACAGAAGCGTACGCTGACAGGAAAAAAGGTGAAAGACCTGAGAAAACAGGGTGTAATTCCTGGGATTGTCTATGGAAGACATCTTTCTGCTCCTGCAGTCGTACAGTTTGATAAAAATAGTTTCTTAAAGGCATATCAGCACGCAGGAGAGTCAACTCCAGTTGATCTGACAGGAGATGAGAAACATTTGGTGCTTATTCATCAGATAGATGTAAATCCAGTCAATGATATGGTTGAGCATGTAGACTTTCTCGCTGTGAAAGACGACGAAAAAGTCGAGGCAAATGTGACTATCGTTGTTGAAGGAACTGCTCCTGTAGAGAAAGAGGGGACAGGGAGAGTACAGCTTGTGAAAGATCACGTACTCGTGGAAGCGCTCCCAAGAGATCTTCCTCATGATATCAAGGTAGATGTTTCAAGTCTTGCAACACTACATGATGGTATCTTTGTGAAAGATCTTGCAGTATCAGATAAGGTAACTATCCTTGACGATGAAGAACTTCCTATCGTATCAGTAGTAGAAATCGAAGACGAAGTAGAAGAAGAGACTACTGCAGAAGAAAATGCAGAAGCTGCAGCTGGTGAAGGTGGAGAGAAAGTTGGTGATGCTGATGAGGATGAATCATCTGATGAAGAGAAAAAAGAAGACTAATCTTTTATTACTCGGTAATATCTAAACTAACGATGGCAAGAGAGTGTCAAATATCAGGTAAGAAAACGGTTTTTGGAAACAACAGATCTCACTCAATGAGAGCGACTTCTAGAGCTTTCAAACCAAATCTTATCACAAAAAAAGTAGATCTAGGTGATGGCATCAAAGTGAAAGTAAAGATGTCAGCAAAGATGTATAAGAAATATAAGGCTGAATTATAGCACATAAACTGCATTTGCAGTTTTTTGTGGGTCGGTAGCTCAGTGGTAGAGCAATGGCCTTTTAAGCCACTGGTCGAGGGTTCGATCCCCTCCCGACCCAAAAAAGTGATAGCAGAAATGCTGTCATTTTTTTATTTTAGCTTGATTTTTTTCTTTATATCATGCTTATAAGAGGGGAGACACTATTTACCTATTAATCATTATAGGCTAATGTTATACACTATTGCTGTGATTCTATTCGTCCTACGAATACTGGGTCTTCTGCTGAAGATCGGAGGCAGTTTGATCCATGTTCTACTAGTTATCGCTATTATCGTGGTACTTATTAGAATCATCCAAGGAAAGAAACCGATCGGGTAGAAATCACATGAGAAAAAGACCATACATAGGTCTAAGGAGGCTGTAAAAAGCCTTTTTTATATAAAAAAATGATACATGAAAGCTTCTAGATTGCTTTATGTATCATTCCTTCGAGTGTTTTTTTGTGGGATGTTAAGCGGCGGATGTTCTCCCGCTTACTAGTAAATACGATCAACTAGTTTATTTGTGACAATTTTATAGTTTTAATTTTCTGATGAGCTTTTCAGTGAATGAAAACTCTAAGTTTTCCGCTAAGGGAAGCTGTTCATTGAGCTCATTCATAAATATCTTTGTGCTCTCTTTATCATCGTCGAGACTAAAGATGAGTTTATCATTTTTAGCTACAATAATGAGATTTTTTACCTCTCAACTCTCTGCATCCAGTTCGACGCTTCGTTGAAGTAGCTGCGTTCGCGGGACGAGTTTGTCTGCTATGGCAAGGCCCTGTTCAGAGGTGCGAATTGATATTTTCTTATTTCTCATAAGAGCAAACAAAATATAGCCTCCTACTAGTAAAAAGAGGATGATAGCACCGAAAAAATTCTCAAAAAGAACCGATACTACAATCAATACTACAAGAACGAGAGAAAATACGACATATCGGGTTTTGCCCCTTTCAAAATGCTCGCCGTTGTGGACAATAATGCTTGCCATGTAACCAAACAAGAATGATAAAATTATTGTGTTTCTATAAGACTATCGAGAAATAGCTGGGTGTCAGCTTTTTCCTCATCAGAGAGATCTGAACTGTTATTTGTGTTATCTCCAGTCGTTGGATTGTTGTTTGTGTCACCAGTATTGTTATTGTCATTTACAATGGCTGTATTGCCAAACCAGTCTTGGAGTACAGCTCTTGGAGTGATTTTACGCTTTGCAGCAACACCTAGTACAATAACGAGAAATAAAGCTATGAGTAATATAAGCCAGAAAAGAACTCTTCTCATGAACAGATTATACGAAAATAAACGAGTTTAATTGATATATAGTTATTTTGTACAGATAAACAAGGATTTATGCTCTATTCTTTGATCTCTTCCCTGATGAATTGGTCCATCTTAGCGGAGTTCCTTTCTGATTGAGGAAGAGAGAGTAAGCTATCTAAGGCTTGAGATATCTTCTTTGTGTGTAGGTTCGTGATTTCAGTCGAAACTTTACGGTTGGTATCTACATACGCTTGGATATAAAGAGGAATGAGCTCTCTAGGGATTCTTATCTCAGCTGCTCCTTTTTCCTCTGAGGTATATGAGCGAGTAGGAGTCGCTCTGAAAATGAGCTCATTATTGGTAAATCCAATGCCTTCATCGGT
Source organism: bacterium (assembly GCA_030429145.1). GTDB lineage: Bacteria > Patescibacteriota > Gracilibacteria > Absconditabacterales > Absconditicoccaceae > JAGOPC01. Next base: position 336,819 of record JAUIDC010000001.1, on the reverse strand, counting down.
TCGTGTTCATGCTTTATTTATATTTTTTGGGATGAGGCGGTATATGCCATTATCATCTTTTTCAAAGAGTTCTTCATGAAACAGATAGCCAGAAATAATAAAATCGTATGAAAGATTCCTAAGTGTCTCTTCGAGAGGAAGGTCTTGCACTTCTCTGGCTTGATTTCGCGCATCGATATCGGTGTCCGTATAGTGGATATCAGGAGCTCTATTAAAAAAATAATGATGTCCAATGACAAGAGAGGCGAAAAACTCGTATCAAGGATTCGAGTAGGGATTAAAAATATCCTCCTGTCCTGTTATTTTATTATACTGGCACAACACAAGGTCAAGCTGGCGATATGTCCCAATATTATGGAGATATTTCTTTGTTTCAATAAGATACTCTCAGCTCAAGCCTTCTAAGAGGTTGTCTATCTTGATAGAAAGAAGCTCAGAGAGGTCTTCTTCCGTCGACCCACATGCTTTTTGCAAAGAGTTGATATGTTCATATCTTTTGTTCGTGTATACCTCTTGTCTCTGATTGTCATGAGCCCATTTCGGAAGCCTAAGTTTTGTCATGCTAGAATTAATCTTAAATGACAATATTGTACAAATCAAAGAAAGATTGTCAATAGGCGTCTATCTTATGTTTCTCATAACAGATTCTTTCTTTTGTGCTCGCCAATCTCACTGTCTCGTTAGTCTTTCTTCATCAATTGGATCCTGGAGGATATATTTGATGGCTTCTTCGAGGAAGATCGTATTTTGACTTCCCTTAAATAGTAAGAGGTAGTTGTCGTCGCTATTATTTGTAAGGAGTTCTTTCAAAGCGCTACCAAGCTTATCATAGTGAGTGAAATGGTGCACATTCTGCATAGGATATCAGAGTTTTTTGAGTTCATCAACAGTGTATTTGCCTGTCGTAGCACCAAGGAGCATAATAGTGTCGCCATATTGCGATAGATATCCAGCCAACTCGCGATGGTGCTGCTCTTCCCACTCGCCAAGCTCGCGCATGTCACCAAGGACAAGAACTATCTTATGATCAGGTAGAACCTCTTTTTGTATGCGATAAAGGTCGTTAATAGCTCCTTTCATGCTCAGTGGAGATGCATTGTACGAGCTGTCTATGATGACACTGTTGTGAATACCTTCGAAGACTGTCATCCTGCCTGCTTGGAGGTGTAGGTCTAGTTTTGTCTTGCCGTCTGCAGGTGTGCAGTCCTGTCCATGTAGCTTATGGTGCACAATGTCTGCGATAGCAAGACCAACAGCGATATACCCATGGTTGAACTTGCCGAGAATGTTGGTAGTAATATGATGTTTTTTGATACCTATGGCAATGTCAGACGACGACCCAATAGTTTTCCCATGAGGAACGAGTTTATAGTTATTGTATCTTACTGAAATCTCTTTGTCGTCAGATTCATTGGTATCGTATCGCAAGATGTCTACATTCACCTTGTCGCGTAAAGAGCGTCCATAACTGTCATCCTCGTTGATAAAGCAGGTCTCTAGTGTTCATACTTGTAGCTTTGTCTCTTCTTTTGCGATCTCTTGCGGATTTCCAAACTGGAGCGAGTGCACTGCGTCTATTTTTGTCAACACACTAATGTGTGGTTTCACGATAGAGAGGAGAAACGACATCTCTCCAGGAGTGTCTATCCCATACTCTAAAATGGTCACATCATACGGTTTCTTTCTTGAAAAAAATGCTAACACAAATGTTTTCCATAGCGCACCAAACATCGCTGATCGACTTGCTCACCAATGTTCTATCTTAAAAATGGCTAGCGACATCCCAAGCTCGCCGTTGAAATTCTTCGGTGAAGTGTAAATCTCATCGTGAGGGAGATAGTGCTTGAGTATATCCGTAATGATCATCCTGCAAGAGGTCTTTCCAACACTTCCATTGATCCCAATTACTATTGGCTTCCACCTTTTCAGATAACGGCGAGCGAGCGCCCCAAGGAGTTTATAAAATATATGTAATATTTTCTGTTTCATGCTTTGCTACTAAAATTAAATACCAAAAATGTATCTATTCATTGACGTTATTGCAAAAGATTTATTCTATTGACATAATGATATTCATGTGTAATATATTGGCCACACTAAAACACATACTGATGAAATTAATTGCTATTACAAAAGAAAAGGTCTTGCGGTCACTCCAGTTAAATGATGATCATTCTGATTGGACCGAGGAAGCAAAGCAAGCACAGAAGGATATCCTAGAAATTGTTGAAGAGATGAGGAAAGAAGTCCATGATGCTCGGTTGCTTGGGCTGATAAAAGCGGTATATGCCGGCTTCCTGCTCAATCCGCAGTTTACAGTCAAGGTTGTTCCATTACTGGAGGCTGATGAGATGCTGGTAAGGGAAAGTGAGGGTTTACTGCTATTGTGTGGACTTGCCCACATGCTCGGTACTTATTTCATGGAAATAGTCTTTGTAACTTTCGAAAACAATGTAGGTTCTTTCCTGCAAAAAATGAAAGCATCGATTGCCATGATGAAAACACCTCAAGGAGAAGCCTAAGAAAAAAAATATTTGAATGCAGGAGCGGAATAACCGCTCCTTTTTTTACTACGTAAACTCGGCTACCAACTGATAGACCACAAGAAGGAAAAGGAAGATGGTAAGTATAATGAAGAAGATAGTTGTAATGATCTTCTGTGCGTCTTTCACTTTTTCCTCGTCACCTTGTGAAGTGAGATATCTGACACCACCTCGGATAAGTGCGAGAACCATACCGGCTCAGAGAACGTATGCGGCGATTCTTGCTGCATCAACAAGGAAGTTTTGGAGTCTTGAACCAAAGTCTTGTTGCTGAGCGATGAAGAAGATAAAGTCGATAATCTTGATAAGTACTAGCGCCACGATCACATTGATCAGACCTGTTCTAGCTGCCTTTATCTTTGACTCTTCTTCAAGTGCTCTCATAAACTGGAAGCCGTAGTAGATGAGCATGACGATAGCATAGAAGAATGCGAGCCCCTTGAGGAAGGCGAGGATTTGGAAGAGCACATTGTTTTGTAAATTACTTACCAGTCACTGCGTACCTTGTACCGTACCGACTTGTAGAGCAGTACCGAGAATCCATGTGGCTCACCGTATCATAAAGGCACCAACTCAAATATATAAGAAACTTCTTCTGACTCTTTTCTGTCTTGTTTCATCCGCTGCATGTTGCATCATATCAATGCCGGCCCATGCAATATAAAGGACAAGCACACCCACCATGATAGTTCTCAGAGTTCTTCGGATGACCGAGTTGTCGTTGAGTGGTGAAAAAAGATTGTAGATATTTTCTTTAAAAGTTTTGTTAGGATCAATACCAAAAGCATTTGGGGAGATGACGGTTTCGTCGTTGCCACTGTTGTCGGTAGTGAGAGGCTTCCCAATTTGTTGATCAAATGTTGGAGGTACAGCCTGAGCGACATTGAGGGCTAGGAGGCAGGCAGCTACGCATCAAAGGAAAATCTTCTTAATCATGATATTCAATATATATAAAGTAATCTATGAGTTGTTTTTTATGAGAGAGCAGAAGAGAGGATGGCGATGAATAGTCTGATAATGATGGCAAATCATGTGAGTATCGCTACGCCGATACCGATGTTTTTAATTCTGCCGATCACTTTTTTGTAGTCTTCGCCACTGACGGCTCCAGTCATGAGAAGTATGCCATTGTATATGATCAATATGACTGCCAGCCCTAGACCAATGAAAAACGCCCACTGCAGATATGGAGCGATCTTTATTCTGATGCTGTCGAGGGTGTTCGCCATCTTGTATTTTGCGGCAAATGCTCACTGATCGTCATTGACTCCATCGAGTGAGGTCTCTTGTATCCTGTACTCTTGATTTGCTTCTCCAGCGATGTTGTCCAAAATTTCTATCGGCGAGGATCATTTATCTCATCGGCTGTTGCTGCTAGTGACTCCAGTTGCAAAAGCACTACCAGTCAATAACACATATAGCCCAAGACATATCACAATTATTTTTTTCATCATTTTTTGTCGTATAGTAATAATAACATACTCTATATAGCTACATTATATAGCCAATGCAAATGATTGTCAAAAAAGAAAAAGCTCCGGACATGCCGGAGATTTTGTGGATAGAAGATAGTCCTGTTATGCAGCTATTGGTGCCACGATAATATCCGTAATCGTGATTGCGCGATTTTCATCGATAGTGAGATGACATGTTGTATCATATTCTATCATGTAGAACTCATTGGTAGCGTTGCCTTGATTGAGGTGGTCGTCTAAAAACTCTTTTGCTTCCAGGGTTTCTATAGTATGTAGTATCTCAACAAGACGCTCTAATGAGTACAGGTCCATCTCTTCTATGGGTAGTTCAAGCAATATAGTTTGTTCTTTCATAATGCAGTAAAGTTTGATACCACTAACTGATATCCTATTTTATCACAAAAATCAAGTGCTAACTATGCGAAGAATTTCTTTTGTGCTTCAGTCGCAATCTTTTCTTTATTAAATTTCATATGCATAAAATGTTCAAGACCTTCTATGAGTGATCTTTCGTCTTTCTCCTCTACAAGATAGCCGTTTGATTCGTTGACAAGATATCTGGTAGCTCAGCCATTGTATCCAAAGACAGGGACGCCAGAGCAGAGTGCTTCCGCAGTCGAGAGTCAAAATGACTCCTTGGCGATGTTGATGAGTCCGCGAGACTGTGCTATCATTTTTTTCTTTTCGTCAGCGTCTTCGATATGGCCGGTAAACAAAATATTTGGTCAAGCAATGCTTTGCGCATATCACATATCCGGCCCGTCTCCCATAATCACTAACGGCTCACCGATCTTATTAAACAACATAATAATCTTATCTATCTCTCTCACGTACCTTACCACTCTTCATACAAAAATAAAATACTGATGTCATACTGCGGGCGAATATCATCCATCGAACACTTTATCGACCGGCGGATATTGTACTTCTCATGACATGTCATAGAGTTTTTCTGCAATAGATTGTGTGTATTCACTATTGAAGAGAACGGTGTTGTACTGTCTTTTTTTCTTGTCCCAAGGACGCAGATATTGTGCAGCAAACTGATAGAGCTGCTTGATAGGGAAGCGAAGTTTATGAAGGTTGTCGTAGTAGTTCTCCCAGATGTATTGCATCGGTGAGTGGAGATAGAGCGTTGTTGGTGCGATAGATGTATTGATATTTTTTGCAGCAGCAAATGATGAGATAATAATATGATCAGGTTTGTATTTTTTTATCTTGCGTGAAAGTATTCGAGTGAGGAGAGGAAACCAAAACATAAGGTTTCTATAATCGAATAGCGTAGAGAGTAGGAAAAACTTTCTCGTGTTGCAGGTGATGAACCAGTTGTTGAGCCAGCGCGGAAGAGCTGTAACGATGCGGTATGTTTTGTCGTTTACCTTTCGCCGCGTCTGTTTGCTGTAGAATACAAAAAGAGTTCACTCGTCGTGACGGTCCTGAGTGATGAGATGTCTGAGTACTGATTCAGCGCCTCACTCCTGTGCTATTCGGTCGTGTACGAAGGCTGTTTTTTTTGTCATCATTGTTAGTGAGAGTATAAACTCGCGCTGCAATTGCAATAAAAACATTTTCACATCGAAAAGACCCTAGGTGCAGAGTAAAAACTCTCAACATTTTTTTCACAAAAGTATGGTCAAAACTCGAGCGTTTAGGTGGGAGGCTTGTTTACGTGGTATGAAAAAAGTCAAAAAATCTCTTGAAATGGCAGTGGGGTTCTCTATACTCGTAGTCACTGCTCGAGAAAACTAACAAGATAAATCGTAGGATTTTCTTTAACGAGAACAAGGTCAGATGGCCTCTCTACCTAGCAATAGATATAGGGGTGTCTGACTTTTCTATGCTTTAGAATGTTAGCGATGCAGATGTGGACCATTAACAGATAAACGTATCATATTTTTAAAAGACGACAAGTCTATTAAGAGCTATATATGGATGCCTTGGGTAGAAAAGCCGAAGAAGGACGTGATTGGCTGCGAAAAGCCTCGGTCAGGTGCCAGTAACCGTGATCAGCCGGGGATGTCCGAATGGGGAAACCTATCCTGTACAGCAGGATGCAAATGGCGGCAAGTGTGGGAAGTGAAATATCTCAGTACCACGAAGAAAAGAAATCGTAAGAGATTTCCTCAGTAGAGACGATCGAACGGGAAACAGCCCAAAATCCTCTCGTGCCAAGGTGCTAGCCGTTGCGAGAGAGATGGTTGTGGGATGTACATATCGGCCCTAGCAGGTCGGTGCAGAGTTACAAAACAACATGTTAACAGAAAACGTTGAGAAGCGTTACCAGAGGGGGTTATAGTCCCGTAAGTGAAAATGTGTTGTCTCTGTCGTGCACTCCCAAGTAGCATGAGACACGTGAAATCTTGTGTGAATCCACCCAGACCACTGGGTAAGGCTAAATACTTTTCTACACCGATAGTGCATAGTACCGTGAGGGAACGGTGAAAAGAACCCCAGGAAGGGGAGTGAAATAGAACCTGAAATATATAGCTCACAATTGAGTGGGAGCTCGGTTTCGGCCGAGTCACCACGTACCTATTGACGAATGGGTCAGCGAGTTAATGATAGTAGCAAGGTTAAGGCAGTAACAGCCGGAGCCGGAGCGAAAGCGAGTCTGAATAGGGCGATTAGTTGCTGTCATTAGACCCGAAGCGTTATGAGCTAGGCATGAGCAGGATGAAGGGTTGGGAAACCAGCCTGGAGGTCCGAACCAGTTGGAGCTGCAAGTCCTTTGGATGACTTGTGCCTAGGAGTGAAAAGCTCATCGAATAACGTGATAGCTGGTTCTCTCCGAAATAACTTTAGGGTTAGCCTATAACGATGATCTTACAGAGGTAGAGCTCTTGTAGGGCTAGGGGGATCGAGAGGTCTTACCAAACCCTGTTAAACTTCGAATGCTGTAAGGAAAGTTATGGAGTTAGGCTATGGGAGCTAAGTTTCATGGCCAAAAGGGTAACAGCCCAGATTCCCGACTAAGGTCCCCAAATGATAACTAAGTGGAAAAGGATGTTTTCCTGCTATGACATCTAGGAGGTTTGCTCAGAAGCAGCAATCCTTTAAAGAAAGCGTAACAGCTCACTAGACAAGCGGGAATGCGCCGAAGATGTAACGGGGCTCAAGTTATCTACCGACGTCGGAAGCCAACACATTAGTGTTGTGCGGTAGGAGAGTGTTCTATACGGGATGAAGCTGTCGCGTAAGCGTATGGTGGACTGTATAGAAGTAAAAATGCTGACATAAGTAACGACTATAAATGAAAATTTTATATGCCGAAAGCCTAAGGATTCCTACGCAATGTTCATCAGCGTAGGGTTAGGCGGGACCTAAGGTATACCTGAAAGGGGAAACCGATGGACAGCCGGTTAATATTCCGGCCCCTGCGTCAGAGTGATGTAGTGACGCATCGGGACATGTGTAAGCTTGATAAGGATTCAAGTTGTAGTAGTAAGACGAATCCAGCATTAGCTGGTGCGCTTTGAGTAGGCAAATCCGCTCAAAGTAAAAAAGTCGAGCTATACCAAGACTGCCGTAAGGTGGAATTTACATAGTTCTGGTGCCGAGAAAACCTACTAGCGCTAATCTGAACGCAGCCCGTACCCAGAACGGACACACGTAGGCAGGTAGAGTATACCAAGGCAATCGAGAAAACCGGTGATTAAGGAACTTGGCAAATTAACGGGTGTAACTTCGGGATAAACCCTGCCTGGCAGCAATGTCAGGCCGCAGTTAAAGTCGTGGGGGGGACTGTTTACCAAAAACACAGCTTCCTGCTAACACGTAAGTGGATGTATAGGAGGTGATGCCTGTCCAGTGCTAGAATGTTAAGCTCGCTTGTGCAAGCTCGCGAGTTAAGCACTAGTTAACGACGGCCGTAACTATGACGGTCCTAAGGTAGCGAAATTCCTTGTCGGGTAAGTTCCGACCCGCATGAATGGCATAACCATCTCCACACTGTCTTAATCTCGGACTCGGTGAAATTACAATCCCGGTAAAAATGCCGGGTAGTTACAGCTAGACGGAAAGACCCTGTGAAGCTTCACTGTAGCTAGGTATTGTAACGTGGCATAGACTGCTCAGTATAAGTGGGAGACTTTGAAGCCGGCCTTTGGGCACGGTGGAGTCACCAGTGAGATACCACTCAGTTTATGTAGCGTTACTAACCCCACGAAGTGGGGGACAGTGCCTGGTGGACAGTTTACCTGGGGCGGGTGCCTCCTAAAAAGTAACGGAGGCGTGCAAAGGTTTGCTTAGTACGGATGGAAACCGTATGGAAAGTATATTCACATAAGCAAGCTTAACTGTCAGACTAACAGGTCGAACAGATAGGAAACTAGGCGAAAGTGATCCGGATTTTCCAAGTGGAAGGGAATCCGCTCAACGGATAAAAGCTACTCCGGGGATAACAGGCTAATGGAGTCCAAGAGTCCATATCGACGACTCCGTTTGGCACCTCGATGTCGACTCGTCGCATCCTGGGGCTGTAGAAGGTCCCAAGGGTTGGGCTGTTCGCCCATTAAAGCGGGACGCGAGTTGGGTTCAGAACGTCGTGAGACAGTTCGGCCCCTATCTACTGTAACCGTAGGCAATTTGAATGGCGTCGTTCCTAGTACGAGAGGACCGGAATGAACGAGTCTCTGGTGAACCAGTTGTCGAACCATCGGCACCGCTGGGTAGCTACACTCGGTAAAGGTAACCGCTGAAAGCATCTAAGTGGGAAACTAGCCATAAGATTAGATTGCCCATCCTGCAGCAATGTAGGAGTAAGATCTCCCAGAGACTATGGGTTTGATAGGCACTATGTGTAAGCACAGCGATGTGTTTAGCAGAGGTGTACTAATAGATCGAGGGGCTTGTTGTTCTTTTAAAAATATGATATGTTTGTCTGCACTATGGGATTAGTAGTTATGTCTACCAATGGTGGTATCGATGCGGATGAGGGAAACACCTGTTCCCGTTCCGAACACAGAAGTTAAGCCTTATCCGGTCAATGATACTTGGGTCAATGGCCCTGGGAAAGTAGATTGATGCCACCTTTAGTAGGTATAGCCTGCTCGTCAGCGTAAGCTGATGATGAACATTAATAGCTGATAGAATAGCAAAGAGACTTAGTCAGGATTTTTTATGAAGAGTTTGATCCTGGCTCAGGATGAACGCTAGCAGAACGCCTAACACATGCAAGTCGAACGGACTTCTTTGGGTAGCAATACTCGATGAAGTTAGTGGCAAACGGGCGCGTAACACGTACTTAATCTGCCCTGGAGACGGGAACAACTACGGAGACGTAGCTAAATCCCGATACGCTCATAGAAATGAGAATACTATGAGGAAACAGTTTTTTGCTCTAGGAGGAGGGTGCGGCCTACCAGGTAGTTGGCGGGGTAATAGCCCACCAAGCCTATGACGGGTAGCCGGTCTGAGAGGATGTCCGGCCGCAATGGAACTGAGACACGGTCCATACCCCTACGGGGGGCAGCAGTGGGGAATATTGGTCAATGGGCGAAAGCCTGAACCAGCGATTCTGCGTGAAGGATGAAGCATTACGGTGTGTAAACTTCTTTTTTGGGGGAAGACGAATGACGGTACCCCACGAATAAGGGACGGCTAACTACGTGCCAGCAGCCGCGGTAATACGTAGGTCCCAAGCGTTATCCGGAATTACTGGGCGTAAAGAGTCTGTAGTCGGTCCTGATAGTCTACTTTCAAATACCTCGGCTCAACCGAGGAAAGGGAGTGGATACTACAGGTCTGGAAGTTTTCAGAGGTGAGTAGAATTTCCGGTGGAGAGGTGAAATTCGTTGATATCGGAAGGAATGCCAAAAGCGAAAGCAGCTCACTATGATTATCTTGACGATGAGAGACGAAAGTCTGGGTAGCAAACGGGATTAGATACCCCGGTAGTCCAGACCGTAAACTATGCTCGCTAAGTGTCTATGTCTTCGGACGTGGGTACTGCAACCTAACGGGTTAAGCGAGTCGCCTGGGTAGTATAGTCGCAAGACCGAAACTCAAAGGAATAGGCGGGGGAACACACAAGCAGTGGATGATCTAGATTAATTGGATAATAAGCCAAGAACCTTACCTAGATTTGACATGTACTTTGTCATCGGGGAAACTCGGTTAGCGTAGCAATACGCGGGGTACACAGGTGGTGCATGGTCGTCGTCAGCTCGTGCCGCAAGGTATCTAGTTAAGTCTAGAAACGAGCGCAACCCTCATCTCTAGTTACTGTGTCTAGAGAAACTGCCTGGGCAACCAGGAGGAAGGAGAGGATGACGTCAGATCCTCATGCCCCTTATGTCTAGGGCGTCATAGATCATACAATGGGATGCACAATGAGAAGCTAAGCCGCGAGGTGGAGCAAAACTCCAAATCATCCCTCAGTTCGGATTGTAGTCTGCAACTCGACTACATGAAGTTGGAATTGCTAGTAATGGCAGATCAGCCATGCTGCCGTGAATATGTCCCTGTTCCTTGCACTCACCGCCCGTCACACCATGGGAGTTGAGGTTCTTTGAAGATCTGCTCTGCAGATTGAAAAGGAAATCGATGACTGGGGTGAAGTCGTAACAAGGTATCCCTACGGGAACGTGGGGATGGACCACTTTCCTAACATTAGGAATAAATTAATTAAACCTACCAATCGAGGTAGAATCATCTCTTTCATAGAGAACCCAAACTTATTCTGACTAGTCTCTTTGCTATACTATTAGTCCAAATGTTCATATATCCTTATACGATACATGAAAAGACCCGCTATAATGCGGGTTTTTTCTGTATAGAGAAATAATTGGTTAATTAATTGTTGTTGACTTATTAAATAATAGGATTACAATATACAGATAAACATAAATCACAATGTAATGAAACAAGAAGAAACATCAAAACAACAAAGAATGAGATTTGTCCGCGTGACCACAGGCTACCTATTAATACTACTTTATACTGTAATTTTTGCTAACTGGTATTCAGCATTTCAATATCTGCCATATCTCATTGGTCTTAATCTATTAATTGCTTTGATTGAGTCACTAGTTATGAGAAAAAATGATTGGTCAGATCCAACGAGAGTGCAGTTTGAGTGTAGTATAGAGTATAATAGTTACACTTTCTTTATGCCGGTTCTTGCAATTGCTACTCCTTTCTTGATTAGTTATGGTAAATCAGTGTTTGATCCTGACCAGTATAAAAACATGTCTCAATCTGGTTCTACTGAGGTAGGCTTGATTATTATCGCTCTCATAGCTTTGATAGGAATATTTGTCCTTATAAATATATCTAGAGAGTATTATAGGTTGGTAGTACAATGCTTCTTTCGAAAAAGAATTATGTCCTAGTTTGCTGGGACATTTTTTTATTTCAAATATAATCTATCACTCTTATACAAGAAATAACTTACTACAAAATAACCTCATAGTATCAATAGAGCTGTAAACCATGAGTTATTATAATTCACGAAAGTATTGTATGATCGGTGTAGTGCCATTCCCAGGAGAAATGCGACGACATATCGTCATTTGTGTTGGCGAGTAGAGATAAGATAGGCGATGCTTCCAGTGAAAATGATGTGCATCATGACTGTGGTGAGACTTCTCGAAACAGCAAGACCGATATTTGGATTGGTAAAGAGATAGATAACATTTTCTATGAGTGAAAATCCAATGGCAGAGAGTATCGCAAAGAGCAGTAAATCTTTCTTGCTGATCTTGTATTGGGAGAAGAAACTTTGTCAGACGCTAAGCTTGAGAAACTCTTCTGCTCAGGCGATACAGAGAAAATAAAGTGCAACTCAGACTGGTAGAGTAAGATATCAAAGAGCAACTCAAGTAGCGAGTCCTCCGAAAGCAAGGAGCCGAATGACTACTTTGTGTGTGAGAGTCGCTCTCCTTCCGAGAACGAGTAAGATTAGTCAAATGATGCCTACGTAGCCTATCAAGAAAGCGATGTTCTGTCGTGTTAATGTGACGGCGGTAAATGTCTCCACAGGAAAATAACGAAGAAGTGTTGGGTAGAGGAGCAGAGATCCTGCGCTGATTACCCCCATAATTAGGACGACTGAAAAGAGAAAAAGCTTGTGTTGTTTTCGATGAAAGATGCTTTGAAAGAGCCAAAGCCAGAAGTTAAGAGCAAGTAAATTAATAAGGATGAGAAGAATATAATGCATGAGATGGGTGTGTGTTGCTGGTAGAACTATAGAGATTTTCGGTATGACTATTTACAAATAGTAATACCACATGCCGGATATGACCTATACCACACAGCTCGTAGTTAAAGGATGATATGAGTTGTTTATTAGTTTTATATGTATATATTGTGAAGCAGTTTACAAGGTAACTACGAAATTAGTGAAGATACAGATCTATACAGATGGAAGTAGTTTGGGAAACCCTGGTCAGTGATGACGAGGAGCTTTGATAATTGCTGAAGGAAAGAGAAAGTCGATTTCTGGAGGAGAGCCGTTGACGACAAATAATAGAATGGAGCTTATGGCTGTTATCGAATGATTGCACTATCTCAAAGAAAAAGGAGCGCCGAATGAAAATATTCATATACATTTGGATAGTAAATATGTAAAAGAGGGAGTAGAAAGATTGAAATATCGAATACAGAGAGGACGAAGACTGGCAAATAAAAAGCCAGTTGCAAACAGAGATCTCTGGGAGAAGCTCAATGAGCTATTGCCTCTCTTCACATTGGAGCGACATTGGGTAAAGTGACATGCAGATGACGAGCTCAATAATAGAGTAGATAAGTTGGCACGTAGTGCGGCTGCGAAGCAGCCTAAGATAGTTCTACCGGTAAATGAAAAGAACATAAGAGAAAAAGTGCGTGGTCAGGTATGATTGTTTGGAGAATAATATAATGGGATTGTTATTTGTTTTATTATATATACATTGAAGACATGATATTTGATACGCCGGCGATACCCGGGATGATTCTATTGATAGTTTTTACCTTTATTATTTGGTTATTCATGAAAAACAAACTTAGTCTATTGAAGCTCTATCTTACTGTGATTTCACTTGTAGGTGTTATCGGTATGGCAATCGGTTATGGAGTTGCTATTTATGCTGGTATTCAGTCTGCTGTTATCTCAGATGATGAGTATTTGACGGGTAGAGGTGTAAGATACCAGCTTGATGTGTGCGAGCAGCCGAAATACTCTATGGCGAGAGAAGGTGAGGAGCCTGCTATGCCAACACAGGAGGAAGTAGCTGCGTGTGAGGAGAAAGCAAGAACAAATGCTATCGCAGAAAGAAGCTATGAGACAAAACAGAACGTGATAGGAGGTCTCGTTTGGGGTTCTATAGCGCTTATCCTCTTTGCAATTCATTATCCATTGTTGATTAAAACAAGAGAAGACGATTAAATTTTCATTCGCCCATAGTTATGTCTTATAGTCGTTTACAAAAACGAAAATCATTTACGCTGATCGAAATGCTGATAGTCATCGTGATTATCGGTATTTTGGCCGCAGCTCTCGTGCCAAGACTGACAGATATTCAGAGTAGAGCGCGTAATGTAAAAAGGAAGGCAGATATAACGACTCTGACCAATGGTATAAGGATATACTACACAGATCATGCGGACTATCCGAGAAGTTTGGCTTTCCTGCAGACGGGGAATATTATGACGACTATTCCAAGTGATCCACAAGTTTCTGCAAGACATCCATGTGCATTTTGGACAGGGTGACGAGGAACAGATCCGCTTCTAGCTGGCGGGTACACGAGTTCGTGATTTTACGACGTAGAGTCTGTTTATGGAACGGGTGCGCATCGTTACTATTATAGCATGGCATTTCATGGGTATATGTATGCTAGCTGTGCTACCTATGGAAACTGCGACTACGCATGGGTAGGAGCACAGATGGAAAATGATGGTTCAATAAACTCGTATGGAGGAGTAGAGGGGACATGAGCATATCATGCGTGTTTCTGGAGCAATAACTACTATGAGTGGTGACAATGGTGAGCATACGGAAAGTATAACGCCTATCTTAATATACAAAATGAGCTTGCTCAAGGGTTGGATAGTAGTGGTAAGCTTTTTCTGCGCCTCTTTTACAGAGGTGACATGCTCTACTAGTTCTTTCTTGAATAAAGACATCTACTAGATACAAAAAATCTGTCTTAAAAATTGACAGATTTTTTAATTAATATATGATAATTTTATTGTTTATTTCTTATGCGTACAACCATGAAGACAATGTTCATGATTTACGGATCGCTTTTCGTTCTTGGAGTGGCTGGCATTTGTTCTGTTATCCGAGGGTAATTACTTTTTCTTTTTAGTATTTGGTCTTTCGGTAATTATCTTGTCGATAATGCCGTATTCGACCGCTTCTTCAGCGATCATCCAGTAGTCTCTATCTGTATCTTTCTCTACCTTTTCGAAAGGCTGACCTGTGTGTTTTACGATCACATGGTTCAGTCTTTCTCTCGTTTTAACCATCTGTTTTGCGATTAGTTCAATTTCTGTCGCTTGGCCACCAACGCCACCTTGGATAAGCGGCTGATGGATGAGAACTTCTCCATTTGGGAGGATAAATCTTTTGCCTTTGTGTCCTCCCATAAGCAGGATACTTCCCATACTTGCAGCGATACCCACACAGACCGTCTGAATATCACAGTGCACAAACTGCATCGTATCATAGATCGCCATACCTGCAGTGATGCTTCCTCCCGGAGAGTTTATATACATGATGATATCTTTGTCTGGATCTTTTTTTTCAAGATAGAGGAGCTGAGCAATCACTGTCGAAGCTAGGTGATCTGTAATAGGTTCACTCACGAAAATAATTCTATCCTCAAGGAGGCGAGAGTAGATATCATAGGCTCTCTCTCCCTGTGGCGTTTTATCAATGATAGTAGGGATAAGTGTCATACGAACTGCATAAAAAGAGTAAATATGCACTACTTATAGTAAAAAGAACTTGCAATTACAAGAGTGTTTCGTCATATAGTTTGTGTTTGTATAGTTTTTGTATCTATGAAAAGAAAAGCATTTACGGTTCTGGAAATGGTTGTGGCGCTCGTGATTTTTTGATTGCTTTTTTCTGCAGTGATGACCATCTATACAAGGATGATCAATGTGAAAAGAGAGTTTGATGCGAGAAGTTATTTGTTGACCACTACCTATACGATGGTAGAAAAACTCAATATATTATTGAGAGATTATACCATAGACTATGAAGAATATTTCAATAGGAGAATGTACGGTTGTACCTCAGCAGGTTTGATGACTGGCTGGTCTCAGGGGACAACAGGATATTGTTCTCTTTTTTCTGCATATGGAAATCAAAATACCCTCAATACACTACAGACATGGGGTAGTTCTTTTACCAATAGTGGGTGGCATATCCCGTATCGCTGTTCGAGCGTGGATCCATACTCGAGTGACAGTACACAATCATTCGTCAATGAGAATGCTGACGTAGCATCTGGGGCAGGCTGTGTGGTTGCAGGTGAACCACAATCATTCGGTGAATACAGACGACAGTTTGTCGATGTGAAAGACAATGCTGATGAAACTGCATCACCTATTGGTGATGACGATGATACCGATGTCGGAAAATGACCTGTAGCTATTGCTGACAATCAGAATATCCCTGAGCTGTATCTGATCTCGAAAGATAAAAAATCAAGGCTATTGCTGAGAAGAAAGTTGGTGGAGCAGACAGACGTCAATAACAATGGTACATATCAAGACTACGAGAAACTCTATGTAGTACAGATGCTTCAGCTAAGGGGGTTTGATGCTGGTGCAAAGCACTCGTTTGATGCAGGAGATTCGGAAAATCTCTACATGTATGATGGCTACACCGACACGCGAGCATGTGACTACGAGAAGGGGTTTATCTGTAACGGTACCGGCGTGAATCCGGCTATTTATAGCGGATATAACTTGCCAGCTGATGAAAATGACTGATGGGTTAATCTTTTTGGAGGAGACATTACTGTGAGCAACTGGAGAATGGAGATCTATCCAATAAAGGATCCTGTCTACGCCTGGTCGGAAAATGACATGCAAATTAATCCACACATCAAACTGTTCGTTTCTACCCACCTCTATGCGCCTTCATGGCTGACAAAACTTGGTAGCACGCTTGTTCTAGGAAATATTTTCTACGACCTACAAACGACATTTAATATAAAGTCGAACTATTAATCACGAATTGAATCTATTTCTGAAACTTATTTTTTAAGGTAGTTCACACCACTTTCCCGACAGAAAATCCATAGTGTTCTCGTTTGAGAATAGCGTATTTGTGCTTCGTTGAAACCTCAGCGCTGGTGGTGAGATCAAAGCCTTCACTGTATTTTTGGCACTCTTCGGGTGTCAATTGTATGGTGTTCTTCGTCGCTAAGTGACCAAGAGTCACGCCAAGTCCGTGTACAGGGTGCAGATTGGTGGGGTTGTGTCGTTTGAAAATAGGGACGCCGCTTTTTTCCACGTATAAGATTTCTTCAAGCTCCTTGTAGAGGGGGGTAAGAAGATAGACCTGTTTATTGGTCGATGCAAAAAAATGTTTGTCGGGGTCGACGGTGATGCCGAAGTCGTCAGCAAGCATTTTCGTGATCTGTTTTTGCAGTCATGGGGAGATATCGAGTTTGTTTTTTTTGATAGGTTTCTTTTCTTTCTTTGCTTTGTCCGATGTCTCTTGATGCTTGTGCAATTTTGCTATAAAGAATCATCATGTGTGCTGGCGATGCGGTCGGAAACGAGCAACTTTCTGAGCATCTGAACTGGTAAGTAGAGGCTCTTCATCAAATGTTGTAAGTCCGATGGATTTATCGTGTAGGTTGACCGGCTCGAGTGTGATAATATCAGAAAATTCTTCGAGTGCTTTAACGAGCACTCACTCGTTTTCCCAAGGATTGAGAGTGCATGTTGCATAGATGAGCTGGCCTCATGGTTTACACGCTTTGATGGCCGATGTCAGAAGAGAGTATTGGAGCCTTGCTATCTTTTGGACATTTTCTTCTCTTCGCCATTTAGTTGCAGCGTCAGACTTGAATCCTGTTCATTCTCCTGAGCAAGGAGCATCAACAAGTACCTTGTCAAAGAAATTGGGAGTGAGGTTGCCGAACTGTGCGCCGTCGAGCTGAGTGACAGCTGTATTGTATGATCAGGTTCTGTTGAGATTGCTTTGCAGAGCTACGATCCTTGTGCCGCTCACTTCATTGCTGACGACCAGTCAGGGCGATGCCGCACCGGCTGTTAAAAGCTCGTCAGCTATCTGAACTGATTTCCCGCCCGGTGCGGCGCACATATCGAGCACTTTGTCTCCTGGCTGAATATCCAAGGCATGCACAGCCAATGATGCTGCAACCTCTTGGATATAGAAGAATCCATCGGCATGCAACCAGTGTTTGCCCAAGGCTTCTGACTCATCTTCTCTTTCGATATATCGACTGTCATTGTCACTACTAAAACCGGGGGGTTGTAGCTTCCAACCCAATCATTTTGTATATGACATAAATTCCTCAGCAGTGATCTTGTGCTCGATAATCTTGATGCTTCTCGGAAGGATCTCATGATAACATGCAAAAAACTCCTCACATTCGTGAGGGTCAGGAAGTATCTTTTCAATAAGCTGTTTGTAATTATCGTGCATTATTTCATAGTGTATGTATGTGTGCTATGAAAACAATTGTAATTATTACTGACCGAATCTGTATGGTCAGACAACATAGACGCCACTGCTATACTGTCCACATCGATTTATCCGAGTGCCATTCCATAAGTATTTGTAAGGGGCTCCTGTTTGGAGACTGCATCTTTCTGGGTCTTTCGTATTCTCTAAGAGTGAAGAGAGCGCATATACTTTAGTGGTTGACGGTGCATTTGAATACAAATATTTGTGTCCCGTGGCTCATATTGCTGGCCATCATCCAAAGCCATTGTTTATAGGGTCGACAGGCAGAGAGGTCATGATACCAGACAACTCACTTATCCATGGTTGAGATTGGTAGCTTGCTCTATATGTGTTGTCTGCTTGCAAAGGATAACTACCGTAATCGGCAAAATATATCTCGAGAGCATTTACCATACTACTAAGATCTGCTTTTCTTTTTGTATCTCTTGCTCTTCACTGGATATCAGCAAGTCTTGGCACAAGCGCCGCCGCCAAAATGCCTATTATCACTATGACAATAAGCATCTCAATGAGGGTAAATGCCACTTTTTTGCGAAACACTACGTACATCAAAAAAACCAATAATAACTATCTAAATAATGGATATGATATTTCTACTCTTTTACAAGATAAAGATGTTTCTTCTCATGGAAAACTCTTATAAAATCATTACTATATGTGACACGACATATTTATAATACAACACTTTTTCATGGCATCTTGTAAAGATTACGCACTCAAATATATTCATCGTTATCCAAAAACCGAGCAAGAGCTCAGAGTGAAGCTTTTGACCAAGCACTATAATGAAGATGAGATAGATCATACCATAGCACGGCTGAAGCAAATGAAATGGGTCAATGATGAGCAATTTACTCGTCTTTATTTTCAGTCAGAGGCAGTGAAAAAATGAAAACCGCCATATGCGATTAAGCAAAAACTCATCCAGAAGTGAGTTGATAAGCAGCTCGTGGAAAAGATTTATCGTCAGCTGGAAGAGGATATCAATGAGGGGATCATCATTCGTATCCAAAAAGAGATTGATAAATTAAAGAAAAAAGGACTAGATGGTTTCGATATTATCGCAAAGATATCGCAGAAATGATATAGGATAGGTGATATTAAGCGCGCATTGAAGACAAGAGAGGAGTAGTCCTCTTTTTTATTTATTAGAATTATTTTTTGGAAATTGTCTAGTGAAAATCTATCAGCATAGGAGAGAGGAGAGGCAAAATTTGTATTAATTTCGAGCGCTCCGTATCATTGTAGGTGTAATCTTTATATGCTGATCTCTATCAGATGGCAGAAAATACAAAAAACACAAACCAAAACACACCACAGGAGTCACAGGGAACACTTGGTTCTCTCGATGATATCGCAGGTGGTAAACAAAACGAAAATGTGGCTGAGACTGCTGAAGCACAAAATGCTTCAGACGGTCTACAGGAAACATCTTCAAAGCTTTTTGCATGACCAGATGAGACGCCAGTAAAAAACGAAGCGGCTGAAGCGCCAGCGGCTAAGGCTTCAGAGGAAAAAGCTGACAATGCTGAACTACAAAAAACAGACTCACAAGAAGCAGATGCAAAGGCAGAGGAGAAAGCAACTGGTGATGACGATTTGGATCTGTCAGGATTGACGGCTGCGGTAGACTCTTTCACTGCGACAAAAAAAGAGGCGAGTAAGATAGATTTCAAGGTTGAGAAACAAGATTCTGCAAAAGATAAGGCGATGCAGCAAGCAGTTTTCGAAAGACTCTTTTTCAAGAGGATGACTAGAGTAGTGATGCTCACTCTCGTGTTTCTTCTTATCGCGTTTGTTGGTTATGTGTTCCAACAATATCTTCGTCACATCCAAGGAAAGAGCGTACCAAACATGGTTGACTACTACATGCCAACGATAGATAAGTCATATTCGACTATTAGTACTCTTATTGGACAAAATCCTGATACATATGGTATTGATAGTCTTACTACAGCAAATGCAGAGATGTCTCTCAATGCCATCGTGAGCGACAAGTCTCTGAGCTATGTTATTAAGAAAGAGGTGCTTGACAGGAGTGTAGAACAGCTTGCAAGAAGCACAGCTACACAATATCAGAAACTTGATGAGATCAAGCAAGATATCGGAGGATACGGTTTCTTCCCGAAGGATGTACAGCTTTTTGCAGAGTCAACCTTTATGGACAACTCATTGCAGAAATCATTGATTGCGGTAGAGGCTATTAGATTTTCAACAGCACTGACGTTCTTTACCAATCTTGATACATTTATCCAGCAGTTCGGTAGCTTTATATCTCTTCCAACATCACAGGTAGAGGCTATGCTCACTGCATATAGAAGTAGAGGTGAAAAGGATATACAAAATTATCTTACTACATGTTACTTCAATCCATATGTAAATGCTGATACATGTACCATGCCTCAGGGGAACGACTTTTCAAACTACTATACATATGTAGACGCGAATGCGTCTATCGATAGAAGAGTCTTCCCAATATTGATGAGTTACCTTGACGCTCAGCTTGAGGACAGTGACTTTCCAAGTCTAGCAATCAACATTAGAAACTTTGATCCACTACAGAACAACATCTCATTTGGTATTGATATCAATACATTCCAAGAGGATGAGCTCCAGCTTTTGAACAAAGGTATCCTCAATCCTCATATCTATCTTGCAACGAAGATTATCAATCTCCTGAGAGAAAGTAAGTTCGTTGTGGCAGATCCAATCAATCTCCAGACGCTAAAAGTAAACAAAAAGAAACTCAGAATAGGTAGCCAAGAGTACGTGGTAAACAACTCAGCATTTGACTTCACGCTTCCACTACAGAAGAATGCGCAAAGAGAAATCTATGACTTTGACCAAACACAGCAATAATATACTTTATTATCTCTTATTATTACTACCATGATATCACTTAATATCTTTAAAGCCAAGAGCAGTGACGAGAAGAAGAAATTCTCTTTCTCTCTCAAAAAAACTACTGTGCTGAGGATAGCAAAAGTCATTTTGGTGATTTCGATTCTTCTTGCAATTTTCTTTGTGGGCGTTGCTGTAAGAAACTTTAGATCGCTCAATGCTATGAGTAGCAGTCTGACAGACATATCACTCTATAATCTGCAAGGATTGAAAACCAATCCACTGACAGCAGAGGCTATGCAAGATGTAACAGATATAGATGATCTGATCGCTATCCATAAGGAGGCGCTGACAGAAAAAGATATCTCTATCGACTATTTTGAGAGACTGCAAAAGCCATATGCATATTTCCTTCAATACATCCTTTTCCCTTCTATGAACATCTGGAAGGATAGATACTCTGACACTATAGACCTCTCGATTGTAGGTCAGAAATACCTCGATCAGAACCCATATATTGATAACAATCTGATCTCGCACCGAACAGACTTCTTTAGAGATATTGGTAGAAATACACAGTATAACGAAATCAATGATATTAGTATCGGTACGTTAACTGAAAATGAAAATGGATCGTTTGTTATCCCTATCAATGTATCATTCTCTTCGAGCAATAAGCGTTCATTCCTGATGTTAGTAGATAAGCTCTCTATCACGTCAAACAGAGGAAATATTTCTCTCATCAATGAGTATCTCTACAATCTTTGGGAGGAGTTGAAGCTCAGAAATGAACCAACATACACTGGCCAAAATATAGACCAAGCTATTGGAAAGAGTCTCTATCTTTGGATGGAAGGTTCGACAGAACAGACACCTATCGAAATAACAGAAACGATGATCGATAATGCAGTTCTCTCTACAGTAGGATGTTCTGATAACAATCTTGCTTTCTGTTACTTCAAGTTTAGAGAGAAATTTAGATCTATTCCACTACTTGCATATACCCTTGGTTTCCCTGGTAACAATACAGCAGGACAGCTGAGAGCATTCCTTCAGTATCTTCCTCCTGTGATCAATGTGAAACAGTTCTCGTTTGAAAAACAAGCTGGAACATTGGGTAATGCTGATCAATACATCGGAAAGATTCAGATAGACGTGTTCGGTAGAGCTATCACTGATCAAGAACTCAATGAGATCGCTATGGCTCTTGGAAAAGACTGTTTTGTTGCTGATAGGGCGATGAGTCCAGACAATGCACTTTCATATCTGCAAGAAAATACTAAGCAGTTTGGAAGTATCGCAACACTCAGTAATGAAAAAAGTAAGGACCTTACAGACCTAGCACTTCTCTTCGAAGATGTACAGTCAGAATACTCACAATACCCAAGATATAGACAAACAACGAAGCTCTTTGAGCTCCACAGAATGCTTGATGATGCAGGTCTCTGTGGCGTCAAATAATATTTACCTTTTACGTTCAATCTTTACCTATGGCTGATATCGCTCAGTTTAAGAAGAATCTACAAGAGTCGATCATACAGGCGGACACGATTAAGTTGTTCGACAACCTTTTGACGATCGCTGTAGAAGAAGGAGCATCGGATATCCATATTGAGCCGTTTGAAAATTTCGGAAGAATAAGACTGAGAGTGGATGGTCTACTTTTTGAGCTTATCCAGTATCCGAAAAATATTCACGAGTCAGTCATCGCGAAGTTCAAGATTGAGTCAGGGCAGATGCGTCCCGATGAGAAACGTGTGCCACAGGATGCCCGTGTTTCTACTATCACACTGACCAATAAGGAGATCGACCTTCGTGCGTCAACACTTCCAACTGTATGGTGAGAGAAGCTCGTGATGCGTATTGTGGATAAGTCGAAAAAAACACAAAAACTTAATGAACTCGGTATCGAGGGAACGATTGAAGAGCAAATCCTACGTCAGCTAGACTATCCAAACGGTATTATTCTTAATACCGGACCTACCGGTTCCGGTAAAACAGCGACACTCTATGCTGCTTTGGATCATATCAACAAAGTTGATGTGAATATTATCACCTATGAAGATCCGGTGGAAAACAAAATGGACGGTCTTTCTCAGTCACAGGTGAGAGCAGATATTGGATATACTTTTGCCCAAGGTCTTCGTGCCGCACTGCGTCAAGACCCGGATATTATCATGGTCTGAGAAATTCGTGATAAGGAGACGCTTGAAATGTCGATGGAAGCGGCGATGACCTGACATCTGGTCTTTTCTACGATCCATACGAACTCAGCAGCAGAAACCATTACCCGTGTACTCAATCTAGGTGCAAAGCCATTTATGCTTGCTGGTACATTTAACTTCGTAATGGCACAGCGTCTTTCAAGAAGAGTATGTCATAACTGTGGACATAGTGTAGATATGAAGAGTGATAAGCAATACTTCTGGGCAAGAGAGGAGATCTCTCGTATACCGAAAGATACGCTTGTCAATGAAATGAAAAAAAGAAGTATCACTAATGAGCAATGGCAAAACTTCCTCGACGGAAAACTACATGTAGGTTCAGGAAAAGATCCAAAGACAGGAGAGACCTGTGCAGTGTGTGGAGGATCATGATATAAGTGACGTATAGGTATCTTTGAGGTGATGGAGTATACTGATGATGTGAAGAACATGTTGTTGCAAGGAAAGACAGCGTTTGAGATAGAAAAATTTGCATTGAGTAAGTGAATGTCAAACCTGGAAAGAGATGGTATCTATAAGGTGATAAAAGGAATGATTACTCTGGAAGAACTCTACAGACTGATAAAACATAAAGACGTAGAAAAATAGTTTATTTAATGTTATTATACAGCCATGGCTGATACAAAGATGAGCAATAAGCCAAGTATGTTAGAATGATTGATGATTAGTCTCAATCGTGCAACAGTGAAGAATAAAACAGTATTCTTCAGGCTTTTGTCTGTATCTCAAAAGGCGTGACTCGGTTTGAAAGAGGCGCTTAACTCTATCCTACACTCGGAGAGAAATTATGGTATGAAGATTATCATCCAAGGGTTGCTCGAACAGATTAATGAAGGTATTAGTTTAGCGACAGCGATGGAAAGATATCGTCACTTCTTTGGAAATGATGAGATAGAACTCGTAAGAGCTTCAGAGTCGATTGGTAATATGCCAGAAATTTTGCTCAATATTGCAGAGGAGTTGGAGAACTATCAGAAGACGAGAAATAAGATTAAAAGTGCAATGACCTATCCGATTATCCTTTTGATCTTCGCTATTATTGCTGTGGCGGTTCTATTGGTAAAGGTGATCCCGTCTATTGTAACGCTTTTCCCCGATCCAGATCTATTGCCGTCGGTAACAAAATTTGTGATCGCAGCATCGGATTTTATGAAAGTCTCATGGCGATGGATAGGGCTTCTTATCTTTGGTTTAGTTATGCTCTATAGATTCTTGTATAAGAATATGCTTCTCTTCAAGATATTTATCGATGATCTTGTGTTGAAGATACCAGCAGCAAAAGATGCAATCAAAACATTCTACCTGTATAGATTTTCAAAGCTTCTCGGTGACTTCTATAAGGCTGGAGTAAGCCCGACAGTAGCACTTGAGCAGATTGCCGCTATTATGGCAAACTATCACTATAAAAAGAAAGTACTCGATATTAGAAGAGACCTAGAAGCATGATTTGGCTTCTCGGATAGTATGGAAGGGTCAGAGCTTTTTGATCCGATCTTGGTGCAGATTGTACTGGTTGGTGAGCGTACGGGTAATATCGATACGGTCCTTGAAAAGATGTCGCAGTTCTACAACGATCTGTTAGACACAAAGATAAAGACACTGATGAGTTTGGTCGAGCCGATCCTTCTTGCATCAGTTGCGGTAGTGATTGGTGTGATCGTGGCGTCTATCTTCTTGCCAATGGCCGATATGGTAAATACTATCGGTGCGGGTGGATAAAAAATTTAATTACATTATATTTATGTTATGCTACGTAAAGTAGTGAGTCATCCTTTATTCTATCTGGTATTGCTGGGTGGGTGCGTTGCACTTATACTTTCAGCACGCTCAGCAGAGGGTGGTTCGTGGCTTGGCGTATGGACATCACAGAAACAGGTTGCTCCTACTGTCTATCAGCAGAAGGGGCTTGTCGATGATTCGGTCATCGGTGTGACGATGTTACATCTTGAGCTGACAGAGAGGAGCGTGGCGACAAATATCTCGTTCAATCAAGCGACAGAGCTTTTATCAGATGCACAAGCAGTGCTTGCAAACAATGTTGTTGCCTATTTGCAAAATGCGTCGAATAAGAGACTAGCGCTGCAGACCTATGTCAAAAATGTCAATAAAATTGTACTTGCATGAGAACAGGTTATAGCCGATCTGCAACTCGATCGCGAGACTGCATCGCAAGACTACCAGCAGTGTGCTGCTGAGAAAACAGCGGCGGACAATGAGTTCTTTCAAGGTCTTGCTGATGCCGATGGTGGACTTATGGAGAGGGGGCTCGCTCGTTCTCTTGATGCTTGATCATGTGAGACAAAGGCGAGAATTTCCATGAACGCCTATCAAGCTATTATAGTGAGACTACAAGCATATGTAACAGCATTGACTCAGTTGCAAACACTTTTGGAAAGCAATGAAGATATCATCATTGCAAATGTAGATCTTTTCAGAGACAGTTATCTAGAAAGACTTATACAGATCAGAGAACAACTGCGTGCGTATGGGTGAGTTGCTGTGGATTAAAATACCTTGAAAACGGATGCGACTTTACTATAGTTGCCTAACAGTGCTGTAGCGTGCGGGCATGATGTAATTGGTGTAGCATGGCAGAATTCAGCTCTGCCTGTACGGGTTCAAGTCCCGTTGCTCGCTGATATAAACATGTCTTTATCTATCTATGAACACAGATGCGTGTCATTGGAGGGCTATTAGTAGCAGGTATAGGTGTCGCTATGATATTCTATTCGTCATCGCTCACTAAGATGTTCGGGAGACGAGCACGAGCAGAGAACAACCTGTGAGGCACTATGCAAGGAATCATTATCCTTGGGTTCATTATCATCGTCATTGGTATCATGATGATCTTTGGAGGACAGTTTGTCCAGCCAGATCCAACATGATTACAATTGAAGTAACCATACACAGTAGATCATATGGGCAGGTGGCAGAGCGGTCAATTGCAGCGGACTGTAAATCCGCCGACGAAAGTCTACGAAGGTTCGAATCCTTCCCTTCCCAATTTGCTCTTATCTACTGTATGAGAAAGGCTGAAAGGAAACAGTTAGAAGAAGAATTGAGTCAATTGCGTGATAAGCGGTCAATTGACAAGGCTAGCTGGTTCGAGCACAAAAGATATGCAGAAGAGATAGCAGATACGCTTTGAGCATCAAGCAATGCCCTTAGAAAAGAAGCAGATAACATCCTGCAAGGATTACGTCCTATTGCAGCAAGAATACAGGAAATTGAGGAGGTATTGAAAATAGAACCAATAAGAAGAATCAAAACAGAAATTCTAAGTGCTACATCTATGGGCCCTTAGCTCATTTGGCTAGAGCGCCTCGTTTGCACCGAGGAGGTGAGGAGTTCGAATCTCCTAGGGTCCACCAAAAATATCAGGCTTCGGCTTGGTGTTTTTTTATTATTTGAAAGATTTCATAATCTCTTTCTTCATAGCCATTGCTTGTTGAGGAGAGTGAATGACTGTACATTTACATTCGGCCTTCATCTTAAATATTTCTTGAAAAAGAGAACTATTAAACTCCTTAAGGTTTTTGGTAGAATGAAAGAAAACATTAAAGTATGAGTTTATATTTAAGGGTAGAACCATTTCTATAATATAATCTCATACGATATTCACCATATATCATTCTTTCATAAAAGAAGTCTCTGTATTTATTGCGACTTGTCATTGTTGCATACGTAAAAGATCTGCTCAGTAATTATCAAGCAGGGTGTCGTTGCCAATCAGAAAATACATATGCTTAATCTGATTTCTCAGATGTCATATAAGCTGTGTGTCATAATTTTCCATTCAAATCATGGAATAAGGATGAGAGTTATACACATATATTGAATCAGACTGTGGAGATTGTAGTATTATATTGCTCAATATATTGACCCAAATATGATCAAGATCATACAGTGATTGTGCATAAAATGATTTTTGTTCTCCGTCGTTAAGATTAATGACAAAATCATTCTCCCTGATATACGATTTGTTAACCTTTTCTGCCATTTCTAGAAAAGCTATTACTCGAGTAGAGTGAAGCCTTAATTTTCATTTTTCTTTAAATAATATCCTTTTCTCAATGAGATCATTAATAATTGTATAAAAATACGGAAGAGATGTTTTTTCGCGAGAAGATACTACCTTATGTAATTGTTGGATAGAGTAGTCCTTATGTTCAATGAGCTCGTTGATAATCTCATCGTAGATAGGTTTTGGAAATAGCATAATTTATTCTGAGAATAGTAAATTATTGTATATACATAATATATTCACAAAAATTATTATTTCAATTGATTTTTAATCCTTCTGTTTCTATAATTCTTATAGATTTATTTCGTATATATTACACAAATGGCGCTCTGTGGATTCAATGAGAAGATGCTACAAGGGTTAACTGCATTCAATGAATGACTTGTAGAACATGGACTTATACATCGCTGAGAGAAAAACAGCGAAACTATGGATCAGGCTATCAAACGTGAGTTGTCTGATATGGCAAGACTTTTAGCTGAAATCCATAGAATAGACGATGCTGGTAAAAGGATTCTTACTGAATGATTGGTGAAATATGTTATGTGATTTTATCTTATTATGAGATCAAAAGGAGCAGATAAAATTCCTGATATGTATAAAGAGACCATAACTAACGTAGGAAAATACTTTTGGTATATGGATGACACATATTATGGTTCATTGGAGGGGAGAATGGACGATATGGAGCAATTAGCTATATGACTTAATGAAAAAAGCATCTAAAAACTTTAAAAATCTCAAATTCTAATCCATATAATTTAACTCCACCAAAAAACATTAACTTTCGGGTTAGTGTTTTTTTGATCACAAAAAAAATCCCGGGACAATACCGGGATTTTATTATTAACTTTCTCGATGTAAACCTAAGCGGCTTTAGGGGCTTGCCCTAATAGCTTAAGGTGTCCAAAGTGAGATTGTTTTGCAGCCTTCTTTGTTTTGAATTCGTGATAAGGCTGTCCGCATTCTTGTGCAGTCTCTTTCACAATCTGTCTGATTGCTGGATAGTGCACATGAGAGATTTGCGGGAATAGGTGGTGTTCTATCTGATAGTTTAAACCACCAACATACCAGGTAAGAAGCTTGTTGTGAGGATCAAAATTTGCGGTTGTCCTCATCGTATGCTCCCTCCATGGCATATCAAGCTCATCTGTTCCTTCTGGTTCCTGTAAAAATTCAGCAGGTTCCACCACGTGGGCGAGTTGAAACGTAATGGCTAATATATAGCCGACAATAAAATGCATCACAAAGAACCCTACAATACCCCACCAAGCATGAGGAAGGATAAACAGGGGGAATGTAAATAGCCCCAAATGTATAGCTTTCCCTAAAAGCATTTCCAGAATCTGTTTCTTACTGATCTTAATTTCTTTACCCGAGATGTTTTTCGTAATGAGTATTCGAGTGAAATCATTGATGATCCATGAGATAGATAAGAAAAGATATAGGACTCTTGCATATAGGTGTTGATACTGATGATGTCTGAGCCATTTATGATGCGGACTAAATCGAAACATCGGATATTTCTTAATATCACTGTCTTGGTCATCAACGTTGGTAAAAGTATGATGCAAAATGTTGTGTTGAATGCGCCATGATACCATGCTTGCTGCCATTGCGTCTCCACTCCAAAAAGCGATGATTTTGTTGAGCCTTTTGTTCTGACTATAGCTATTGTGTGCCGCATCGTGCATAACTCCCATGCCTATGCCAGGAATGATATAACCAAGTGCGACATACCATACCATAGTGAGACAAAACAAAACGAAGTTTGATTCGATCTGTAGGTATGGAATAGTGATAATACCTACGTACGCGATAACAAATGAGGAAAACCAAAAAATGGTTTTCAGATAGAGTGCCTTATTTCCAGTTTTTGCAATGTTGTTTGATGCAAAGTACTCGTCCACTCTTCTTTTTACCAGATTGTGAAAACTATCGGGTCCCACTTCCGGGAACTTCAGATTTCTCCTTTTTTCTTTTTGAGCCATGTTAAAGATCTTTTTTGTTAACGATAACGCGTCTTTGCGTGCTACTATCATATAGATGTGGGAGGAGCATTGCAAATAGTTTTATAATCTCTTGCAATTGTATCTGACTTTCTTATAGTTTCTCTGCTGGATGCGAAATAGTTCGCTCACTTGCTTCAGTGACCTCTCGGTGCTAGCCATGTGCATAGAAGGTACGTCAGCCTTGATTTGTTGGCGACTGAGGAAGGTAGATCTTTAATGAAACATGGAAATGCTCACGCGTGTTGTAAAACCACAATTGTGTGGATTTTTGTTTATTATTGGCAAAAACATTTTGTGCTCCAGTAGCTCAATTGGATAGAGCAACAGCCTTCTAAGCTGTAGGTTCATGGTTCGAGTCCATGCTGGGGTAAATATATTCGACGCTCTCGTCGTCTAGTGGTCCAGGATGCCACCCTCTCACGGTGGAGATCGCGGGTTCGAATCCCGCCGGGAGTGCCATACGTTTTATGTTCATAAACATTGTATGTCAGAAATTAGAAAATCATCACCACGTCCAACATGATCGCGCTCGACATGATCGCGTCCGACATGAGGACAGAACAGACCACAAGGCCAGTTTCAGTGAAACCGTCCTCAAGGATCTCGCCCGCAAGGACCTCGTCCTGCGCAAGGTGCTAGAAGTTCGGGATGATCACAATTTCGTGGCTGACAGCAAGGAGGTCAAAGACAAGTGTTTACGAATGAAATGATTAAAGCTCCTCGTATTGTCATCGTAGATGAGGATGGAGGAAATCTTGGAACATTTGCAAGAGACGACGCACTTCGTATGGCTGCAGAAAAGGGTCTTGACCTTGTGCAGATGGCATACAATCCTGTAGAGATGGTATGTACTGCAAAGATGGTCGACTACGGTAAATATATGTATAACAAGCAGAAAGAAGAAAAAGAGAAAAAGAAGACACAAAAGTCAAAAGGTATGAAAGAAGTGAAATTTGGTTATACGATCGGAGACAACGATCTGCAGATGAAAATAAAGAAAGCGGAGGAGTTCCTCAGTGATGGATATAATGTAAGATTGGCAGTAAGATTGAAAGGAAGAGAAAGAATATATGCAGATAAGGTAGTAGAGAAGTTGAAGTTCGTTGAAGAAGCTTTGAAAGACGCAAGTAAATCACAGTGAGTAAAAGAAGAAAATAATTGATATAGTATGATTTTATTCCCTAAGGGTAAATAATACAGATGGCTGGAAAGCTAAAAACACACAAAGGCACTGCCAAAAGAATTAGAGTGACGAAGACAAACAAGTACGTTCACGATAAGGCACAAAAAAGCCACTTGCTCACCAATAAGGGAAGAGCAACAAAACATGCCAAAACTGGTAGAACACTATCGGAAACACAGGAGGCGAGAATCAAAACTTTACTTCCTCACAATGTTAGGTAACAATGGTTAGAGTATCAAACGGTTTACAAAGACACGCAAGACATAAGAAATATATCGACCGTGCAAAGGGGTTTAGACTTGGAAGAAAGAACCTCTACAAGCAGGTGAGACTTGCTTTGGTAAAACAGGGTCAGCACGAATATGTTTCGAGAAAATTGATGAAGCGTGATATGAGACAACTTTGGATCGAAAGAATCAATGCAGCTCTTACATCAAAAGGGACAAAATATAGTGTCTTTATGGGAGAGATGTCAAAGAAGGGTATAACACTCAACAGAAAGGTTCTTTCAAACATTGCTGTGGCATATCCTGAAGTGTTCGACAAGATATATGAGGCCGTTATGGCGTAGTATATGCGTTGCCAACTCGTCCCGACGTCCGGGATTTCCATGCCTGGATGGCGGAATTGGTAGACGCAGCGGACTTAAAATCCGCCGGGCTTAATCACCCGTACCGGTTCGATTCCGGTTCCAGGCACCAAAATGTTTTTAATCTTCTACTTATCATATACAGAATGGGTTTTGTTGTTTATAGAACAGGCGATCTCAATACAAATGAAAGGATGATTGCTTTCTACAAGAAAGAGCTTTGGGCTTCTCATATTCTTGATAAGGCTAAAAAGCAAAAGCACTACGGTACTAAATGGTACAGAAAATTTATCGAGTATAAATTCCCAAGTGCGAGAAGATACAAGAGATTGAAAGCGATCGTATCAGGAGCATATAAGAAGAACAAGGCGAAATACAACACGCTTGCTCAGCTTGGTAAAATTGTCTAATTTATTCATATTAATGTAAGCTAAAAACTATGTTAGCAGTAGTAGAACTGAAATGACATCAATATATCGTACAGGCTGGTACGCAGCTCGTCGTTGATTTCATTGATACAGATGAGAAAACGTTTACTGATTTTTCTGTGCTTGCTCTCTTCAATGAAAGTGGAGAACAGGTAGAGGTTGGTACGCCGGCGCTTGATAAAGTAAAAATAACAGCCGATGTAGTAGAGTCAGGAAAAGGAAAGAAGATTAATGTATTGAAATTTAAGAGAAAGAATAGATACGAAAGAAATAAGGGTTTCAGACCTATGCAGACAACTTTACTTATTAAAGACGTCGCGCTGAATGGCTAAAGAAAACGGTCTTGTAGTAACAGGTGAAGTGATGCAAAACCTCGGTCCTGGTGGCTATGCTGTCAGAGTGCCAGAATTGGGTCTTGACGTTACGGCTACCGTCGGAGGAAAAATGAGACAATTTAAGATCAGCATTTTACCTTGAGACAGTGTAGATGTTGAACTAAGTCCTTATGAACCGACAAAGTGACGCATTACCTACAGACACGGAAAATCAAAGCCAAAACCACCACAGGATTCATCAAATACGACTTCATAAACTATTTACTATCATACATCATTACTCCAATGAAAGTAAGAGCATCTGTGAAAAAGATCTGTAACAAATGTAAAATCATCAAGAGAAACGGGAAAATCCGTGTCATTTGTGAAAATGTAAAACATAAGCAAAGACAGGGGTAGTTTATCATAATCTTCATTTAATTATTACTTGCATAGTATAATGCTAAGAATTCAAGGACACGTTATTCCAGAAAATAAGAACATTTGGATTGGTCTGACTGCCGTGTATGGTATCGGAAGAGCTAGATCTAAAGAGATTTTGGAGAAGATCGGTATTGATCCAATGACTTCAGTGAAAGATATTACTGAAGAGAATGAAAAGCAGATCAATGAAGAGCTCAAAGGATATCTTTTGGAGAACGATCTAAGACGTGAGGTAAACTCATTCATCAAAAGATTGAAAGAAATCAAGTGTTATAGAGGTATGAGACACAATCTTGGTCTACCAGTAAGAGGTCAGGCAACAAGAAAGAATGCTCGTACAGCAAAGAGACTTATGGGTAGAGCAAAGGTAAGACCTATTCTCAAA
This sequence comes from bacterium, assembly GCA_030429145.1. GTDB lineage: Bacteria > Patescibacteriota > Gracilibacteria > Absconditabacterales > Absconditicoccaceae > JAGOPC01. Next base: position 304,699 of record JAUIDC010000001.1, on the reverse strand, counting down.
AAATAACACTCATTAATATATCGTATTAATTTATATTTATTGCTTATCATTACTTATGGCAACAGCTACAAAGGAAAAGACAAAGAAAAAGAAGGGAGTGAAGATCTCTTCTGGTATCCTGTATGTCAAAACAACAGAGAACAATACCATAGTAACACTTACTGACGAAAAAGGAAACAAGGTTTCTGGAAGCGGAACAGGAAGTGCTGGCTTCAAGGGAGCAAAGGAGAACACTCCGTATGCTGCAGAGGTTTTGACGAAAAACGTTATGAAAGAAGCAAGAGATGATATGGGATTGAAGCAAGTTGGTATCATATTCAGAGGAGCGTGAATGGGAAGAGATGGTGTGTTTAAAGCTATCAATGATCTTGGTCTTATTGATATCATGTATATCAAAGAAGAGACGCCTATTCAGTTCGGAGGGTGCAAAGGAATTAGACCAAAGAGAATGTAACACACATATATTTTACTCTTTATAACGCAATGTAGTTACACATGAAATACACAGGACCTAAGTTTAAATTAGCAAGAAGAGAATGACTCAATCTTTTCGGTACGCCAAAATATGACGTGAAGAAAAGAAGAGGTGTTCCTGGTCAACACGGTGCAAATATGCCGAGACTTTCTGAGTATGGAAAAATGCTGAGAAACAAACAGGTGCTAAAAAGAATGTACTTGATGTCAGAGAAGCAGTTTAGAAAGCTCGTATCAAATATTTCACTGAGATATGCTAAAAATAAGGGTACAGACCACGACAAGGCGCTTGTACAGTTTCTTGAAAGAAGAATGGACAGTGTTATCCTAAGAGCAGGACTTGCAAAGACTATCATGCAAGCAAGACAGATGGTAACACATGGTCATTTTGAACTCAATGGACATAAGCACAACGTGCCATCGTACTATGTACAACCGGGGGATGTGATCACTGTAAGAGAAAAGGTTGCAAATAGTCCTCTCTATCAACAGGCATTTGACAATGCAGAAACTAAGTTAGCTTGGCTCAAAGTAATCAAATGAGATAAAAAAATAGAGGTTTTGGATCTTCCAGATGTATCTGAAATGGAGCTTCCTGTAGATATTCTAAAAGTAATTGAATTCTACGCGAGAGCATAATAACTACGGCTAAACAACTAGTAAGTCTTTTTATATTTTATCCCGTCACGCAGGATGTTGGATATACAAAAATATATCGGTGCGCCGAAGATTAAAGCACACACAGTCAATGAGACTACTATGAGATTTGAAGTAAATTATCTACCAAGAGGTTTCGGTCACTCGATCGGAAATGCAATGAGAAGAATTATCCTTGGTTACAATGTAGGAGGTGGAATCACTGGTATGAAAATTAAAGGTGTTCCTCACGAGTACCATGTAGTTGATGGAGTAAAGGAATCAGTGGTTGATATTATTCAAAACTTCAAGGCTCTACGTTTCAATATTTCAGATAAGGTAGAGGATTTGCAGTGGGTATCACAAAAATTTAAAGGAACAGGTACATATACATCAAAAGATCTGAAACTTCCTTCTGGTGTAGAACTTCTTGATGAGGATGCATATCTTTGCGAGATATCAGACCCAGGAACAGAGCTTATCTTTGACATAAGAGTAGAAAAAGGATACGGATACTACAGTATTGATTGGCTAAGAAGAAGAGAAGAAAAACTTGGAGAAAGTGACATCAATCTTCTCCTTGTTGACAATGACTTTAAGGCAGTTGAGTATGTAAGATATGAGGTAGAGGAGGTTATTGATGACTTCCAAGGAGCATTGAAAGACAATCTTATCATCGAGGTGCAGTCGAAATATCCATCTGTATCTCCAAAGGAGTTTATGTCATTTGCCGGTGAGGTATTGGCGTCATATGCAAAACTCTTTGTGTTTGATGAGGCATATATCGATACAAATATGCTTGTTGAGTATGAAGAACTTCATGAGGAGAAAACAACTCTTCCTGAGGAAATGAATATCAAAACTATGCCTATTGATGCACTTCCACTCAGTGAAAGAACAAGAAACGCTCTTATTAAAAACTCAATCCTTTATGTTGAGGATCTCGAGAAGAAGAGAAAGGTTGAACTCTTGAGTATGAAGGGGCTTGGAAAGAAAGCAATTGATGAAATCGTTGTTTCTCTCCAGAATATCGGAAAAGGACTTGCCGGATAATCATAGACTATACACTATTTATTATTGCTATAAGTTACCACAATGAGACACAAGCAAAATAAGCTGATCGAACTCACAACAGGTGAACATCAGACAAGATCAAACGTGGTCAGAACTATGCTGACGAATCTTATCAGATCAGGTGAGATGAAAACCACAAGTAAGCGTGCGAAAGTCATCAAATCAGAAGCTGACAGATTTTTCGGTAGACTCTTAGGTCTGTTTGATAAATACCAAGATGAGAAGGATGTGAGAAGAGAGGCTATCAGAATAGTAAAAGCTACTATCTTTACAGATGCTGAGGGGAAGAAGGTCGTAGATGAACTCCTTCCAAAATACAAAGCTGAAGGTAAGAAGAGTGGTTTTGTAGCTGACTACAAACTAGGATACAGAGTAGGAGACGGTGCTGAAAAAGTACTCGTGAGACTTATTTAATTAACTATAGTTTTCAATTGCGATGACATTTACGAAAAACGATCTCAATAAAACACTTTATACTAAGCCTGAGGTTCTGGAAAAGAACAGAAAATGGTATAAGATAGACGCTAAGGGGAAGACTCTTGGAAGACTTGCCGTGATCTGTGCAGACTTGCTTATGGGAAAGAACAATCCTAGCTATTCTGACTTCCGGGATGCCGGTGGGTTTGTGGTAGTTGAGAATGCTGACCAGGTAAAGGTTACGGGCAAGAAATTGCTACAGAAGCTCTACTATACGTACAGCGGTTACAAGGGTAATGTGAAGTCAAAGACACTCCACACATTGCTCCAGAAGAAGCCTACAGACCCATTGTGGTTTGCTGTAAGAGGAATGCTTCCTAAGAATAAGCTCAGAGACAGACGCATGAAGAGATTGAAGCTCTTCACGACTGAGACAGCAAAATACGATAATTTACATCCTACACGTATCGACTAATCATGACAGCTGCAAAGAAAGCAAACTATAAATATGCTGTGGGAAGAAGAAAGGTAGCTACGGCTGTAGTGAAACTTTTCCCAAATGGTAAAGGTAACTATACTATCCAGAAAGGAGAGAATGGTATAAGCATGAAAGAGTACTTTGGAGGTAATGAGTACCTTCATGATCTTGCTATGTTTCCAATTGTGGTAACTGGAAAGGATAACGTGAATAAGTTTGACGCTGAAATCAAATTGACGTCAGGTGGTATCGCAGGACATGCAGATGCTATCAAACTTGCATTTGCGAGAGCACTTATCGAATGGGATCCTGAGCTCAGAGGACAACTTAAGCCATACGGTCTCCTCAAGAGAGATCCAAGATCTAAAGAGCGTATGAAACCAGGTCTCAAGAAAGCGAGAAAGAAACCAAAGCGATCAAAGCGTTAATATATGCTTGCATTCGTGCATGAAATTCATATCAAACAAGCAATTCTATTTTCAGAGAGAAACGCAAATCCCTCCCGATGCACCGGCAGGGTTTTTTTATTGACTCTTTCTGTAAAAAATATATTATTGTGTTTCACAAAATATAATGACATGGAAACCGCAATACAAAAAACATTCATAAAAGGCACTTTCACAGAAGAGGGTAAAATTATTAGCTTTGAGATGACACTGACCCCAGGGTATGAACACTATCCGGTCAAGTGGTTAAAAGAAGTTGATGATCTGGAGAAAATAAGACATCTTCTCACTGGAAGCCCAACAGTTTTAGCCTTTTTGACGGAGGCTGAGCATAATAAATTCGCCAACTCTGTTAAGACGGGTTATGGTAGCGATGATTTGGGAGAATTTGATATCGTTTGGAGAGGATACTTGCCAGATGATAAACAAGATCCTCTTCCTCCTCTTATATTCTTCAAGAAATATAAAGGGAAGAATCCACCTCATGACCTTATAATCGTATATACCGGTCATATAAATAATGATACACTCATAGTAGAGGGTAGCTGGTATATGTCCAATGAAGGATTAAGTGGTGAATTTGTAGCTGCAATGAGCCATGACTAAGGCAAAATACTTGATACATAATGCCACAGAATTATCTGTTCTGTGGCATTTTTTGTACAAAAAAACCTCTGTCCGAGGACAGAGATTCAAAACCGCATTTATTTACTAGAAGTATATAATCAGTTTTTTAAGAGCGTGATTACTCAGCGTCGTCATCAGACATATCATCGTCTGAACCGTCGTTGATTTCAACGTTTCCTTCTACACCAGCAGAACCAGTAGTTACGTCGTAAGCTTCCATCTTACCGTTTCTACCTTCGCGGATCTCGAAAGATACAACCTGTCCTTCTTCAAGAGCTTCTCCTGAAGGGATGTTAGAAATGTGGATGAAGTGATCCTGGTTTGATTCGTCAGTGATGAATCCGAAACCTTTTGTAACGTTGAAGAATTTTACAGTACCTTGCATTAACTTATAAGTATAATAGATAAACCTGGAGAATAATAACTCCTTACTATCAAGTATACGAAATAAATAAAAGAATACAAGAGTGAGTTAGCATTGCATACAGGGGTGGTTTTCGGTATAGATAAAGCGTATTATTTACCTGTTAGAGAGAAGCATGCTGAAAGATATCGTTCTGTTTGGAGCGCAAGGGTCGGGAAAAGGAACGCAAGCAAAGAAACTGGTTGATCATTTTATTAACCAGTATCGTTATTTCGAATCAGGAGCAGTCCTTCGTGCCTTAGAGTCCAATGACAATGCAATTGGCTCGTACATTAAGGTGCTTATGGATCAAGGAAAATTGCTTCATGACGCTCTTGTAGTAGCGCTTTTTGATGCATTTTACGTGACGCTCGGAGAGAGTCAGAAGATGATCGTTGATGGATTTCCTCGTGATATTCCGCAGATGCACTCGTTTTTGGATAGGATGTATAGAAATAAACGTGAAATTATTGGTATTTGGATAGATGTGCCTAAAGATGTTGCTATTGAGCGTGCTATGAAGAGAGGACGCCCCGATGATACGAAAGAGAGTGTGGAAAATCGTATCAATACCTATTATTCGCAGACCATGCCAATCATTGAATATATCGAACACTTTGGTACACTAGTAAAGATAGACGGGACACAAACAGTGGAAGAGGTATTTGAGGATATTTTGAAAGCATTACGCGAAGACGCGAATAAATAATGATGGATACTATTTCACGATATGAAGACAGCAGGTTTTACTACGTATGGAAGCCTCATGGGATGCCAACTACTTTTGGCACCCAGTTTTCTTTTTTGGAAAAAATAGATCAGAAAAACCCTCTTTTCATGCAGCAACTCAGAGAGCAATGGACGTGGCAAGACGAGCGAGGACTACTGAATAGATTGGACAATGATACTGCATGATTGCTGTATTTTGCGAAGAATAAGCGGATCGCAGATTGGTATACGCAGGAGCAAGGCGCATGACGCACGGCTAAGATCTACCTGTGCGATATGCTTGGTGATCTGACACAGTATGTGAATACAGATACACATGCGATGCGAACACAGGAGCCACTGACAGGAGAAAAAGCTTTGTGTGTCTCATGTCCTATCATGCATCATGCTCATGATGAGCAGAAGATGGTGGCGGTACGTCATCCTGACGATAAACGTAAATGTCGTGGAAGGATACATGAAGTAAAAACCTATTTCATACCATTGTACTATGATGCAAACACTAATATGACGACAGCTTACGCTGTGATAAACAAGTGAATACGTCATCAAATTCGTGTCCATGCAGCATCTATAGGTAGCTCTTTGATAGGGGACGGCCTCTATAAAGGGCGCGCAGATAAGCTCTTACACTTACGAAGTATTGGCCTGCGCATATAACATATCATATATCGGGAAAGAGAGGAAAATAATGAGTAATTTCCTTGCTATTGGTATAAGTTTGATTATATGTGAGGTAATTTACCTTTCTGTGGGAAACAAAACATGAAGAAAAAATGGCTTTCATGGCTTCTGATTTCTCTTGCGGCACTGATTGTCGTAGCATTGATCCTATGGCTTCGTTATGGAAACAAACTCTTTTATAAGAATGTTTTCGTGGATGCAGAAAATACAATTTCATTTGCATATCCCAATGAGCGAACTATTGTGACAGGAGCTACCAATCCTTACTTGGTTGCAACAGTAGCCTCACCTGATATTGGAGAGTATACACCAGTATTCAACGTGACGAGAGAAAACATACCAGTAGATATGGGGTTGGATGTCTATGTCAATCAAACACTTTCGCAGTTAAGCGAGGTGATCAGAGAGTTTTCCTATGTGCAGCCAACATCGCTCAATGTAGATGGAACGCCGGCAAGAAGAGTCTCATTTAGCGGAAAATATCTTGACCAGATATTCTCATGGGAGCAGGTCTACACGATGAGAAATGGTACTGTGTACGTTATGACCTATCTTGCTCCTGCTGGCAATTTCAGTGGCAATCGTGACTCTATCGACATGGCATTTGAGTCGTTCTCATTTCGTTAAAAATCAATAGGCAAGTATGAAAAATCTCACCTCTACAGGTGAGATTTTTTTATTGTGTATACTCTAAGATATGTTGCTGGTCTCTAAATGGAGGAGGGACTTCACCACCATCGAGTAAGTACTCATAGAGCGCAAGATAGTCATATTTTTCTAAATATGTTCGGTCGATAAGTCAGACAAGAGCCATTTTGATCTTACTAACACTCGTTAGCAGTATGCTGGCATCCATCGACCATCACCGTCTGTCACGGATATATTGTTGACGTTCGCTCTCATATGTGCTTTTTCGGTTTCTCGTTGTATTTGTCGTATCATTGAAAAAGGCAGAGAGAGCAGTGTTGTTGCTTGCGCGTATCGCATTGTTGGTAAAAAGATAACTTCCACCAGAAAGTGTGATAAACTCGCCTCATGCAACTCGCCGAGTAAACGGTTCTTCACTCGAGAATGAACCAGCACTTCCCGAAAGAGCAACAATACACTCTCTGCATGAGAGGTAAAGCCCTCCTGCTTTTACAAACCACTGTTGAGGAGTAAACGAACGCCTTGGCGTTGCTACCGCGACGATCCCTCTTTCGAGAATCAGGCCTAGACGCGATCAGCTCAGTGTAGCATAGTCTGGTGCGAGAGTGTCTATGCGTAGCGATGATTGAGGAAAGAGCTGCGCATTGCTACCGTCTCGGAAGGTGAGCATGACGCGCCCTTCTGAGCTTATAGCAGGTCCCACTGTTATGATCTGGTTTCACTGATAGATAGGGAGCGGAGAGGAGCGGAGCTGAGCAGCGTCAGTCACGGTCTGTGTGTTTGCACTGACTAACGTCACCTGTGTATCTCCCGCTGCTCAGCCAACTGAGCGAAGCATGCTGTCATGGGTGCGATATCGTTGGCGAATGTCAGGCTCTTCGTTGTATACTGGGATGAAATGACCGACAAGTCGCACGATGTGCACAACAACTAGTATCACTCACACGCCAAACATATAGGGGCTTTTCTTCCAAGCGAGCACGCCTATAATGAGTACGCTGATGATGAGGCTCACGATAAACTCTCTCGGAGCGTTCAGATACTCCCAAAGAAAGTAGCTTATACCGCAAAAAGCAACTATATAAAATAAACCCATACCAAACTTCTTCATAACAATTCTATCAATTATACAAAACAACTATTTTTTCTTGCCAGTGTTCTTCACCCACGCTTTATAGGCATCATTTACCTCCTCTGGGTGAAGCCAAATCATTTCGGGAATTTCATAGGGATGATTTGCAGAGAAATGCTTTTCTATTTTCTCTTTGTGGTCTTTGGCACATTTAATAAGTAATACTTTCTCTTCTTCCTGCTTCATTTCACCCTCTCGCATATAGTATGACTTTACGTAATTTACTCTCTGTACGCATGCGGCAAGGCCGCTTTTCACGAGTCACAAAATAAACTTTTTTAGTTCTCTTGGCTTATTGGGATATGTTGTTAGTAGTACGTACATAGGTCATTATCGAGAATATAAAAATAATAATTTTATGATGGTGGTTTTACTCTTTCGTTTTTATAGTAATTTCTCTATAATATGAAAGTATATTTAACCATTACTATCTTCATGGAGAAGGGTACTGCCTCAATCTATAAGACGTTGCTTCGCCTTGCGAGGCCTTTATTTCATTTTATACTGCTCGTAGCAGTATTTTATATCGGTTATACGGTGCGTCAGTATACTGATCTGATACCATGGTTGCAGCTGAGAATCCCAGCATTCAACACGCAAGAAACTATGTGGTTTTCACTAGCAGCTATCATTATTTTTCTTATAGCAGCTTTTTTTCTTGGGGTCTATGAGCTCTTTAGGCCATTGCATGGTTACTATAAGAAGTTCTTGCTTGCATGGGTCTGGCGGTTAGTAACGATGACCTTTTTGGCTCTTTTTGGAAATGGATTTCTCTTTGGTGATGGTATATCAAGATTTTTGATCCTTTGGTCAGCCGGATGTGGTTTGGTTGTGTTGAGTATTTTTGATATTTTTTGGAACAATCTCAATGGCCGACTAGAAAGAAGACAGCCTTATAGGATATTGGTTATCTATAAAACACAGAAGCACTATACAAAGTTCTCGGAAGATGTGATAGGCTATCCTATCTATGAGATCATCCCAGTAGCGTATGAAGAGTATGACTCGACACGTAGCCGAGAGGGGATAGATATTGCGATGGCGGTTGGTTCATATGGTACCAATACTTTGCAGATGATTGCTGATCATGCACGTAGTCATGGGAAGATATTTTACCATATCCCAGAGAGTTATTTCTTGGAGGATCTGATTGCTATGCCTGAGCGTGTTGGGCCAGTGGTGTGACGAGCATATCGTAGCTCGCCTTTAGATGGTTGGATGAAGGTCTTTAAGAGACTATGCGATCTGGTTTGTTCTCTCCTCGCATTGATCGTACTTTCACCAATCTTCCTTCTGACAGCAATGCTTATCAAGATTGACTCCAAGTGACCAGTCTTTTACCTGCAAAAGAGAGTAGGTAGAAAGGGACAGCTGTTCCGATTTCTGAAGTTTCGCAGCATGTATACACATATGAGTACTGGTGAAAATTATGGGGGAAAAAAGGCGCAGAAGATGTACGAGAAGCTTATTCAGACAAAAAACTCAAGAGATGATATTTTACCGAAGATTGCCGATGACCCACGCGTGACTCGCGTAGGAAGAATACTTCGTAAAACATCTATCGATGAACTTCCGCAATTGGTCAATGTGTTTTTAGGCACTATGTCGATGGTGTGACCAAGGCCACATCTTCCCGCAGAGGTTGAAAAGTATGAGCCGTGGATGAAAAGACTCCTAGCTGCAAAGCCGGGTTTGACGGGATATGCACAGGTGTTTTGACGCGACAACTTGCCATTTGAACAAGAGGCGCAGTTGGAGCTCTATTATATCCAGCATTGGTCGCTTGCTATGGATCTACAGGTGTTAATTTCGACAGTAAGAGTAGTCTTGTGAGGGAAATAATAAGATATAATAAATTATAAATATGTCACTATAAATAGTGATGTATTTTTTTATTGTGTTTGTGAAATCTCTTTGTATTGGAGAGGAGGGGTCCTAGGATTGTCGAAATAAAAAATGCTCTCTATAATAGTAGGTAAGATTTTATAACTCTTATCTTGAATAGACATGTGAGGACTTAATTCGCCTTTGGCACAGAACAATCAAGATCTCTTGAAGAACCCTATGGAGGATACTTCGAAGCAGATTGATAAGATTCTAGCACAAGGAAAGAACCTTGATAAGCAGCTTGATGATGTGCGCTTGCCGGCAGATCAAAAGGAGACGCTGAACAACGAGATTAACGAGGTTGAGCAACAAAAGAAGCAGGCGCAAAAGGTCGTTGTTGTAGAGACTCAGCAAGAACTTTCCGCATATATCGCCGATCTCAATAACGATAGATTTGTTGGGACAGAAGTGAAAAACGATAAACGTTATGAGAAACTTCGTAATAAGCAAGATGTTGCTGATCAAGAGCAAAAAGATTTGATGAATGCTATCAGTCGTATTCCAGATATCGGTACGCAGAACAAAAATCTTCTTCTATGATTTCTCGATAAATGAGCACTTCAGGGTATAAATTTCACGAGAGGCCTCGCTGCTTATTATGCAGAAACGATGTTTGGTAAATACCCGACGAAAGAGGAGAAGAAACAAGCGCTCAATTGGGCTAGACAGATGAAGTGAGCTTTGCAAAGAGATAATCTTTGGGATGATGCGAAGAAGATAAACAGACTGGAAAAGAAACAGGATAGACTTGATAAGAGAGCGCAGAATAAGACCGAGTACAATGAAAAAGAGACGATCTTTACGGAAAAGGAGCTTCTTGCCATGTTTCAGACTACTGCGAAAATGATGGGGCAGGATGCCTTTGCAAAAGCGCTTCATGACAAGCTAGCAACGCTTTCTGGTAGCGCAGGATTGCTTAATTGGCAAAATATGCAAGGACTCAATGAGGCTCTTTCGAACCCAGGACAGGCACAACATATTAGAAATCTTATCATGCAAGCATTGCCATATATGACGGTTGTTAGTCTGAGAGATTTTCTCACGACAAAGAATGCAGCTATTGATGTTGCAGATAGACAGAAGCAGATCGAAGCGAAGTATGCAAGTGCGATAGATCAAAAAACAGCTGATGCGATAGCAGCACTTGGCCTAGATCCTCAGCAGACACAAGATGCACAAAGAGCTCTTCGCTCGCAGATCACATGGACGATCGCAGCAGGGATGATGGACGTACAGGATCCAAACAATAACGTGGATATGAGAGGTGCTGGTATTGGTACAGGGATGACTATTAACAATATCTCTCCACTCATTGATCGTATGACCGTAGGTGTATGAGTATCTGATAAATGAGCGCCAGGTTTTGCCGTAAACTTTGGTAAGGATCTTCAGCTTTCAAATACGACAACGCTTACAGGAAATGCAGGTGCAGCAAATGTGCTTATTCCGTTTGCGCGCGTTGGTATTAGTCAGTCTCTCAACATGGGAGCACTCAAGAAAAACCTTGAGGCAAAGAGACTTTGGAATACTGGAGCATATGCTGAGGCAACAGTAGGATATGCAGGGGTTGGTATCGAGCTTGGAAATGACTTGACGGCTGGTATTGATGCTCAGTCAGAAAATATCAGTAAACAGCTACAAGCACAGCTAAAAAATATTAAACCAGGAGCAACTGCAGAGCAGGTGGCTACACAATTAAAACAGTTATTCTCAAGAGCTGATGATGCATCGCTTCTTGCTATGGCTCGCCATATACTTGATGGTATGAAGCAATGATTTACATGGGAGGATATTGCTTCGACCTTTGCAAGTGCATGGAAAAATGAAGCACTGAGAGAGTCGAGAGGTAAAGTAGACTTTTCTGTGAATGCAGGAGTTGGTACGCTCGCAACCATCCCAGTGATTAATGCATTTGTTGGTATGAAGATCTATAAGAAAGCAACTATTCGTACAGATAAATTTGATAAACAGGCGAAAGAACAGCGTCTTTCATCATTTGCAGGATTTGAAAAATTTGATAATGCAGATGTCGCAAATATGTCATATGCAGAGAAGATTGCATACTGGCTTGGTGACAAGGCAGAGGTTGCTGAAATCGATGGGCTGATTACGATCAGACAGAAAGGAAGAGCAGCCAATCCTATCTATGACCAGTTTGATGTGTTCGTGAATGATAAGTCGCTCGTGAAGGTCACAGACAACGCTATCACTATTTCTAAGTGATCAAATATACTTATGGGAACGCTGATTGGTGCGCAAGGTGAAAAACAGAAGATATATATAGGATATGACAGTGAAAAAGATATGACCAAGGGGAAAAGAGCTATAAACTCTCCTCTCAATGGTGATCCAAGTAAGGTGCCATATCTTGTGGAGAGACCTATGAATATTCTTAAGTCTCAGCAAGAATTTATGAGTGTCGATATTGGGCTTGATGCACAGGACGTCGCGCTGATTGACTCAATGATCAGAGACAATAGGCAGATATTTATAAATATGACTGATCCAAACAAGACGCCTGTTGCGACTAAGGAGAAATATAACAAGGCTTTTGGAGAGTTTGCAGAAGCAACAAGAGGAACTGATGACGCAAGATTGAAACAGACGATAGACACACTCAATACGTACCTTAAGATTTTTGATGCTCACTTTGACACACTATGGGCAAAGGAGCAAAACAAGAGATATATCACTAATGTGCTCTTAGAGACAGGATCTACTTCAGCAAAAGTAAATGCGATTGCAGAAGGAAAAACTATTGGAGGAGTGAATAGCATTGGTCAGATGCTTGCTAAGAGACAAGGACACGTGGATGCATTTAAAAATAGCGGTATCGCTATTACAGAAAATTCATTTGCGAGTCTCTATGAAAAAGCAAAGAAAATCGATGGCAAGACTGAAAAATACGAGACGGAGACTGTTCCACAGGCTATTGCTCTCGTGTCGTACTATAGAAGAGGACTTACTCCTACGACAGGATTTATTTCTGGGGATCTTGAGATCATCAAGGGACAGGAATACAGAGAAGCTGCTACTGAACTGGATGCAAAAGCGAAGCTACAGGAGTCATTTAAGACAACGAGAGAGTTCTCACTTCTTCTCGACAAGGTAAATAAGTTCATGAAAGACAAAAAAGCTGATGTACAACCACTCAATACAGATCAGCTTATGGATCTCGTAAAAAATCAAACATTGGAGACGGCGGATGGTGTAACATTGACTCTTCCAAGTGAGTTTGTGAAGATGCTCTTTGCGCCATGTGCAAACGAGGGATTCATGATCAGCTTTGGTCAGCTTAGTATGAAATACTCTGAAACGACAACGACAGTAGAAAAGACGCCTGGTGATATCTATGTTGGTATGGAATACACAGAAAACTACCAGACGGCAAATAGTATCAATGTGTGAGCTGGAGCGCTTGTTGGTAGAAAGCCAAAGGCGCCGACGCCTCCAACGCAGCCACCAGTTGAGCCACCTGAGGAACCAGAAGGAGACGGTGGTACAATTATTGAAACTGGAGGAGAAGAAGGAGATGTAGTCATCGACGGTGGTACCAATGGTACTGGAGATGGTGGTGACAATGGAAATGGTGAAGGTGGAAGATAATTTATTCTATAAATACGGTAGAGGATGAAAAAGTTACTTGTAGTGATAGCATTATTGGTGGGAATTGCCCTTTTGTTATATGCTATTGACAAATATGGTGAAAATGGGTATAGTACGTGAAGTGAAAAGGAAAACATTGTAAGTTCTGATAGTATAAGTGTGACAGGAGCAGGTGTTTCAGGGGCTCTTCTCCCATACTCTGAATGAGCAAGATAGGAATTTATATTTATGTAATTGTAGGACACATGAAATTGAAACAGATTATTTTCTCGGTGATAACGACTGCGGCTCTCTTTGCCGGACAGTCGTTTGCTGCAAATAGTGCACTCAATAACTGGTCAGCTAGCTCAGTGAGTAGCCTCGGTAGTTCTACCGTACAGCAAATGTCATGTGACGAGACGAACTATAGTACAGTATATGTGAATAATTACGGTATATTGCTCGACTATTTCTACAATAGTTCAAATGTGCCGCTTTACCTATGGAGATACAAAATCTTCAACTATGGTAATCATATTGTATACAATTCGTCGAACTATCCTGGAAAGGACTCAGGAGTGCTTATTTTCAACAGGAATAAGTTGGCCTCACATAACTGGAAAATTAATCCATATCAAACAGTAAGACATCTTACGACAGCAGAGGAGGTTGGTTCTCCTGCATATTTCAATTTTAACTGGTCGTTCTATTCGCCGTATACGTCAACAGTTTCCAATAGCTACGGTAACTTCAGTTTTTACAAACCAAACTATAGAAATCCTGGATCTCATCCGACAACCCCAGCTCTAGGTTCCAACTATGATGCTGAAACAAGGATGCTCACGTTTTTCGACTCAGACAACAATGAAGGAACAACATCGGACAATAAGGGTGTGGTAGAGTGTCAGAGATATCAGATCCGCTGGTGTGGTGATGGTATCCTCGCAACCGCATACGGTGAACAGTGTGACAATGGACTAGCAAATGGTACACAAGGAAACTCGTGTTCAGCGACATGTCAAAATGTGCCAGTGCCATTGCCGCCGGATGTAACAGTACAAAAATCTGTTACTGGCTCAAAGATCCAAGGACAAAATGTGACCTATACGCTTACTTCTCGTAACATAGGTTCAGGACTTGCGAACAATGTCGTCGTGACTGATACACTTGGAACAGGACTGACATTTATTCCATCGTCATCAACACCAACTCCATCATCAGTTATCCTCAATGGAAATGGTACGACGACTATCACATGGAATCTTGGTAATATGCCAGCAAACAGCATCCAGTATATCAAATTTGATGCACAGATTAAAACCTCTGTGCCAAATTGTTCGACAGTGAAAAATCAGGTACAGATAGCAGCATCAAACGAACCATATCAGTTCACTTTCAATAACGATGCTATGGTAACCTCTCCGATACAGTGTCCACAAAACCCTCAGCTTTGGCTTCAGAAGGATGTGGTAGCAAGCACAGGTGGTTACATGCCAAATGGGTATGCCGTCTATACTATCACCTATGGTAACTCAGGAAGTGGAACTGCAACAGGTACATTCGTGACGGACACATTGCCGTCAGATGTGACTTTTGCGAACTCTCTTCCATCTCCATCGAGTATCAATGGTCAGACGCTCACATGGAATGTAGGAAATCTCGCTCCAAATCAGCAAGGTCTCATCAAGATCTATGTAAAGATCAATAATAACGTGCCACTTTGTCAGAATCATACCATCCTCAACAAGGGTGTGGTAGATGCGACCAATGCAGGTCCAGCAGAGGACGATGCAACGTTTCTGATCTTGTGTTATGATCTTTGGTCTAATAAGGTGATCGATAAGCCTGTCGTTGCATCAGGTGATGTAGTGACATATACGATCAGATATGGAAATCTTGGACCGTTAACAGCGCCAAATTGGTCGCTCTTTGATAACCTTCCTGCAGGTCTGCAGTATCTTCCAAATTCTGTAGTGATTCACTCAGGTGTAAATATTGGGCAACCAACAGTAACAGGAACACCAAGTGCAGGACAAAAGCTGACATGGACAGGCTTTACAAATATGCCAGCAGGATACAGCGGTCTTGTTTCTATCAAGGCAACGGTGCTGGGTCCAGTAGCAAGTGGCCACATCTATGTAAATAAGGTATGTATAGAAGGAGATAACTACTATAACAACAATAACTGTGGCGAAGCAACAACAACGACTACTGGCTTTGGTGGTACGCCATTCTTCGACGTAAACATCAAGAAAACAGTTGATAAAACCATTGTAAAATACGGTGACACAGTAACCTATACTATCGTAGTGACAAATGAAGCTGATGCTACATCTCCAATAACCGGCTATACGGTTCGTGACTATCTCCCTGCGGGAGTTGACTACGTCAATACAACTGGAGGACCTGGTGGTATTGTGACGACGCTTAGTGGAACGAAAGAAATTATTTTCAGTGGGCTACCAGCACTCAAACCAGGCGATTCTATAACTATCACATTTACAGCAACCTACAAGAGTACAGTCAATGAGATAAACTACACAGAGGTGTGTACCTATAACGGTGTTTCTGGAACAGGCGTGAAAGATAGAGATAGTAATCCATGTAATAGAGGAAGAAATCATAGAGTAGAAGACGATGAAGACCAGGTAACTATTGGACCAGATACAGGCCCTCCAGGACAAAGTCCAGAATGTCAGGGTCTCAGTGGCAATCCAGATGTTACTAATTTGATCACGAGTGCATCACAAGTAAGTGTTGAGTACGAGTGTAGAACAACATGGGGTGCTTATCCTGTTGATGCAGTATTGCAGTGTGGTAATGGACAGGTATTTACAGGTACAACTATTAACAGTACGCCATTTAAAGCAACATGTACCTATAGTAATCCTACTAATACAAAGGCGGTTTGTGTCGTAGCAAGAAGACCAAATCCTGCATGTGAAAAACCAGTTGCCATCAGACCTGGTGGGGGAGGACATCGTCCATATTGTGGTGATGGTATCTTTCAGCCAGATAGAGGTGAACAGTGTGATCCAGGAAATCCATTGCTCGGTATCAAACCAGCAGGTGTTCCTGCAGGAAAGGTATGTCGCCCTGACTGTACGTTTGGAGACAGACCTTCGGGTATTACAGTAGGTGTACAATGTTCGTATATCGATCCGCCTTCTATCAATGTTGGTGAATATATGCCATACCGATGGGATATGGAGTACGGTTACTACCGCCCAGGTGGTGCTGGTTACGGACAAGCGACATCTGCATGTACAAGCAATACTGGCGACGTAAGAATCAATATCGATTCGCTTGATTGTGAATTCTCGCTCAATGGTCCAAATGGAGCAAGCAAGACATGGGTGCAGAAATGTTATAGCAATCCAAATCTTCCGCTTATCAATACAGCCTTCTCATCAGCAAAGATCAAGTACGATCTACCAAACCCAGGAGGACTTGGAGCAGTACAGATTACTGGATCTTACTATCTTGGACTTGGAGAGTACAGACTTGAGATGAGAGTGATCAATGGTAGACTCTGTAACGGCAACGCTCTTACACTTGGTGACAGAATATGTCAGATGAACTTTGGTGTAACAAAGCAGTATGCTGTTTCAAGAACTCCTACAGGTACATCATCTTCGACAAAAGATCTTGATGACTATAAGAGACAAGATAATACGAAAGTACTTCAGGTAAATGAGCTTATCAAGGTGCTTGATTCGTTTGCTCTTAGTAACGCAGATACAAACCTTATTGCGCAGATGGTTAACAAGTATGTAACGCTTGCAGTGAAGGTGGATACAATTGATGATAAACTAGATAATAATACCACAGTAACTAAGGCAGGTGTTTCGAAAGTGCCAGGAAAGAACATCTTTGTAATAGATGCAAAGACACCAGATGGCAAGAGAGGAACTATCACAGTCCTTGAAAATGCAACATTCTCTAAAGGAGCGTTTACACTGATCGTTATCAATGGTAACCTTACCGTAAAGGGTGATCTTACGAAAAATCCTAACGGAATGTTTATCGTCAGAGATGGAGATCTTACCTTTTCAGCTATCGGTAATGCCCAGGAGAATAACCAAAATCAGACAGTGAAAGGTATCTTTATTGGTCTGCAAAATGTGAAAGCAGAAGGTGATGGATATCAAGCAGCTTTCAACAACGACCTCAACAAGCCTTGGATCAATGGAGGTAGACTCCTTATCCACGGAGTTATCCTTGGTGGCAATCTAAAGGAGCTCGTAGAAGGAAGAAGATCTATCGTAGAGAGTTGGTTTGATAAGAGAGCTGGTGACGGACTTCTTGATGACGGTGCACTCGTTATCAAAGCAAATCCTGAAATCTTTACCAATCTCCCTCCAGGAGCTGAAGATATCTCTCTTACCCTCAATATCTTTAAACAGTAGTTATCATTCATCTATTATAAAAAGCCTGCCAACGTGGCAGGCTTTTCTTATATCAGTGCGTTGGTGTCATAAAGGTGGGGCTGATAGCAGTGGGGTTGCCTTATTACTGACATCCTGTACACATGACCTTTTCAAATGGGTCAACAGGACAAGAGTCTTCATAAAGTGTGCCTGCTTTGAGTTTCTCTAGATATTCGTCTCCTTTCTCATTTCTGATTTTATTTTCAATTGCCGCTTTCTGTTCATCAGTCACATTTTTAAAGTCTATATTTTCTAGGTTCGCATTGTTGCTTGTGTTGCTGTTAGCGTCAGCAACTGAGCTATCTGCTCATACTGCTGCCATAGTAGCGCTAAAGCCTCTTTTTGCAGTAGCAGTTTCTGCGTTGCTTTCGTCACTTTGTTTCGCAGCGTCCATTCTCATACCGACTGATCCAAATCCTGAACGTACACCACGCTTGTTAACGCTTTCTGTGTATTTCTCACCTTGGATGTTTTTCTCGATGAAACAGTAGTATGTAGACTTCAATCACTGCTTCCATGCGTACATGTAGATATCAAAGAGATTATTTCTCTCATTTTCTTTCACGTAGAGATTTCTTGAAATAGCCTGATCAACATACTTCTGCCATACAGCAGCAACATCTACCTGTGAAGCTGGTGAACACTCATACACTGTCTTAAAGACCTGTCTGTCAAAGACATCTTCGAGGTCGTTGATATGCTGCACAGATCCTTGAGCATTCATAATCTTTTGTCTTATTTCATCATTCCACATTCCCTTCTGTTTCAATTTTTCTATCAGATGTTGTACGACGATAGTAAACTTTCCTGAGATAGTCTCTCTCGCGTAGACATTTGAGAAGAATGTTTCGATACCACTCGATGTTCCTGCAATATTTGAAATACTCGCAGTAGGTGCGATAGCGAGAAGAAGGATGTTTCTTCTTGGCTTATATGAGTATCTTTCTGCGTCATAGTCTTGGAATGTTCCTCTTTCAGCAGCGAGCTCTTCTGATTTTTCCAGTGCTGCGTTGTAGATAGTCTCAGCTAGTTTTTCAGAAAGAGTCAGTGCATCTGTATGCTCATAAGGGATGTTCAGATAGAGGAGGAGTTCTCCTAGACCCATCACACCAAGCCCTAAAGGTCTGAGATCAAATGAACTTTTCTTTGCTGTATCTGCGACGTAGTGGTTGAGTTCTATCACATTGTCGAGAGCTTGGATAGCAATCTTCGCTGTGTCGACAAGATCCTTCCAGTTGATGCATTCGAGTTTCTGTTCGAGTGTCATATCGTCAACGTTTTCCAGTTTATCTTTCATGATGAATCTACTCAGGTTGAGTGATGCAAGCGTACATGTTGCTGTACTGTCTTCACGATTTGGAATACTGATCTCTGTACACATGTTGGTCGAGTGAATAGGCGCGTAGCTTGGTGCCTGGCTCTTCTCGTTGTGTCTGTCTTTGAAGTTGAACCAGTAGTTTCCATTTTTCGCTGCACGGATGAGCATCTCTCTGTAGAGTTCTTGTGCTTTCATCTTCTTCCAAAGCTTGAGTTCTCCTTTCTCTGCCATCTCAGCATATCTCTTGTAGTGCTTTGAAAATTCTGGTCCCCATGTCTCTGTAAGTTCAGGACACTCTTTCGGATCGAACATATACCAGTCTTCATTTCTGAGTACTCTTTCCATGAACTCATCAGGTATCCAAAGCGCAGTGTTGAGCTTTCTTGCTCTGAGTGCTTCATTACCATTTGTCTCTTTGAGATCTAAGTACTCTTCAATATTGTAGTGCCAAGGCTCAATATAGACTACCATGTTTGATGCTCTTTTTCCACCGATGGCTACAGATGAGACGACAGTGTCAAAGATCTTGATAAATGGAATAGGTCCACATGAAGAAGAGTTGATAGAGGAGATGTTTGAACCTGATGCTCTGAGTTTTGTAACAGACATTCCAGTTCCTCCAGCAAATTTCACGTAGTTTGATGTTTCTGTGGCCTTTTCCATGATGCTGTCGAGGCTGTCTCCTACAACACCAATGAAACAGCTGATAAGCTGCGGGTAGTTAGTACCCGAATTGAAGAGCGTTGGTGTTGAATGAAGATATTTGAGTGTAGCAAGTCTGTTGTATACTTTGATAGCGAAGTCTTCTTTGTTCGGCTCCAACAGACTCAAGCCCATAGCTATACGCATCCACATCCATTGTGGTTTTTCGAGGATGGTTTTGTCTTTATCTTTCACAAGATATCTGTGCTGTAGGGTAGCAGTACCAAAATAGTTGAGATATTTGTCGTTGTCGTAATTGATGTTGAGTTCAATAGTCCCAAGGTCAAACTCTTTCATTCTCTTGTCGAGAATATTGTTCTCCACTCCGTAGTTGATATACTCGCTGAAGCTTGAAAACTTCTTGTTGATATCCTCAGAGATCAGTTTTACCAACTGCCTAGTCGCTATCTGATCGTAGATAGTATCTTCAGGGATAAGCGGTTCAATTGCTTTGAGGATAAGACTATCAATCTCTTCTGTTTTCACCTCATCGGGAAGTTTTGTTTCAAAATTTTTGATAATCTTAAACATTGCAACAAACGGATCGTCCAATTTAATATCAACGAGTACGTCTTTAATTGCGTCAATAACCTTCTCTGTCTTGAAGGGCTCTGTTTGACCATTACGGTGGATAACTACTTTTGCCATGGATACTATACATTCACAAAATTAAAAGCACACGATGGTTTGTGTGTGACGGACTGCAGTTTTTTGTTAGAAATTAGTATATTGGTTTGGGGTAATTTCGAAGAAATTTTGAAGAGTTTTGAAGTCTTGTTTTTGAAGGAATTTGAGAGGATTTTCTCCTACGAGATAGTGAGGACCAAATCCAAGCTCTTCGAGTCTTCTGTCCACAACGTACTTGAGGTAGTCAGCCATTTCGTTGTAGTTGATGCCAAATGTCATGCGTGACCCAAGAAGACTTTGGAGGAACTCAAGTTCAAGTTCCGCTCCTGCAACGATGGTATCTCTGATATGCTGTACAAACTCTTCATCCTGCACAAGTTCAGGAGTCTCTTCGATCATAGTAAGGATCATCTCCATTCCCATCTTAAGGTGGAAACTTTCGTCGATGAGAACGAGGTCCATACCATTACATACATTTTTCATTCTTCCTGTCTCTCTGATAGCAAAGTACATTGCAAATGCAGAGTAAAAGAAAATACCTTCTTGAATAATATTGTTTATAAGAATAGCATTGAGGATCGCTTTTTTCCCTTTGATAGTATCAGGGTCTACGCCACCGGTAGAAACACTAATAGCATTTGCTGCTTCAGCTACCATCTCCTGTTTTTTCTTCATGATAGGATGTGTAGATGATTTGTTGTACATCTCATCGCGGTTCATACTGAACGTATTGAGAATCATCTCGAAGAAGTCAGAGTGGATGTCTTCCATAAACATTTGTACGGTCATCGCCATCTTCGCTCTTGGATCCATAATGTACGGATAGAATGATTCACCAAGTACATTTTGTACAAGAAGTTCTGATGTAACGAAGTATCCTACGAGGTCGTGAAAGAGTTTTCTTTCTTCATCAGCCATCCCTTTATAGTCAACAAGGTCGAGTCCGATATTGATTTCCTCAGGAAATCGGATCGCTTGTTTTTGCTTTACATATAGATCAGCAAATACATTGAGGTTGTCAGATAGCTTAATACCATCTGTTACTTTCTTTTTTCCGATAAGTGGCATGTGGTGGGTGTGACATTATGAGGTAAAAAGCGCATAAACACTATATCTAGGTTTTCAACATGTTTTCAACTACTAGATGTTGTGTTTGTTCGGCTCCTGTCTTAATTGTATAAAAAAGAAAATCAACCCGAACTGAAAAAAACTATTTGTGTTTTGGAAAAATGATAACCATGTGTTATTTACAAAAAATTAAAAAGTATATAAAATATGTGTCACACAATTATCAAAAACAGCTAAAATCAACACTTATTAACAAACTTTTGACGATTTTGTGGAAAAAACGTGCAAACTTGACTTTAGTCACTGTTTTGATATCATTCAAAATGTTCATTAACATTATAAAAAATCACAAAATAAAATTATAGTAAGTATATGCAAAAAAACATTATTCCACCTGGCTATACGCCGATCCAGGCAGGAGATAAAAAAGGCGAATACCTCATCGGTGAGTCAAAAGAGGTCTATTCTTTTGGGAGATGGGGAGTCAACATATACGATAAACTACAACAAAGAGAGTTCTTAGGAGCTGTGCTTGTGGTGAAAGAACCTTTCTCTTGTCCATTTATCAGATTGCAGAACGCTACAAATAGTCCAGTTATTGCCTTATATGACAATAATTTAAAGGGACGTTACCTGATAAATACCAGGAGAGTAAAGAAACTATTTGTCATTCCTATCGTAGAGAGATTTGTTGAAGCAAGTCCTGCGATATTAGGAAGAAACTACTGCTATCCCGTAGTAGTGACAGCGCAAGATGAGACGAAAATTCCATTAAACTTCTACTCCAAAGAAAAGATCGAAGACCCTGGTAGCTTTGATTTTGAGATGGCATGTCGTCGTATTCTTATTGGTTTAAGAAATACAGCATTGTATGTTGTCGATAAGGAGACGGAGGAAGACGCTATCAAGAGTATAGAAGAATGGAAATACTACGGTGGCGATATCGGTGCGATATGGAAAGACCCGAAAGCAGAAGTGAAGCTTATAGAAAGTCCTCATATGCATCTCAACAGCAGAGGTGGAATCATCTGTGGACGACCATATATCACTGATAACGGAGATGAACATGGCGAACATGCAGATGGCTGTATTATCGATAGCTATGAGCCTGGTCCAAACTGTCCTGTCGTGAAGGAACGAGAAGAGATGTATGCGTGATAAGTTGTACATCTTAGTAAGAAAAGTATGTTATATTGAGAGCCCTTTGTTTCAAAGGGCTTTTTTTTAATGTTGCTGTTAGAAGCGGATTCATTACACTTGTTTTCATGAATACAGAGAAGCTGACGCCAGCGCAAAAGCAGTATATGGACATAAAACTGCAACATAAAGATTGCATCCTTTTTTTTCGTATGGGAGATTTCTATGAGACCTTTTATGAGGATGCAAAGATTTGTTCGAAGCTGCTGGATTTGACGCTGACCTCGCGTGACAGAAACAGCGACAATCCGATACCAATGGCATGAGTGCCATATCATAGTGCTGAGAAATACATTGCAAAATTAGTTTCTCACGGATATAAGGTCGCTGTGGCAGAGCAGACTAGTGAGCCGAAGGCGGGACAGATCGTCCAACGCGAGGTCACTTCAGTAATCACCCCAGGGACGTATATTCAGGAGTCACAGAAACAGTATACCTATATCGCTGCGTTGGCTTACTCAGGCTGAGATGTGCAGAACTATCAGCTAGCCTGGGGTGATTTCTCAGTATGACAATATTGGACACAAAGCTTTGACGATATTGATTTGCTGCTAAAATTTCTCCTCGTATTATCTCCATCCGAGATTGTCATCGACATAGATTTTCCACAGAAACAGGAGGTAGAGCAGTATATGCACAATTTTTCTAACTGTCTTATCTCTACCTATGATCAACCTCCTGCCGCTGATACAATGCTCCAAAATATTTTTGGAGTACAATCATTGCACTCATTTGGAAAAGCGCTAGAAGACGGAAGAAAACTTGCATTTTCACTACTGATGCACTATTTGCGTTCCGTGCAGAAGGGAAGCATTCACAATATTATCTCTGTCTCATACGACAACTCAACCGACGCAGTACTGCTAGACAATGTCACTATCAAAAATCTGGAAATCTTTGCATCGCACTACGAATGAGCGAAGAAGTACTCGTTACTTGGCGTTTTGGATCAAACAAAAACAGCACTTGGTGCGAGACTACTTCGTGAAGTACTTATTCGTCCAACGAAAAACCTCGCTACGATCCAGTGGCGTCAGCAACAAATAGAACATTATACAAATCATCGTGACGATGCATCAGCTATCGCACAAACATTTGGACATATGCTCGATATTCCGAAGATCGTTTCTACTATTATCTACAAGAAACATACACCGAGCACGCTAGCAAAACTTAGATATGCATTGTCACTTCTTTTTGAAGAAAAGAATAAAGCTTATGAAGGAATTGAAGCATTGGGTATAGAAAAGAACGTGCTCGAGCAGTGTGAAGAGTTATATGATTATTTGAAAAGACTTCTCAAAGATGAAGGTCTCAATGATGATATGGACTATATCAAAGATGGCTTTGACGCAGAGATTGATGGGCTCAGAAAAGTAGCATATCGTAGTGATGAGCTGCTTATTGCATATCAACAAGAGGTCTCTCAATACTCAAAGATCAATATCAAAGTAAAATATATCGGCAACCAAGGATATTTTCTTGAGGTAACGCCTAGAGATGTTGTAGCATTTGAAGCGAAACAACAAAAAGGTAATCCAAAGTTCGATTTTATCCGTCGTCAAACGCTCAAAACAGGCCAGCGTTACATCACGCCTCATCTGGAAGAACTGCAAAATAGGATCCTCGCTGCACAGTTTGAACTCAAAGCAAAAGAACAGGAGGCGCTTCTTGCAGCAAAAGAAAAAGTAGTAGAAGCAGTGAAAGCACTCACCGAGCTTTCTGATAAGATCGCGCGGCTCGATATTTTCACTACCCATGCGCTCTTTACTTTTGAGCATAAACGAACACAGCCGAAAGTGCTTTCTAAATGAGTGCTTGAGATCAAAGCATGACGTCACCCAGTCATCGAAGAGTTTCTCCCAGTCGATCAGCAGTTCATCGCAAATGATCTCGAGATTGGTGGTTCTGGAAGCACGCTAGACATTATTACCGGTCCAAATATGGGTGGTAAATCAACCTACTTGAGGCAAAATGCGCTCATCATCCTTCTCGCACAGTGTGGTCTCTACGTGCCTGCACAAAAAGCGAGCGTGCCTGTTGTCGATGGCCTCTTTGCACGTGTCGGAAGTGGTGATGTCATCGCAAAAAACCAATCAACGTTCATGACAGAGATGATCGAAATGGCAAATATCTTACACAATGCCACATCAAAATCTTTTATTATACTTGATGAACTTGGACGCGGGACTTCTACCTACGATGGTCTTGCACTTGCTCAAGCGATCGTCCAATACATCGCAGAAAAAATAGGCGCGAAAACACTTTTCGCCACACACTACCACGAACTTATCTCTCTCGAATGACAGCTTCCAGGTATCAAAAACTATTCTGTAAGCGTCTATGAAACAGATAAAGAAGTTGTTTTCATGAAAAAAATTGTCCCAGGTGGTGCAAGCAAAAGCTACGGTATCGATGTTGCTCAAATCGCAGGCATACCAAATATCATCACAGAGCAAGCAAAAAAATATCTCTCTCACCTCGAGGAGACCAAGAAAAAAGAAAAAGACCTCAAAGTCGAATGACTCTTCTGATGAGTCGACTTCGAAGCCCTCGAGACCAAAGCAAAATACGACAAACTAAAAAGAATCCTCGACGGAACAGACCCAAACAATGTGACACCATTGCAGGCCTTACAGTTGCTTGGGAAGTTGAAGGATGAGATAGAGGAGTAGTTTATTTGTATTACAATATGGAAAGATGGATTTTAATAAGGAGAGCACTTTTGAAGAATATTATGAGGTAGATGAGGAACTACATAACTTAGAAAATGAAAAACGACAAGCCCTTTCTCAAGAAACAAAGGAGGAAGTAGAAAAGGTGTTTTTGGAAACAGAGGAAAAAAATGCACAAAAAATAGAAGAATTAAGAGCTAGACGGAACACTTATAAGAAGGGAATGGAACAGATATGAGTGGAGTACTATAAAGAGTTAGTAACAGTAAATGCTGGTTTTGCCTTTGGAGATACTTTAGATGTTCCGACGAAAGAAATTTTATTTACTAAACAGCGTATTGATCATAAGAAATTTTATCAGTGGGTTTCTCAGATTCTGCCACATGAAAAAACAAAAATAGATTTTCTGATATACGAAGTTATGATGCAGCAAGTGCAAAATGTAATATATGATTTTGATGTGGAAAATTATGATGACGACTTTTTAGATTATCGAGATACTTGTAATAAAATTATGCAGAAGATCGAGTCGTGGAATATAGAAGATTCGTGATTAAAAAGAAGAATATCTCATATGCGTACTATTACTGATTTACAACAAAAAGAAAAATTAGTGACATTTATTAACCGGTATAAAAGTGGGCTGGTTGCTATGGATTCACATAACACTATAGAGAATCCACAGGATATAAGAAGAACATCACTTATTAGACGTATGGGTGTGCCAGAGGATGGTAGAATGCTATTAGAGCTGACGCACACTATCTATAACGCAGTTGCAGATCCTGATCAAAGGGAAGCCATGTTCCAAAAAATAATTACATTGTATGAGGAAATATATGATGATTTAGGAGATCACTTTGGGGATACCGCGGTTATTAAAATTTTGAGGGAGCTGTGGCGAAACACGGATACGGATTTTCCTCTGAAAAAAACCGATGAACAAAAAGAAGGTTATAAAATATTGTATGATCAAGTGAGAAAACACTTTCAGATAGATGATGAGAGTAGAATTCACCCTCAAAAAGATAAATATTCAGATATATAAAAAAGAAACCGGCGATTCGCCGGCTTTTTTATAGGTTAATTGTCCTGATATACTATTTGTAAACTAGTCACATGGGATAGAAACTCTCCCACTTTCAAAACCTCTTCAAAGAAATACCGTGTTGTGAACTCATCGGTAAGAAATATATTTCTTATCTCTCTGAAAAAGGCGGTTATTTTTTCATCTTTTCTCAGCTCACACACAAATTTATGATTGAGGAAACGTAGATTGTCTATCTCGTACATGTGTGGGTTGATATACCATACAGGTTCGTCGTCAGTATCAAATTGTAGTTCTGCATTGCTGAATATTGCTTTTTTTAGTTGTTTGTATTGTAGTTTGAGTGCACATTTAGCAATGATGCTTACAATCTTGAAATATTCCTGTTCTTTGTTTTGCTGTATAGCATAGTTGTGTGTCTTTTGTAAAGGTCCATCTGGTCTCTCTTCTATGATCAATCCGAGAGGCATGACATTGTAACTACCGAGGGGGATATCACTGAAAAACGGTTCAGTTTCTCCACCTATGAGTTGTCTTCCAATTACTTTATTCAAACTGTTAGCATACAAAAGTAACGCCTCATGGGGTTGCATAAGAGAGAAGAGTGTGGTTCTCGGTGTGTCGAGATGAGTAACGAGGAATCTATAATCTTCCATTAACCCTATCTGTTTTTGCTGAAGGATAGGATAGATAGTGAAAAGTTGTATATTTTGTTCTGAGTCTTTCATGATCTTTTGTTTTGGTCCAACTAAAATGTAGCCTTCAAAACTTATTTGTCAAGCCTAACCAGGGAAAAGTTTGATATTCAAAAAAAGAAAAATAAGATGATGTTCTTAGATAGTAATCCATAGATAACAATATGCGCTTAACAAAATCACTTTTCGTAGAATATACAACAAATCCACATCTTGCTCGATGGCATGTGCACGATAAAAATGGTGTGTATGCAAAAATTTTGGACAAGATGTATGGAGATATGGATGGGTTGGCTATTGGTAATGCTGTGGAGGAGCGGGCATTAGCTCTTTTCCAGTGACAAAATATCGTCAATGTAGAGTCTATGCAACGTAAGCATCCCGATCGATATCAGTGATATCATCTCAATACATTGGACGCGTTTAAGACCAATCCTGACGTGGTCTATCAGGCAGGAATTGTCCATGATAATCTGTTTTGTAAGTGTGACTTGCTCGTCAGAAATAGTGAAGGGAAGTATGACCTCCGAGAGGTGAAAGCAAAAAATGGTGTGAGAAAAAAGACGAAGGCAAACAATCTGCTCGATGATATGGAGGCAGATGTTAGTTTTCAGCATTTTGTTTTGAAGAAAGCATTGAAAGATAAATATTCGGGTAGAGCATTTATGGTACATCTCAATAAAGAGTATGTGAGAGAATGAGACATAGATCCTGAGGCACTGTTACAGCGCGAAGAGGTGACGAACGAACTAAAAAGTGATGAGGCTGTGCTCAATATTATCGGTTCTATGACAGAAAATATTCCATTGGAGAGAGAGGAGTTCTGCAAGGTTTATCCGTATGACGGCAGTGATCACTTGACCTATTTTGGTACAGAGCCGGAGAAGGGAACCATCTGGAATATTCCACAGATTAGAAACAAGACGAAAGAGTTTTATGAGATAGGAAAAATTTTGATCGACCATTTTACGGAGGATGAAAGGGCAATGCTTCGTAATGCGAAATGAGAAGAAAACAAATCGAGTAACTATGTTTCACTCTGGCAGCAATGAGAGAAGGTCATAGATGCAGACGGGATCAAACAAAAGTTTGATAACATTCATTTTCCTATGTACTTCTATGACTATGAGACCATTAGTCGACCTGTGCCACTCATGCAGTGAACAAGCCCATGGCAACAGGTGGTCGTCCAATATTCTGTACATCGTATGGACGAGGATGGAACGATCTCACA
Organism: bacterium; assembly: GCA_030429145.1. Taxonomy (GTDB): domain Bacteria; phylum Patescibacteriota; class Gracilibacteria; order Absconditabacterales; family Absconditicoccaceae; genus JAGOPC01. The sequence goes on along the minus strand of JAUIDC010000001.1, from coordinate 276,485 downwards.
TAAAGAAGCCATCATCGGTGCAGGTGCTGATACCAATGAAACGATCGTGAAACAGCTCATAGATGATCTTGATGAGGGAGCTGGAACCTATGTAGTGTGGTTCAAATGATTTGAAAATACCAGAAATGATGAGATGGCACAAAGATATCCACAATACGCAGAGGTCTTTGCAAAGATAAATGAAAACACTTTCGACCTCATGGAAATCTTCAGTGAACAATTATATTTTCATCGTCACTTCAACGGTTCATCGTCTATCAAGAAAGTGCTACCAGTGCTCACAGATATCTCCTACGACGGCATGGCCGTGCCTCACGGCGCTATCGCAGCAGAGCTGCTCGCCGGCATCGTCCAGTGAAAATTTGAAACAGACATTTGCAATAAACATATCCAGAACTTGTTAGAGTACTGTAAACAAGATACGCGGGCGATGGTATGTATTTATCAGAAGGTGTTAGAGGAGATAGCAAAATAAAATCCCCGCAGAAAAACTGCAGGGATCAGGTATCTCACGTGTATGTTATTGTTTTTTGATGACGAGGGCGTCGTAGTAGAGATTAGAGGCGCCATTGGCGGCAGCAGAGGAGAGAAATCTCTCGTAGCTACAAACTTTGGTCGCACCTGACTGTGCAAGAGGGTCTTTATAGTAAATATAGTCGTTGCACGTATAGAGAGATTTTTTGATCCCTATGACAACAACAAAATGACCCACTCCCGAAGTGTTGATGTAGTTCGGTCGAGTAGTTTTGTCAACGATATCCAAGTCGTAGTTAGTTAACGAATTTTCATCCGTATAACGACTGTCGTTGGTTCTCAGGCTTCCTGAGATGCGAATAGGGACGATTAGTGGCTCGCCTTCGGCGAGCTGAGCCTCCAGAAAAGATTTGAATGCATTCCTGTTGGTCGTTGTATAAGAGAGAGTGCTGAGCGGAGGCGAGTCGTAGTTGGTGACGTGACTTGAGATTTGTGTCATAGAGATAGGGACACCGCCCATCTTAGTGACGATAGCTTTGAGCTTTGTGCCGGAAACCGGCATGAATCCATAGCCATGGGCGGCGGCAATCATATGCGCAGCGATCATATAGGAGGTCGGACCGCATGCGTTAGCTCGTTCATAACTACTCAATGGTGAGTCCCAAAGCTGACACCAGTGTACGTAGTTTTTCTCATAAGCTGTAGCAATGCGGTACTCTATAGTATTGCCGCTAAGTCCGACTTTTGCCTGTGATGTATTATCATTCGCCGTTGCTGTCTGATCGCCGTTAGGCAATAGATCGTTTGATTCTTTTTTATTGCAGGCCAACACGCTGAGCGTGAAGAGCAGTGCAAGTATCCATTGTAGTTTCATTAGTATATTTGTTTTTGTGAGAAATGATGAGATACCTTCTAGGCTTATATCTCTGTGTTATTCTATTACAATAAAAGTTTTCTGCTTCTGTGAAATTATATCCTTAGCCAAGATTATTGTGTGAGAAAGAACGTGATAGCCATCAAAAGAAAGAGCATGACAGTCCAAAATACTGTCGCTTTTCTCGCTTGTATCTCAGCTTTTTTTGCCTCCCATCGCTTTGCTGGACGAATGCCAGCCATATGAAATGTCATGATGCCGGCTAAGTTCAGACAAATAATATTTGCAACAAATACGAGAAGCGCTTGCAATGCATTCGCATAGTCTCCATGACCGAGAAGCATTCCGCAGAGTGTCAGAGGAGGCAAGATAGAAACTGCAACTGCTACACCAACAAGAGAGACGTCGTTGTTTTCAAGGAGTGAAATAATAGCTGCGCCTCCAGAGATGAACGACAAGAAAATAAGGTCATACGATAAGAAGAGTGGCTCTATCGTGTGGATGCCATCGAAAAATCCGATTCCCCAGATTGCACCCATGGCAACGACCAATAAGAATCCGACACCAAGAGTTTTCAATCCTTTTTTGATCAGATCGCTGTCTGCAATAGTCGCACCAAACGCAAGACCTAAGTTCGGACCGATAAATGGAGCGATCATCATTGATCCAATGAGGATAGGAATATTATTATAAATGAAACCGATCGCAGCAACGATAGCTGAAAGCGCAAACAAGATCATCTTGTTCGGTGAAAGTTCAGCCTGTCAGAGCACGCGAGCATGGAGCTCTTCGCGATAGATAGAAACCAATTTCGGATTACCAAGAATTGTTGGCTTTTTCACTTCCTCTTTTTTTTCTTCAGGTTTTTCTTCTTCCTCAACTCTCGGGATGGTTGCAAGGATAGAGGTGATTATCACCTTAAAATTTTCTTTACTACTATAACGTTTATCAAGCGTATCGAGTATCTCATCGGCATGTTCCGCTTCGAGCACAAATCTTATACTCTTTGTTTTGCTATCGATGTCAGTTTTCCAAACATGAGAAATCTCATAGGTCTTTATCAACCCATCAATTTCTCTTCGCGTTCCTCTCGGTGCGATGATCTCGATATTTCTCAGCTGCATACAAACAAAGAAAAGGAATAATTTTTTACTTACTCCTCATCTATATCCGTTTCAGTGCAGAAATCAAATGCTTTCACATAATTTAAAACATCACTGCCTAATGAGCGGTGATGTTTTTGTGAAAAATACTTTTTGATGAGACTCTTTTGCCATAGCGTTGATACTCTATTTCTGGCAACATGATAGCGGGATCAAAAGCGTGTAGTGCTTCTATACATATCATATGAAAGTCTGAAAAATCATCGTTGTAGCAGATGAAGGGGTCATGAAAGACCTGCATCAGTTCATTGATAAAATAGTAGCAACACTCTTCTTCTAGTCCCTCATTGTTGTCAGATTATGAAAGTCTGAAAAATCATCGTTGTAGCAGATGAAGGGGTCATGAAAGACCTGCATCAGTTCATTGATAAAATAGTAGCAACACTCTTCTTCTAGTCCCTCATTGTTGTCAGATACGGTATGCAGTAACACATCTCCATAGTCAGCAAGCTGATTGTAGAGAATTCGTACTTCATCTTGACGGTGATAGATACACAAAGCCTCCCAGGAGTTGTATAGTCTATCTACCCTCGCATATATATCACTAGTGACTTTGTGATACCGTATACTTGTCGTAGGTGTACGCAGAGAGCTGACTATGTTTCTCACCCATTGGAATACTTTGTTCATAATGTGTTTTTTGTTTGGAGGCTAATCATAGCCATCTGCAGAAACTTTACAAGTTTTTTCTTTGTGATATAGAAAAATTGTGTGTGTAGGATGATTATTTTGCATTTTCAGCGAGATATTTTCCTATGAGAAAGTAGGGGATCACATATACTGGTTTTTCGCCTAGATAGTTCATGCTACTAAAAGAGGCGGTAGTCTTTATGAGTGTTTCAATTTTTTCTCCATAGTGTTCAGAAAATCCTGCAAAAACCTTGGGTATGCTTTCTGTATTTTTATCTCCTACTACTACAGGGATGATATGCTTATCGCTACAGACGACATAATCAATTTTCGATCCATTGATTTTCTGATAGGCTGCTATGTGGTGATCTGCAGGAATGCTTTTGTAGATCTCTTGTAGTGCGATATCACGCATGATAAAAGGATCGTGGAGGAGCGGTGAGAATGTATTGTTGAGATAATTTTTGATGCCCATGTCGAGAAGATAAGAATTTTTTTTGTGTGAAACCTCTCTTGTTTTGTCGGTGTAGAAATGCGAAAGTGTTGTGATGAGAAAGTGATCTTCAAGAAATTGTGTATATTTGTCTATCAGTTTGGCAGGGAACTCATAGGTGTTTTTGATCGCTCGCTTGTTGTGGATGCGTGAGTGTTGGTCATTGATAATTGCTAAAATCTGTTCGAAATAAGCGATCTCCTCTCTACGGAACCAGAAGCTCACATCTTTCATGATGATCGACTGCATGAGATGCTTGAGTGCTTCTTTCTTTTCATCAGCAGTTTTTGCAACCACGACACTCGGATATGCTCATCGCGTGATAAACTCTTTGAGGAGCGGTTCTATCTCGGAGAAAAGGATACTACTGAGTTTGAGCGGATCAAGATGTTTTGTATGTATTCACTTGTATTCGAGAAACTCAACAAGACTAAGCGTATGGATAGTGATGACCGTAAAGTCTGCAGCATCCAACTTCAGAAAATCCTTGTACTCTCCTTGCGTGATTCATGTGGCCACAATTTTCGTATTGATTTGATGTTCATTGATGAGATCGTGGATGATCGTTCCGATATTTTTGCTGTATTGAATCTCATTGAGAAACAAGATATTCTGTTTCGAAAAATCGATCCCAAATTTTATCTGCATAAAAGAGATAAACTCTTGGCTGTCTTTAAACTGCTTTGTGCTGAGTTGATCATCAAAGCTATAATAATATTTTTTCATCTCCACAGAGTCGTCATCGTAGATGTGTTTAAGGAGCGTCGTCTTTCCGGCTTGTCTTGGGCCATCGAGCACAATACACTTGATAGAAGGATTGTCTATGGCGCTTCTGAGCTGAGATACATATCTTGGTCTAGGGATCAACATGTGGATATTTATATCTTTTTTAAAAAATACACAGGTAATTTATCTATTATAATAAAATCCCACCGATTTGCCATGCATTTTGTGAAATATTTCCTTGTTGTGAGTTTGACATTTTGTATAAACGAAGTCTTTCCAAAAAAATGGGAAGATTATTGTTCATTAACATTTGCCAAAAAACGATTTATGAAACTAAAAAACAAAGAGGCTCCCACATGAGGGAGGCCTTCTATTCTTCAAAAAATTACATTAAAACTATTAAAAAACAACATTAAAACAAAATCGAATGTCCACAAACTCGCACATTACAACACAATGGTTGATTGAAAATGGAATCATTACCCCTCAATTATACGAAAAGAGAGGGTGGTTAGTGTTTTACTATGCAATTATGTCTCAAGCAGAGCAGAAACGCAAACATTCAACACGCCGCCTGTTTCAGGACGCCATTGATCCCGAGGTGACAGGAAAAGCAAAGACGGAGAAACAAACAGCAAGGATGTCTTTATTGATCATACCTTTGCCTGCAGAGTTTTCCAATAAGGAAACACTGGTGGCGACATCCAAGCCTATGACATCAGAGCTTTCCGGTCATATTCATCGTAAAGAAGAGAAAGCACTCATTGGCACTCAAACTTCTTACCTAAAAGTGTTCCTGAAACGAACAAAAGAAGGAGCTGCCTTTTTGGTCTTTCGCTTCAACTTTTTCAACGCAAACAATGTACAACTTCTCACAGAAATAGAAGAGCCTACAAACAACCCTGCGAATCAGTTCCTGGAGATCGTAGAGGCGTTGGATTTGGTAAAAACATTACAGGAATCGTAAAACCCATTAATTAACAAAAAAACGACTAACAAAGATGCAGACAACAGTTTCTCGTAATGACACAATGATAAATTATCATTTTGGTTTAGGCGCCACGACTAATGGTGCAGGCCTTGGCCCCGATATACTCGGTGGCAAAGGTTTTGGCCTTATTGAAATGGCTAGTATTGCTGGGATACCTGTGCCACCAGGCATTGTAATCCCTACTACAGAATGCGGGCCGTATCTGAAACGCCAACATCTGACAGATGAGCAGAAAGAGCTCATCATGGACTACGTAGGACAAATAGGTGATCAAGTCGATAGAAAATTCGGCGATACGGAAAGTCCACTGCTTTTAAGTTCTCGCTCAGGTGCTGCAGTGAGTATGCCTGGTATGCTGAAAACGATATTGAATATCGGTACCAGCAGGGCTACCATACCTGGTCTTATAAAAATGTTTAACGCACGTATGGCCTGGGACAGTTATCGTCGCCTGATCGATATGTGGGGTGAAACAGTATTGGGTATTGATCATGAACATTTTGAACATGCATTTGCTCAGTATAAAAAAGAACATAATATCACGGATGACCGTGCTATGAGCGCACAGGATATGGAAACCCTTTGTTCTATTTATGAAGAGGTGTTTGAACAGCATGCAGGTTATGCGTTTCCGCAAGATGTGTGGGAACAGTTGTTCCCGGCTATAGAGGCTGTGTTTAAATCCTGGTATGGTCAAAAAGCTGTCGACTATCGAAAGATAGAAAAGCTGGACGATCTGTTAGGTACAGCCGTTGTCGTTATGGCCATGGTGTTTGGCAACTTGAACGATAAAAGTGGTACAGGTGTATTGTTTACCAGAAACCCATCAACCGGTGTAAATGAGCTCTATGGTGAGTTCCTCTTAAATGCACAAGGAGAAGATGTGGTGGCAGGTATTCGTACTCCCGAACCGATTAGCGTTCTCAAAGAACAGATGCCAGAAGTCTACGATGAGCTACTACGAATAGTAAAACTCCTGGAAAAGAACCGAAAGGACATCCAGGACATAGAGTTTACTATAGAAGACGGTAGGCTCTATATGCTTCAAACCCGCAACGGGAAGAGAAATGGCAAAGCTGCGTTTAAAATAGCCGTCGACCTTCATACAGAGGGGTTAGTGACAAAAAAGTATGCTATTGCAAAGCTTATCAAGCCAGATCACGTCGCTCAAATGTTGTTCCCTTGCTTCTCTGATGAGGTGCAGAAAAAGTATAATGAAAGCGGACTTGTTGTTGCAAGAGGCTTGGCAGCCTCTCATGGCGCAGCGGTAGGCATGGTTGTTTTCGATAAAGAAACAGCTGTTGCTTTATCAGCTACTCAGCCAGTTATCCTCGTGAGAAAAGAAACCTCTCCCGAAGATATCAATGGTATGAATAAAGCCAAAGGTGTATTAACATCAATCGGTGGTTTATCATCTCATGCTGCGGTAGTTATGCGCGGCTGGGGTAAACCTTGTGTCGTAGGTGCAGAAGCCTGTGTCATTGACTACAAAGCCAAGACTATCACGGTAGGCGGTACTGTTATCAATGAGGGCGACTGGCTTTCACTCAATGGTACGACCGGTGAGGTTATACTGGGTCAATGCGAGACAAGTGCTCCTGAGTGGACCGCTGAGTTCACTGAAGTGCTGAGCTGGGCAGACGAAATCCGTCGCTTACGCGTACGTGCTAACTGTGAAGCTCCTGCAGATGCAAGACGTGCACGTCAGTATGGTGCTGAAGGTATCGGTCTTTTCCGTACAGAACATATGTTTTATGGAGAAGAACATGCTCATGAATTATACCTCATGAAGAAAATGATACTGAGTACTACCAGTGCAGAGAAAGCAGAAGCATTAGTGGCGCTCAAGCCTGCATTTAAAAAATCGTTCATGACTACTTTGCTAGAAATGGATGATTTGCCGGTAACGGTACGACTGCTTGATCCACCGTTGCATGAATTTGCTGTGTTCAGTGCTCCTGCTAATCAGGAGGACGAAGCAGAACAGCTACGCTTGAAAAAAAAGCTGTGTGAAGAATTGCAGATAAGCATGGAAGAGTTACAGCGTCGTATTGATGCGCTGCATGAGGTCAATCCTGGTAGTGGTTTCCGCGGATCACGCTTAGGCGTTATCAACCCGCAAATCACTGTCACCCAAGTGCAAGCGCTTTGCGAAACCATCATTGCACTTCGTGCTGAAGGGAAAAAACCTCATATAGAAATAGAGGTTCCCTTCGTCATGAACTACGAAGAGTATAAAAACCAGTATGACGTTATTGTTGCTACTGCAGCAGAATACTCACTGACTCCTGGAGAAGACTTCCTCGTAGGTTCCATGTTGGAAAATATGGGGGCATGCTTTGATGCGGACAGACTTGCACCGATCACAGGTTTTCAAACCTTCGGTACAAACGACCTCTCGTCATCCGTGCTCAATATCTCACGTGATGACGCTTCACGTTTCCTTCCTGCGTATGTAGAAGGAAAGATACTGAAGGATGATCCATTCCAGACGCTAAATCCTCTGGTTGCTAGAGCGATGAAAATTGCTATAGACGGCTGCCGTGGGGTAAAAGGCAATACTATAGAAATAGGTATTTGCGGCGAACAGGGTGGTGATCCGGAAAGTATTGAGATGTGCGAACGCTTAGGTTTGGATTATGTATCATGTAGTCCATTCCGTGTGCCTATCGCCCGACTGGCGGCAGCACAAGCGACGCTCAAGATACAGCAGGAAAGTTAAGTTTTTTGGCAAAAAACTGAACAAGCCCCTGGGTTTTCCCGGGGGCTTTTTTTGCGTGAAAAAAAGAAAAAAGAGAGTGATTTTTGTTGATTTGCCATTGCAAATGGCAGTCAGTTCCTTATGATTGAGCTGGTAAGATACTTTTAACTTTATGGCAGAATTCATTCTATGAAAAGAACAAAAATTATTGCATCGATTGGTCCGTCGACATGGGAAGAGGACAAAATCATTGCGCTTTATAAGGCGGGTGTAAATGTATTGAGATTTAATTTTTCTCATGCGGATTATGATAACGCATCGAGATGTGCTGAGATAGTACACAGACTCAACAAAGAGGGTGTGACAAAACTTGGACTATTGCTTGATACCAAGTGACCTGAAATCAGAACAGGTGATCATGAAGATCTTAAGAACTATGAAAAAGGTGATGTCTTTAAAATGTTTGTAGATCCTTCAAAGGTAGAAGGACCACAGGATCTCTCATGCGACTATCCATATCTTATTGAAGATTTGAACATTGGTGACGTGATAAAGATAGAGTCAGGACTACTAGATGTATTGGTGAAGGATAAAGAAAAAGATGCTCTCGTCGTAGAGGCTCTTCATGGCATTAAAAATATGAAGCAACGTAGACATGTGAATCTCCCAGGTGTGAAGCTCAGACTTCCAGGGTTGATTGATCAAGATAAGGTGGATGCGAAGTTTGCGATAGAACAAGGATTTGATTTTATTGCGATGAGTTTTGTCAGAAATAAAGAAAATATCCAAGAACTTCGTGACTTGCTTGCCGAGAATGGAGGAGAGTATATTCAAATTGTCTCAAAGATAGAAAATCAAGAGGCGTTAGAAAATATGGAAGAAATTATTGTGAACTCTGATGCCGTGATGGTTGCTCGTGGAGACCTTGGTATAGAAGTGCCAATCGAATCTCTGCCAGTACACCAGAGAAACATCGTTAAGATGTGTAAATCATATGGGAAGTGCGTGATCGTTGCGACGCATATGTTAGAAAGTATGATTGAAAATCCATTCCCAACGAGAGCAGAGGTTGGAGACATCTTCAATGCACTTGTACAGAAGGTTGATGCGATCATGTTGTCTGGAGAAACTACGATCGGAAAATACCCAGTTGAGTCAGTAGAGATGATGAAAAACATTGCGCTTGAGGCAGAGGAGACACTAGAATACAAGCATGATGACTATGAGAGTATCGGGCTGACACAGAGAGATTTTGAAAAGAAAAGACTTATCAAATCAGCTGTGCATATCGCAGATTCGCTTGGAGCAAAAGGTATCGTCACGTTCACGAAAACAGGAAGATTGGCGAGACTAGCTGCTGCTTATAGACCAACGTGTCCAGTCTATGCATTTACTAATCAGGAGAGAACGTTTACTAATACGACGCTCTTGTTCGGAGTAGTAGCGAGATATTTGCCATTTGAAAACCATACTGATGTGTTGAAACAAGCTATTCAAAAGCTCATCGATAGACACGATATCAGTGTCGATGATCAGATTGTTGTTGTGTCGGATATTATCCGCAATGACAATGAGGTGCCGGTATTGGAGATTGTGACGGTGAAAGATATTATTGGGTAAATTTTTGGTAAAAGTCCTGTATACTGGTGCAGGCTTTTTATTATTGACAAAAACAAAATAAAATATATCATCTTCTCTACATACAAAAAAATCACAAACCATAAAAATTACGTCTATGTCGAACCGTCGTTCCAAAAACTCTCTTTTGACTATGCCGCATGTTTCACGTGCTGATAAAAGAAGAAAAAAGAAGAAAAAGGCTTCTCAAAGGCAAAAGAGCCATCCTGTGGATAGGGAAAAAATGAAGCAGGCTCGCCACCTTGCTATCACCTCAGGCGTAAATGCATTGGTAAACTATGTTCAGGATCGGAAATATTATGTTCCACTCTCCGTTATGCACAATATCCGAGAGGAACACCCTGACTGTCGCAAAAGCACTGATGCAATTATGTATGCCGCTATAAGACAATTTAATGAAAGAAAACAAATGCAATGTGGTGTATATGCGCATTACGTTGCGGGAGATAGGAAAATCTATCTGCGCCCAAATCATTGAACCATCCAAAATATTTTTCAGCCTGGTATCTGCCAGGCTTTTTTTATTATTGACAAATGTTTTTATCCGACTATCTTATCAGTGGCTAACGGTCTCGCCAAACGAAAGTAGACTTATTGATAACATTTTAAATGATCGATACTTTTTCAAATTCGTTAATCCATTACAACAATCTAAAACGGAAAGAGTATGATGTATATTCCTATCGCAAAGGCGGCTAGTGCTCGCCATAAAAAAAGAAGAATTACAGCTAAAGAAAAAAGAAAAAAACAATTAGAATGGCAACAAAGACATAAGACAACAGCATTCGAAAGGCTTATTGCCGAGATGGAAAAACGGGCTCCGCGTCGACACATCATCAACTACAATTACATTCAGTTGATTATGAGTAAAAACAATCGTGAAGGCATGAAGGAGACGGCGATTCTTTATCAAGCGATTAGGTCGTTCAATGAATCAAAGAAGGGGAAGGCGATCTATATCCCTGAGAAAAAAGAAATCCGATTTAAAAAAACATAAAAATCATATTATTTGAGAAAGAGGGCTTTATTTGGGCTCTCTTTTTGCTATTCTGCATTGACATTTTGCGCCAAATTCATTACATAGAAAGGCGTTTATATTGCTATCATGCCTATGGAGAGAAATAACAAGTTTAATGTAGATTTGAACAAGGCCGACAAGGACAATATTTTCTATACATTAGCAATGTTTCCGTACCCAAGTGGGGCGGGGTTGCACATTGGTCATGCAATGAATTTTACTGCCAATGATATTATAGCGCGTTTTAGGCGTATGCAAGGATACACCGTATTAAACCCTATCGGTTGGGATTCGTTTTGACTCCCTACAGAGGGGTATGCGATGAAAGTAGGAAAATCAGCCAATGTGGTGACAGAGGAAAATGTTTCAAATTTCATAGAGCAATGTAATCAAATGGATCGGAGCTATGACCGAAACCGTGAGTTTGCAACCTCTGATCCTGAATACTACAAGCGAACGCAACGAATTTTCCAACAGCTCTACAAAGCTGGCCTTGTCTATCGTAAAGAAGCATTCGTCAATCGATGTCCCCACGACCAAACAGTGCTCGCAAACGACCAAGTCGTAAATGGCGAATGTGAACGTTGTGGCACTGAAGTCGTGCAAAAAAAACACATGCAACGATTCATCAAAATCACCGACTACGCAGAAAGACTTATCAATGACCTCGATGCCGTCGACCGACCTGAAGAAACAAAAACTCAGCAAAAGTATTGGATTGGAAAGTCTGAGGGTGCTGAGATAGATTTTGCTATCAATGAAAGTGAGAAAATCTCTAACGTTATTGTGTTGCACGGCATTCACGATGATGCAAGGGCATGATGGAGAAAATGGTTTGCTGAAGAATGTGAAAAAAATGGTATACCGTGTTACAGTCCTCAATGTGATCATGAAAATGGTATTGTTCTAGAGAAAGATATTGAAGCAATTATTGAGCAATGTGGAGATAAAATTAATGAGCATACAGTTATAGTCGGATACAGTTTAGGAGGGCTTACAGCAAAACATCTGATTGTTAGAATGAATAAGAAAATTAAAAAGCTTGTGACAGTCGCAAGTAGTTTTTCTAGACCAGTCACTGGTGATGAGGCTAAAGAAGTGGATATAATTGCTTATAGGGATACACCTTTAGATGAGAAGAAATTTAATAACCTAGTCGAAGAACATATCGCTTATTTTAGCAAAGATGATCCTGCAATACCATTTGAACTTGCTGTTCCACACTTTCAACAACATTATCCTAATGTACGTATATTAACATTTGCCGATAAATGACATTTTAATAAGCATTTTTGAGTTCTCGAGATTCCTGAGTTGCTTGAGGACACAGGAATTAGTTCATTGAGCAAAAAATGAACGGTTGTTGCTTTGCATGGTATGCAGCCTTACAATAAAAATGAGGAAAAATGACCTCATGATAAGAGACACTGGTTTCCTTGGTTAAAACAAACTTTAGAAGACAAATGATATGAAGTTTATTTGCCAGTTGTCCCAAATGGTTGGGAAGGAAATTATGAGAACTGGAAAGCTGAGTTAGATAAGCTTGCTGACAAAGTAAATGAAGACACAATATTTGTTGGAACTAGTTCATGAGGTGCTGCAATGGTAAGGCGACTTGGAGATAACAAGAAAAAAATCAGAAAACTTATTCTTGTCGCTCCAGCATATGCACCTTGAGTTGCTCATTATGATGATAGGAAAGAGTTTAATGAATTTGAGATTGATAAAAGTCTCAGCAAAAGAGTTTCGGATGGTATTTTTGTTTTGCTCTCAAACGATGAGCCTCTTATCATAGAGAGTTCAAGGATCTATCTAGAAGAACTTCAAGCAACTCTGATAGAAGTTCCTGACAGAGGCCACTTTACGGAAGGATATTCTGAAAAAAACAAACAAATCCCTGAAGTGGTAGATTTGATAGAACCTAAAATAACCGTATTCACCACTCGTCCTGATACCATCTATGGGGTGACAGCTATTATGCTGGCACCGGAAAATGAGTCTATTGATGTGCTGCTTTCTCCAGAAAATAAGGCGAAGCTTGAGGAGTATCGTAAAGCGACAGGTAAGAAAACAGCACTTGAGAGACAGCAGGATGCTGAGGAGAAGTCAGGAATGTTTTCAGGTGTCTATGCAAAACATCCATTAACTGGAGAACAAGTGCCAGTGTGGTATGCAGATTATGTCCTGCCTGATTATGCAACTGGCGCAGTAATGTTTGTGCCTGCTCATGATGAGAGAGATTGGAAATTTGCTAAGGCACATGACCTACCTATCAAACAAGTGATTCATGATGAGTCATTTGAGGGAGGAGTATGTAATACTGGTGCGTGAGTTCTTATTAATTCGGGGGATTTTAATGACATCACAAATGAAGAAGCAAAGTCTAAAATAACTACATATCTTGAAGAGCAATGACTCGGTCGTAGAAAAACAACATATAAACTTCGCGACTGGTCGATTTCTCGTCAACGTTATTGGGGGTGCCCGATTCCGTTCTATTACACATTTGATAGTGAAGAGCAGGTGCCGTTCTTTATGTACGCAGAGGGAAATAAGGCATTTAAGCCTGGCGAGCCCGTGACTCCAAGACAGGTAATTCAATGTATAGTGAAAGATAAAAGTGGTGACGAGTATTGCTTCTTGAAGTGGGCTCATGATGGTGACGTAACGACATTTTTTTGAGGTACTGAGTGAGAAGATGCTATAGAGGCAGCAAAACGTGAATTACTTGAGGAGTGAGGTTTTGCTGATGCAGAACTTGTGAAAGAATTATGAGAGTATCATGTTCAATTCTACCATCCTACAAAACACAGAAATCAATATAGTATTAATCATCTTCTCTATTTTGAAGTAGATCGCTCAAAGCAGGCTGAACCTACTGATGAGGAAGCAAAAAAACTCCATGAAATTGTCTGGATGAGTGCTGAGGAGTTCATAAAAACAACAAGAAATGATACTAGTATCTTTGCTATGAATCGATTGTTAAAGGGTGACTCATGAATAAAGCAGACAACAGAGAGGTATAATGCTTACAATCCACACCCAGACAAGGCAAAGTGGATTCCTCATGTGATCCCAGAAGATGAACTTCCAGTGGTTCTGCCGCTAGACGTAAAAGATTATAAACCAGCCGGGAAATCTCCATTGGCAGATCATCCGACATTTCCACACTATAAGCCAGAAAATTATAAGGTGCCATTTTTTGAGTATACAGATGAGGTGCGAGGCTATAAAAAAGAATATGACGTTAGAAGAAGAAATGTAGTACACGGAATTGTTCGTCATGCAAAGACTTGAGAGATCGCTTTGTTAAAGCGGAGTATAGATGGGTCTTATACATTTCCTTCTGGTGGTTTGGAATGAGATGAGAGTCGGGAAGATGCTGTGAAGCGTGAAATTCGTGAAGAAACAGGAATAATGAATATAGAAATTAAGGAACAGATAGGGGGAGAGATACATAGAAAGTTCTATCATGCATTGAAGAAAGAAAATCATTATACAATAAATAAATATTACTTAGTCGAAGCTTATGATTGATTCTCTGGAATTTCCGAAGAGGAGAAAGCAAAACATGAGCCTCTATGGATGAATATTAATAATGTAAAAAAAGTGACCACAGACCCTGATCTTTTGTATGTTCTTGAGCTCTTAGAGGGCAGGGAGGTAAAAGCTCCCGCCTATATCGATCGCTTCAATGAGTATAATCCTCAGCCAACATATCTCCGCGAATGCGACACTCTCGATACGTTTATGGATAGTGCGTTCTATTTCTTGCGTTTTATTGATCCACATAATGATAAAGAGCTATTGAGCAAAGATCTGGCTGATAAAACATTGCCAGTGGATTTCTATATTGGTGGAAAGGAACATACTTATGGACATCTTTTGTACTCTCGCTTTATTAATAAGTTTCTCTACGATCAAGGATATATTGGTAACAGTGAGCCATTTGCAAAGTTGTTTCATCAGGGGTTTGTTTTGGGGCCAGATGGTCGTAAAATGTCCAAGCGTCGAGGCAACGTTATCAATCCAAGTGAGGTTGTAGACGAGGTTGGTTCAGATACTGCAAGAACATATACTATGTTCATGGGTCCAATTGAGCAGGAAAAAATATGGAATCCGAATGCACTGAGCGGGGTAAAAAAGTTTATAGAAAGAGTCGAAAGAGCAGAGCAGTTTATCTCAGAGGATGGCAAAGAGATCGATCCGGTATTACATAAAACTATCAAGTGAGTGACAGAAGATATTGAAAGAGTGAAATTCAATACTGCCGTATCAAAGCTTATGGTTTTTGTAAATGAACTGTACGATAAAAAATCTATCACAAAACAACAATTCTCAACCTTTCTACAACTTCTCGCTCCATTCGCTACGAAATTATCATCCGAGATGCGGGAAAAACTTGGCAATGAGTGAGATATTCATTTCTCTAAGTGGCCGACATTTGATCCAGATAAGATAGCAGAAGATACTATCAATCTACCAGTGCAGATAAATGGTAAAATGAAAGGGACGATAGAGGTTGCTGCGGGAATTTCGCAGGATGAAGTAGTGGCGTTGGTGAAGGCAGACGAGAGATTTAGTAGTCAGTTTGAGGGTAAAGAGATAGTGAAGATTATTTTTGTGCAAGATAAGATAGTTAACTTTATTGTGAAATAGGAGAGATGAGAGAGGAGAAAAGAGAGTCATTGGTAGAGCTTGTAGAGCAGTGATGAGTGATTGCTTATCCAACTGATACTATTCGGTGAATTGGATGTGATGCAACGAATGAGCAGGCGGTGGAGAAAGTCTACGAGATTAAAAATCGTCCGAAAGAGAAGAGTATGATCGTGCTTGTTTCTTCTTTTGCGATGCTTGAAAATTATGGAGTTTTACTCGATGATACTCATAAAAAAATCCTTGCTGACTCAGAGAGACCAACTACATTGATCGTGCATGGTATGAACTGACTTGCTTCCAATGTCTACCATGAAAATGGTTCAGTAGCTGTGCGCGTGGTAGATCCAGTCGAATGAAATCCAGGGGCGATGCGATCTCATCAGTTCATAGAAGCTCTTGGGAAGCCAATAGTTTCTACCTCAGCAAACAAAAGCGGTGATATTTCTCCAAAACAGTTTGCAGATATTAATCCAGCGATTTTGGATGCTGTTGATGCCTATCTTTCGCGTGATGTAGCTGATACGAATGGTCAACCATCAAGAGTGATTGATATTGATACGACGGGTAAAGTCACTATTGTGAGAGAGTAAATTTTAGCTTTTCTACGGTTGCATGTTTTTCAGAGTCAATGACGACCAGCACGACAACATAGACAAGGCAGTCGAAACCTTGAAGATGGGCGGGGTAGTATTACATGATACGACCTCTCCTTGGCAGTGGGTGCTTTCCTGTGATGCAACTAATGAGGTCGCTGTACAGAAAATCATTGCGTTGAAAAAAGAAATCCAGCCATTGGATGGGATGGTTATCGTGCAAGATGAGCAGATGCTTGAAGAGTATATCTGTCCGTTGCCATACTTTGTGAGGCAGTTTATGCATAAGCAAGAAAAGCATATGACAGTAGTTCATCCGTTTGCAAATCGCATTGCTGAGAGTGCATGTTTGCGCTGAGGGGCTTTGCCTGTGAGGATTATTCCGTCAGTCGATGCGCCACCAATCCAGATGTCTCGTCACGTGCTACGTTTACTTGGGAAGCCAATTTTTGTCACAACGTGTACAGTCGATGGCAGACGTATGCCAACTGCTTATGAAGAAATTGAAGATCATATAAAAACCGGAGCAGATCTTATCTCTCCGTTACTTTTCGGTATTGATGATGTAGGTGTCTTTTCTATGGTGATAAAATACGACCTTGCAGGTCATATAGAGGTAGTGAGAAAATAAGTTTTTACGAGATGCCAGAGAGAGAAAAAACTGTCGTGGTAATGATTTTCGAGTAGAGGTAGGCTTCAGGTACCATAGAGATGTGGTAGCGTCCATAGTGCATTGCGTGATGGGCAAGCTGCAGGACAAAATGAAAATGCAGATTTCCAACCATTTTGTATCTATTTACTTTTGCTAAAATGATTACATAGTATATTATAACACAAAAGCAAATTTTGTCAAATTTCTGTATAATAAAAAAAGGAGCCATGAGAGAGGCCCTTTATGAGACTATTTCTTCCATGATCTCTCTATTTGTCGACACCTTCGGTAGTTTATGTTGTCATCAAAGCTTTCCTTTCTTCTCCAGCCAATGGTGAAAGGTGTTTTCTGGGACAAAGTGCACTTTTGGTTCGAGTAGCATCTTTGTATCATGTCTTTCATCGGAGTAGAGCGGATGTTTCTGGCAGAGAAGTCTATCAAAGAGAGAAGCAAACTCTTTTTCTGTACATGTGGGTTTCTTTTTCCACTCGATAGCTACCTCGTAGTGTCCATCATTTGCCTTTTTCATCACTCCAGGTGCTACTGTATAGGTATCAATCTCTCCTCAGAACTGACTGGCTGCTTGAAGAAGAGACTCTTCTATAGGTTGTAAAGGAGTACATTCACTTGCAACATCGATATAGTATTTCGTTCTTCCTGTCACTTTGATAGTGTGTGGTTCTAGTCCAGTAAATTCAATAACATCGCCCATCACATATCTTCGTAGGCCTGCATTGTTGGTGATCAGTATGACGTATGGTTTCCCAGTTTCCACCTCAGATAGGGTGAGACATTCGTCGTACTCTTTT
Organism: bacterium; assembly: GCA_030429145.1. Lineage (GTDB taxonomy): Bacteria > Patescibacteriota > Gracilibacteria > Absconditabacterales > Absconditicoccaceae > JAGOPC01. Next base: position 259,064 of record JAUIDC010000001.1, on the reverse strand, counting down.
TTCAAGTATTTCTCCAAGGGAATAAACTCATAAAAGACACTGTGTTCTACCAAAAGCAGCATATCATCACGATCATTTTCGTGCTGGAGCGCAAAAAATCACTCACTTGCATTGTAGACCTGATAGTAGTGTACATGAGGAGATGGGAGTAGGCGTTGGAAAGTATTTTTATAGAGGTCGATTGCCATGCCCCCTCGGATAACGAGTTCCATATTTTTCCAGATATCCAAAACATTTTTTACTCCAGTTTTTTCAACGGCTTTCTCAAGATATGCGGAACATCGTGCGGGTGAGCCCGAGATGGAGGTGATATTTTTCTTGCGAGTAGCTTCTATCATACTATCTACTTTCTTTGCCCAATCTCAGAGGTACGAAACCTTTGCTTTGGGTTGTTTCATCATCTTGCCGATGAGCGGAGATGTTTTCTGTAAAATAGCAGAGATATAACCGACATTTTTCTTCTTGCTGTTAAATGGGTGAGGGCAGAAAGTGCCTCCTATGACTAGTCCTTTTCCTTGTCGAAGTTTTGTCTGGGGATTGTTTCTTCCATAGTACATCATCAAGTCAGTTCCCGCGCGAAAATGATTACGCTTGAGGGCCTCATTGGTCACGGGGATATATTTGTGATGTCACGTAGTACCTGAAGAGGTTGCAAATCGGTCTACACTGCCACGTATAAGCACGTTTTTTTCATCATGCAAACAACGCTCTATCCGAGGATAGAGATCGTCATAGTGATGCACCGGTACTGCAGCCTGAAAATCCTGTACAGAGGAGACGCGGATAAATTGGTGCTCTTGGCCAAAAGCAGTTTTGCTATTTTGTCTTATGAGCTTACGCAAAAATGTCTCCTGGCTTGCCGGGCGATTACGATATGTGCGAAAATATGCTCTCGTAAGCGACTTTATAGCAAGAGGTGTGAGCTTTACGCGAGGGATATCTACTTTAGGGAGTCTCATAAAATCAATAAGTGATGACTGAAACTAGAATGGTAGATCGTCATTGTCATTGTATCAATCTGAGCCATTGTCTCCTCCTTCCTGTGAGATGGTATCTATCTTTCGGCATGAAATAGAGTTGAATCGGCGACCATTGTACTCTCTTGCGCGTGAGTTAACATATGCTTTTACCGTGTCTCCTTCCTTGATATTATCAACCATCTCAATCTTTTCTTTGAAGAATTCTATCATGAGAGATGCCTTGTATTCTTTATCAGTTACCTCTTCAAGCACCATAGTTAGTTTCTCCAGACCATTTTGTCCAACAGTCTCCTTTTTCCCTTTGTGGATAATTTTTCCCGTAAATTCCATACATCGACTTATAATAAATAAACGTTTTCATGTATACGAATTGTCCTCTTTTTTACAAGGAATATTGTAATTACTAGACTCTTAAGTAGTATATTCTCATGATTCGCGTCTCTCCAAAGAAGAAAAAACTCTTACATGATAAAATCTTTACTTGGTATAAGGACAATGCACGTTCTCTTCCTCGACGCAGGACGAAAGATCCTTATAAGATTTTAGTATCGGAAATTATGCTCCAGCAGACTCAAGTCGAAAGGGTCAAAGTAAAGTACAAGGCTTGGCTGGAACAATTTCCGACAGTAGAAGAGCTTGCCGCGGTGAAACAGTCCGAGGTGCTAAAACTTCGGTCGGGCCTTGGTTACAATCGCCGCGGCATCAACCTGCGGAAAGCAGCTAAACAGATAGCTGATCAGAGACTAATGCTTAAAGATAAGACCTACTTTCCGCAGACTGAAAAAGAACTCTTACAGCTTCCTGGAGTCTGACCATACACCGCTCACGCTGTCATGGCATTTGCGCGAAATGAAGAAATGCCGGTCTTGGATATCAACATTAAGCGTGTGCTCATTACCGAGCTCGGGCTCGATGAAAAACTTTCTGATAAAGAGCTCAGAGAAATCGCTCAACAGCTCATTCCTCAGTGACAATCTCGCGACCGACACAATGCACTCATGGACTATGGAGCACTCGTGTTAACAAGCAAAAAGACCTGAATACGCTCCGCTCCACAGTCGCAGTTCGTTGGTTCTACAAGGCGGGTGAGAGGAAATCTTATTAAGTTATTGCTTCAAAAATGACAGGTTTCCATAGTTCTTGCTAAAAAGAATTTTCCGCATGAAAAATTTGACGAGATTATAGCAGGTATGGAAAAAGAAGGCTTAATTTCCTTAAAGGACCATAAGATAGTCCTTATCAAATAAGAATTGACAAACCTCTCTAGATAGTCATACTATGGATAATTCTAACATCCTATCTGTACTAGATGAGAGAGTTACAGCAAGTGAAATTTACGACGATTACAAATATTACTCCACATCCACACCCGGAGCTTGGAGATATTTCTGTGCTGCAAACAGAGGATAGGGCATATTGTATTCATGACTTTCTCCTTCGTAGAGACAGCAAGGAGCTCATCAATAAGAAGGTGAAAATAGTCGCAGATATAGAGTGAAAGATATTACGTATCCTCTCGTGGGAGATGGAAGATAAAAAGAAATTTCTCTATAAGCACTCAGATGAAGTGCTTCGCCTCTACCAGGAACAATGTATGGTAAATCTCTGTGTTGCGTTCAATATGGTAGATGACAACCCGCATATGCGTCGCGTGTATCAGTGGGCAGATAAGCTACAAAATCATGATTGGTTTCATGACATGGAGCAGACTATTCCGCCATTTTGGAAAGAAAAATGGGGTATTCCCGTCAGGGAACATGAGGGAGAACGATATGAAACGCCTGACTATACTTTTGATGAGATAGAGACTATTGCACGATGGTGGCATATATACTACGCAGGTCATCAGACAGACATGAAAAACCCCTTTAACGAAAACGACGAACGAGAATTTGATCCCGTCGTACGTTGATTTTACAATGAGTACCTGCGCTTCTGAAAATGACTCTCTTTGAGAGAGGCTAAGGGAAAAGGACGCGATCTATACACATTCGCGCAGGAAGTAGCAAAAGTTCGAGAATCTTTTAGGTATTCTTAATACTATGCTTTGTTCTTCCGTCTCTTCAAGTGAGGAATGCCCCATCTCGTGAGTTTTCTCATAAACCACGAGTGTCCGCCTTCTTTCATTTTTTGTTCAACGATGTTTTGAAACTCTTTCATATCGTTTCCTTTGTAGTGAAACTCACCATTCGTATAACATAAACTACAGTAAGTATCGCTAATAGTTCCGTCTGTATTGGTTCCACCTCATAGACCGTTAGGGTCTTTTTTGAGAGGAAGACCGCATGATTGGCACTGTTTCATTTCTACTAGATAGTGAGTAAAATTTATGCTTCTTTGCTTTCTGGCGCATCCATTCCTGACCAAAGGTTGTAGGTTCCAAGCTCACTTCTACCTGCGTGCTTGAGCTGGAGAAATAATTGCATCTTATATGCCCCAAAGAACGTGAGGAGATAGTCTACCAAAAATGTCACTCTCGTATCTGTTTTTCCAAAAAGAGTGATCTCTTCATGCATTGCCTCATCATCGAGACCACGAATCATCTTAACGATATGTTCTTCTTCTGTCTTCAGTAGATCATCTCGCTGTTTATGATCGAAAGTTTTCGTCAACGCATCCATATTGTTAAAGATACTTGGTTCCCACTGTCCGATAATGATAAGTTGCACTTGCTTCTCTATAGAGAACGCGAGATATGCCATCAACTCGTGAATAGTTCTTTGTTTCTCAGTAAACCTGTGATCAAGATACTGTGCTTCAACTTTGTTTCCTAAATGCTTGAGAATCGTAAACTCTCTTCCAATAGCACTAATCAGCTGTTCTTTTGAGTACATCTATAACCATATAATAAACTAAAGGATACTACGAATTCTTTCCATCGCTTTATCTTTATTGCGATATCCCATACCGACTGGATACCGACAAGGATATATTTTATAGGTCTGATTTCCAATGATAAGTTTTTCATGCTGATCGATATTTTCATAGTTTGATACCGATACATTTTTATCTGCCAATATACTCGTTACTTGATTGCCAAATGTGATGATATTCTCAGGCTGGAGCATTTCGATTTCTTGGTGCATGAGCTCCAGGTACTCTCTAAAGACATTATTCCTCAAGGCAGCTGCGTCTGCCTGTGTACACTTTGCTAGGTTCGTCACATAGACTCTCTTGTTAGCTAGTTCTCCAAAGAGCTTTTCTACAAAATCAGGCGTTCGACCAATAGCGCTCCCTTGTGTCTGTAAGTAGAGCTCCTTGGAGATCAAATCGAGCTCAAAAAATAGCTTCCAGACTTGCTTAAACCCAAGCCAAGGAGCTCTTATCCCTTCCCACTCAGGCTGTGCCGACACATTTCTTCCTGTCGGATTCATGAAAACAAAGCACACTTTAGGCTTCTCTATACAGCCCGCTCAGTAGATCGCTGAGAGGCTTTTGTCACCATATTGTTGTTGTAGTCTATCGAAGTGGGGATGTAGCTTTGTAAGTTGCATCGCTGATTACTTATGAGGCTTTGTCAAAACACCTGTCATCATAAAATCCATTCGTTCTTTCGCTGCATGGAAGCGTTCCATACAGAGTTTTATAATATCTTTTTCCAATAAATCTTTATCCGAGATAGGGGAGTAGATCAAATGCTGTTTTTTCATAATCAAATCCAAGTGATGATCATATGGCTTAAATCATCTTGGCGGTCTCGTCAATGATGTTCACTCTATCTCTCCAAAAAACTTTTTAAAATCTTTTTTACTCACCAACTTTTTATACTCTTGCCCATGCTCTCTCAAATAACATCTCAAATTATACAACTGTTCAGACGACGGTCGATAAATACCACCACCAAAAAACGACTGCCCATCTCACTGGATGTGGAGATAAAATCCTGGTAGCTGACTTTTCTTTCCTCCAGGAGCTATCGCCATCCCAAAATTACTCTTGTAGATAGGATCTCCCTCCTGAAGTCTTCTCGCATCGCGGTAGATGCGAAACAAACAATCCTTCGGCTTCAAATCAGCATAATCACTATCTATCTTTGCTATCTCATCTATCAATACCTGACAAATCTCATTCACATTTTCCCATATTTCATCATACAGCGGTCTCGCAGTAGCAAAAAATGTCCTTGAGTTATGCTCATTGATCGCTTTCAGAAATTCGAGTGTGGCATGGTGGAGTTTCATAGGGGTCGTTTTATTCATTTATGAGGTTGATTATTAATTGAATCATAAGTCCTTTGTCTTTGGGATCAGACTGAGCAATAAGCAACGCTAAAGCGACAAGTCATTTATCGTTGAGTTTACTATATCCATCTTGGTCGTAAAGTATACCGTATTGTTGGAGAAAAATAATGAATAGAAAAGCTCATGATCTCTTATTGCCATCACTGAAAGGGTGGTCTTTGATTATAAAGTAGAGCAGGTGAGCGGCCTTTGCTTCAGCACTTGGATATAGTTCTTTGCCATCAAATGATTGATAGATATTTCAGAATATTCATTCGGGTGCACCATGGTATGTTGGTAATGCAAAAAGTGCACTAGCAGTTCACTGATTGAGTAGGTTGATTTTGAGTTCATCTAATGCTTGTTGCGCCTGCTTCGTTAGTAGCTGATGTTGAGAGAGGATGGTGCGTCACTCCGTCGGTAGCTCTCCTTTATCATACTGATGGAGAAGTAGCCGGCTTTGTGCATAGCGATCAATAATTTCAACGAGTCATTCTACTTCATCACGAGAGATTTTATCAGTATTTTCTATTGCATGCTTCATCAACTCAATTGCTCTTTGTAGGCGTCACATACCTGTCTGTTGCACCCTCGCTTTATTGAGTGTATATCCATCTATGAGGTGTTGTTTGAGGATAGATGTGGCTCGTTGGCGGAAGTGGGTTGCTTTTTGTGAATTCACTCTATAACCTATTGAGATGATCATATCGAGATTATAGTGAACTATTTCTCTTTTCACTTGTCTAGACCCTTCAACTTGAACTTGTAAAATTTCTTTACAAGTTCATTCTTTGCCTAATTCTCCCTCCTTATAGATATTTGATATGTGGTAAGTTATATTTTGGGGTTCCACTCAGTAAAGGATCGCTATCATTTTTTGCGGTAATCGAATAGTTTCCTTATCAAGCTGGACTTCCAACACTATCTCTCCATCTGGAGACTTATATATTTCTATCGGAGATTTCCTCGCCATGTATGCTATTTTATTATATAAAAAAGTTCCCCTATAGTAGGAGAACTTTTCTGTAATGCATGAGGTTGGAAAAAAAATCTTGAGATAATCTCGTTTTGTGATATTGATTACGGTCTAATTCTATTCGCATATCTAGGGAATGGAATAGTCTCTCTAATGTGGTGTACTCCACACATCCATCTAACAATTCTTTCGAGACCGTAGCCAAATCCTGCATGTGGTACTGAGCCATATTTTCTCGTGTCGAGATACCAGTTGAAGACTTCTGGATCGAGATTGTGTTCTTTGATAGCTGCTAGTAGTTTGTCGTAGTTGTCTTCACGAGTTCCACCTCCGATGATCTCTCCGCAGCCTTCTGGGGCAAGGAGGTCCGCTCCGAGGACGGTACCTGGGTTTTGGAGATCTTCTTTGAAGTAGAACGCTTTAAATGATTTTGGAAAGTTAGTCACGAAAATTGGTTGTTCGACTTTTTCCATATATTGCATCTCTACGTCAGAGCCAATATCTTCGCCTTGCTTCACGTCAAATCCCATTGAGATAAGTTCATCCACTCGGTCTTTGTACATCACTCTTTTAAATGGCAGCTGAATAGCTTCGAGTTTCTCAATAGGTCTTTCAAGGATCTCAAGCTCCTTTCTATTTTTGTGGAGCACCTCCTGGATGATATAGAACATAAGCTGTTCCTGAAGATGCATGTTTTCTTCTTGCTGAATAAATGCGACCTCTGCATCCATCATCCAGAACTCATTGAGGTGCCTTCTTGTCTTGCTTTTCTCTGCACGGAATGTTGGGCCAAAATCATAGACACGTCCATGTGCTGCAATTGCAGGCTCGAGATAGAGCTGCCCTGACTGAGAAAGATACATCTTTTCGCCATTGACGTGTTCCACCTCATAGAGCTCAGTTGTTCCTTCACATGCATTCGGCGTAAAGATAGGCGCATCGATTTTTACGAAATCATGATCTCTCATCCAGTCGTATGTTGCATGGATGATAGTGTCTCTGACACGCTGGATAGCCCATTGTGACTTAGATCTCAGATAGAGATGACGGTTGTCAAAAAGAAAGTCTGGGTTGTGTTCTTTCTGTCCGAGAGGGTAGTCACTACTTGCCTGATAGACGATGAATGAACGAATCTGTAGTTCATACTCATCTTTTTTCGGATGCTTTGAAACAACTCCTTGTAACTCTACAGAAGACTCTATATTTAAACTTTTTAATTCTTCAAATTTCTCATCCCCCAAAAACTGTGCTTCACCGACACATTGCATGAAACCTGAACCATCACGGAGGTTGATAAATACTACCTTTCCTGATGAACGAGTATGTGCAACCCATCACTGAATAGCTACTTCCTGATCTACTAAGTCCGATCCGACATACTTGATAAGCATATGATGCAATTAACTGTATAAAAAAGTCTTCTGACCCGTGAGGTAGAAGACTTGCATGCATACAATACAAAATCTGCCACCTCTCTAGAGTGCCTGATTATTATTCGTATTGTTATTGCATGTAGAGTAGTACATACCTTGTATGTAGCGATTTGAAAGGGTTTTGCAAGCCTAAAATAAATAGTTGACAAATCTTGTTTCTAGAATATAATTAGAGAATAAACAAAAACCAAAATTAACGTTTAACCAAATGGAAAAGGAAAAATCAAAAAGATCATTTACACGTTTACGTTTGCCTTCGTTCAGGATTATCTTGATGGCAACAGCTGTTATTCTTATCTGTGTCGTTCTGCTGAAATGCATGAATGGCTCATACAGAGCAGAGTCGTCTGTCACTCATTCAACATTTATTACTGATTCTCTCCGCGCCCAGGGTAAACTGGTGGTGTGGGAGCAGGACATAAGGGTTGAAGTGAATACCGAGAAGAAGAACACTTATTTGAAGTGACTGACTTTCAAGGAAAAGGTGCATACCTCTGCAAAGGGTAAGATGGGGCTACATATTGACCTAGGAGATACAGAAAAGACGATTATTCGTCAAAATGACTCCTTGGTTATCATTCAAACCCCATTGGAGCTGACCTACTGTCAGATTGACTTAGCTTCTATTGACCAAATCAAAGATGCGTCGTATGACCCAACTTTGGATGTCAGTGAGCAGGAGATCATTAAGTCCTTAGATTCCCTTGCCATAGTGCAGAATCTACCAGTTGCCATTGCGGCGATACGGGGGAAAGACTTAGCAGAGCAAGAAAGATTTCTTTCTCGACTCACTGCAGGCAAAAAGGTCAAAATTATTTTGACTGACGAACCATCGGCTATTATCAAAAGGCCTTTGAACTAAACGTGTAACGGTAAACAGAACATTTCAGTGCTTGGTTGTATTTGACCAGGCACTTTTTTTGTGCTTGAAAGCGTCACGAGAAACCCTTACAATGGGAGCCTAAACAAAAGAAAAAGGTCATGAACGATATACAAAGATTACAAAAGAAACAGGGGTCTCTGATTTGGCTCGTTATGTTCTTCTTACTGGTAGGTTTGTTGATTATCCGCCATTAGAAGACGATCGCTATGAATGCTAATGCGCAGTATACTGCGCATTTTACAAAATCATTGACTTTTCTGGTTTCAAGATTATAATTATAAAACAAAATCAAAAACATAGAGGAAAACATGGAAAAGCATTATGTAATTGTTTTTACACTGGGAATCATCGCTTTTGCTGTCTTTTGGTGGGCCGTGCTCTATCTCCAGAGGGAGGCCGTTGCTATGGCTAAAGATCATTATTTGGGTCTTGCCCGTAGTGATGGCTATGAAGATGCTGCAGAGGCGGCACTCCGATCATGGAGAAGAAGTAAAAAAGCATTGTGTATATTAGAAAGGCTATTGCCTATTGGCTATAGATAGTATGCACTATAACGATTCTCGCATGTCTGAATACAGGCATGCTTTTTTTATAAAAAAATATCCTCACCTGTGGTACAGGGAGGATGTTCATGACAATAATGTAGGGGCTGGCAGCCGTTTGAAGGAGTACCGACAAAAAACGTACTCATAGGGTATAAAGCCATCCTTGGTGCTCCAAGTGCCAAATCTAATAAGAGCTGGACGTCGGATTTTTTTGCTCCAAGCAGACGGAGTCAGTCTCTTTCTTCTATAGCCGAAATGCGTTTTGATTTCAAAGGCAAGAGACCTTCCAACTTTGTGTTGTAGGAGATATCCAATATTGCGAGGTATATCTTCTACCGAGACGCTACTGATGCGGATGAGACAGAAAGGGTGAAGAAAGTCCAAGAGGGTTTTGATTGCTTCTTCTACCTTCCAGCCAAATTCATCTTTTGGTACAGGAGCGGGAAGCTCCTGTATGATCAATGTCGTGTGGTGACGGCGATTGAAAATGATATGAGCTTCCATAACTTTTGTTTTTTTTACTCTATTTTTTTATCTTGTAATAGCAACAGCTATCTCTATATTGACGGTGTCTTTTTAAAAGGCGTCTTTAGACACTATATCACTATTACAATGACACAACTTGAAACGAAAAAACTCTTCGTCAGAAACATCGACCGACATCTCAATGAGGAGCAGGTAGAACAATTTTTTTCACAGTTTGGTGACGTTGAGTCAGTTAAGCTTCCAAAAGACAAGCTCGGAAGATACAGAGGATTTGGGTTCGTAGAGTTTGTTAATGAAGAAGATGCACAGAAAGCTCTTATCGAGGCAAATGAGAAGACGATTGCTCCTTCAGAAAGAATCGTCAGTGTGACTATGGCTGAGGTAAGAAAACCATTTGGAGAGAGAAACTCATATGGAAATCACCACGAAGACGCTAGCGTCGAGTCAGATGATGATTCGGATATGGCTGCATAAGTTGTCGATATAGTATACGAAAAAGCTCTCCGTAGAGAGCTTTTTTCTATAGTTTCTTTTTTCGAAAGATTACTTTATCTGGTCCGTTATAGAAACTTTTGGTATCCCAGTGTCATTTGGGTTGCCACTCATAACTGGTGATAATTCATCCATAGTTCCTCGTTCCATGGAAGAGTTTTTCAAAGGTATCATATATCGTTTTGAGATTTTCTGGTTGGAGTCTCTCGCCGTAAGGAGGATTGCTCACGAAGCATCATTCTGTTTCTGGAAGAGTTGTGAGATCTTGTACGGAAAATTCGATATATTCTCCTACTCATGCATTCTCTGCATTTTTCTTGGCTATCTCGATCATTTTCTCATCAATATCACTTCCAATAATCGTATGATGTCTACTGGTGATGATCGCCTCCATAGCCTTTTTCTTTACTAAATTGAGATGGTCATGGCTGTATCGATCAAATGTTTCAAAAGCGAAATCTCTTTTCAGTCAAGGTGCAATATTTTTCGCAATCATAGCAGCTTCTATAAGTATAGTTCCTGATCAGCACGTGATGTCATGAAATCTGTCTCCAAATTTTCGCCCTGCTGCAAGCACGAGTGCAGCAGCAAGGTTTTCTTTGAGGGGAGCTTCGCCAGCGTGAGTACGATAACCGCGTTTGTGTAGTGAGTCACCCGTGGTGTTGAGAAGTATTTGTAGATTGTTTTGTTCAAGAGAGAGAACTATCTCTACAGGAACCACGGTGTTATCTTCTTCTCGTCGTTCATCGTTGCCCATGAGTTTTTGGCTGATGGCCTTTTTCCCAGTCGACTGTAGCGATGGGATACTAGTGAGCTGTGAGTTGTGCGTGCGTGCATTGACGATGAATGGTTGTTTCTCTTTGATGTATTTCTTTCGATCCACGCGTTGGATGATATCAAAAAGTCTATCAAATGTGGGTGCAATACCCTCGGCAAGGATGATGAACACTTTATTCGCAATCCTACTTCGCACGTTGATCTTCGCAATAGCTGATTCATCGGCCTCCAGTTGCACGGTGCTTGGGGAGAGAACTTGAGAAAGAGGAAATCATAACACTTTCAGCTCATTTTTGAGTAGCTGCGAGCATCAACCTGGGCAAGAGATAATGTACTGCATAGGAAAGAAATATGAATAAACAGTCTTCAAGTATACTATACTGAAACCTATTTCCAATGGAATATCTATTGTTATAAAGTGCGAGTTGAATAGTATGGTTATATGAAACCATTAAAGGAGTATTTGAAGACGACGCCGAAATATATCAATCTGTTGCAGGCTAATGGGATAACGACTATTAAGCAATTTCTGCAGTATTTTCCTAGGACCTATGAAGATAGAAAAAATATGGTAACGCTTCATCAGATGGAGAGCGAGGAGGTCGCCTATAGTGTGAAGGTGCACGTGCAGAAGAAGGTGCTTATCAAGACGCCACGTGGTAAGAAAATTATTGAATTGCAGGTAGTGGATACCGAGGGGATAAAAGCTTCTATTAATTTTTTTCACGCCAATTTTTTGATGGCGAAACTGAAGACCGACCAGCGATACGTCGTGATAGGAAAACCCAAAAAAGAGAAATCAAAAATTGTATTCCGACACCCAGAGCTGATACCAACGGAATCTCCCGAGAAGAGTGATGGAGAGGAAGGTAAAGATAATGCTGATGAATGAGCGTTCAATGTGTGAAGGATCTATCCTATCTACTCGGAGATGAATGGGATATCCCCAGCACGATTTGCGAAGAAGGTCTGGGAAAATCTTGGGGTTATTCCTCAGCTGTTTCATGAACATCTTCCGAAGGAAGTGCTGACCATGTTTGAGCTGGTGGACATACCGAGCATGATGAAACAGCTGCACTATCCTGACTCGATAGAGCAGGTACAGAAAGCACAAGAGCGTCTGTTTTTTGACAGACTATTACAGATTCAGCTTGCATCATTGCTCAATAAACAAGCTTATCAGTCGAATGAAACATTTAGTGCACAGGATGATGCAAAGCGAAATACTATTGCTGAGATTATTGATCGTCTGCCATTTGAACTGACGAACGCACAGAAAAAATCTTTGAAACAGATCGTCGAGGATCTCCATCTGGACCGTCCGATGCTGCGCCTTTTGCAGGGTGATGTCGGAAGTGGAAAAACGATAGTCGCTGCGATAGCTGCATACTATGTCATGAAAGAGATGGGCTGACAGACCGTTTTTCTTGCGCCTCTCGAAGTTCTGGCGCAGCAGCACTACCGCTCGCTTGCTGCATTGCTTCTGCCACTTGGGGTTCGTATCGAACTTATCACGGGCTCGGTTAGCAAGGCTCAGAAAGATGAGCTGAAAAAGAAACTACAACAAGGTCTTATCGACATCGTTGTGGGGACTCATGCCTTGCTACAGGGGGATGTAGACTTCAAAAAACTGGTGTTAGCGGTCATTGACGAGCAACATAAATTTGGCGTGCGTCAGCGTGCATTTTTCAAGCAGTTCGGCTCGCCCCACATATTGCAGATGACAGCGACGCCTATCCCGCGTTCGATGGCACTCGCATTTTTTGGTGAGTTCGATGTGTCTATTATCGATGAGATGCCAAAAGGGCGCAAGCCAATTTATACAAAGATCATTTCCGAATCAGAATATAGAAAACTAAAACAGTGGGTGTTAACAAGGATTTCCCAATGACAGAAAATATTTCTCGTAGCTCCGCTCGTCGAAGAGAGTGAGAAAATGGAACTAGCTTCGGCAAAAGAGGAGTATCTCAATGTGGTGGAGATGTATCCAGAGTTGAAATGAAAAATAGGACTCTTGCATGGAAAGATGAAACCGAAAGAGAAAGATCTAGTGATGAAACAATTTAAAGAAGGGAAAATAGTATTCCTTGTTTCGACAACTGTGGTAGAGGTTGGTATCGATGTGCCAGAAGCTACAGTGATGATTATTAAAAACTCAGAGAGATTTGGATTGGCTCAACTGCATCAGCTTCGTGGACGTGTCGGAAGAAGTGATATTCAGTCGTACTGCTTTTTGGAGACAAAATATAAGTCAGGAGACGTCTATAAAAGACTACGCGCGCTTGAAAAGACGCACGATGGATTTAAGCTTGCTGAGCTTGATATGCAGCTTCGCGGTACTGGTGAGATACTTGGCGTGCGTCAAAGTGGTGAGACCGACATTCCGATCTCTGTCATTAGTAACATGCAATTTCTCGAGAAAGTACAAGCAGCCGCTTACCGACTGTTAGATAACTATCCAGATCTGAAATGACTTGATGAACTCCGTCAAGCTTTAGAGGACAACTCAGGCGGGATATTAGCGTAAAAGTTTTCGCATATTAAGAAAGCCCCCTCGTATAACGAAGGGGCTTTTATGTCAATGAATAATTGTTTAGCATTTAGACCTGAGCTCCGCCAAATACCAGAGCTGTTTTGTCTGGGTCTCCCATATAGGAGTGACCCTCAGTAAGGATTTCCATCTCCTTGCCTGTTCTGACAGGTACATCTGCATAGTATGGATATACATGATTCTTCATGTATTTTAAATTGAACCCTGCAGGCCAGCCATGTTGTTTTGGAGTGGTGTTTCCTTCCTGCTTTTTCTGTTGGACATATCTTTTTTTAGCCATTTCCACCTCCTTCTTGCATTTTTTTTGCTTCGATGCTAAGAGTCGCATGGGGGACTGCGCGTAGGCGATCTTTATCAATAAGCTTGCCGGTAACTCGGCAAATACCATACGTTTTGTTCTCTATGCGCATCATAGCTCTTTCCAGGTGGTTAATGAAATGGATTTGTCGCGCAGCAAGCTGGGCAAGTTGCTCCCGTTCCATTGTGCTACTGCCATCCTCAAGATGGGAATAGCGATTTTCAGTGTCCTCAGTCCCAGAACTATCTTTGCGGGTTATTAAACCTTGCAGATAGGTCAGTTCCTTTCGGGCAGCGTCCAGCCTACCAGTGATGAGTTCTCTGAACTCTTTCAGCTCTTCATCACTATAACGGTACGTAGGAGCGGGTTGATCCAAAACCTCATCCACAGTGACCGGTAACTCTGTCGCTGTAATTTTGACTTTGTTCCCCGTCTTTCTTCTTGCTGTTTTTTTTGGGGCTGTGTTCTTCTCTTTCCCCTTTGCTGCAGGGGCTTTTTTAGCTTTTTTAACGGCTGTTCTTGTTGACATAAATACTTCTTTTGTTGTTTTGGGTTAATTAATAATGAGTAAACAATTTGTGTGCAGTCCTTTTCTGCACGTTGCGGTTAGTGAATTCGTTGTCTTTTAATGAACTGCGTGCATTTTTCATAGGCACATCTTTTTGTTTGGTGAATTGTAAGGATACACTCGTGAGGACGGATGTCAAGTCAAAAATGCATGAAAATTTATCCCAAGATTCGCTTCTTTCCGTCAATAAATACACCACCGTTGAAGTCATCTTTTCTCAGTGTGCCGATGAGTTTGGTTGATTTCCCTTTTTCTACCTCATCTATTTGTTCGCCAGCACCCCAAAAAAGTGCGTGAAATTTTTCATTTTCGGCGTTACTGACGTGTAGTTTCAGGTGGCCAGAGCCATTTTTCCCTACTTTTTCTACGTTCGTCACAGTCATCTCTTCAATCAAAAAGAGAGGCTCTTCATTTCCTTCGCCAAAAGGTGCAAGATCATTGATGCTGTAAAGCGTCTCTTTGTGGATCTCGTGATGATAGAGCTTCGTATCTACATCCATAAACTTTGTGAGCATATCATCAGCAATATTTTCCTGAGCGTAACTTGCTAGCTTGCTGCATAAGGCATCTAAGTTTTCTATCTTTACTGTCAAACCCCCAGCTTGCTTGTGTCCACCATAACGTTCGAGGAGCGGCGCGGCATCGTAGAGCATATCTATGACCGAAAAGTAGTCTGGTCAACGAAGCGACGCGACTGCTACTCATTTCTCTTGGTCTATCGACAACACCACCGATGGCTTATGAAACTTCTCTGTCAGCCTCCCAGCCACGATACCGATAATTCCTTCATGAAACTCATCGCTTGCAGCTATCACAATTTTCTGTTCAGTATCCATCTGGCTCAATGCCAATTTATAGGCACTTTCCTGTATCTTTCTACGCTCCGTATTGAGCTTGTCCAAATTTTCGAGAAAGTGCAACTGTTTCTCGCCAGTGTGCAATAGCACATAGAGACTATCATATGGCGTCATCATCCTTCCTCCTGCGTTCAATCTCGGTGCTATCTGAAAACCAATATGAAATGTATCTATCGGTCATTTAATATTCAAATAATCCAAAAAATTACTTACTGACTCTGGAATTCATCTCCTCGAATTGAGTAACTCCAACGCAGTTTTTACAAACAAACGGTTTTCGCCGACAAGCGGCATACAGTCTGCGACTGTAGCAATACCAACGATCGGGATAAAGAAGTTAAAAATCTCTTGTTTCTTCGCTGGATCTTTAATCAGTCTTGTGGTGAGTCCCGATATAACTTTGAAAGCAACGCTGGCACCACAGATCTCCTTAAATGGATAATCAGCAGATATTTGCGGATTGATAACAGCATGAGCATCAGGTATCTCGTCGAGCGCTTTGTGGTGATCAGTGATGACCACATCGAGTCCAATAGTTTTTGCATATGCCACCTCAGCAAGCGCAGTGATGCCGTTATCAACAGTAATTACCAAAGAAACTCCTTTCGCTTTTATCTCATCAAGGTGATATGTTTTTATCCCATAGCCATCTTCTAGACGCGAAGGGAGTTGAATAGAAATGTTTTTATATCCAAGAAATTTTTGAAAAAACAGATACATCACATAACTTGCAGATATGCCATCAACATCATAATCTCCAAATATCATAATCTTTTCATTGTTATTTATCGCCTTGATGATTCTCTCTAACCCTTTGTCAAAATCATTGAGTTTGTCTGGCTCTATCCAATAACGAGAAAATGTAGGCTGGAGAAAATCATCCAGTTCGTCTTCGATATTTCTAATCTTTAATAATCTCTGAATAACCGACTCTTCAGGATTGTCATAGAGGAGTGTATAGTTCATCGTTTCTCTTGTATAATGATTTCTTTCTGAAAAAGAAGCTTTGATTTGTAATCAGTGATATAGTTGACTATTATGGCTCTATTTATTGCTATTATTTGACATGGGATGAAGCATAAAACGACACATATCAGCTGGCTCATTATCTGTATTATCATAGCGGTCATGGCATTTATCGGTGGCATGCTCTATGGTGAGAAAACAGAAAAGAAGCGTATTCAAGAAGGTTTTCTGAGAGTCTTTCAGCAAGAGTTTGGTTCTATGGGAACAGGTAGTAGTGCTGTGGAAGCACAAGACGCACTTTCAGATGATGTAGAATAATTAGTTAAAAAAAACTCGATATTCATTTACTCGTATAGTTTTCATGTATTATATTGTTTTATTTGTTGTTGGATTGCTTTTTGGCTCGTTTGGGTCGGTCATTTTGCATAGACTCTGAGAGGAAGTCTCTTGGAAGAAGATTCGCTCTGTGCTCGTTGGGCGTTCGTACTGTCCAGAGTGCAAGCATACGTTGGCTCGATATGATCTGTTTCCACTGGTCTCTTGGCTTATCAGCACAGGGAGATGTCGCTACTGTCATAAGAAAGTAAGTAAGCGATATCCCTTGCTCGAGCTTGGGAATGGATTAATGTTTTTATGAATTTTTTATTGGTGGACGCTTTTTGGTGGAGGAGATGTGATTTTGTTAGTTCTTTTCCTCTTTGTAAACTGGACGCTCTATCTGCTGATGATACATGATATTAAGACGATGTATCTTCATCCAGCGGTGTGGTGGTTGTTGCTCGCAGGGTCGGTATGACTATTTGCATATGGTCATACCATCGAGCAGATGCTCTATGCAGCACAGTGGCTCTTTGTGTTCGGTATAGGCTTTTTCGCTTTCTATCGACTGGCAAAGTTGTATGTTCGTCTGAGGCGAAAACAAGATGCAGAGGGACTAGGCCAAGGTGACATCATGGTCGCACCCATAGTCGGTGTTATCTTACGGAAAGTCTACACTCTCATGATCAGCGCTACAGCGCTCTCATGGCTTGATATCATCCAATATTTCCGATATTACGTCATAGTTGCATGCCTCTGTGCCTTGCTATTGCTTTTTGTCACTCCCATCACCAAAGAAGGCGAGAAACGCCTTATCCCTTTCTTCCCGGGAATGATAGTGGGCATATGGGTGATGATGATTGGATTGCCATATTTAGTAGCACTATAGTGATAATATCATTGCATGAACTGATAAAATAAATATATTCTCGACAGACGATTTTGTAGTTAAAAAATGATTTCTTGATGGCGATTCAAAGACTTCCAGACTATCTAGTAAACAGATTGAAGGCGTGAGAGGTGGTCGAACGTCCTGCTTCGGTGGTGAAAGAACTTGTAGAAAACTCGCTTGATGCAGGTGCTGAAGAGATCGTGGTAGATCTTCATGATGGTGGAAGAAAATTGATAAAAGTAGAAGATGATGGAGATGGGATAGAAACGGAAGATATGGAGCTTGTGATAGAAAGATATGCGACAAGTAAGATTTTGGAGGAAGAGGATTTGTATTCGATCAGCTCGTATGGTTTCCGTGGTGAGGCATTAGCGGCTATCGCAGAGGTGAGTAAGTTGACCATCCAGACGAAACGTGCTGATAGTACGGTAGGGCAGACATTGACCAAGATCGCTGATGAGATTTCGCTGAAGCCATCAAGCTTTGCGTGAGGGCATGGAACGACTGTGATTGTCGAAGATCTTTTTTACAATACACCAGTAAGGCAAAAATTTCTCAAGTCGGCGCAAACAGAGTACTTTTATTGTCATGATCTATTTGTGAATTTTGCACTGGTTCACCGAGATAAACGCTGGGTGTTGCAGAAAGATGGAAAGATCATCTTTGACCTACCAATAGCGACAGATCTGTTAACTCGCTTTACAGACATCTTTAAGAAAGAGCGAGAGAGCAATGTTCGCGTCTTGGATTTCGATCAGTCGCCACTACGTATGTATGGTGTGCTTTCTGATTCGTCGCTCACGTTTGGTTCGCAGGAAAATATTCGTATCTTCGTTAACGCTCGTCCAGTGCAGGATAGGATATTGAAAAAAGCATTGCTGAGTGCATACGAAAGACAGATTCATCCGGGACAATATCCACTGGCACTTTTGTTTGTCGATGTCGATCCTGAACATGTTGACGTCAATGTGCATCCAAGAAAGATGGAGGTGCGTTTTGCAGATCCAGGAAGTATCTATCAAGCAGTACATCTTGCAGTAAAAAATGCATTGGGACACGAAAAAATCATTGATATACCTCGCGAAACAATTGATAAAATCGCGTCGGCTACCTTTTCAAAAAACGGCAGTGATTTCTTAAATAATCCATTTCGCGCTGCTCATGGACAATGATCCATGCTCAATTTCTCATTCAATGACAACGTCAATGTGAAGTCGTGAACAGAGCAAGAGGAGATGCACATTCAGGCTGATCAGTCACAATATACTATCATCTGACAGCTTCGAAACATGTACATTATGCTCCAAGCAGATGATGGTATGTATCTGATAGATCAACATGCACTTGCCGAGCGTATTGCTTTTGAGAAAATGAAAAAGAAAGCGCAAGAAGATGGAATGTCACCAGAAAAATTATTGCAGCCGGTGAGCATGGATATACCAAAAGCAGTGGTGATAGATGAGAAGATAGAGGAGCTTAAAAAGCTAGGTTTTGATATTGAACTTTTTTGAGAAAATAAACTCGTAGTCTATGCAGTGCCAAAAGTTTTTGTCGAATATCAGATCAACATAGAGAAGCTATTCAATATTGTACTACATACATCGCCATTGTCATTTGACATCATCCTCGATGAGCTCTATGCGATGAAAGCATGTAAGTCTTCTATCAAGGCATGACAAAAACTCTCACACATAGAAATGCAAAATATTGTAAGAGACGGATTTTCTCACATCGATGGCATGTTCGTCTGCCAGCACGGAAGACCATTTTTCATCAAGATGACGAAAGGGGATTTGGATGCTTTGTTTGATAGGTAGTTTCCTTATTCCTTGAAATTACTCATAACCGAACACATCGTGACGGTTCTTCTGGCGTTATCAACGATATACTGTACTTCTGAACAGAAACGCAGTTCTTTCGCTATAGATGTGCCACATGCAGTACTAGTGGCAGAGTCGGTGCTTGAACCGTCTGCGCACTGCAGATTCCTTCCACCTGTTGTAGAGGTGTGCTTGTCGTAGAGTCAAACGTTACTAATAGATCTGTAGAATTTCCCCGCAGGAGATAGTCTTTGTGGTATACATCCATCATCAGTAGTCTTGAGTTCGCCGCTGAGGATCGTGTAACAACTTGCAAGTCCTTGTGATCATTCAAAAAATGGGAAAGGCAGAAATTCGCCACTCGCTGTGGTGAGTAGCTCATATCACGCATCATTTGCTATCTCTCCATCAAAGATGTTGAGAGAGTTTCCAGTCATAGGGATAACAATAGGTGTTTGACTGTTACCGAAAGGAGCAAAGACAGGTATATAAGAAATTCCTGTAGAGCTATAATAGTAGCCAATCCATGGTTCGTTTTCGCACGCTGCATCACTTGCCGCATAGACAGACTTTCTGTTGAGCCAGCAGGCATCTTTCTTACCAGACCATTTGCGAAGGTTTGTGTCTCTGACATTGAACATCATCTCAGCTCACTCTCTTGCTAAGTTAATAGCTGTGACCTGTCATCTTGCTTGACGCATCGTATTGAATCCACTATTGAGTACTACGAATACAGCAATCAATCCAACACCTAGTAGACCGATGGCGATGATTAATTCTAACAGCGTAAATCATTTTTTATTTGACATACCCATGAAATTTCAGTACAAGTGCGGTAAAATTACTGTCTTTGTAACTATTTATATAAGGAAAGCAACTTTTAGTTTTTATTGGCATCCATGGACAATTTGGAATATTTTATTTTCGGGTCAATTGGTATCCTTTGTGTATTCTCTTTGGCGATAGGCCTAGAGAGGATGATAAAAGTAGTGATAGCAAACTATATGCTCACTGGTTTATGTATTGCGCTTTGGGGAGTGATAGATTGGTTTGTGTTGTGGATTGACTCTCTCTATCCAGGAACACGTGAAAGCTTGTTGTTTTTGCAGGAGAATAAAACGACGGTCATCCTTGCAGTATATCTGTTGCTTCTTTTGTTGATTTTCTTGAAGTCACATCTGCGCGTGAGTATGCACGCATCATGATTTAAGAGATTTATGTTGACGATACTTTTTGTTCCGTTGACCGTGGTCAGTATCATCATGACACTGGAATTCGCTATCATTGGTACCGACGCTTTCAATATGACCAAAATGACGATGATTGCGCAGGGATTTAGTGCTAACCCGGTTGTATTTGCTTTCATCCAAATGACGCCAGTGTGGCTTTTCTTGCACACGTTGGTGACGATCCTTCTTATGTCAAACATCAAAATCCCAACGCTTATCAAGCGTAGACGTTCAGACGATATGGATATGAGTATAGAGTAAGAAATTTAGTAGACAGAATTTTTAATGTTTGGAGAAACATCGTAGATCATTCCGTTGTTTATACCTGTTTGTCATAAACTGCAACGTACATGGCTACTCGGGAAATGGGTGTTGGAGTAGTAGACCTTAACCCCACATCTGTCTGGGTCATTACGATTTTCTAACGAAACATGCAGGTCGTAGGTGTGTACAGGTGTAGCATAGACAGACGCATAGGTGTATCTATAATAAGCATTGTCATTGATCGGGTCAGTAGGTATGGTCGCTAGTACGCCTGACAGTTCAGGTATCCAAGGTTGAGAGGCAGTGCTGACAAGATAGCCAACTCATCCATGTGAAGCATATCTCGTGTTGTCTATAAAAAATATTTCATTTGCATTCAAGATGGTCGTGAAGTCTGCCTTGCGTTTGGTGTCTCTTGCTCTACCTTGCAGAGAGGTGAGTCTCGGTACTAAAGCTGCCGCCAAAACACCTATAATAACGATAACTATTAGCATTTCTATTAACGTAAAAGAGAGTTTTCTATACGTAAACATTGATGATAAAACCATATTAAAAAATCTTAATAGAAACTGGATAACACATATTTTTCTTCTTCAATATAGGGAACAATTCACCAATTTACAAATGTTTTTTCTTTCATAAAAGCCCCCTGATATACAGAGGGCTCTTTCAATAACATTCAATAGTCGCATGCCATACATTGGTTTCTTTACAGAGCGTTTGCACAATAATTCTAATGAATAATGCATCGTGTCGCTCTTTAAGAAACTCTTTCGCAGATCGTGCCTTTGGTCCAGGGTATGATATTGTATATATTTTCCCTTTTCCAGGTGGATACTTTTTTCGCATGTACCATAGTCGGACAAAGAATATTGTCAGACCTATGAGGATAACTATCCCTATAGCAATACATACTCTTTGATGTTCAAATGATTTTATCCAGCCGCCTTCCTGAGACTGCTGGATAGCAGTGTTAAGAAGTAGCTGTTTCATGTTTTATTTGAATTTTATGTTCGAGTATTATATGTCTCTGTCATAAATAAGTCAATAACAATGTAGAGAGTCGCAAAGAAAAAAGCACCGTCTATAAACGGTGCTTTTCAGATAGCTTGTAGATAACATTTTATGCCTCGGCTTCTTTTTCCTCTTCTTTGAATACATAAGGAGTGCCGAGAGAGATCATTGTTTGGAACAATTCACGGACGCGTTCTTTACGGGCCAGGGCCGTTTCATCTTTTTCCTCCACTTTGACGTCCTCATACATACGAAATTCGTCTAAGCTTTTAGGCAGATAGTAAGCTTTAGTGTCTTTTCCGTTGAAATGCGGGATAACGCCCGCGAAACATAGAATATTATTTTCCTGTAGTTCTGCCATCATTGTATCGAATTCTTCTATATGAGGGCTGTCCTGTGGTAGAGTAATGAAGTGTAGTTGCTCTTTAAGGCGTTCAACCTGGAGGTTAAACTGCTCAGTTTTAAGCTTCCAGTCTTCGGATTCGGCCACCAGTTCTATAAACAGGGAAAAGTCGGGGGTGAAGACAGCATTGCACTTTTGCGCGTACGGATATTGCATATTCGTTATCTTTTTTATCTCGTAGTGTAGCATCGCTTCAACTACGCCCCTCTCCGCCATTAGTAGTGCTATTTCAGCCTCGAGTTCCTGCATGGCTACCGGATCTTCAGATAGTAACTCAGGAAGGGAGATAGACTTCGTTTGCGTTTGCATAATAATATGCTCGAAAATTCCGCCGAAGCCTAGTCCCATTCCACCTCCAAGGAATCCAAACGGGATGAGGGTGTCCTTTTCCGTTTTTACAGGATTGAGTTTCTTACGAAGTTCTATTTTTTCGACAAGAACGGCTTCTTTTTGCTTCATTAAGCTGAAAAGCGCTTTAACGATGTCCGGTGCAATTCCGTGGTTGGTGTGGTTCTTGAGCTTGTCAGCTGAAACCTCTTTTGGTGCGGTCCATGATTTGTTGTTAAGGATCTCTTCAATCTGTTGTTGTAATGAATCGTTGATGTTCATATGATTTTTATTTGTTTAAGGCGAGATTATACAAAAAAGCCAAAATGATTCAATAGAAAATGTCAATAAATGCTGTTGGATTTGTACAACTAAAACTATTTGTCGGTTACGGTGTCTTTCTTCACAACTTCCATACCTCTATTTTACCTTGTAATCAAACCCCAAATCCGTACTATCTAAGCCTAGATTTTTAGATCTTTTTTGCTGGAAAACACATGTTGCAGAAGACGCTCATAGTGCTAAAACCGGATGCGGTAAAAAGAAACATTGTTGGTGAACTTATTTCTCGTTTTGAGAAGGTTGGTCTTCATTTGCAGGCTATGAAAATGATACAGCCGACAGAGGAGCATCTTTATGATCACTATGAAACGATCGGACAGCTAGCAAGTCGTCGTGGTGAAGAGATTCTTAAAATCAATACTGACTTTATGCGTTCAGGACCAGTTATCGCCATGGTGCGAGAAGGTGTTGAGGCTATAGAGGTTGTTCGTAAGATGGTAGGTTCTACAGAGCCAAAGTCTGCACTCCCAGGCACTATCAGAGGAGATTATTCTCATTTGAGCTTCGGATATACAGACAAGAACAATGCTTGGCTTACAAATCTTGTACATGCATCTGCGACACCTGAAGAAGCAGAGAAGGAGGTCTCACTGTGGTTTGCACAGGCTGAGATCTATGACCATGAGATGGAAGCTCATCAATTTAAAAGAGGTCATAAAAAATCTCACTAAAACGCTATTCACACTCGGCCATAGGTCGAGACTGAATATATTATCATGCGACGTATACCGCGTCGCGACTATTTACTACTTATATCATTGACTATGCCAAAGAAAGGAATTCATCCGCAGTATCATGAAAATGTTGAAGTAAATTGTATCTGCGACAACACATTTACTGTATCTTCAACTGAAAAAGGACCTATCAAAGTAGAAAGTTGTCCAGCATGTCATCCTGCCTACAATCAGGGTCTTGTTGTAAAACAGGTTTCTAAGGGTCGTATGGAGAAATATGCAGAAAGAATGAAAAAGATCGATGCAGTGAAGAAAGGAGGCAAAAAGTAAAACTTTTTTACCGCTTCACTATAGCTCTGTTCTATGAGTCTGAGAACCTTTGTTATCAAACAGTATGTTAACCATGATGATATCGAGCACATTATCGGGCACGATATCTTAGTATATATCAAAACGGCCATCAAACATCTGGCGATACTCTTTATCTTTTTGCTTATCTACCGTCTTGTACGTTTGTATGTAGACTGGGAGATAGCAACCATGATCTTTGGTGTGCTTGGTTTGATGACCTATGCTTTTTTCGTGATGCGCGTCCTCAATGATTACTTTGATGCGATGATCATCACGGAAAGAGGTATAACTATCCTCACGTGGAATGGATTTCTCCAGTATAAGACAGAAACAGTCTATTGGGAGAATATACAGTCTATCACATATGAGCAAAGCGGTCTTATGGATGCAGCATGGAACACTGGTGATATTATTATTCGTCTGGAACATGATATTACCTATCCGTTTCATCATGTACCACAGCCTAAAAAACAGGCTGCGATCGTCGCTGCACGAAAGGAAAAAAGCTATGGACCAAGTCTCATCGATACTGATCGTGATGACGAGGACAATGGTTGACGTGACGAAAAATTTGATATCCTAGTAGAAACACTGGGCGAGGTTATCGTAGAATATATGGAAAGAAAGAAGAATAGATAAAATATTTAGTATATGTAAGTGTTATATTTGCCTATGAAAGGAACGATTGTTGCAATTCGTGGTATCGTAGTGGAAATGAGATTTGAAGAAAGTGTACCAAAGATTTATGATGCGGTAGTTGCAGAGCAGAAAAATAAAGATGGAGATGAGGTTGTTGTGGAAGTATTGCAGCAGTTGGAAGATGGACTGGTAAGAGGTATTGCTATGGCTGCGACTGATGGTCTGAAGCGTGGTGATACAGTCGTTGGAACGGGGTCGCCTATCAAGGTACCTGTAGGTCCAGAAGTACTTGGACATATCTTCAATGTACTTGGAAAAACTATTGACGGTACTGCTGAGATCAAGGGTAGTGACAATTGGCCTATTCATCGTAAGGCTCCTGAGTTTACATCACTTTCTACGAAAGCAGAGATCCTTGAAACAGGTATCAAAGTAGTAGACTTGCTTGCGCCAGTTCTCAAAGGTGGTAAGGTCGGTCTCTTCGGAGGTGCTGGAGTGGGGAAAACAGTGATCATGCAGGAACTTATTCATAATATTGCGAAAGAGCACTCAGGTGTATCTGTAGTGTGTGGAGTAGGAGAGCGTACGAGAGAGGGGAATGATCTCTACCATGAAATGAAAGACAGTGGGGTGATCGATAAGACAGCTATGGTATACGGTCAGATGAATGAAGCACCTGGGCCAAGAGCTCGTGTTGCGCTGACAGGTTTGACTATGGCTGAGTATTTCCGTGATGTAGAGCATAGAGATGTGCTTGTCTTCGTTGATAATATTTTCCGTTTCACACAGGCAGGTGCAGAAGTTTCAGCATTGCTTGGGCGTATCCCTTCAGCGGTAGGTTACCAGCCAACATTAGCATCAGAGATGGGAACACTGCAAGAGCGTATTACATCGACGGATAAAGGGTCTATTACTTCAGTACAGGCGGTGTACGTACCAGCAGACGACCTAACGGATCCAGCGCCAGCAACGACATTTGCACACTTGGACTCAACGATCGTATTGAATAGATCCATCGCAGAAAAGGGTATCTATCCTGCGGTAGATCCATTGGACTCAACATCAACAGTGCTGACAGCTGATATTGTCGGGGAGAGACACTATAACATAGCAAAACAAGTACAAGCTATCTTACAGAGATACAAAGAACTCGTAGATATTATCGCAATCCTTGGTATGGAAGAGCTTTCACACGAGGACAAGCTCACAGTCTACAGAGCTCGTAAGATCGAAAAATTCTTTTCACAGCCATTTCACGTGGCAGAGCAGTTCACTGGTCAACCTGGTGTCTACGCAAAAGCAGACGACACTATACGTGGCTTTGAGATGCTCGTCAATGGAGAGCTTGATGAGGTGCCAGAAGAGTACTTTATGTACAAGGCAAGCATCGATGATGTGATCGCCGAGTACGAAAAAAATAAACAGCCAGTAGCTGCTGCGTAATGAGATAAGAAGACGACTCTTTGATAACAATCAAATAGAAAACTCTCCAACTTGGAGGGTTTTTTTAGAATGGTAGATCATCGATATTATCAGGTCGGTTGTCGTGTTTTTCTGATTCAACCTCTCTATTATTATCTTGTTTCTGTTCTGCTAGTAGTTCCCATGGGATCTCTCTCTCATCAATGGGGGCAAGAGATTCGTCAATATATCATGGTATTTTCGTTGGATCATACCAGTTCTCGTTATATAGTTCTTCAAAAGGGGGGAGATTTGAATCTGCTAACTCCCGAGGAATATCTCTTGTATCTACTGGCTCTCCGTTTTCATCAAAAATAATATCACCATCCTGATAGGCTCTTCCTTTTCTCATAGCATATGCTTGTTCTTTTTCTACTGTTCGGGCCGAAAAAATAAGTTCATGTGCTTCTTCTACACTAATGCCAAAGTGTGAAGCACATTTTTTCTCTATTCTTCTGATAAGGATTGCCTCTTCTTTTGTGAAAATTCCATCTAGATGACGCATATATTGCATTTTTTCTTTTTTAGAAATTTTTTTATCAGCTCACTTTATTTCAAGAATATATTCTTTGTATCCTTGCAGAGAGGTTAGTATTTTCCAATAATCTAAGATACCACTTTCTTTGTGTTTGAAGTGGCGAGGAATAGGAGATTTATCCGTAAGGATGTTTCGGTACATTTCTAATTTTCTTTTTATCTCTCAGCTTGGAATTGTAATTTTGTTGCTGTTGTTTATTCCTAATCCAAGCATCGTACTCATGGATGGAGAAGATGGTCATCTTGTCTTTATCTTTGACTTATTGACTGGCCATCCATGCTTCCTTAAAATTTTCTCAATATCGAATTGAATGCTTTCCTTTGTGATTTCATAGTCAGGAGTTGTCTTATCTAGCTTTCTTTTGAATCAATCTAGTGCTTTGATCGTGGTAAATAAGCTCTTTCATAAACTATTTGATAAACGATTGAGGATGGTAAGAGTTTTTTCAAAATACTCTATAAAATACTCTTCCGACAATCATCCGTCTACATATTGGATGCTATATTCTAGGGCGTGTTCTGGTCGATGCAATAACATGTTTTTAAAATCAATGAGTAGTGATCTTAGTTCTACGAGCTGTTTTCTTGTCTCTCTTTTTGCATCGTTATCGCTGATGATGACCTCTGCACCAGTAAAAAAATGTTGCATTTTTGGTAGCAGTTTGGCAAGTCTAGGGATGACATCGATTGTTCACTCATCTTCGAGGTGGTCATATATTTGATAGAGAGATGAGGCAAACTCTGTGATGGTGGAAGAAGTCGGAGTATTGATTCTGTCGAATGTAATATAAATATCATCAAGATATCTTGTGTATACTGGATTTTCAATAGGTGTTGATGCTAACGTGTCCACTATGTCTTCATCTGTTGCTTTCAGGGCTTTATGAAAAATATACGGGCTAGTAGGTGCTCACGTTGCAAGGTGATTGTCGTAAGCGAGAAAATGTCCTATGAGTGCGGTTGCTTTTTGTATTTCGAGGGGAGAAAGAGCTTTGAAGGGGAGTATGTTATATTGTGTTTTTAGTAAATCTTGTAGTATGAAAAAAAGTTTCTCTTCGGATAGAGAAGAATAAGCATTGGCAATATCTACTTCTACAGTGTAGGGTCTGTCTATACGAGCATCTCTATGTATAGCGGTTTTTTGTATTGGTGATTCGTTAAATTGAAGTCCCTTTTGATGATTGTTGATATGTGAGATATCAACATTGTGGCCTTGCAGACGAGCATATACTTCTAGTTCCTCTTGCATGATACTATGGCGCTGTTCAATTCCTTGTAGAGTAAAAAGAATAGTTTCTTGAATACTCCTCAACTGTGGTAGTGGTTCGGTGATATATCTAAATTTCTTTTTTTCTCTTTTAGGATAATGTATGTACCCTTGTCCTATCGTTTGTCCGTCTTCAGATTGGTGCTTTGACTGTTGTCTGAGTAGGAATACATCTATGATCTCTTGTTGTGTAGTTTGCAAAAAAATACTGACGGCTGTCAGTATGCGTTGGTCCGCCAGAATACTGGCGGGACCGCTATAAAACTTTGCAAGATGATTATCCGTCATGTTGATGATAGTAATACGGATATAGATGCCGAGAAAAGGGAGCAATAGTTATTTCAGCGTAGCATAAACAAGCCTTCAAGACTCATTCTTACTGTTTCTTAAGTTGTTGAGGTTTCCCTCTCTAAAAAAAGAACACTTTCCTAACTATTGCAAACATCCTTAACCCAGCAGAGTGTGGTTGGGGGGTAATATTTCAGTAATTTTCTGCCACCCAAATCCCCACGGATATGCTACTCCCAATTAACGACTGGCAGTCAAAAAATGACCTGTCGCTGTTGATTGGTAATGACGTAGCAAAATACGTCGCGCAGCAAAACAGATTATAAACAAAAAACACACTCTTGCAATGTGTTTTTTATGAAAATAAAATAAGTCAACGGTGGCTTAATTGTGCTTACCGTTAATGATATTGTTGGGGTCATAGAGATAGAGCTGACTTTGTCATAGATGCCCAGCACCACATCTGACTTGATAACTACCAGGCCAGTAGAGATATGATTTTACTCCACATCTGTCAGGATCTTTCTGGTTTTCTAGCATAGCCATGAGAGAGTAGTATCCTTCGCCATAAGTATTTCGATATTTATAGTTGTATGCTCACGTTGAAAATCAGGCAAGAGTGATATTGATCGGATCTACTGGTACACTCGTGAGATATGTTCCAGCAAGTCCAGTCATCCATGTACTTACGGTACTACTATAGATGAATGCTCCAGAGTTTGCGTAGTAGCCATAGTCGAGCTTATGAATCTCATTTGCATTGTATATTGTCTTGAGGTCTGTCTTGCGCTTTGTATCTCTGGCTCTTTCTTGTATAGAAGTAAGCCTTGGAACTAAAGCCGCAGCCAAAATACCGATAATCACGATGACTATCAGCATTTCGATCAGTGTGAAAGCTTTTATTTGTCTCTGCATGTAAGACTGAATTGATTGCTGAAAGGATACTGTTTATATAAGTAATTATTATAGCAATTTCAAGTGGCCTAATGCTTCCCTGCTAACATATTTGGTGGATCGTAATAGTAGAGTTGGCTTGTTCCAAGATGGCCTGCTCAACATCTTGGTATGAGATTTGAGCTATAGACATATGTTTTAACTCAGCATCTTTCAGGGTCTTTTGTGTTTTCCAACATTGCACTTAATGAGTAGTAACCTTCTCCATACAGACTGATATATGTATACAAATATGTTCCTGTAGCAAGAGGAGAGGCGGAAATATAGTCATTTATTGGGTCTACTGGGAGACTACTTAAGTATCCAGTAAGTCATGACATTCGAGGTTGTGCTGCACTACTTTGTACGTATGAACCCGACGCTGCGTAGTAGCCATAGTCGAGCTTATGAATTTCATTTGCATTGTAGATAGCTTTGAGGTCAATCTTTCTTTTGCTGTCTCTTGCTCTACTTTGAATTGAGGTTAATCTTGGAACTAGAGCTGCAGCTAAAATACCAATAATCACAATGACTATTAGCATCTCTATCAACGTAAATGTTCTATTCGTTTTTTTCTTCATTACGTTATAGATAGAGATTTTTTTTGGGAATACAACTGAAAAAGTGCGTTTCGCCTTGCTTGTAATTCGTTTTTAGATATGTATATATGATATACTTTAATTGTAACATGTTTTGATGAATCCAATAAAACTTATCGCTGTTGAACTTATATATCGTCCGATATTTAATATACTGGTTATGCTACTTGCGCTTTTTGGCGGGCATCTCGGTCGGGCTATTGTTGTACTCACACTACTTATTAGAGCGCTCTTATGGAAAGTAAGCTCTAACCAAACCCAAATGCAGAAGGGTATGGGGAACATGCAGGAGAAGCTTAAAGAGGTCCAAGAGAAATATGCAGATGATCCACAGAGGCTTTCACAGGAGACGATGAAGGTGATGAAGTCTGATGGCCTTGGGCCACTCAAAGGATGTATGGGGATACTTGTACAGATACCTGTATTCTTCGGGCTTCTCTATGTGATCCGCGCATTTGCAGGAGCAGATGTTCTCGACCCAGCAGATATCTACTCATTCGTAGCACCATTCGCATCACAGTATCTGAGTACTGATGCTATCAACCATTGGTTCTTTGGGATAGACCTTCTTACTGGGCAAAACTGGGGACTAACAATTGTCGGTGCGATCCTTATCTATGTGCAGTCTAAACTCATCGCGCTCAATCAAAATAAAGCTGCGGCACCGAAGCTTTGACCTGGTGGGCAAAAGATGCCAGACATGACAAAGATGATGGGATTTATGAACATCTTCATGGCATTTATGATGGGTTCATTTATCTACGGTACACCGAGTGGTGTAGGTATCTATCTTGTCACGACGACAGTCTTTACAATCATCCAATATCTCATACAGAACTGGCAACTTATCAAAATTAAATGGGAGACAAGAAATGTGAAAAATAAGGGAATAGTGGTAGACAAAAAATAATAGCACAATCATATAATATAGTATGCATTTTATTTGTATGTTTATATAACATGAAAAAAAGTACTTGGATTATTCTTATAGTTGTTGTCATTCTTCTTGGGCTTTATGGAGCTATTAAGGGTTTCTACAACAACATGGTTTCAATGGATGAACAAATTAACTCGCAACAAGCGCAGGTAGAAAATGTCTATGAGAGACGTGTTGACCTTGTGCCACAGGTAGCGGCTGTCGTAAAAAACTATGTTGAGTATGAAGGATCAACGCTTGAGAATATCACAGCCCTTCGTACACAGAGCCAAAATCTGCAACAACTTGACCAGATGGTAGAAAATGGTAACTATACATCAGCAGAGTTTTCATCTCTTCTCGCTTCAACGCTTGGAGGTTTGAGAGTTGCTGTGGAAGCTTATCCTGAACTTAAGGCAAATGAGCAGTTTACTAACTTATTCGTGACGCTTGAAGGATCAGAAAATCGCATCCGTACAGAGATCATGAACTACAACGATATGATTGCATCATACAATCTCAAAGTAAGAAGTTTTCCTTGGGGTAAATTGCTCTCAGGACTATTTGGATTTGAGCAGAAAGATCGTATCACTCCGCCAGCGGACAAGGAGATAAAAGAGGTGCCAGATGTAGATGAGATGCTTAATAATTAATTATTCATTGGATAGACTTATATGACACGTAGACTACTAGCTTTTGTAACTGCTGTGACGACGCTCTTTTTATCGGGAAGCGTCGTTTTCGCACAAACAGGAAATATCGAGTGATTGAATGTGATGGATCTCCCAGCGATCGATCAGTACATAACCGACTTTGCAGGAGTGCTTGATGAGTCGCAGGAGAAAGAGCTCAATCAGCGCGCGTATAACTATGCGCAGGTGTCTGGTCATCAGTTTGTCGCTGTGTTGATTCCTCATCGTCAGGGACATGAGCTTTTTGATATCTCTCTCAAGCTCTTCAATGATAACCGTATCGGTAGTGCGCAGACAAATGATGGGTTGCTACTGGTCATTGCAACAGAGGAAAAGAAAATCCGTATCGTGGTCGGGTATGGACTAGAGGCAGAGATGCCAGATGTGTTGGCAAACAAGATCATTGAAGAAGATATTAGACCTCTGGTAAACTCTGGAGACTTTGCATGAGCAGTCAGAGTATTTTATGATAGATCTCAGCAAGCCATCTCTTCGGGAGAGGGGAGGATG
The DNA here is from genome assembly GCA_030429145.1 of bacterium. Classification (GTDB taxonomy): domain Bacteria; phylum Patescibacteriota; class Gracilibacteria; order Absconditabacterales; family Absconditicoccaceae; genus JAGOPC01. The sequence continues at coordinate 227,556 of JAUIDC010000001.1, read as the reverse complement.
ATGCAACCGCTCGAAGATGTCGAATGAAATGAGTCCCTCCTTTTTGCACTAGCCGTCTTTGCATATTTTTTGGGTAAAAGTGTTCGTTCTCACAAAAAAGAACAAAAAAATGCCAAAGGGAAAAAACGCACTCGCGGAGGAGTTATAACGACATTGATCCTTTCACTCCTCATGCTGATTGCAGCTATAGTCACTATCGGTACGATGATTCCGATCTTCGTATACTTTGCTGCGCTGTTTTTCTGATATGTGTTCTGAGGAGCGTTTCTGTTCTTCCCATGAGGTCCTCGAGGAGGTTTCTGAGGGTGAGGTGGTTGATCATTGGGCTGATTTTCATGAGGCTGAGGATTCTCATGATGAGGCGGAGCAGGAGATTAGAAAAAGAGACCTTATGGCCTCTTTTTTTATTCATCTTGTCCTTAGTGTTTGCCGTTAGCAAGCTGTGCCGGATCATAATAGTAAGTATACCTTCCTTCAGCTCAGCAGTAAGCGTTGAGATAAGCAGATGATCAAGGGTTTCGGTACTTATATGTTTTCAACTCACACCTATCAACATCTTGAGTGTTTTCGAGCTTTGCTCAGAGTATGTAGCTATTTTTTGATCATGTGACAAGGTTTGAATACTCGTAGATATATGTGCCCGTCGAATAGAGATAACCATTTTTTCTATTGAGAGGGTCTGTAGGAATACTTCACATCATTCAACTAAATTCTGGCATCCGAGGTGAGGTATCTGTGCTGTCACGTGAGGCGGCTGGATTGGAAGGCTTTCTATCGTGAGCATATTGTCCGACATCCAGTAGGTATATTTCATTCGCATTGTAGAGTGCCCTGAGGTCTAGTTTTCTTTTACTGTCTCTCGCCCTTCACTGTACTGCTGTCAGCCTCGGTACAAGAGCTGCAGCTAAAATACCTATTATCACGATGACAATAAGCATTTCGATAAGAGTAAATGATGTGCGCTTGTTCGTGATCTTCATCAGGAGAATATGTAATCAAGTTGAGATAAGAAGCAAGCGATTTTAAAAAGAGTTCCGACATGGAACTCTTCAAAACTATTGTAGATGATCTTTAATTCAATCCTGTCAGTGAGAACAAAATCACCGAGATGATAATACTGATGATAGCCATGATATAGATAGTACTTTTATTGCTTGCCCATTTTGCCATCGAGCTCACACTGTTCGGAAAGAGCAGATAGATAGTTCCCTTCAGCGCAGCAAGCCAACCAATGATAGTGATGATGGTGCTTCGATCTTGTGTCCAGACATTGTGATACAAGATGATGGCTGTACCACCGAGGAGATTGATCATACTTGCCATGTAGATCAATGCGTGGCTGTTGGAAAGCTCTTTAGCAATCTGCTTATATCGCTTTGGATTGATCAGCACTGAAAGCGTCACAAGTGCAAACAAAGGGAAGAGTAACTGTGCAATAATCATAGTCGTCGACATACTTATAATATCTTATAAACTAAAAAGCATATTCACGATATAGTATTCTCATTAATTCACGAGAAGACCATCTATACCTCTTACTAGCTGTGAAAGCATGATCACTCCGTTTCCTGATCTTCTGATCTCGTTTCCTGATCTATCGACATAGACGATAGTATTGCTATAATCCACATCCATGCGATTTGCAAGTGCACTTTGTGTATCAATATTTGCAAACAATATAACTGTATTGTATGGAATGCGTGCTTCACGTCTGACAATATCCTCGTACAGTGCCTCAGCTGTTGGGTCTCCATCTCTTTCAAAGACGACGATAACACGAGTGCCATTTTCGAGTGCACTGTTTCGCCTTGCATCAGAATACTCGTCGTACTCTCCTCATCATGCGTACTGTAGTGCTCACTCGACTCATGAGCTGGTATCGATCTCATTGTCTCCTGTAAGCTCTTCGCCTGTTTGCGTCGAGTTGAGTATCCTATCTATAGTTGATTGCTCACCAGTGTTTTGCTGTGGCTGTGCGTGAAACTTTCGCCAATAGAACGCAACTGCGATGATGAATAAGATGCATATAAGTTGCCATTTGCGCATGAGTTCACGATGAGAGTGTAAAGATAAATATGTGTATTTTTTTAGAATGTATTTGCAACTATTGTTTTTTTGATGAAGAACAGTAGATTGGAGAGGAGATTTATTTTTGAAAACGAGTATGGAAAGACACACTTTTACGAGAAAGAAATGACCACGTCGATGACGCTGGGTCGTCTTGTTGTTGCTCATTGTTGTTGTCCGAGTGGGTATTGCATTGACGAGGCCTATTTCGCTGACAAAGACGGTGGTGGTGACGAAATGAGATACGATTAATGTGTTTCTCGCTGATTTGCAGTGACGTGAGAAGATGAAACTGAAAGCGTATATTAAAACGAACGATGTAGATCTAGGAAGTATACAGCTTGGTACGTATCAGTTTAGTGGAAGTTATTCGCCAGAGGAGTTTGTGGATGTGATAGAGGCGGGGCCGATTTCTGAGTATGTTCGTTTTACTGTTTTAGAGTGACGATCGATCTATGATGTTGATAAGTCGCTGACAGAAAAAAACTTTATAGACGAGGGGCAGTACGTTACTTATGTCTCATCAGGTGAAGTTATACAAAGAGCTGCTGCGTGATATGGGTATATTGCTGATGCCTATCAAAGACATGATTTTCCATCGCTTGAGGGGTGGCTCTATCCAGATACGTATTTCATTGACCCAAGTAAAGATGTGCTGTCTCAGCTTGTAAGATTGCAGCTGAAGGCCTTTGATGAAAAAGTCTATCAGCCATACGCATCAGCTATCACGTCGTTCCCATCGCTGCTCCAAGCGAAATGAATTACTATAAGTTATACGATGGATCTGTGGAATATCCTGCGTTTGGCATCAGTGATAGAGAAGGAGGAGAGAAACATTCAGAATAAACCGACAGTCGCAGGGATATTTTTCAACCGCTTGGAGCAGGGGACGTTGCTCTGAGCAGATATCACACTTTGCTACGGACTACATGAGCCATATGAGACTTGTACGCCAGCGATCATTGGAAGATACATCAAAGACGCAGACAATGCCTACAATACAAGAGTGCACAGATGACTGCCTCCGACACCTATTGCAAATCCGTCGGTGGAGAGCATGAGAGCGGTGCTTGAGTTTGAGAAGACAAACTACTTCTACTATCTCCATGATAACAATGGTGTGATTCGCTACGCAGAAACATTACAATGACACAATGACAACATAAGTAAATATCTTAAATAATAAAAAAACAAAATAACAATAAAAATGCTATCATAACTATTGCATATACCAAGGGAAAGTATACTTTTGCCTGTGTTTACCTAACAATTCGGCTCAGCTAGACATGAGAAAATCTCGTAGAAGTCATGCATCGGAACATATAGTGGCAATCGGTGTTGCCATGATCCTAGTGGCTGCAGTGTCAGTAGGTATCAACCAATCAGGCTTGCTTAGTGCAGATATACTGCAGGGCAGTGCTGTTTCTGCTGTACGTGGAGACATTAGTTACGAGAGCGAAGCAAACACATTGACAGTGAGAGCTGAAAAAACATTTGAATGAGCAAATTCTCTCAGCTTCATGGTTGTTTACAATCCAGAAACCGTTGAGGTTGAAGAGCAAGCAATAGAAACGAGATACGACTACACTTCTTCTTCAGGAGAAGAAGGACAGATGCATGTGACGCTCTTTTTTGAGGAGCCTCTTCAGGCAGATGAACAGCTTGCGCTCATCTCGTTTAAGGGTAGTGCAGAGGATATAACTCTCACCGATGCCACAGTGCTATTTGAGGGTTGAAATATTGATGGACTTGCTATAAAAAAACAGTAAAAGTAGTGTAGTATAATTTACTTCTTCTTATGATTTCATGAAAAAGGCGATAGCTTTTTTGATAGGACTGACTGCCGTATTTTCAGCAACAGCTGCTGCTGATGTTTCTTCATTCGTTGTACAAGTGTCGCCAACAACCGTCAATGTCAATGAAGCATTGGATCTGACAGTAAGAGCCATCGATGCAAATGGTAATGTCGTCAAAGACTACGCATGAGATATTTTCATCGACTTAGTTGCAACAAACTCTCCGATAGACTCTCAGGACTATACGCTACCATCTGATGGTATCTATACGTTCGTCGCGAGTGATCAGTGAGTGAAAACTTTTTCGAAAGGACTCGTTGTGAAAAAATCAGGGACGTTTACTATCAAAGTAAGTGAGATCATCAATGATACGATCAGAGGAGAAACAACACTTGTAGTAAACGGAGCAGGGCAGAGCTCAGCACTAGGGACGGTTACTGTCTCTTCTCCATCACAGGGAAGTACAGAGACCAATCAAACTATCAATGTCGTCGGTAATAGTTCGCTGAGAAATTCTCCGTTGGAGATCTATATCAATGGTATCAGAGCAAAACAGGATATCACCTCTTCAAATGGTGATTTCAACGTCTATGTGACCAATCTTGAGGCAGGAGAGAATACACTGCAGGTAAAGATCGTAGATATTGATGGAAATGAGGTTGCCATCTCATCTCAGGTGACATTTACTTATCAGCCATCAGCGGAAGCAGGTATGCAAGACTTTGAGGTGCTTCCTGGAACGACGGTAAAGCAGTGACAGAAAGTGACATTTGCATTTACGGCAAATGGTGCAAATGCTGTAGAGTTGACCGTTGTCCCAGAGGATGGATCTGCTTCGCGAAAGGTACCACTCGATAATGTAGATGGTGCTATCTGGAAGAAAGAGTATCTTATGGATAAAGCAGGAACATTTGTTGTGAATGCGTCTATGGTTTCTGAGGGAACAACGAAGACCTATAACAATATTGCGACACTCAATGTGGTAGACACAAAGTCGGTACAGCAGATAAAATATTTTGTCGATAGTGTAGACAAGTCAAAGCTGCAACTCTCTTGGACCTACCTTGGTAGCTATGCGCAAGGAGAGGTGCCATATTTTCTCGTGAAATATGGAGAGACAAAAGAGTCTTTGAGTCTGATGACGGGGGACGTTGTCAGTGGTGCAGTCTATACAGGAGTTGGCATGGATCTAACGAAGTCGTACTATGTGCAGGTGAGTCCAGTAGATCAAAATGGTAGCCTTATTGGAGAGCCTTCTGATGTTATCCTCATTGAACCAGGGAAGTGATCTGCTCCTGTGTGTAAGGTTGAAGGTCTTGTCGTTATTACGAGAAAAATCGCAGACAAATACTATCTTACATGGGATAAGATAGAGGGTGCTGATAGATATATCGTCTACCGCTCTGACGTGCCAGTGCCAGAAGGAAATGGTATCATCGGTATGCAAAAAGTTGGTGAAACTTCAGAGACAAGATTTGAATATCCATTTGATCCAATGGCGGAGCAGGATACATATGCATACTATGCGGTCGTTGCTATGTGTAGTGACGGTAATGCCCTTCAAATCGGTGATACGAACAAAGTGAAAGTGTGACCGATGCAAAATCTCTTCTTCATGCTGCTCATCTCAGGGCTGTTCTTCGGTCTCTATAAACTCAATGTACTAGGAAGAAAGAACTAAATTATTACATAAAAAAGATGACCCAAGCGGGTCATCTTTTTGCATAAAGAAACATATGATTATTTTACGCTAACAGCTATCTTAGCAAATGATTTCATATTGTAGAAGATAACAAGGTCGCTTGTTCCAGCTCTGTTTGCACTCATGAGTACAAGTGCTTTACCTTCGCTGTTAGTCAATCTGATTACCTGAGGAGAGAGTGTAAAGAGTGCTTCAGAAGGGATGATAGTAATCTCTTTTGGAAGCATGCCTACATATGGAGCTCCTGTATTCTTATCAGTGACAGTAACAACAAGGCTACTTGTTTGACCTACCGTCATACTGTTACCAAAAGACGTATCAATATCTACATTATATTTTGTGAGGAAGTCTTCTCCGAGTTTAGTAGAGTTGTTCACTTCTATCGTTGCAGGACCAGTCGATTTCTTTTGACTATCTACCGATGCGAATGCAGTAGTATTTTGTGTTGTTGAAGGGAGTGATCTACGTGTTGTGGTTGTGGTAGTAGTATTTGATGTGTTGTTGGTAGTATTGTTTGTAGGTTTTTGTGTAGTTGTTTCATTGATAGGAGTTGATACTGCTTTTTCTTTTACTGCTGGGTTTGTAGAAGTATTGTTGATGACAGGGGGAAGTGGAATGATAGGCATTCTTCTTCTTCCTGTTGGTTTGTTGTTGGTAGTTGTAGTATTTGAGTTTGTTATAGCTTCGTTACTGTGATTGTGTGTATCTGCGAGGATGCCATGGGTAGTGTTTATACGTCCTTGTGATTCGATCCATGCGATAGGATCAACAGTTCTTTCTGTAAGGTAGTTTCTACAAAGACCAAGATTACCGATGGCAATTTCACCTCTTGAAAGATCAGGACAACCTCGGAAAGCGTAGGTGTTGTCAGCTGTAGTATTGAGAACGAAGTGAAGATGGTCTCCGTATGCTAGTCCTTCATGACCAACTCTTCCGATCATATCACCTTCGTTTACCCACATACCTTCAGGGATAGTAATATTTGAAAGATGTCCGTATGTTGAGTAGACAGGATTTCCATTGTCGAGGGTGTGTTTGATAACGACTACATTACCGTAACCTGCTTGTGCTCTTGCTTTGATAACAACTCCATCTTCGACAGAATATACTGGAGTTCCCTCAGAACTTACGAAGTCTACACCTTCATGACCGCCTTTATCGTTGTCCCAACCGTCATTGTATGTACCACCCCAGAGAACACTATAGATAAGTCTATAGGTAGGATTGTTTACGTATGCATTGTAGTTTGCATTGTCAATCTCTGGAAGGGGTTGCTTACAGTCATCCGAAAGTTGATCCCAGTGGATTTTTCTACACTCATTTTTAGAAACTTCTTTGAGTGGGTATGACCAACTGAAGCCTTTTCCATTGAACACAAATGATGTTGCTTGTGTCAAAAGGAGCGCTACAATGGCAACTTTCTTTCGTAGATGTGAGTGCGTCTTGATGTGTGTTCTCATATTGCTATGCAAAACTTCTAAATAATTTCACATCTATATTATACGATAAAAAGTAAATGTGTCAAATAACTGATGACTTTTTTTGAAAAATACATAAAGAATGTGTGATAATCGTAAGAATGGATAGAAAAACCGTGATCTGAAGCGGTTTGGTCGCAATGCTTGCCCGAATAACTATCGTACTACAAATTATATCAAAAACATAAAAATGGACAAAAAATCGCCCTACAAAGCATACTATTTTGCCACGGTCCCAGAGGTGACTCAGGCGCAGATAAAAGCCAATAACGAGCTACCACAGGTAGATATTTCTGCCGTGGAGCAGCGGATGGACAAAAACAGTATATATGGTATGGTAGTGGACGATGAAACTACAGGTTATCCGTGGAGGTGTAAGACGGTGCCTTCGGCACCGGCAGTACTGTTTGCTCAATGAGATGCCGACCTGCTCAACAGGCTCACTATAGCTATTGTCTGACCGAGAAATCTTAGTTCCTACGCAGAGCAGGTGATACATATGTTGTTTGAGGAACTAGCGCAGTATGATCTCATCACCGTGTCTGGTTTGGCAAATGGCGTTGATATGTTATCTCATAACTTATCGATTCGCCATAAGATCCCGACAGTAGCTGTATTGGGGTGATGATTTGCCTATTATCTCAAAAGTAGAAGGAGGGAGATGATGCAGCAGATTGTCCGTGAGGGAGGGATGATTCTCTCAGAATACAAACATCAGTTTGTGCCGACTGACTGGTCGTTCCCGCAGCGTAATCGCCTGATAGCTGGGTTAGCTGATCTGATCTTTTTGCCGGAGGCGCAGAGGGGCTCGGGCTCGCTTATCACGGCAGAGATGTGAAACAAGCTCAATAAGCCTGTCTATGCGCCGATGCAGAGTATCTTTGCAGACTCTTCTGCAGGAAGCAATGAGCAGATCGCTGCGGGGAAGAGACTGCCGCTCGACCGCTTGGATCAGTTCTTGGCTCAGTATTTTTCGCGTAGGAACGGAGTCGAGCGGCAGAGCTGAGCGATGGAGCAACTAACCACTGAAGAGCAACAGCTCCTTGCATGTATAGACCACCATGGAGAAGCTAATATCAGCCAGTTTGTGGCATATACGCGCTGAACTGTCACAGACATTTTCACCACTGTGAGTCTACTCGAGATAAACTGACTTATCATGGAGAAAACTCCCGGCGTCTACGTGAGAAAAAAACGTACGGCCTAATATCGAGCATTATAGAAAAAGAGTAGTAACTTCTTATCAGAAAAATATAAGTAGACGCTTTAGTATATATAGTAGCTTATGGACAATATTACTCAGTGAGTTATCGGATGATGGATCATGGAAAAAGTAGTTGGACAGGAGCCTCATCAGGCTTCATGGTGGCAGCGTAATAAGGCATTGATCCTTGGAGGACTGATCACAAACATTCCTGATCTCGATATTTTTGTCAATAACTACCTGCCGCATACAGACTATATGAGCGAGTTTTTGTTTCATAGAGGCATCATGCACTCATTGTTTTTCAATATCCCCATTGCGCTTCTCGTAGGTCGACTCTGTGGCAAGAGTGATCGCTATAAACGTCCATGGTGGCGTTGGGCATTAGCGTCATACATTAGTATCGTGGTCTGACATATTTTTGTTGATGCAATGACATCGTATGGAACGAGATTTCTCCTGCCGTTTACCGATGCAACATTTTCACGAGACAATATCTTTGTCGTTGATATGTTCTATACGATTCCACTGATTATCATTTGGTTTGTCTATTTGTTCCTCAGAAAGAAATCGTGGAGAAAGATGCGATATCGAATTGGTGCGGTATGGATTCTTATCTACCCACTGTTTACTATGATCACAAAGCAGGTGGTCAATAATGTATTTGCAAACTCATTACATGAGCAGCAGGTAGAAAGTACAAAGATAAAAACCTCACCAGAACCACTCCAGGCATTTCTCCGGCGTGGAGTAGCGAAGGTCGGGCACTGATACTATGAAGGATACTATTCTCTTTTTGACAGAGAGAAAACTATTGAACGGACATATATCCCCAATAATACACTTATTCGTAAAGAGCTTATAGATAAGCCCGACATACAGCAGGTAGAAAAGCGAGCACAGTGACGAACAAGTTATGGAGCCGCAGGTAGTGGCAATGTGTTGATCAATGTTGTGAAAATGTGAGGGATCCTTGGATGGAAGCGTAGCTCTGCCGGTCACAATGCCTCGTGGGCATTTCTTGCAAATGGCTCTGGTGAAGTACTTGGCCAGTGAGGTAGAGGAAGGTTTCTTGAGTGAACATTTGATGAGGTATGGAGAGCGCATCGAGAGAGAGTATGGGGGAAATAGCGGTGTTTTACTTTTGAGGATTTTTGTATTGATTTTGAGGAGAAATTTGTTATTATACTCTCCGCTAGCATTATTATTAACCAAAAAAATACTATTATGCACGGTCACACACACTCGTTTACTGAACACAAAATTTGTGTTGCAACGCTCGTCTACAATATCCTTATCCTTGTGGTAGAGCTTATTATACTTGCATTTCTTTCAGATCTACATCTGGAGGATCTACTTGCTTATGAGGGACTTATCCAACTCTTCCATCTTGGCGGAGTTATCGTACTTGGTCTGATCAACTGGTGGTGGACGCACCGCTGGGCGGATAGACAGACAGCAGGAAGATTTCTTTCTATCTCAACTGTTATGCTGGTAGCACATGTCGTGTTACTTCATATCTTGCCTCGTTGGATAGGATTTGAGGTACATCATGAAGAACATAATGAACAGGTAGAATACCTTGCGCTCATTATTATCGTACTATTTGTTACAGTTGCATTTTGGCGAAGAGATATGATCCTTGAAAAAACAGGATTAAAAAATAAATTTACGGTATCTCTCAAGAGAAAGTAATTTATCATCTATTATCCTTATACAATGAACAAGCATCTCAAACGTCTCAGAGAGTGCTTATACTGTCATGGTGAACATGTACAAAAAAATGGTCAGCTCCCAAAGGGCTGACAGAGATTTCGCTGTACAGATTGTCATAAACAGTTTACGCTGTGAGGTGTGAGGTGAACGTACGATGAGGCTTTTCGTAAGAAGGTCGTAGATGCTTACTGTCATAATGATTTGGATGCGCGTAGCGTAGCACAAAAATATGAACTTTCGACTTCAACTATCGTCGCTTGGGCAAAAAAACATAGAAAAGATTGTGATCAGTGCAATTAGACATCAAAGAAGAATTCCCTTTATAGAGGGGATTTTTTCTTGTTTGCATTCTGTCATTTGATTTGTATATTTAACCACATTTATAGCTCTTAGAGGACATATGGACATTAAGTCATTTAAAACAGTGTTTGATAAGCAATTGAGAAAGTATGTTACTGATAAAATAAAAGAGTCGCAAAAGATTGCTTCGTCAACGAGAATGCAACAGATTGTGGCATATATAGAAGATTTTATGTTTAGCGGAGGAAAGCGTGTAAGACCTTACCTTGTGTACATTACGCACAAGGCATATGGTGGTATGGCTGATGAAAAAGAGCTGATGCGCTTTGCTCAGTCTCATGAGCTATTACATAGCATGGCTCTCGTACACGATGATATCATAGACAAAGGTGAGATGAGGCACGGCGTTGCTACATATCACACTTTTGTTGCAGGTCTTCTTTCATCAACAAACAAAGAGCACATTGGTGTAGCTCAGGCTATTTTGATGGGAGATCTTATTTTCTCATGGGTGTATGATGTCCTGTATAGTTCGTACACTATCTCGAAAGAGCTTATCCAGCAAGCCATTCGTAATGTACAAGAGACAGTAGAAGAGGTGATTGCATGACAGGTAATAGATGTAGATATTATGGTAGGAGATGGTGTTGACCAGGAGTTGTTAGAGAGAAAAAATCATTATAAGTCAGGGAAGTATACTTTTGTGAGACCTATGTTGACGTGAGCATTGTTAGCAGGGGCGTCGAAAGCAGAGTGTAAAAAAATTGAAAAACTTGGTGAAGTCCTTGGAAAGGCCTATCAGATGCGTGATGATCTTCTTGATGTGATCGTAGAGGAGGGCTATGAGACGACGCACTATGATGACAAGACAAAGTTTTCTGACATCCAGGATGGTCAACAGACCTACTTAACACAGTATATCTACGAAACTGGTAAATACGCACACCGCTTGGCTATTAGTAGTGCTATGGGTAAGAGACTTTCAAAGCCTCAAATTGATGAACTGCGCCAAGTGTTCATAGATAGTGGAGCAGTAGCATACGGAAAAGAAAAAGTCGAAGAGTATCTTTCCGAAGCAGAAAAACTTCTCTCTAAAATAAAACTGCCCGTACCGGAGTACTGACAGTATTTTCAGCAAATTATTGAGCTTTTGAGGAAGATTTAATTTCCGATAAAATCTATTTTCTTTCCTAGTACTTTTTCAATTTTGGGTTGTCGTTTCAGCTTTGCTTCTCTGACGAAATGGTCGTTGAGGCTTTCATTCCCGGGTTTAGTAATATTGAGATTATAGTTTTTTCTCACAAAATAATGAAGTGCCATCTCTTGATGATGCGGATCAAGCGGAGAGTGTTGTATAATCCAAGTAATCTGGACGTCTTTTGGCAGTCAGCGCAATCCAAGCGGTAGTTCTTGCCAAACAGAGTGGGCGGAGGCATTGAGGGTCTCTGTAAGTTCTTCTTGTTTGCCCTTCATTTCTTCTCTTTGTCTCGGAGTAGTACGAGTATTTTGAGAAACGTAATCTTTCGACAAATGATTTCATTTGATAACATCTGGCAAAATCCTTTTTAGTCTTCACACAGCCCTATCTTTGATCTGTCTTACTCTTTCACGAGTGAGAGGTGGAGTAAGACTTTCCCCAATAGTTTGTAGAGACATTGGTTCGCCCTCGAAGCCAAAATAGAGAGAAACAATCTGTGCTTCCTTTTTGGTAAGCTTTGCAAGAGCACATCTAATATGAGTTCTGAGATCTTCTTGATCGAGAGCCTCCAAAAGAGAGTCGCTTGTTGATCATGTCAAACAATCGAGTAGTGTTAAAGCATCTTCTCCTTCGCTGCCAGCAAAAGGTGCATCTAATGATGCGTGTTTCCCGCCTATTCAGAGTGTGTTTTCGACTTCCTCGACTTCTCGTTCGAGCATCTCGGCTATTTCTTCAGAAGACGGTTCACGTTCAAAGTCTTGTTCAAGCTTGGAATAGGCTTTACTAATTTTATTGGACATTCAGACTTTATTGAGAGGAAGACGAACGACGCGTGAGTTTTCAGCTAATGCTTGGAGAATTGATTGACGAATTCGCCATACGGCATATGAGATAAATTTAAATCCTTTTGTCTCATCAAAACGTTGGGCAGCTTTAATGAGACCAAGATTTCATTCATTTATAAGGTCCGAAAGAGAGAGTCACTGATTTTGATACTGTTTAGCAACAGATACTACAAAACGAAGATTGGCTTTCGTCAGCTTTTCCAATGCGACTTGATCTCCTTGTTTTATACGTAGGGCAAGTTGGACCTCCTCTTCTGGAGTGATGAGGTCTATTTTCCCAATTTCTTGTAGATATTTTTCAAGTGATTGTGATTCACGATTGGTAATTGCCTTGGTGATTTTGAGTTGTCTCATTGCCATGGTGCTCTTCTTTCGAAAGACGTAAATTCTCACAATTCTATAAATATAACGCAATAAGTCAATGAATATGGCGGTTGAGTTGCATATGCGTAGGGTATGCGTATATTAAGGTGATTTTAGAGATGAGAGAGTAGAAAATGTACGTATGTAATGATTGCTGACATAGCAGTGCAGTAAAGCTAGGAAAGTGTTCGGAGTGCTGAGCATTTGGTTCATTTTCGGAAGTGCGTGGGATAACAGGAAAGTCAAAAAAGAAGGGGATTGCAACAGGGCAAGAGCTAGAAGTGACTGAAAAGAAATCTTCGCAGTATATCCCACTATCAGACACAGAGCTTGCTCGTATTTTTCCAAAGTGACTGAAACAAGGAGGAGTCTATCTCCTTGGTGGAGAGCCAGGTATTGGTAAGTCGACTATTGCTTTGCAGATAGTACAACAGTTTACGACGCAACGTGTGGCATATTTTTCAGGTGAGGAACAAAGTGATCAGATAGTTGATCGTCAAGCAAGGATTACGGAAGATAAACAGAATGAACATATGGATATCTTTCATGCAAATCATCTAGAGGATATTTTACTGACAGCAGAGACGGGACAGTATGATCTTATTATCATAGACTCTATCCAGACGATCTATTCAGAAAATATTGATAATGCATCTGGTAGCCCTGCTCAGGTTAAATACTGTGCAGAGAAGATAGCAGAGCTATGCAAAAAGAAAAATATCACTGCGTGGGTGATAGGACACGTGACGAAAGGTGGAGAGATTGCTGGTCCTAAATATCTTGAACATCTTGTTGACGTGGTTCTCTATCTCGAAGGAGATCGCTACTGACAATATCGTATCTTACGTTGCATCAAAAACCGTTTTGGTAATACCGATGAGGTTGCGATCTTTGAGATGACCTTATTTGGTCTCAAGCCGGTTTATGACCTTAAGGAACGCATTATTAATTCGGCAAATCTGACGATACCCGGTTCTGTGCTGACCGTCGGCATCGACAATGGTCGTCCAGTAGTGGTGCATCTAGAGGTGCTCCTCAATAAGACCAAAGGAAAGTTTCCTACCCGTCAAATCGTTGGAGTTGACCCTGCAAGAGTAAATCTCATTGTGGCTATTTTGGAGAGATACTTAAAAGCAAACCTTGGTCGATTTGATATTTTTGTGAACATCCCAGGAGAGTTTTCATTTAAGGATAGTGGACTTGATCTCGCTATTGCGGCAGGTATCTATTCGCAATACAAAAATATTGTCGTTGATAAAAATCTCCTTTTTCTAGGAGAGATAGGTCTAGGCGGACAAATTTTGCCTACTAAATTGCACGAGAAAAGAAGAAAAGAGATGTGAGAAAAGATGAGTATCATTGATCATCAGAGGATGAAACATATCAGTGAACTAGTAAACATTATTTAATATTCAGTCTATCTTATCATATGCAAAAAGTTGTTGTCATTGGTGGAGGAATAGGTGGTTTAAGCACTGCAATTTATCTTGCACGCGCCGGATATGAGGTTAGCCTCTACGAGAAAAATGATCATGTGGGAGGAAGAGCATCGCTACTCGAAGAGGATGGGTATAGGTTTGATATGTGACCAAGTCGATATCTTATGCCTGATGTGTTTGAACGTTTTTACGAACAGGTTGAGGAAGATATTACGCAGCATTTGCAGCTGACCAAACTAGATCCAAGTTATAGAATTTTTTTTACTCCGCAAAATCGTATCGTGGATATTGCTGCGGATCTTGAGAGAGACTTGGAAACATTTGAGAAGATAGAAAAGGGTGTGAGTAAGCCATTTAAGGAGTATCTATGTCGTGCGTCGTATCAGTATACTATCGCGATGAAGAAGTTTGTGTATAGAAATTACGATTCAGTATTAGATTTTTTTTCATGGGATACATTTATAGATGGGATCAGGCTCAATGTGTTTCAGAAGATGGCGAGTTATGTGAAAAGATTTTTTAAGAGTGCTGAGATGCAGAAAATAGTGAGTTATCCTTTGCTTTTTTTGGGAACATCTCCCTATGATGCACTGGCAATTTATGCACTTATGTCGCATGTGGACTTTGCGCAGGGCGTATGGTATCCTAAAGGAGGACTCTATGAGATTATTAGGTCGTTGCAGTCTATAGCAGAGAAAAATGGAGTGAAAATATATGTGAATAGCCCCGTCACTCGTATCGTGACAGAAGATGGTAGAACAACAGGAATAGAGCTTGCTGATGGGAAAACCGCTGAGGCAGACATCGTCGTTTCCAATGCGGATATGCATTTTACAGAGACGGTTTTGCTCGAGAAACATGAACAAACCTATCCTGAGTCGTATCGAAAGAAAAAAGTACTTGCTCCTTCAGCATATATTCTCTACTTGGGTGTAGCGGGGAAGCTACCAATGCTGACACATCACAATTTGATCTTTACCGAGGACTGGAAGAAAAACTTTGCAGAGATCTTTAAGACGAAAGAGATGCCGACAGATCCGTCACTCTATATTTGTAAACCAAGTGAGAGTGATGATACAGTTGCGCCTGCAGGCCATGAAAACATGTTTGTACTCGTGCCATGTCCACCAGGTGTTGAGCTCTCTCAGTGACAGGAAGATGCTTACACAGAGAAAATATTGGCGATGATTTCACAGGTGTGTCACATACCCGATCTACAAGATCGTATCAGATATCAAAAGTTATTCCATATCAAGCATTTTCAGGAGAGATATAATGCATACAAAGGCACGGCACTTGGTTTAGCACATACTTTCATGCAAACGTCAGCATTTAGACCAAATAACTATAGCAAAAAAGTAAAGGGTCTGTACTATACATGAGCATATACGAATCCATGAATAGGTACACAAATGGCTCTCATCTCATGAGAGTTGACTGCGCAAAGAGTTTTAGCAGGTAAAAATCACTAGATGCGTTCAGTGTCATACTATATGAGAAAGTATGGAACAAGTTACTACTATGCGACATTGTTCTTTCCTCGTCATGTAAAGAAGGATGTGATGACACTGTATGCGTTTGTTCGCATCCCTGATTTGGTCGTAGACGATAAAGAGAGATCGGGACAAGATGCAAAGAGGATACTCCAAGAGATGTGGAAAGAGTGGCAGAAAGCATATGAGGAAAAAGATATAGCACATGAGCGTTGGGGCAGTGCCGTAGAGCTTTTTCATCGTAAAAAGATCCCATTTCTCTCTAGCGAGAGTTTTTGGGATGCGATGTTAATGGATACAGAGAAGAGTCTTTATGAGACATATGAGGAGTTACAACAATATATGTATGGTTCTGCCATGGTGGTCGGAGAGATGATGTGTTATCTGGTGGACGCTGATAAAGAGCACGCGTTGCCATATGCGAGAGCGCTTTGAGAGGCCATGCAACTTACTAACTTTTTGCGTGATGTAGCGGAGGATCGAAGAGACTTTCAGCGCATTTATATGCCACAAGAAGAGCTTCGTCAACATGGCTTATCGCACGATGATGTGCGTGCGTATGTAGAATGAAGAGAAAATCCTGATGCGTCACGGCAAGATTTTATGCGTGTGCAAATTGAACATGCAGATCAGCTTTATGCTGAGGCAGAGGAGTGATTACAGTTTTTGCCTGAGTTTGCTCAGAAACCTATCTTTCTCGCATCAAAGCTCTATCAGTGAATACTCAGAAAAATAGAAAAAAACAACTATGATGTTTTTTCTCATTCGGCGAGAACAACGAAAGTTGATAAAGGTCGTATTTTATTACAACATATCCGATAATCTTTTATCTTTTGTTCTCATATAACTATGCATTTGCAGAGAGTGTTGCGTATTTCTAGACCAAGATTTCGAATATATGAACTGGGGCCATACATGATTGGTCTTATAGCTGGGATGGCACTATTTGGTGTGCCTTGAGATAAGAGTATGTGGTTCCTCATCGCTGTATTCTTTTTATATTTTCTCATCCCTGCAAACATTTGGATATACGGGATCAACGACATCTACGACTATGAAACAGATAAGCTCAATCCAAAGAAACAGGCCTATGAGGCTCTTGTTGAACCGAAAGAGCATCTAAAACTGTGGAGGCGAATAGCTTTTTCAACACTTCCTTTTCTTTTATTTATCCCATGGGAGATCGCTCCTATCGTAGCGTTCTTGCTTTTCCTCTTTTTCTCAGGACAGTATTCGGCAAAGCCGATAAGAGCGAAAGGTCTACCGTTGCTAGATATGTTTTTCAGTGCATGACATTATGTAACAACAGCGCTGTTTTGATTTTTGCTGATCGCTGGACCAGAAAACATTGGCTGGATGTTTGTGCTTGCCGCACTGGCCTGGGCTATGGCGATGCATGCATTTTCAGCTGTGCCTGACATACAAGCTGATAAGGAGTGAGGGGTAGATACCGTCGCAACGTTGCTTTGAGGTTTGGGGACTATATTCTTGTGCCTCTTGCTTTATCTTTTGGCAGGTAGCATCGCTTTTTTCTATCATTGGATTCTCGGACTGCTAGGCGTTCTCTATATAGCGCTGATGATAGTAGCATTGTGGCAATATAAAAAATGAACACTTTTCTCTATATATAAAATCTTTCCTCGAGTAAATACACTTTCGGGGATGGTGCTGTTTTTTGTCGTATTATCTCGTCTATTGGGGTAGCAGTTAATCAAGACGGATGATGACGTCTTCATGATCCCACCTTACTTTCTTGCGCTCTGCTGCTTTATCATCTTTGCTTCTATAGCCAAGCCCTAGGAGTACTAG
Source organism: bacterium (assembly GCA_030429145.1). Taxonomy (GTDB): domain Bacteria; phylum Patescibacteriota; class Gracilibacteria; order Absconditabacterales; family Absconditicoccaceae; genus JAGOPC01. The sequence continues at coordinate 210,146 of JAUIDC010000001.1, read as the reverse complement.
TGGTGTCAGCTTTTTTTCTTCAAGTTGTAGCACTTTTGTAAATCATTCGCGATCGAATCCTCACATAGGTGAGCTATCAACGCGTAGTTCAGCCGCTGCACAGATCATCGTGCCAAGTGCGATAAATGGATTGTGTTTCAACCATTTGTCTTGCGTCTTCTCCATACCGAGAAGCATCTTTTTATATCACTCCACTGCAGAGATATCTTTGTCTCGCGTCTGCGCTGTATGCTCTATGTGCTTATTGATATAGTCAGTATTAAAGTCAGTTATAGCACAAATGACAATGAGGTGTGAACACTCTACTACTTGTGCATTTCCTGAATGCTCTCCGAGCTCTTTTTTTATTTCAGGATTGCTCACGACAACAAATGTTCGTGGTTGTGTATTCGCCCGAGAAGGTGCCAATCTTCACGCTTCTAGGATCGTATGTAATTTGTCTTCTTCAAGTTTTTTCTCTGTATCATAGTGCTTTGTCGCATAGCGCCATTGCAATGCTTCGATGATGTTGTGTGTCATGTTTTTTCATAACAAAATAAAGAAGCAGTTCTTTCGTATCTGCTTCTTATAAAAAATCAAGGTAAGAAATTATTTTTTCTTTTTAGTTCATACATTTTTTTTGCATGCAGCACATCTGCATCCGTAAGGTTTGATATAGTGCTCTCGGTACTCTTTCCCATAATTGTAGGTAATCTCTTCTCATGCGGCAATATTTTTTATTGCATATGCGTAAATTCTTCCACTGTTTTCTCTAGGTTCAGCATTGGGTTTACAGCTATGATTGATATAGCGAGCGGTGTTATATCTTGGTGTGCCATCGATAGTGATGCGTGAGTTTACAGTGAAGAGGTACTTTCCACCACGACGATCTGCTTCTGCAGTTGAAATCCTTTCTCCAATATATTCAATAATTTTTTGTCCTTTTTTGATAGGTTGCTCTGCGTAAAGACCGAGTCAAGCAGAGGAGCGACGAACGCTATATGCATCTGGTCTGAGTAGTTGATGTGGTCACGTACTATAGTTCATGGAAAGACAAATATGTTTTTATCGCGATAAAATGAAATAATCTCACAGGAGGAGATAGTAATTATATGCGAGGTATTCTCAATAGTTTTCTTTCTGTTATGTGCTTGCAATAGGCAATTAATTTACTATAAAACTTTTAATAGTGCTTTATTTATTTTCTATTTTGTGCTTATGCCTGCAAAAAAAACAACAGCAAAAAAAACTTCTACTCGCCGTTCTGCACCTGCGAAAACGAAGAAAACGGCTGTAGCAAAAAAGAGTACAACCAAGAAAACTGCAGCGAAAAAAACGACAGCGAAAAAGACAGCGGCCAATCGTACGGCAACAATCGACAAAGATTTGGCATATGAAAACCTACGAGAAGATGAACTCACATCACAATATCCAGCCATGAGAAAAAATAATTTTTTGTCACTAATAGTTCTCGGGCTAGGAACACTCTTAGTTCTCGTGGGTATCTACATTCAGATCAACAAAGATAACCCGCCTACCACAGTACCGGCAGAGCAGAACAATAGCGCAGATGTTATGAGTGGAGAAGAGCAGGACAATAACGGAGCAAGTGCAACTGACACAGAGCAAAATGCTCAGCTACCGCTTCCAGCAAATGACAATGCTGCATTTCCTGTCGACGCACAGAAGATGGTTGAGACATTTTACGGGTATTTCAATGAGTGAAAGTTTGATCAGATGCCAACGCTGTTTGATTCGACATTCACAACTGATCCAGGCTTAGTACAGTATTTCAGTCCATCAAGACTCGAGAGTCGAAAGCAAAACATCATCGGAGACATACAGCTAAGTGATGTAAATGCAGTTATAGATCATCCAATCGTACAAAGAAATGAAGATGCTATGGTAGTACAGTATAACACATCATACATCTTGCAAAATGACGGATTGACTTATGGTGAAACATGGTATTCGTACATCATTAGAGAGAATGGTCAGTATGTCATCAATGGCTTTGAATGTCAGCAAAACTGTGCAGCAAGTCCGTTCTTTCGTTTCAGATAAAAACTTGTTTATATTGCCCAACTGATTAGTGGATGATAAAAAAACTACTCGTAGTGTGGTCAGCGCTCTGTATGATACTTGTAGGAGGAGCAGCATTTGCCGACTACGAGAGTTTTACTCGTTCGCTTCGTAGTGTAAACGTAGATGTTGCGAGCATAGAATCAGCACCAGTGGTCTCAAGATTTGATGTGGCAAGACTGCTCAACTTTGTTGACTGTCACGACTGTCGTAGACCGAGTAGCGATCTAGTAGATAGACTTACTTCTGCCTGGCGAACAACATTCCGTAGCGACCTCTCGGTCAATTTCGATGATGTTTCATACATACCTCCTGCTACACAAGAGAACAATAACTACTACTGTGTTGCCTATGTTGCTGAGCAGTGATATATGTCTGGATACCCAAGACAGACGAGTCCTCTTTGTTGAGGAAAGTTTTGTGGAACAAACAATACGACGGTTGCTGATTTTATACAGGTGATTATCAATATACTTTCTGAGCGTATAGCATCACACTATGTTGCAGACTGGCAACAGATAGAGCAGTGGATGCAAAGTTCAGCCAACAGCACCCTCATCAGAAGATATTTTTCACTCAAGGAGCAGGGCGTTGTTGTAGGCAATGCTGCACAATACACGCAGCCTCAGCCACTGCAATCAGCCGATGAGTTCAATGTCTATCTCAAATACTGTACGTTTAACCTCCAAGCCTGTGGTATGCGTGAGTTTGATACCGCACAAGAGCAATTTTGGCCGGTTGCAGAACTCAATATATTAGTGCTTGAAGATATTATCTCTGCCGATGAGGCAGATAGTATCAATGTTGGAGATTATGTAGATGGAACGACGGTGTTGACCTCTCTTGCAAGAGTAAAAGAGAAGGTGGCTTGTGTGTACGATGATGATAAAGATAAGGATGGTATCAAAGACTATGCGGATAGTTGTTATCTGACTTATAATCCCACACAGAGAGATCTAGACAATGATGGTATTGGTGACGTCTGTGATGATGATATAGATGGTGATACAGTGAAAAACCCTATTGGAGTCGTTGATGACAATGGAAATATTAACACGAAAGTAATTGCAGAATATCCTGATCCAATAGATAATTGTCTCTTCACTATCAATACCGACCAATCTGATTTCAATAACGATGAGATAGGGGACGCATGTTCAGAGAGCGAATATTTTGGCCTCACTATTGTCAGCAGAAAAATAAGAAATGGTACCTATGCACTGGCAGCACAATATACCTGAGCGTTGAAAGATTTTACGTGGGATTTTGGTGATGGTACCTATGGGCAGGGTAGAGCCGTGTCTCACACATTCCCAGGACCAGGAACCTATGAGGTTGTGCTTACAGCGCTTGGTGGTAAAAAGACCTATGTAGCAACAACGACGATTGTCGTAGTGCCGGACTTGCAGGCAGCGCTCGGTTTCCAAATTTTACCAAATCCACTGACGGCAAATGTGCCTGCAACTATCAACGTCACGCCTGTCACAACTCGTCCTGTCTGACGCATCGCGTGGGAGAGTAATACTCAGCAAAAAGAGGGTGCAAATGGACAGGTCGTTTCTTTCGCTTATGAGTCAGCAGGCACCTATCCAATCGTTGCACAAGCATACGACGATCAACAAATAGTCGCATATGCACAGGGATCTGTCTCGCTCAATGGTGACATCTCTGCATATCTCAGAGCATCCAACCTCAACCCTACCATCTCACAACCTATTACGTTTACAACAGTGACAGCTGGTATCCAGAGAAGAGATATCGTTTCTATCAAATGGGATTTTGGTGACGGGATCATTCAAACAAACAACTCTTCAACATATACTCATACCTACGCAGAAGCAGGACCAAAGATCGTCAAACAAACTATCTACTTACTTGATGGCAGCGAACTAACAAATATTATCAATATCAACGTACTCCCACTACAAGCATGAAACGACCAAGGAGTAGATCTTATTCCAGCAAAGCTTGTGATGAATACTGGCGAGCCAGTGAACTATCGCTTTGTGCTCAATGGATTGAACTGGCCTGATATCTCTCGCATCATAGTCGATATGTGAGATGGGCAGTCACTGACATTTGACAATAGCATCACCAATGGGTACGAGTATACCTACATCAAACCAGGTATTTATCGTATACGTGCTCGCGTAGAAGATACTGATGGGCAGCGATTTTATCCTGCAGCACATGTGACAGTGCTCGGTGTACCACTTTGTTTGCAAAAGCCTCCAGTAGCAGGTGCATGTGATATGGATGGTGACACCATACCAGACATGTGTGATGAGGATATTGACGGTGATGGCAAGAAAAATATGCTTGGCCTCATCCTTCGTCAACCACCACAGTGTAGATATCGCCCATCAGATCTTAACAACTCCATCATCCTTACGATGATTGATCGTATCAGCAGGGGAGATACACTTGATAACTGCTCACTCACTGTCAATCCAGACCAAGCAGATATCAATGGTAATTTCATCGGCGACATCTGTGAAGGTCTTATCATCCCTGATGATGACAGAGATGGTGATGGTATCACCGATAGCAAAGATGCCTGCCCAGACACGCCAGAAAATATGAACGGAGTGGAAGATGAAGATGGCTGTCCTGAGTTTATTGATATCCCTGACACTCCAGCAGGTGTCATCGCAGGGCAGTGTAATGTCTGCCCGTGTCCGTACGTAGATGCTGCAGCAGACCTTGTGCAGTGAGACAAAGTCAGAGCAGTGCTCCTCGGTGAAGATGGAAAGACGCGTATTAGTACCTCGCCGATAGAGATTATTGAGTAGGAACTAGAAGATTTACAATATGAATGTTTTTGTATGCAATATCGATTGATTAAGACAGAACCATATAAGTATTCGTGGGAAAAATTTGTGAAAGAGAAGAAAACATTTTGGGATGGTGTGAGAAACTATCAGGCTCGCAACAACTTGCAGGCTATGAAAAAGTGAGATATCTGCCTTTGGTATCACAGCAATGAGTGAAAAGAAATTATTGGAACAGCGAAGGTCGTCAAAGAAGCCTATCAAGATCCGACAACCGATGATGATAGATGGGTGGCTGTTGACCTAGTGCCTGAAAAGCAACTTAACAAACCAGTCACTCTCGAACAGATTAAACAAGAAAAAAACCTCCAAGAGATGACCCTCTTGAAACAGCAGCGTTTATCGGTTGCTCCGGTCACAAAGGAAGAGTATAATCGTATTATCTCATTAGGGATGTCTTAGGATTCATTATTTCCTCATTGTTTCTATTGTATGGCTTGACAAAAGAACTCTTTTTTGAGAGGGGTGAAAAGGTTTTTTGCACCAGCATGGGATATTAGAAAATTATATTGATTAGCTGTAGCACATGTGTCGGTATGGCCATTGTATGGCATAGTCACGACTCTTGTTCTTTCTCGTGCAGCACACTTTCTACAAACGGGGGATCAAAGAGCTTTTTTCAATACGATCATTGCGTATGCGATTTTTGCTGTTTGCTATCAGCTATATAACTTTGCTATGAAGCACTTTTGAGTGAAGACTATGTGGACTTTATTCAATAACCTATGGCGCAAATATTTAGGTAAGTTTATTAGGTTAGATAGTAATGCTGCTGAATCTATCGGAACGTGAAAGATGTTTGCTATTATTGATAAAGGTATAGATGCTTGGGGCAGTTTACTGATGGATGTTGCAGTGAAGTGATCGTCAGCAGTGATGCAACTTCTATTTGTGACCTATCTTGTTGCGCGTATTGGTTGGTATGGGCCAACGATTTTATATGTATTTCTCATTATTACTTTATTGATTGAGATATATGTTCTGCGTTTTAGTCACCATTGGAGAGAGAAACGTAATGATCTTGTCGATGATCTAACGAGACAGACGATCAAGTCAATCATGTCAAAGTTTGAAATATTAGTGAATAATAAAATTACTGTAGAGGCGAATAATCTGGGCGACATATTCCACAAAGTGCAAGCAGTCGATGTAAAAAAGAACCACTATGAATACATCGGTTTCAATGTTCCAACGGTAACAATTACAATTATCACGATTGGATTATTCTTGCTGTTAGGATATAATTACTTTTTCCAGTGAAATATTAGCTACGCAGATATTGTGCTCTATCTAGGTCTTGCAAATAGCTTAGACACAGGGACAAGAAGTGCTATTGATATATATCAGGCCTTTGTAAAGAACTTTCAAAGAGTCACTAAGCTGCGACGTACTTTTGATACAACGCCACAAATTAAAGGATATAATACATGAAAGAAGTTCGAGCATATAAGATGAGATATTCATTTTGAGAAGGTAGCTTTTATGTATCATAGTACACCAGTATTGTCTGATTTTAGTCTAGATATTGGAGGAGGAAGTAAAACGGCTTTGGTTGGAGTCTCGTGATGAGGTAAGTCTACCATTATGAAGTTGATTGCTTGATATCTTCATGTAGATGGTGGCTATATCGCAGTTGACTGACAACAATTGCCGACCACAGACAATCTAAAAGAATCTGTGTCATTACAATCGTATTATGCGCATATAGGGTATCTTACGCAGGAACCAAATGTTTTTGATGGGACGATTTACGATAATCTCGTATATTCCTTGTCAAAAAATCCAACGCTACAAGATATACAATCTGCCCTCGACTTAGCGCAATGTCAATTTATCTATGATTTCAAAGACGGTCTGCAAACAGAAATTGGTGAGAAAGGTATCCGTTTGTCAGGAGGACAGCGTCAGCGCTTGGCTATAGCAAAGATATTCTTGAAAAATCCAAAGATTGTTTTGTTGGATGAGCCAACCTCTGCGCTTGATTCTTTGAGCGAAGAAGCTATTACTAAAGCAATGCATAACTTGTTTCAATGAAGAACAGTCATTATTATTGCCCACAGACTACAAACGGTGAAGCAGGCTGATGATATCATCGTATTGGATCAGGGCAAGGTGATTGAAAGAGGAACGCATGATGAGCTCGTCGCTCAACAGGGACACTATGCGAAGATGCTTGAGCTACAAAGCGGATTTTAGATGATATAGATAAAGAGAATGCATCATAAAGAAGTAAGACTACGACAGTTTATCACCCACTTCGGCAAGATCCCTGTGTTGATTATACCAGTGGCTTTGTTTGCGTTGCTAGCATATAGCTATCTTGATATTGATCAGGCTGTTCTTATGAGTGCAATGCTCGTAGTCGCGCTGGGGCTATCATACGGGATCGGAGTAGTTATCAAATTTTTCTATTTTAAAGAAAGACCTCATCCGATGCCATTTACGAAGTGGCGACAGAAAATAAATGCAAGTGCGTTTCCGAGTATCCATACGTCAAATAGCTTTATTGTAGCTGCGTTTACGCTATTTTTACTGTGACAGATCGAGGGAATACAGGCAGTGTTTGTCGGGTTAGTCGCTGCTGCTGCCGTGCTATTTTACAGTGCGGTGAGTCTCTCGCGTATTGTTCTCAATAAACATTTTCCAGCTGATATTTTCTGGGGAACCGCCCTGGGTATTATGATTGTTGCTATAGTCCTTCGGCAGCAGCAGCTTATCCACTATCTGCTTGATTTGCTTCTCATTCTCCGACAATAGTCTCACTTTCTCTTGCAAAGAAAAAAACCAATGTGTATAGTCTAAAACATGCATTTGAAAGAGCTCCAACACTTTTTTGATTACGAGCCGATCTTCTCGGAGGATCCTCAATTTCTTGTAGACGAAATCAAAGAACTTGCGGCACAATATCTCCCTGCAAAACATCTGAAAGAAATTCAACGTACATATGAGTTCACAAAGAAGGCACATCAAGAGGGGAAACGTCTTTCTGGTGAGCCCTACATCGTACATCCACTTCGTGCGACTCTTTTTTTGATGCTTATGAAGCCGGACCTTCCTACGATTCAAACGTGTATTTTGCACGATGTCATAGAGGATACGCCTATTACCTACGAGGACGTTGAAAAAGAGTTTGGTGATGAGGTCGCAGAACTTTGTGAAGGGTTGGTAAAAGTATCAAAGGTGCGTTACTCTGGAGAGGAGAGACAACTTGAGACACTCAAGAAAACATTTCTTGCTATGGGTAAGGACCTCCGTGTAATTTTCGTGAAACTTGTCGACCGTATCCATAACATCCAGACACTGCACTACCATCCAAAAAAAGAAAAAAGAGATCGTATCGCGGAGGAGACGTTGAAAATTTACGTGCCAATTGCAAAGAGACTAGGGTTATTCCACTATCAACAGTTTTTGGAAAATGGTGCTTTCAAGATTCTTCATCCGAAAGAGTTTGAAAGGATTTTCGGTTATCTTGAAAAGATGCTTGGTGCACACGACGCTGTGACGCAGAAGTGAATGGAGATTATTAGAAAATTACTCGAGGAGGAGAAACTTCCGATGATCAATATTATCGGTAGAATTAAGAGTCCTTACAGAATTTTCGAGAAACTCAATCGTAAATACAACTCTATGGATATATCGAAAGTGACCGACCTGATCGCGTTTCGTATCGTTACCGACTCGATAGGTAACTGCTACAATATCCTTGGTATCATCCATGCACACTATATTCCACTTATTAAAAAAATTAAAGACTATATCGCTATCCCTAAATCAAATGAATACCAAAGTATCCATACTACTATTCTCGGTATGTTTGACTTCCCGGTGGAGATTCAAATTCGTACACAAGAGATGGACGAGGTGGCAGAGTACGGCGTGGCAGCGCACTTTGCATATGCAGAAAATAGTGGGTCTACTGCTATTAGTGAGCGTCAGGCGCAGTGGATTAAAAAACTGCAAGAGATTGTCTCTGCATATACAACGGAGTTAGATAAAGAAAAATTTAAAACAGAACTCAACATAGAGCTTTTTGATCGTAATATTTTCGTGTATACCCAGAAAGGTGACGTGATAGAGATGCCAGCAGGAAGCTCTGTCTTAGACTTTGCATTTCGTATCCATACTGACCTTGGTTTGAGATTTAACAATGCGACAGTCAACGGTAGTATTGCTCCTATTTCATATACCTTACAAACAGGGGATATTGTTGTAGTCAACGCCTTCAAAAGCAAACACACGGCGTCAAGCAACTGGTTTGAGTACTTACACACACCAAGTGCAAAATCGAAATTGACAAAATTCCTCAAGACAAAAGAGAGAAAACATCTTCTCGACAAATCATTGAAGCTACTGGATATGAAACTGAAAGAGCTTAATCTACCACCTCTCTACAGTAAAGAAGACCGTATCACGAAAGAGTATAAAAATGAGGTATTTGATCGTGTGCTGTTGCAACTTCTTGATAAGCAGTTTGGTTACTATACTTTCGTCAGAAAAATATATAAAGATATACTACCTGACAAACACTTGAAACAGAAAGAGGCAAAAAGAGCAAAAACATCACCAACCCCACTGGCAGAGACTGTTGTGGTTGATGGAGATCTCAGTATTGGATACTTCCTCTGTCCTGAATGTCGTCCGTCCGTAGGAGAAAAAATTATTGCTCGTTCAGGCAAAGATGGTATCAAAGTACATCGTATGGACTGTGTAGCACTCCAAAGTATCTCGTATAATAAACTGATGGAAGCGCACTGGGTGGGCCAACAGAGAAATACATACAGATTCTCTCTCAAGCTTCTGTGTGCAGATGAACCAGGTATCCTCCTAGAGATGTTTGAGGTATTCTCACAGCTTCGTCTCAATATTACTGGCATCCACTCAGAGATGCATGGAAAAGCACAGCAGTACGTCTATCTAACAGTCGATGTAAATAATCCTTCTAAAATACAATTCTTGATAAATGAATTGAAAAGACACGTCGGTTCCCTAAAGATAGTAAAGAAGACACTCGAATAATAGTATGCTTTTATCTTGTTTCTCAATGACATGTTAGAAAATCTGATGCAAATACCATTTGCTGAGCAGATTGTCTCAGTTTTTCAAGGGAATACGGATGCATTTACCTGGAGTATCGGACTGATCCTCTTTATTTGGGTAGTCGCAATTCTGTGGACTATGAAGGATATTGGTGCAAGAACACATAGTGTGTGGATACAGATATTGTGTATCTTATTGGTAGGTATTGGAACACCTGTTGTTGGGCTTCCGCTCTATCGACTATTAAGACCTACGAGATATAAATGGGATCGTATGTGATGGAGAGAGTCTCTTGCATTGCAAATAGTGCAGTGTTATGCGTGCGGTAGTAGAAACCCGCTCTATCATGATCACTGTGTTGCTTGTGGGAGTGAGTTAACGACAAAATGTAAAGAGTGTAAACATCACTATCAGGTACACTATGAGTACTGTCCTGCGTGTGGTGCGCCAAATGTCGAGGAATAATGAAGTGTGTTTTGTAGCATTGTCAATCGCAAGTTGATGAGACGGCTTGATTTTTTGCGGTTAAAATACTAGAGTAAAGGGCTTTTTATTATTTATGGATTATTCAATGAGTCATACTGAAAAAAATGGTAATGGTGTTGCAACTGCTGCGCTTATTTTCGCATTTATCGCTGCAGTATTTTCAGCTCTTACATACTTCACGCTACCAGCTATGGTAACAAGTGGAGTAGAAAGAGTAGAGGCACTAAAAGTTGGAGGACAAGAAAGATATGAGCAGCTCAAGAAAATCTATCAGGAAAATGCTGAGGTTTTCGGTGAGCAGGTAGATCAAATCGAAGCTCAGCTCCAGATGTATCAGCAGATGCAGGTAGATAGTGACGCTATGATGATGGAAGACGGATCAGGAGAAGGTATGAGTACTGAAACAATGCCTGATGGATCAATGATGATGACAGGAGATGAAGCAATGATGGCACAATAAAACACCCTATTTATCCTATTAGTATAGACACTCTATGAAAAAAGAAGGTTGAATGCATACGTTACTGTTAACGATAGGTTTGTTGACTTTGCTTCTTGTGATAGCACAGTTCTTTATGGCAAAAGGATATATCAATCGTGCAATAGAGAATAATGAAGCAATGAAAGTAGGTGGTAAAGAAAATTATGAGAAATTGAAAGAGTTATATAAGAGTGACTGGTTTGCTGACGCACAAGAACAGCAAATAAACGCTGCACTTTCACAGGGTGGTGGTGCGCAGAATGCTGGTCAGCAAGCGACTTCTCCTTCACAGGAAGAGTTTCCTTCAGGGCAGATCAATGCCGCTCAGATTGAACAGATAAAAGAGGGAGCGTACATCGAAGGAAATGAGGATGCAAAAATTACTATCGTTGAGTATAGTGATCCAGAGTGTCCGTTTTGTATCAGACACCACAATGATGGTACGATCAAATCAGTGATGGACAACTATGATGGTGATGTAAATCATATCGTGAAGGCTGTGCAGGGTGTAGATCACACCAATACAGAGTCTAAGTCGCTTGCTATGCTTTGTGCAGGAGATCTTGGAGGAGCAGAAGCATACTATGGTATGTATGATCTGATCATGGGTCAGTCAACGCCTAGTACAGTAGTGGCTAATAGCAAGATTCCTGAGTTTGCACAGCAACTTGGACTCAATAGTTCTCGCTTCGCATCATGTCTTGAAGACAAAGAATTTCTTGCTGACTACCAGGCAAACTGGCAGGAGGCTCTCTCGTTCCAATCATCAGGAACACCTGGTAATCTTATTATCAACAATGAGACAGGTGAGTACAGATTGGTATCAGGAGCTTATCCTACAGACACATTCATTCAGATCATAGATCAATGGATGAAATAACAAGTTACTCATAGAAGAGTCCGAAAGGACTCTTTTTTCTTAATCTTGCAATCATTCTTTTGTTTGACTATAGTGAAATTCATTTTGTATCTCTAAGATTGATCATTACAGACAATGGTAGCGAAAAAGACGACTAAGCGTTCTGCCGATAGCGCCGCACCAGCGAAAAAGGCAAAAAAGACTACAGCGAAAAAAGTAGCAAAAAAATCATCAGCGAAGAAGACAGCTACAAAAAAGACGACGAAGAAAGTTGCCGCGAAGAAGACAACAGCAAGAGCAACAAGATCATATACGCTTTCAGGAGCAGACGTGACAGGAAGAAATCTTGTCATTGTGGAGTCTCCTGCAAAAGGGAAAACTATCCAGTGATTTCTTGGTAAAGACCGAGAAGTAAAGGCCTCATTTGGACATGTGGCTGATTTGCCGCAAAAGACTTTAGGTATTGATGTAAAAGAAAACTTTACACCGACCTATGAGGTTTCAGCAGACAAGAAAAAAGTCATTGCAGAGTTGAAAAGAGATGCAAAAGTGGCAAAACAAGTATGGCTTGCAACGGACGAGGACCGCGAAGGAGAGGCTATTGCTTGGCATGTTTCTCATGTCCTTGGTTTGCCCGTAGACAAGACGCCACGTATAGTTTTTCATGAGATTACGAAAGATGCTATACAAGCTGCAGTAGAAAATCCGAGACATATTGATATGAATCTCGTAGATGCGCAACAGGCAAGACGTGTACTTGACCGTCTCGTGTGATTTAATGTATCACCAGTCTTACGGACAAAGATTCGTCGTGGACTTTCTGCTTGACGTGTACAGTCGGTAGCAGTAAAAATGATAGTAGAGAAAGAAAGAGAGATACAGAACTTCAAACCAGAAGAGTCATGGACACTCAAAACAGATCTGAAATATGAAAAAACTTCTTTATCTTGTGAGCTACATAAAGATGCGGGCAAGGCTGTTAAGCTTCATACCCTCGCTGATGCCGAGGCGATGGTGAAAACTTTGACGAGCAATCTGACTCCTCAGGTCGAAACGAATGAAAAGACTGGGTGGCTTGTACATACTTACTCGGCTGACAGCAGGTTTAGTCTCATGGATATCGGGGAAAAAACTTCTACCAGAAACCCTGCAGCACCGTTTACAACGTCTACGCTCCAACAAGCAGGAGCATCAAGACTAGGGTGGTCAGTGAAACAGGTGATGATGACAGCACAGAAGCTCTACGAAAGAGGTTTCATCACCTATATGAGAACGGATAGTGTCAATCTCTCTGGCATGGCAATCAATGCTGCGGCAAAATATATTGAACATGCATACGGCAAAGACTATTTGACCGTGAGAAAATTTTCAACAAAGAGTAAAAATGCCCAAGAGGCGCATGAAGCTATCAGACCAACATATGTGGATCGTACGCCACAAACGTCGGGGCTGAGTGGTCAGGAACTGAAGCTCTATGAGCTGATTTGGGCTCGTACGGTTGCATCACAGATGGCAAGTGCTAAGGTACTCAATACCACTTATACATTTACTCCTGAAGGAACAGAGCAGGAGTGGGTTGCTAAAGGAAAGCGTATAGTCTTCCCTGGTTTTCTTGCTCTCTATGGACAGGATGAGGAAAATGAGGAAGAAGGAGGTGATCAGACGTTACCAAATCTTGATAAATGAATAACGCTACCTGCTGACTACGTCAGAGCACACCAATCATTTACGCGTCCACCAGCAAGATACACCGAGGCGTCGCTTGTAAAAGCTCTAGAATGATACGGAGTATGACGTCCTTCAACATATGCGCCGACTATCTCTACTGTGCAGGAGAGAGGGTACGTCGTAAAGAAAGAGGATAAAAAGCTTCATCCAACCGAGATAGCCTTTTTGGTAGTAGATTTTTTGGAGAAGAATTTTGAAAATTTGATGAATTATGAGTTCACAGCGAAGATGGAAGATGAACTCGATACGATCGCAGAAGGAAAGAAGGGTTGGAAAAAGATGATGGAAGAGTTTTATACAGGCTTTGAAAAGACGATTAATGCTGCGAAAAAGAGTGAGAAAGAAGTGGTGCCTGTTGGGAAAAAATGTCCAAAATGTACAGACGGTGATCTTATCTATAAGTTTACTCGTTTTGGCAAATTTATAGGATGTAGTAACTATCCAGAGTGTGACTACACGGAGAAGACACAGGAAGAGAAAGACGCTTTGGCTCCACTACGTGAGAAATATGAAGGGAAGCCATGTCCAGAGGGTGGAACTATCGTCGTGAAGATGGGTAGATTCGGTCCATTCCTGACATCCTCAGAATATCCAAAGGTAAAGTGGATCTCGTCTATCCCTGATGAAAAAATGGAGGAACTTGAGGAGAAGTTTGGCGGAAAGAAGTGTGATAAGTGTGAAAAAGGTACTATGCACGTGAAGAAATCAAGACGCGGTTACTTCCTTGCATGTAATAAATATCCTGACTGTAAAAATACGCAGAATATTAAGGAATAGCCTTTCTAAGACCCTTGACTTTACATAATTGAGCTGTATAATGCTTTTTAAGTGTTATATGCTCAATTTTTGATATTATCGGATATGGCAAGAAATTATAGGAGTGTATTTAGGAAAGATATAGGTGCAAAAGAGCGTTCTCCTCACAATGGAGAACAATTTAACCATGGAAAAGAGTTAGTAACAGAGCATACCAAACAGAAGCTTGCTAGGGGATTGACAGAGTCAAACGTGAATTTGTCTCCCGTAATTGCGCAACAGATAGCTGATGCTATTCGTCGTAGAGAGAAAAAGAGAGAAAATAGAGAGATTCAGCTTTTCCAAGAGGCTATAGCTTATCTAGAAGGAGAAATTACCTCTGAACTGAAAAACTTTAACCTACCAACATTTCAAAATACTCCAGAGGAGCGTTACAGGATATTATTGGCAAGCAGTTTTTTACAACAGAAAATGGCATCTTGTATTCAGCGTTATTTCCTGAAACACAGTCACGTAGAGAGGTTACCAGAGTTTCTCAATCATTTTAAGTCAATCGTGCAACGCGAAGTTCCACCTACTTTTTCTGCACAAACTCACATATCGCTGAGCAATGCAGTGAAATGATTCTTTTCACATGCTTTGGTTCTCGATTTGTTTGATAAAAAGCAATGACTATCTATTCTTCAATTAGAAAGTACGCATGTTAAAGCTTTTGATCTGAACAATGGAGTGGATATCGTAGTGACGGATAGGGTGGTGCACAGATCTGGTAAGAAATATATTATCGTCTACTTAATCGATGCAAAATCTTTTATAGGAGAATATGGGGAGCATGTTGTGCCTCATTATGAGCAATGGAAAAATTATAAGAAGCATAATACACCTCTTTTTCAGAAACTTGATCAGCTAGTAAAGTCGAACAAAAAAGACGAGACTCTTGAGGTTGTTCCTGTGAAGATGGTTATACATACTGCATTTGACCATCACTTTGATAAAAACCTACAAGATGTGAATGCTTTAAAAGAACAAGTGGCTATTATAGAAAAAAACTTGGATACAGTGTTTTCTAGTAGAAGGGCTTATCTTATGAGTAATGTAGAGGATCGGGAAGAGCTTTGTCATGCTGATGTTAAAGGCTAATCACCTTATCCCAAATTTCCATCTCCTGAATAGCCTCAGAGTGAGTGATAATATAGAAAGTAATCTCATGTGTTTTCGTGAAGTCCTCAATCAGGTCTGCTACTTTTCCAATAGTGTCTCTATCAATGTTATTCACTGTTTCATCAAGGAAAAGTGCATTGCTGCGAGTGAAAATACAGATCGCAAGCGTCCACGTGAGTCTGAGCACGGTTTTTTGTCCACCAGAGAGGGATTTCACTAGTCTTTCGCCTTTTGAGTCATGAATCTTAATTTCAAGTTCCACCTTGTCTCTTACATTTTTCGTTTCGAAACTCACAGTATAATCAACCACCTTCGCTAGTAGATTGTTTAAGACATCTGCAAAAAGTGGAAGCGTCTGTTGCAGCACATAGATCATGATCTCTTTGCTAAAAATATTGTAGAGCTGTCCAAGCATGGTCTCTTTTTCCTCAAGTTGTTTGATCATGAGGAGATTGTTTTTGTGTGTGCCCACAAGTTCAGAGATATATTCTAGTATTTTCATCCCTTTCGAGATAGAGGAAAGTGTCGCCTCGATCTTATCCAGTTGATTAATATCAGTTTGTGATTTTAACTGAGCGATCTCATCCGCAAGCTTTTTCTCTTGTTGTGCGATATTTGCCTGAGCGTCCTCATAATGCGTTATTTTCGCTTTCAACTGTACGATCTCTTCCTTGTATTTATCTTGTTTGTCTTGCTCATTCTCATATTTCAGTAGTTCTTTGTCTATCTCTTGACGTTTCTTATCCAGAGTGTTGTATGTCTCTATATTCTCTTTTATCTCTGGGGAACTATATTTTTTATATTCATCTCTTGCTGTAGCTAACTCTTTCTCGACCTGCGTGATTTCTTTTACTATTTTTTCACGCTCTTTCTCGAGCGCGTCTTTATCAAGATCTTTCAGTGCTTGTTGAAAATGTTCTTCCTGTTTATCAAGGCTTTTGAGATTTCCTTTGTTGATAAGGTCTACGTACGGACAAGGTTTATCTCCGATGAGATCACAGACAAATTCTTGTTTTTTACGATTCTCAGCAAGAAGTTTCAGCTGTTCTTCAATGGATACTTTTTTCTGATCAAACTCTTTCATCTGTTTCTCTACCGTCTTCAACTTCTCATCCAGATGGTCTTTATCTTTACTGATGCTCTTTCCTTTTTGGAGGAGATCATTGATATGAATGACCAAATCAGAGATAGAATCTATGTGAAGTTCTTGTAGAGGTAGAGCGGTGATGATTTGCTCTTGTTGTTGTATGAGTGAGTTTTTTTCTTGTTGTAGCTTCTTCACGATAGAACTATTGTCTGTCGCAAGTTTCTTTTCTAGCTCTGTGATCTGTTGCTTTGCTTCCTCTTTTTGTTTTGCTAGTTTTACTGTCTCTTCGTTGTTGGCTTTGTGTTGCTTCTCTAGCGCTTGGAGCTGGCCTAGCAGGCTTTGATACTTCGCTCTTTCTTGATCATATCTGACCGCCAGCTCCTGCCACGATGCGAGCGGTAGCGATGCGATGTCAAAATTCTCGATACTCAGCTTCTCTTTCACAAGAGTCCAGTCGCTCGCATGTGACAAAATTTCGTCGCTCCATTGCTCATTTTTTTCTTCTACAAGCTCGAGATACTCATGCACAGCTCTCTGCAACTTCGTATTTACATCATCGGTATTGCGTCTCGATTTGAGCAGAGCAGTAGTCTCTTTTTTCGCATCAGAAATCAGATCTTTTGCCTCATCAATATCGAGCAGTCCAAAGATATTCTTAAATACATTGATCCTATCAGCAGGTGTCATCTCAAACATATTTTCGCTATCCTGCATTAGAAATGTCGTGCTCGTATAGACCTCTCTCGGCGGCAGAAAGTCTGTCATGTTTTGCTGTAGGTCAGTCTCATTTTTGAAGACAACCTCTTCTAGCTTAATATTATTATCCAACAAAACATTTTCTATATCACTATTTTCATTGATCACATTCCCGAGGTCACTCATAATTTGTTGCGCCGATGACGCATCCATATCTACCTGAAATAACTTTGATTTCACACTATCTCCTCATGATTTCGTACGAGTAAGATTCCTCACGACGAGAAAATAACCATCTCACGCCTCCATAAGCACCTTAATGTATCCTTCCTTTGCTTTCATACTCAGCATCGTACGTCAGCTGTACTTGTAGAGCCCAAAAACCGGCCCGTCAAAAAACAGAAACGACTTTCCACTTCCTATTGGCGCCTTAATCAAAAATTTCCCCTGACGAAAACATACCGTCAACGTACGGTCCAAAAAAGGTCATATATTCTGATAGGTCGTTGCTAAGAGTTGCATGTTAATCTATTTTTACTGTCTTCTTAATAATATCAAGTATGAAGTCATGAATTTTTCCATTAGATGCTACATAACAGTGGGCGGGGTCTAGAAAGTCTGGGTTGTCGCCAGTAAATGTAGTTACCTTGCCTCCCGCACCTGTAATAATGGGCATAGCAGGAGCAAATTCCCAGATTTGGTTCATAGGAAAAATTGTGGCACTTACTTGCCCAGATGCAATAAGAGCAGTTGGGTATGCAATCGATGCAAATTGTACTACTTTTATATTTAAAGCAGTTAGCTGTTTATATAATTCTCCTAAATCATATACATCTTTTGGAAAATTCTCTATTGCAATAACACATTTTTCTAAATTGTCTTCATTGTTGACGTTGATGATCTCGTCGTTCAGGTAAGAGGATTGTCCATCGCCGTAGAACAATCTATCCATGATGGGATCATAAATGACACCTAGGAGTGGCTTTCACTTGTGAAGAAGCGAGATACATACAGAGAATACAGGAATACCAACTCTATATAGGATCGTTCCGTCTATGGGATCGCAAATCCAACAGTAGTCCGACTCATTGTTTGTGCTTTCTTCTTCGCCAATGACTCTGTGTCAGGGAAAAAGCTCATTAACTTTTGTTATAAGAAGAGTATTGATTTCTAGATCAGCCTTAGTAACTGGTGTCATATCATCTTTCCATTGAGTAGTGTCACTATTGAAATATTTTTTTGCAATAGTTCCTGCTTCACGCACAAACTCTTTCGCAAATTGTACATAGTGTTCCATGGGTGTTTCAATAGTAGAATAATAAAAATCTAGATTACTTCTTCTCCGGCTTATATTCCATTGGCATTTTTTTTACTCGGAATAGGTAGATGTTGACGCCAAAGAAGATGGCTGCCATCATGATAAAGATGATGACTTTGGCGATCCTGTCAGTGTCTTGTAAGAGGATGATGATCATAAAGAAAATAGATCGTCACCATACGAATCGACGTATCTCATTGCGATTTCGCCCAAGAGCAAGCAGTCTGTAGTGGAGGTGAGTATAGTCGCCTTTCAGAGGCGATTTTTTCATGATAAATAGTCTATTGATGAATACTCGGATGGCGTCGAAGATAGGAAGAGAGAGTGCTACAAGGATAGTTCCAATTTTTGCCCCACCAAGCAGTGCCAGATAGGCGAGCACAAATCACATAAACATCGTTCCTATGTCTCTGAGTCTTCCCATTGGTTTGTATTCTATTGTAGTATAGATCAAACCAAGGATGGTCATGACAAATGCAATATCTGAGACCATGCTAAGAGTCGCAACACTTTGTGCGCTCATGTAAGGAAACGACGGGAAAACAACCTGTTGTAAGAGGAGATAGATAGTCAAAAATCAGATAGTTGAGACACCACTGGAGAGGCCATTGATACCATCAAACCGGTTGATGGCATTCATAAAGACGCCAAACCAAACGATCAAGATGATTACCGTCACGATGAAGGGGAGTGTGATAGTAAGATTTCCCAATGTGATATTTTCTATATTGATACCCCCGACAAACATGGCCATCAGAGCAACAACGATCTGCACGAGCACTCTGATTTTCTTATTGAGTCATTTTGTCTTTAAGCCCTTATAGTTGAGACCCAAGATGGTATCGACACTTTCGACAATTGCGATGAGTAGCCCACCAAAGAGGAGTCCAAGAAAGGCATCTTGTTGCAGATAACTTGGAAAGAAGATCAGCATCGATGCAATAAATCCAACGACAAGAAATATTCCCTGCATGTTTGGCACCCCTGCACGAGCAGGTACATCAGGTCCTGGTTTATCGAGGATTTTCCATTTTGTAAAAACTTCGATCCCAAAGATGGCGACCATAATACACAAGATGGCTGATCAAATATACGGGAAGAGGTTACCCATGCACTCGTTTACTAACTAAATAGCGTACAATCAGTATACTAGGTTTATTGTCAATGATTACAACGGTTTTTCTGTCTTGATTGATAACGCCTATATAAATATAGTAGCGCTGTTTTCTATTTAATACATATCGGTTTTTGCGAAAATATGCACATTTTTGTGGAGAGACAGGGCAACGAAAAAGGATGATACAGCTACTTTCATAAACATGGAGGCAAATTTCAGACGTCGCAAAAATCCGGAGATTTGAAGCAGATGGTGCGCGATGCCTATGGTTTTCACACAAAAAAAGAGTCAATTGCCATCTTGCTCGATGAGGATCACTTCGATCTGTATACGGTTGATCTCGACTTTTGCACTACGGATAAGATCACAGTGAGAGATATTCAGGAGATCGTCAACGAGAGGCTCGGTTATATAAAATCTCACTTCAAAGCAGGGGGGGAAAAGCTTTTCTACCTGATTGATAATATTACTGTTGACGGTCAAACGAAGCCTTACATTCTTGGTGAAATCGGGACTATCCACGCAACTCTGACCTTTGTTTTCCTCCAAAAACGTACGGCAAATATCATAAAATCCATCTTCGGTCGTGAAACATCCAAGATAAAAATCTATCCACAAAGTTTCTACACGGTGGGCTATCTCAAAAAATCTTTACATAAACCACAATTACAACTTCTCTACATATTCGACGAATACGCAAAGGTAATCACGCTTACCCACGGAAAATATACCAAATGTGAGAGAATCAATCTTGGTGTGCGCATGCTCAAAGATATCTACAAGGAAAACAATGTACTGCCATTTTTCTTCAAATCTGCTGCCGAGATCGACCTCAATGAGTTTGCTAAAAACTTGGTGATCCAGTCTGTAGACTTCTTTTCTGAAACTTTGACCCGTTGGATGAAAGAGTTCGTCAAGCCTGGACAAGACCTCATTATCGCATCATCACTTTTATCAAATAAGTATTTTCTCGAAAGATTTAACGAACAGTATAGAAAAACGACAAATGGCTTCATAGTGCCACTTCACCACACAAGCGATCTCCATACCTTTCAAAGACAGCGAGACAGTGACGAAATTGACGTACTGACGATGCTCAATTTCGCGCAGTAAATAACCTTGCTTTCTATTGATTTATAGGTATACTACGTGCTGACATTGAAGGAGTTGTGATCCTTCTCTGTGTTCATTTCCGCGGTTAACAAAAGCTATGACATTTCAGCTTTGTTCATAAACTTTTTTGTTGCTAAGAAGTGAATTTAATGGGTTAATGGGGGCTGGTTTTCACCAGCGCCCTCTTTTTTTATTTGCAATCAATAACAGATTTGTCATACTGGGGGTGGCTCTTACTTACTGCCACGACACCATTAAATGATCTATGCGCGAGGTTTTCTTTCCTTGCGCACTTTTTTATGATTGTAATTTGCGTTAAAAAGGCTATAAAGGAATATTCGATTTAGTGTATAATTGTTTTGCTTATGCCGAGTAGCGCAAAAAAGAAGACTCCAGCGAAAAAATCAGTAGCAAAGAAGAAAACGACAGCGAAAAAGAAGGTAATGAAGGCGGTAACCCATGAGGAAATTATCGCTGCCGGAGAGCATATCCACTCTGAGGTCTATCAGCCAGAGGGAGAAAAAATTGTTTTCCGTGGTATCAAGACGCACAATCTTCGTGATGTTGATATTACTATCCCGAAGAACAACATAGTTTCAGTGGTATGAGTTTCTGGTTCCGGAAAGTCATCATTTGCATTTGATACAGTCTATAAAGAGGGGCAGTATCGCTATATTGAGTCACTTTCATCGTATCTCAGACAGTTTTTTAATCTTGGTGAGAGGCCAGATATAGACTACACAGAAGGGCTTTCTCCGGCGATTGCTATTGAACAGAATAAACGTGTCGGAAATGTTCGTTCGACAGTGGGAACGTTGACAGAGATCGATGATTATCTACGTCTGATGTATGCAAAGCTTGGTGATATCTACTCGTATGGTTCGGGGAAGATGATCAGACCACAGAGTATTGATCAGATAGTAGGAGAGATTAAAGAAAAATATCTCAATAAGAAAATCTACCTTGTGCAGGAAGCAGGAAGATTTGACGATGAGATGAGTTTTCTCAAATTTGTGAAGAAAAATCGCACGAAAGTAGAAAATGGAGAGTGATTCACAAGATATCTTATCCTTATGGGAGGAAAGGATACGGAAGAAGCGAGCGAAGATGATGATATCGAAGAAGAAACGACAAAAAAGAAAGGAAAAAAGGAGCTAGAGACGCAAGGTTCAAATGTCAATATTATTGCTCATGCAAGAGAAGAGCACAAACATCAAGCAGTAGAATCTGTCGCTGACGCAAGTGTTATCGAGTATTTCTATCTCGAATCTCCACATATTCCGGAGAAGTTTTTCCCGATAAAAGTCTATGGGATCTTTGACCGTGTGACGATCGAGGAGAGCAAGATGGGGCGTTTGAAAGAAGATATTATTAAGATTTTGTCATTGACGAAGAAATTCGGTGTTTATGAGGCATTGGAAGAGAAACAGGATGGAGAAAATGAGCTGTCGAAAGGGTTAGATAAAGATGTATTTACTGTGTCGAACAGTATCAAGTGGTTTACTGATAAGAACTACGACCCGGATTATGATATCTCGTATCCTGAGTTTACAACGCAGCATTTTTCGCCAAATAGAGCAGAGGGTGCGTGTCAGCACTGTCATGGATTAGGTGAAATATTGCAGGTAGATATGGATCGTATCATCGATACGGGAGCAGTTTTCTCAAAAGCGATTATTCCATGGAAAGATAGTGTGCTTGGGCAGACTATCTTGAAGAAGTTAGCGCAGAAATATTCGATGGATGAGGATCTCCCATGGAACAAACTACCACAGTGGTTTCAACAAGTAGTGATAGATGGTGATGGAGAACTCCTCAGGCTTGGTATGGGAGGTAAGTATGTAAGTATGAAATATCATGGTATACAGGACGTATTGACCTCTCAGTACAACAAGGGTGTACTAAGTGTAGACTTTCAGGCGATGTTTCATATGCAACTATGCCCAGAATGTCATGGAAGTAAGCTCCGTAAAGAGTCTATGTATGTGTTTTTATATATGGGTGCAAAAGGAAAACAGCCCGACAATATTTTCACTGATAAGGTTGACGAGATGTTCACCATCTATGATCTGCAGAGGATGACTATCGCAGATCTCGTAGCAAAATTGGAATACTACCAGAAGACGACCGACAAGCCAGAAATGTTGGTCAATCGTATCATGACACCACTCTTAGATAGGCTCAACACAATTGGTAGTCTTGGACTTGGGCATCTCAATCTGCACAGACAGATCGATACGCTTTCCGGAGGTGAGATCCAGCGTTTGAGATTGGCGAAACAGCTTGGTAATAAGTTGACTGGTATCATCTATGTACTCGATGAGCCGACTATTGGTCTGGATGATCGTGAGATTGAACGTACGATAAAAGCGATCAAGACGCTCAAAGATATGGGAAATACTATCGTCGTGGTAGAGCACAATGAAGCTTTTATCAAAGCATCGGACTGGGTGGTCGAGATATGACCATGATCAGGTGATTTTGGTGGACATCTACTGTTCTCTGGGCCATATGACAAGTTTGAAAAGTCTGAAACATTGACGGCAGACTATATTACTGGTAAGAGAAAGATAGATGTGACGTTTGATCATAAGCCAGAAGATAAGTGGATTAAGGTAAAGAAAGCAACGCAAAACAATCTGCAGGGGATAGATGTCAATCTTCGTCTTGGTGCATTTAGTATCATTACCGGTCCATCGGGAGCAGGTAAAACGACGCTTATGTTTGAGACGCTTTATAAGTTCTTTGAAGAGAAGACAAAATTCGTACAGTGATGGATTAGACTGCAGCTTTTGAAAAAAGGAATGTCGTGGAGCGAGATTGTTGCATCGCCAGTCATGAAACGTGAAGAGTACTCAAATCTTGAAAATCTCGCACTACAAGAATTTTATCATACGATAGGAGTAGAGACTATCACGGGTCACGATAAAGTTGATAATGTTATTTATGTAGACCAGACGAGTATTGGTAAGACGCCGCGTAGTTGTCCAGGTACGTTTATTGGCACATTTGATAATATTCGTAAGATTTATGCTGGAACCGATCAGGCGAAGTTTATGGGTTTCCAAGCGGGACACTTTTCGTTCAACTCGTCAAAGGGTGCATGTCCAGCGTGTGATGGCTACGGTCACAAGAAAATAGAGCTTCAATTCCTCCCAGATACCTATGTTCCTTGTGAACTTTGTCACGGTAAGCGTTACAAAACGGAAATACTGAATATTCATCGGCATGGGCACACGATCGCTGATATTCTCGAAATGTACGTCTATGAGGCCTACGAGGTCTTCAAAGACATCGGATTTATTGCCGACGAGCTCAAACTGATGATCGATATCGGGCTCGGTTACCTCAGAATGGGGCAGCCAGCACATACGCTTTCAGGAGGTGAATCACAGCGTATCAAACTCGTCAAACATCTCCTTAAACAATACAGAGGTCATACCGTCTACTTCCTCGACGAACCAACGGTCGGTCTTCATCCTTCGGATATCGAAAAACTGCTCCTCGTATTGAAGCAGTTCCTCGATAAGTGAGATACAATCTTGATGATTGAGCATGATAAGACCCTGTTGAAGTTTGCAGATGAGGTTGTGTATTTGGAGATGGGTAAGGTGGTGAAGTAATTAATGATTTCTCCCTGCATAATCCATCTCAATCTTCGTCTCCCATCACTGATTCCTTAATTTCTGCGTCGCCCATTCAATAACCTTATCAGCTATATATCCATAATTTCCTGAGCTTCCATAAAAACGAAGGTGCTTGTTTTTAGCGTCGACCTCTATTCGTCAACCACCGGGAACCATCGCTTGGCCGCTGTTGTTTTTCATTTTTGCAGTTGTCTCGTTATCTTCTTGGGTATGTTCACTGTGATAACGTCTGAAGATATCTATATGGGCATCTTCTGTTCATGATACAAGGGCAAACTCATTGTCTCGCATAATTCCAGGATTGATAAAAATAAATTTATATTTACCTGACTCTTGAGGTATATCTATATTGATGTCAACTGGTCTCATATTGGTATAAACACCCATTGAAACATGAGCTAAATCTTGCCAGTATTGTATGAGCCATTTGCTTTTTGCTTCACTGTCTATGGTTTTTTCATCGTCAGAAAGCTGAAGTCCAGCAAGATTAAACTTTTTGAGTGCCTCTTTGACTTCTGCAGTCATCTCTCCTTTTCAGAATAGCACATCAAATGCCGTGCGAAGATTTTCAATATTCTCTTCATGAAATTCGTTGGCGATTCTGGCAGAGATTTTTTTGAGGAGGTTTCATTTGCCAGCTTCCTGGATATTATTGATCCTCTCGTCATTAAGTTTGTTTATATGATTCATTAAAATAGTTAAGTGAGGTATAAATTATTAATAATTATAATTGAAAAAGCTCATATGTAAATTATATGAACTTTTTTTCTGTTGTTTATCTCCACCAACAGTTAGTAGAGTAGTGCTATCGCTGATCTTCGTGTTACTCTTCATATATTTTGATGGTCTGTCCGTTGCCTCTTCCAGCAGCTATCGTTTTCTCAGACACAATTTGGTTCACTAGTCACGCTTTAATTTCTTCTTCAAGATCTGCAACTGCTTTTTCGGCAGTCAATGTTCTTACTCCTAGAGTCATGTTATTGTAGATCGCTGTGAAGATGATGCTTCTGAGGCGATTTTCTCTTTTAAGAGAGAGAGTGTCTTCTTTGCTCATAATATTCTTTTTGACATATTCAATACACTCATCGAGTAGTCACTGTACATTGTATGACTCAAACCAATCTCGATTACCCATATCTATATTCTCATAGTCCTCTTTGGAGTAAGGCAGGAATGTACTAGCAAAATAGTTTATTTGATATTCATTAGAGTGTAAACCTAGTGTATAGAAATCAAACTCGTATCCTTGCATGAGTAATCATGCGATGTGTTTTTGAATAAACTCTTGTGAAGCTCTATTGTATTCCCTTCAGTTTGCCTCATGAGTCATTGAGTTATCTTCTTTAAATTGATACTTCGCAGCTAGCTGTTTAGAAAAATCGTACAGTCATGGGTAGTTCATATAGTAGATCTTGAGAAACTCTTTGCCGGCATCTACAGAGTAGCTACTGTATTGATCTTGTCCCTCCACATATGCAGCGACCAACATTTTTTGCCCATTGATCTCTGCTTGAGCTACTTTGCCAATTGTTCTTCCTTCCTCATCAAAAAGGTTGAAGTGATGGTTATGACTTATTATTTTCTCGTTCGTAATCTTTGTGCCCTGAGGAAGTTCTCCAGACAACTCAGAATGCAATGTATTACGAGTAAGACTCATATAAACATCTATATTTCCAAAATAATCTTTTTGACTCAATCAAAACTCTTCGCCTCTTTCATTGATAAAGTCATGCATCAGGTGGATATAGCTTTCTCCATAACCACCTCGGGTATCAAGGCTATATCTCGTGTTGGCCGTTTGTTTCACATACCACGAAAGAAAGCTGCGTTTCATCTCTTTTGCTTTAGCATCATCTATATTGTAGGCTGTCTTAAAGCGCTCAGCATATGTTATCTCGTAATGTTCCCGTAATTGTTCAGCATTCTGATCACCTTTATTAGTCAGATCGTTGCTAAGTCATCTGTACGATTGAGTCAAATTGACATAGGGTGAAGCTCGCTCTATTCGTTCTTTCCTTTCTTTTTCCTGAGCTCTTTTCTCGCCTATTTTCATACCTCATCCTAATGCTGCAAGAAGAGCAAGAGTAGTGATGGTCGTGACCAACTTGTTTTTTCTCAATTTTCTATTGGATTCTATAGCTTCAGGTGTTTTTCCTACCTCAAAACTGATAGCTGCCATTCCCTCTTGAAGAGGGGAGTTGTCTATGACTTCGCCTCATGCTTGGCTAATTAATGCACTTATATCTTCCTTCGAAAATCTTCTTGATTGTATCGCCCATATGTGTTCTCCGGGTTCCTTTAAATAATTTTTCCCATTACGTTTAATCACGATCCTTTTTTTTACTTTTACGCCACTTACTATTCTTTTTTTCTCTTTATCATACTTTACACAAAACTCTATCGAGTTTCTCTCGATGCCGAGAGATTCAAATCATCTAAGGATTCGCTCTGATGTTTTTTGATGTGTTTCTTGATCAAAATAAGGGTTTGTAGTGTCAGGGTCTCCGTATGCAGCAAGTATTTTATAGATATCATCTTGATATGTCTCACTCTCTTTATCGGGAGCAGTGAAGTAACTGAAGGCTGCCTTGCTCGTCTCCTTGTAGCTATTGTCAGCCATATTTTGTAATATTTGTACTATCTCTTCATCAGAAAAATTACCAATACTTCATCCAAGGAGGAGGTAGATTTTATGTTTGATATCTTTGAATGCATCGGATGTAAGAAAGTCGATATTCATTCCTACTGTTTTGATATTTGTATTTTGTTTTGAGAAATGGTCTTTGACATTGTCGCCTGCATGGTCGACAAAATAAGGACTGATGTCAGCAGGGATATAGGTTTTTCATGCAAGTTGTTCACCAAGCGCCGCATCCAGTACCTGTGCACTTTTCTCGCCATCTCCACATCCCATGTCGATGATGTTTCTCGTGTTTTCATCGAGGATATCTTTTAGTATATGTGCGTGAGTCTTGTAGAGGTTTTTTTCTCATTGCGATAGGCGCTGGTAGCCTTTGGTCTGTGTGACTTCTGAAAAGAGGTGTGCACCATTGTCTTTGCCAAGCGGGTCTCCCCAGTCATACAGAAACATACCATTTGGGTCTGGATTAGGCCCAAAGAGTTGATCAAGATAATATCAAATCTTATCAACTCTTGTTGATTCTAGATTTTCATTAACTCAGGCTCCGCGTGCTGGAGCTTTCATGCTCATTATTTACTATTCTGCGACCAAACTAAATCGAATATATTTTTGAGGGTAGAGTATAGCTTCTCACTTGAGATGATGATGCCCGACATCTCTGTATCGTGCATCAGAGCGATGCTGATCTTGTTTGGACCGTAGATGTTTATTTCACCGTCAATAGTGAAGTCAGGCTTTTCAATAATGATAGAGTGTTTCTTCGCTTTTTCATCAATACCAGCATATTTCTGATTTTTTTCTGTGTCAGAAAGTATCACTCTCGCAGAGATGTCATTTTTGATGCGACGTATAAGAAACTCTCTGTTGAGGTATTGTAGTAGTTCTTTGTTGCTGTGCTCAATGCCGAGAAATGAACAGATCTCTGTTTGTGAACTAAGAAGGTCCTCATACATTTTCTTCACACCCTCAATGCCTTCAAAAAACTGTACTTTTGGCTTATTGCCAAATGTCTCTGCAAGTGCGAGAAACTCAGGAATCTTCTCCTTGAAGCTATTGTACTTGTCTTCTAATTCTCTGAGGAGGAGGTCAGGAGCGATGACTGAGAAGAATGTGACGTTGTCTTTCTTGATCTCGTTGACGATCCCTTTTTTCTGGAGCTCTTTGAGGATGGTATAGACCGTAGCTCTATTCTCTTTTGCATTTCTTGCAATAGTGCTGCCGGGCGCTGAACCGAGTTGCAGGGCAGTGAGATAGACCTTCGCTTCCTTCTCAGAAAGACCGTACTGTTGGAGAGTCAAAAGTAATGATTCCATGTGCGTAAAATATCGTAAGAAATAAGATATATCCTAGTATATTCGTACTTTTGCTATTACGCAAATTTAGGGGGTTGTTGGTGGTTTCAAACAACAGAAAGTTAATCAACATAATTGACAGATAAGAGATATGTATTATAATATGAACACAAAAACCAAAATAAAAGAAAAATATGAAAAGACTAATTATCGCGTTGGTGTGCGTTATCACCATGAGTTCATTAACAGTTCAAGCACAGCTTACCAATATACCTGTAGGTGACAGCGCGGTGATGATAGATAAAGTATATGCTGGCGTATTGTCGGGCGCTTTGTATCAGCCTGAGACGAAGCAATTCAACAACTTTATGTATACCCGTGTCGGTGCAGCTATTCATTGGAAGATGAGCAAGAAACTAACGTATTACTCGTGGACATTTGCAGAGTATGAAACGATATCACAAGTATCGTATGGACTAGCTACTGCTTATGTTCAGTATGTTCCTCATCGTAAGTGGATTGTAAATGCAGGTTTTAGTCCTACGCTGACAGCTTTGCAGCATAGGCCACATCCCGCTTCACATTTTGGACAGTTTGAACCTTCAACGAAGGGTCGCTTCCCAGGTGCTGCACCAGGAGTTATGGTCAGATATCTACCAACTGAAAATAGCATGATCGGTGGAGGATTATCTCTTCGCCAAAACATGCCTGAGTATCAGTTGTCAGGTACGGTAAAGAACTTTCGCATTAGCGGTTTTTACCAGGTAAAGACCCAGACTACTGGCATAGGCTTCGACTATAAGAATGAGCGTTTTAGCACAACTGTGCTCTGGAAAAGCAATGATGCCATTGCCAACCTCAACACGTTCATGATTCATCGCAAGCAGCACTTATTACTATACTCAGATTTCGGCTATTCATTGCCCAATAAGTGTGTAGTACGCCTAGAAGGAGGAATCCTTAAGCTTGTACAAGCTAAATACCTCAAAGCTCTCTTTGGTATAGGTTATGCCTATGAAACAAAGAGTGTGAAATCATACTTATTGATTTCGCTATAAGCTTGGTATGTACGTGGAATTTACTTATGGCGGAAGTTATTGCTTCCGCCATTTCATTACATTGAATAAAAAAATATTAAAAACATATAATCATGGAAAATCCCAAATTACAAGAAATTAAGAAAATCGTTCGTGAGAACTATCTAAAGAGAGAGCGAAATGAAAATCAATTACGGTTTTTTAATAAAGCTTCATTGGTGATTGGATTATTGACGCTTATTATAGAAGTGTTTTTTATATCAACTCATACAGGGGACAAATCTCTCCCTGTCGCTGATACGGATATTGTTATGACTATTGTGTTTGTGTTAATTACGTCTACTGGGGTCGGTATGGCAATAGCAGGTATTCTATTGGGTTTTCATATGTTGTTATATGTAGACCCTGTGATAGAAGATGGTAAGTCAAATATCCTAGTAAAAGCATATCTTTCTGAGAATATTGCTGAAGATAAAGATGCAGTAGTTAAACTGAAAAAAGAACTTCAAGAGAAAGAAAAGAGTATTAAAACTCATGAAGAGCTTTTGCTGAGCTTTAATGAAAGTTAAGATGAAAGAATTTAAAACCCCGGCTTATCCGGGGCTTTTTTTATTTTCCAAAATACACTTCCTTCAACTTCGGATTATCCTTAATCTCCTCATAATCTCCCTTCAAGATCACTTTCCCGTCATTCATCACTACTATGGTGTCTACAAACTCTCCCAAAAATTCAAAGTCATGTTCTACGATGATCACCGTCTTTCCCGTTGCGATAATTCTTTTTAACAAATCGATTACCGTTCCCTTCAATTTGGGGCTGACGCCCGCAGTCGGTTCATCGAGGAGAAAGAGCTTAGTATCCTGCAGATAGAGCCTTGCTATCTCCAATAGCCTCATCTGACCTCCTGAAAGTGAGCCAGCAAGATGTTTTCTCTTTGTATAGAGGTCAACCTCTTTGAGAATGTCTTCTATCTCTTGTTTGATCTCTTTGGGGAGAAAACTGAGTGGCAACCGCTTTTGCCATCGCTTCAGCTTATGCACAAATGCGAGCGCCAGATTTTCTTCTAATGTTAGGTTCTTGAAAATACCAAAACTCTGGAAGACGCGACCGATCCCAAGCAGAGATCTTTGCTCGACAGACATCTGAGTGATGCGTTTTCATTCGAAAATGATAGACCCTTGTTGTGGCTTTTGAAATCCATTGATAAGATTAATCAGAGATGTCTTCCCACACCCATTTGGACCTACCAATCATATCGCCTGACCCTCTTTGATCTTCAGATCAATGCCGTTGATGATATGATTGTTTCCAATATGCCATTCTAAGTTTTGAATTTCTAACATCTTCTTAATTGAAAATTCATAAAATTAAAAGTTTGTAAAACACCTAATGTTGTCTTCCAAACGAGGTCTTGCGGAAGGTGATAAATGAGGTGACCATGATGATTAATCCAAAGAGGCTTTCTCTCACATAGCCGAGGAGAGCAGGATCGACCACCTTGAAAAACCTCAAATATTCATATGCAAAGATAATAACAAATGTGGTCAAAAAAGTCGGAATCTCTCCCATCCTGTATGAGACAAACGCTACTACTAACAATAGTATCAACATAGTAAACCAGAAACTATTTGGATCAATGTATAGATAGTAGAACGAATAGAGATTCGCACCGACTACTGCACAGAGTGCAGTAATGGCAATCAATATAAATGTGTAGAGCGGGATTTTGACACCGAGAACTTTGAGGACGTTGTGATTTTCTCCTCGTCATTTGAGGATAGTGTAGAGATATGTTTTTTTGAAGTACATCAATCCTAGTAAAATTATCAGGCCCAGAATCACTGATAAAATGAGATAAGGCTCTAGTCCGCCAATCTCTATATTGCCTCGGAGAAGTCTATCAATACCAGAAATACCCAATACACCATTTGTTACTCCCTCCCAGTTGGTTGCTAGCTGGAAGAAGAACATATAGAGTGCCAGTGTTCCCACCACGAAATAAATTTGTGATAAACGCTGTGAAAGATATAAGATCAAAAGTGTAAATGGAATACTACCGATTCGAGAGATGATAATAGCAGGGATAATTCCTAACCCAAAATGTATGTTTAATAGTGCACCAGCATATGCTCCAAAGATCACGATTGCGAGAAATGAAAAATCAATCGTTAATCTCAATTTGAGAAAAAACTTAAATCATGTATTGATGATATAATAGACAATACTAACGATGAGTAGATGAAACAGAAAGAACTGCATAGATTGTGCTTGTAACTAAATATTTCTCATTCTTGTGCTGAGTAACCCTTGGGGTTTAAAGAGGAGAATGAGCAAAATAATAGCGAGGATAAACGCTTCTTTGTATTGAATAGGAAGCTGGAGCTGAATAAACAATACATACTCCAATATAACATATACCAACGCGGCTGCATACACATACTCCCTCTTGTCCAATCACACCATAATCATAATTCCTATACCTTTAATGATATAGAAAAGATTGTCGCTTGGTCTGAGTGAACTCTGGTTGGCGATAAGTAAACCAAGACCTATGAGAAAAGGTAGGTAGCTAAGCAAAAAACTTTGGATCATACGAAACGTATTGATACCTATCGCACGAATAGAAGCAGCATTGGTATAAATTCCTCTTCGAATAGCTCCAATATAGGTTTTGCGAAAGACGTAGAATACCAGAATATTGATAAGAAGAATGATGGCTGCTATGACTCGCAGGGGAATAGTGCCTAGTTGTAGACTTATAGGATTTGCTCCATAGAGCAGTGTGTTCACATTTGCTATGAGATGCGCTGCTCATAATGTGAATATGAGTCAGAAGAGATCCCTTTTTCTTTCGTTGGAGAAAAAGTGTACGACCACATAGTTGATGAGCAGATAGAAGATAACTGCGCCCAGCAGCACAGCAATACTTTGCCGCGATAGACCATGACGGATAATATTGCTGAGTGCATAGGTTCAAAGTATCATAAAACTACCGAGAGTGACATTGAGATATTTAGCGTAGGCAAAACATGCACTCAAGCCAAATGCTATTGTTCCGTAAATTAATGTATTAAGAAGAATATATGATAGCATTATTCATTATCTACTAATGTACCATTTTCTGCTCTTTTCATAACAAAGCCAAGAGCATTAACTGCATCTACGCCGTCGAAATAATATTGTTTCCCAAGTCCTTCTCTTGGATTCTGCTCATTAATGCTATGCATATAAGCATTCATATCATTGATGCCATATTCAGAATCTGTGATTCAGTCTACAGCCATATCAAAAGTCTCTTTGTAGAGAGCAATATAAGTGTCTGTGAGATTTACTGTATACTTACTCTTAAATTTGTCTATGAATCTAATAGATTCGTCTCCGAGTGTTGTATAATCTACAAGTTGTGTGGTAAGGATTCCATCAGTCATAGAGCCAAGTGTTTCTAAAGCAGAGTTAGGGAGCCCAACTTCTGAAGTAAGGACGCTTCCTTTCAGCTTTTCGAGTAACCCTTCATCGTCTAATGCTCTGAGAAGACTTACAACATTACCTTCTGATGAAGGTATATATACGATAGCATCGACTTCGCTTCTGCTGGCAACTCTGCTAGCGATAGCTGGAAAGTCTTTTTCTTCTGCTGCGAATCTCTCTTCATAGATGTTCATATCCCCTTTGTTATCTTTAATAACGTTAGCAAGACCCACTGAGTAGTCAGTATTCTCATAGAGGAGTGCTACATTTGTCGCTCCGATCTTCTCTAGATGCTCAGTGAGAGCTTTCCCTTGGAGAAGGTCGTTGAAATATCTGTATACATAGTCGTCAGCATTACTGATGTCGGGATTAGATGAAGCAGCTGATACAAGCACTACTTTAGCTGGCTCAGTTACTTTCATTGCTGCTAGTGTTTCGGCGCTACAGAGTCCACCTAATATTACTTTTACCTGGTCGATATTTACTAACTTTTGCGCAGCGGCAGTTGCATCCTGTCCATTACATTTTCCATCTTCTGCAATGATTTCAATCATATAGTCGTTCTGAGAATTGTTGAACTCCTCAGCTGCTAGCTGGTAAGCACGAATAGCGTCTTCACCATAGGTTGCTGCTGGTCCTGAAAGAGGAGCTATCATACCTACTTTTACCGTCTGTGTTTCTCCATTTGCTGTGTTGTTTGCATTTTGCATGCCACATCCCGCAAGGACAGTTGCAGAGATGATAGCTAGTCCGGCTAGTAATTTTTTCATCGAATAAGAAAAAATATATAAATACCGAAAGGCTACGCTTATAAATAAAAAAGTCAAGGATTTAACCCTTGCGAAATGTAGTAGAAATATGTCTACATAATTTTTTTATTTGTCTCGAATTTCTAACAATTCTTTTGCTACGAGTTTAGCAGTGTCGGTAGTATAGGTGTCTGTACCGTCGTAGAGAGGTCTTGCAACGATAAATTCTTTGTGATAGACTTGTACCATACTATTTTTATCTATCCTGACGCGTTTAAGTTCGTATTTTTTATTGTCACTATTGGTAAATGTTCCAAGGGATTCAACGCTTGCACCAAAGCGATCTAGCGGATTATTTCCTCAGTCTCTTTCGGCAAAGCTCCCTGTTACGGTAAACTGCTCATGCATGTTTACGGTTTCTTCGAAAGTGTTTTTATGTGTAATCCATTTGCTATATGGTCTGATATCCATGCCAGCTGTTGTGAGCGCTATAGCATGTTGAGGGACGAGGTCTTGTTCGATAAATGCATGACAGCGATTTTCGATCTCATCAATATCACTATTGATGGTATTGATAGGGAGAGTTCCATGCTGATCGCTCTCAAGAAGGGCGTCTTTTATGAT
Organism: bacterium; assembly: GCA_030429145.1. Lineage (GTDB taxonomy): Bacteria > Patescibacteriota > Gracilibacteria > Absconditabacterales > Absconditicoccaceae > JAGOPC01. Next base: position 175,956 of record JAUIDC010000001.1, on the reverse strand, counting down.
GCTTTTGATGATTTTTTGCGAGTGTGGGTCAATATCATAGCGATCTATGAGATAGTAGTATACGTTGTTAGCCGTAGTTTGTAATAGTTGTATTTTTTTCTCGTTGCTTGCATATGAATTATAATCTACAACAGAGCCTATTCATACTCAGACCGTTTCGTGCTCTAACTTTTGTTTCATAAGATACTCCTGTCTGGTGCGCTCTTTCTTCTTCGTTTGGTGCTCATTATATAGTTTGACACTTGTTCAACCGAGGAGCGCAGAAGCAACGGCTATAGAAACGATAGCTGTGAGGTTTGTTAGTTTGCTTTTTAGTTGTTGTTTTTCTTTTTCTTTGGGGAGGAGATCCAAATATGTTTTGTTTTTAAAATACCATGTAGAAAACGGCGTGTCACTGATGTTTATTTGCTTTTGCAGCCATCATTGAAGATCTGTTAGCGCTGGCATACTTGCAGAATCGCTATCTAGTAGCTCAAGGAGAACGTCGTCATATTTTTTTTGCCTTACTACTCATCCTTGCATGGTGATGCCCTGTTTGAAGTCAAAGAGCCTGCAGGCAATCTCAATAAGTCCATAATACCAGAGAGGGTGGTTCTTTGGTAGTTTTTTTTTGAGTTCACTAGGGACAGTATTAAAAAATAATTTTTGTAGCTCAGGATGTTTGAGGGAAAGAGTGTAGAGATGTTGAGCGATGTCGAGACTGCTTACTTCTCATTTTTCTCTGAGGGGAGTAGTTTCATTTAAGCTATCAATTCCATGTGTTTTAAGAGCAGTAAAAAGTGCTTCATGCATGCTGGCCATATCTTCGATGTGTATGTCGGAAGCACTTAATCATACTTCTTCTGCGATGTTTTGCACCAATATTTCTTGACTCGTGTAGCTGAAAAACTCTTCTTCTCTGTCTTCAGCAAGTGTGGCATAAAGCTCTGGTCCTAGGACAATATGTATTGGTTTCTCTTGTTTTTTTCTTATCGCAGCAAAGCGGAGCATTCACTCAATGCTCTCTGTGTTGTATATTCCTTTATTGTCGGGAGTCATCTTTCAAATATACAATGCAGCATGTTCATCCCATTGCATCTCTTCCAAGTTGCTAGGTGTGCCATTGATATTGTACTGCACAACTTTTGATTCGGGTATGGAAAAACTCAGGATATTATCCATTTTCTCAATTTTTCCTCTCAAACTGCTTAAGGTTTTACCCATACATCGTGTACAGTAGACAAAATTACCTCCTTTTAATTATACAGATGCTGGGTTTTCACGCAAATTTTACCTCTTTTTCAAAGGTTTTTTGTGGGTCTTCCAGATGATATTGAAGACAGACTTGAGAGCATTGTGTAGAGTCTGGCTCTGGATGACGAGTGCAGCCATTTCAGCAGAGGAGTACATCAGTATCGCAACCTGATCTTTTCCATAAACGACAATCTCGTTTGCGAGATCAAATACAGGGTCTTCTATGATGATATTTTCGTGTTTCTTATGTGTATATTGCCCATATGATGAGTCGTTTCCTGAGAGGATAGCAAGCGTTTTTCTTGGAAATGTTAATCTTCGTGGAATAAACTCTTTTTCCAAGTATTGTAGAAGATTTGGGTCTATGCTACCAGCTCCGGTGAATGACAAAAAGGGTTCTCCAGGTTCCATAGTCTTGTCACCCTCTGTAATGATTTGTGTATAGATCGTCTTCAATCCCTCCAGTCCTTCAAAAAATTGTGTCTTCACTGGTGCATCAACTTTGGTAGCCATAGCCATCAACTGTGGAACGATCTCCTGCATGCGTTGAGCCTTTTCTGATGCTTTCCCTGCAAGTTGCTCAGGGTCGATAACGCTATAGTAGGTCGTATTTTTTTTCGTAGAGGACTTTGCAATACCTTTACTGATAAGGTTTTTCAAGATAGAGTATACTGTCACTCTATTTTCACGCATGTGTCTAGCGATGGTGCTTACGGGCGCCATCCCAAGTTGCAGATTGGTAACGTATACCTTCGCTTCTTTCTCATTCAAGCCGTTGTCACTGAGGACATCTAAGAGACTCTGATCCATGTAGAATAGCAAACTAATAAAAACAAATATTATCAATAACTATTATAATGGCGTGTAGATAAAAGTCTACATATTTTTTTATCATATTTACAGGTTGCCTTTTTATCTTATATTTCTATAGTGGAATCATATTTATATATAAAACAACAAATAATGCTGAAACAGCTTCTTGGAACACTAGTTGGAATACTGGTTGTAACCGGTATCGCCTCGGCAACACTTATTTTGGAAACAGATCCGGCAACGGATACAAGTAAACCAAATGTACAACCTACTACTAATACAAAGCCTCTAACTCCAGGTAAATATATCCCATATACTCGTTCAAGTCGCCCATCGCTTCGTGATGTGCTTGATAGAAGACCAACACTTCCTGCAAGTACGCATGGTGCAAAAAACATCACTGGTAATGTCATGACGGGAACAAAGAATCCTCCTGTGACAACGGGAAATAGCACTGTAAGACCTCAGACAAATGTCAATAATAATGTGCCCGCTGTAAGGACAGTCGTTAAGCAAGATGCTGAAGCAGTAAAAGCATATCGTACAGAGCGTGGCTACATCCTTCGTTTTCTTAAGAGAGTAGAAAGAGCAGAGATGGAAGCTATGCAAGAAGCTGTCACAGATGCTATCAAAACTCTTCTCGATGCAAGAGAGAGTATGCGCAGAGATTACGAACTTGCTGCTAGTACAAGCAATCTCATGACAGAATCACAGTGGAATCTCAGAGCAGAAGGTGTTATTGAAACATATAAAGTAGCACTAACAAACTATATTGATGAAGCAAAAATGGATGCATTTGAAAAATTCATCCTCGGAAGGACAAACCTCCTCAAGAACTACTTTGAAAAACTCGAGACGATCAGAAAAGTAAAATCGCAGAACTAATAAAAGAGATTATTCATACCTCACAGATCAAGAAAGCCGGCTAAAATAGTCGGTTTTTTCTATTGCTAGCACTAAACATAAAAAAGTGCTACTTTCTCTTGAAATTGGATTTCATAGCACTATATTGTCTACGTGCTATTTTATGAAAAGACACAATTTACCTTATTATATACTATATAACTATGGCAAAAGTAATTGGAATCGACTTGGGTACAACGAACTCATGTTCAGCTTACCTACTCAATGACAAGTCAGAAGTGATCCCTAATTCAGATGGTGGAAGAACAACTCCTTCTATCGTGTACATCAAGGGTGATCAACTACTTGTTGGAACGATTGCAAAACGTAAAGCTGTTTTGGAGCCTCAAAATGTCATTTATGAGGTGAAGAGATTTATCGGTCGTAAATACTCTGAACTTACTGATGAGGATAAATCAGTTCCTTATGAGATCAAAGAAGGATCAGATGGAGGAGTGCTCATCGTTGTTGACGGTAAAGAGTATAAGCCAGAGCAGATCTCAGCATTCATCCTTAAGAAGATCAAAGAGGACTCTGAAAAACATCTTGGTGAAACTATCACGCAAGCAGTTATTACTGTGCCTGCATATTTCAACGACTCACAGCGTAACGCTACTAAAGCAGCTGGTGAGATCGCAGGACTTAAGGTAGAAAGAATCATCAACGAACCGACTGCAGCATCGCTTGCATACGGTGAGAATAAGAAAAAAGACGAGAAGATTGTTGTGTTCGACCTTGGTGGTGGTACATTCGACGTGACTATCCTTGATATTGGTTCAGAAGGTACATTCCAGGTGCTAGCAACATCAGGTGACACGCATCTTGGTGGTGCTGACTTTGATCAGCGTATCATGGAATGGCTTCTTGCAGGATTCAAAGCTAAGGAGGGAATTGATCTTTCTAAAAATGCTTCAGCGCTTCAGCGTATCAAAGACGAAGCAGAAAACGCAAAGAAGCAGCTCTCACAGACCGACAGCGTGGATGTAAACATTCCATTCGTTACAACGGTAGAAGGTGAGCCGAAGCATATTCAAGAAACGCTTACAAGGGCGCAATTTGATAAAATGTGTGCCGACCTCATCGAGCGTTGTAAAGCACCAGTGCTCAATGCTATCAGCGATAGTAAGATCGACAAAAGTGAGGTAAATGAGATCCTTCTTGTAGGTGGTTCAACTCGTATCCCTGCAGTGAAGAAGATGGTGCAGGATGTATTTGGTAAGGAAGCGAAATCAACGGTGAATCCTGATGAAGCAGTCGCGCAAGGTGCTGCTATCCAGGGTGGTATTATTCAGGGTGACGTGCAGGATATTCTCTTGCTTGACGTGACACCACTTTCATTGGCAGTAGAGGTTGAAGGAGGTCTCGCACATGTGATGATCCCAAGAAACACAACTGTTCCTACTAAAAAATCAAATATTTATACTACAGCATCAGATAACCAACCTGCGGTAACTATCCATGTGACGCAAGGTGAAAGACAATTCGCGAAAGACAACAAGTCGCTTGGTATGTTCAATCTTGACGGTATTCCTCCAATGAAGAGAGGACAGGCGCAGATTGAAGTAACATTTGATATGGACGCCAATGGTATCCTCAATGTTTCTGCTAAAGAGAAGTCTACTGGTAAGGAACAAAAAGTGACTATCCAGGGCGCTACTGGTATCTCTGATGAAGAGATCAAGCAGGCTCAAATGGATGCAGAGAAATTTGCAGAGGAAGACCGCAAGAGAAAGGAACTAGTAGAAGCGAAGAACAAACTCGAAGCATTGATCTACCAGATGGAAACTATGGAGAAAGATAATGCAGACAAACTTCCTGAAGAGGAAAAAGCAAAGCTTACCAAGCTCATGGAAGAAGCAAAAGCTCTTCAAGCAAAGGAAGACGTAACGAAGGAAGAACTCGACAAAGAAGCCGACAGGTTCCACAAAGAGTTCCACGAACTCTACCAAAAATTCGGAGCGCAAAACAACGCAACCAATCCAAACCCTAAAGACATCATCGACAAAGGTGCCTCAGAAAACACAGCCGGATCTGACGATGCTCAAGTCGTCGATGCTGACGCAGAGGATGAGAAGAAAGAGTAATCACTTATAATGATAACCAAAAAACGACCTACATAGGTCGTTTTTTACTATTACTGCGATTCTTATAATATAATATTATTTTTATTTTTTAGAATATTTCTTTTGAAAAGAGACGGACTATAGGGTAAAAATTTCGTGCCACTTAAAAAAAGTATGACTATTTCAAAATAGTCATACCGGTACTTTTTAGTATACATATACTCCCTGTCGGTATGTCTGCAAAAATAAAGAAAATCTCAATTTCAGTTAAGATGCAATATTGGGACAGGTTGCAGGAGTCGCCCAATAAATCAGCTATTATTAATAAAGCATTAGAGCTTTATTACGATAGAGAGGATTGCATACAGGAAACCCAAGAAATGTGGGTTACAAATCAATTGTTGGAGAGAACTTCAAAATAATCATTCGCATAATTACTCAAACATCCTCTTCAAATCGTCATCTTTCATCATCTCATAGTTCCATGCTGGGTCGAAAGTAATTTCTATTTCTAGCATGTATTCTGGATAGACTGAGATGATGGCGTTACGGATCATTTGCTCGATGATGTCACCAGCGGGGCAGCTCGGTGAGGTCAGTGTCATCAAGACGTGGATGCTGTTTTCGTCTTCATCAATAGTGATCTCGTAGATGAGACCCATAGTCCAGATATCTATAAGTGGAAATTCGGGGTCGTAGACTCACTGGAGCTGTGTGATTATCGTTTCTTTCATCTCTTGAATGTTGTTGTTCACTTCGTTCTTATCTGTCATCTTTCGGTTGCACAAATAAAATTACCTGTCCGATAATAAATACCATAAGCAGCATAAAACCATTTCGTTTTGTCCGCTTTTCGAGTATAAGTAAGATGATATTGATAAGGATGTATAATCCAAATAGAAGTGACAACTTATAGCTTTCTTTCTGCTTTTTCTGCTCTGAAAGCGGAAATTGATGAAATAGATTTTGCAGAAACATAAAAAGGAAAAAACTTCACCCCCACGAAAGAAAAAAGAGTCCGAACAAGAGCAGGCTTATGCCGATGCCGGGATCTTCAAACACATTGATAGTGAAAAATGCGACACATAAGAGTGTCACACCAATCAGTATTTTCATAAATGAGAGATGGCGGAACGCCTTCAGTTTGATCATATTTTAGCAATCAATGAGTAATCTAATTTGATTCAACGGTGATGTCGTCATCAGTTGTGACGTTCTCTTCAGATGCGATAATCTCGCTGAGTGAAGGTAAGAAAAGGAAGTTATTGCCATTTTCATAAAACTTATAGTAGATTTTCTCCCAAAGTGCATGGAAAAATGGTATGAACATGTAACCAAGGATAGAAGGGATAAGGAGCATGTTCTGGTTTCCTTGGAGCCCTTTTGCTACGACAGCAAAGACAATCATAGAGATTGCTGCTCCGATTACTGAACCGATCATATGTGATGCTGCGTAGTTTGGATTGGTAACAAACTCTCCTTGGACATAACTGATGAAAATGGCGAAGATAATATGGAACCCAAGAATGTAGAAGAGCGTATTGATGCTCTGTGAAAAGAGGATATAGAGCGGGATCATGAGAAAGAAAAGAAAGATGTTTGTAAGAAGTGAGACGCTGAATGTTTTCCCGAGATCGTAGTATTTATTGCTGTAGAAAAGGTTGAAAAGACCACTAAGGATGACGCTTCCGACAAATGTTGCGATAAATGCGATGATAACCAATACGAGTGGGAGGAGTGGATTGACAGTGTTCGCAACACCAGGGCTATTGATAGTGCTTCTGAGTGCCTGCGTAAACATGCTGCTGGCAAGGAAGAGGATAATGAAGATCAGGAAAGCGATGATAACTCATACTGCCAAGCCAAGGCCCGCCTTGGCAAAGACTTGCCAGCCCGTATTATTATGTGGCTCATTACCTAGTGCAACACTGTTTTCTTTGTTTGTCATTGTTCATGATGTACAAGTAAAAGAAAGGTAGTCTATCGTGAGTTGATTAACGACACTCTAATGAATTCAGCAGAGATGTAAAGTCGGAGTAGTGTGACGATGAGCGGTCTGCCTGTGAGATGATATATGGTGTTCATTGCGCGATAAAGTAATATTGCATCACGTATGTTTTCCCTGGGTTTTCTTCTCACGAGCTATCAGCGATAGAGAACTTATGGGTGTATCCTACGATCTCTTCATCACCACAATCGAAGCGAGAGGTCCCGTCATCTATATGCTCATAACCAGGCATCGCAAACGCGAGCTTTTCTTTTGAGGTAGAAGCATACTCCTGTGGCGAGAGCTTCGCATTGAGTGCACTTCTTGCAACGATGAGCGTTCTCGTATCTAACTTGTATGCTTTGAGGATCTTATTGATGATCTGATAGCCGTCTATGGCAGCAGAACTCACGCTGGTGTATTCTTGTGGTACGCTCACTTGTAGGCCGTCAAAAGGTACAACAGTTTGTGGTGCCGCACCACAACCCGCTAAAAACAAGACACTGAAAGCAACTAAAGACTTATGTCGTTTTCTCATTATGATGACTGTCCAAAGAAAATATAAAGAAGAGCGCCGATGATACCAATGATCAACCCGATGGTAAATGCTTTTACATACAGGCGTGATGGACTCTCGCTCTCGTCTCCTTTCGCGATCATAATCTGAGCTATAATATAGCCAAGCATAATACCGCAAAGCACAAGGAAAAGTGGCAAGAGGAGCTTCTGATAGAAGGTAAACGTCTCATCTGGTAGGATGTAATTTCCTCTCAAGAAGAAAATAGCAATGAGGATCGTCAATATCAGAAAGATGATTTTCATGATCTCGTATAAAATCACCATGGGAAAAAGGAGGGATAAAATCAGTGATAGATAGCACTACTTACTGCTTTTTCTACCAAAAAACAAACAAAATGCAAGCCAAGCCACATTTTACCCCCTCAAACGGCATGAAATTTGACAAAAAACTACTTTCCTACTATAATTAACTATATTTACTCTTTTCAAAAAATCTTCCGATGCCATTCAGAGAAGATGCAACAGATAAACAGGAGAAGAAAGAACAGGATTCGACTCCTAAAGCTGACATTGAGATCAAGCACCCTTGGATTGCTCAGCAGGTCGATAAGGAATTTTCCCAGTATATCGAAAATCAAGAAGACCGAAAAGAAAGCATGGAAAAACTCAGCAAAGAGTCAAAAGCTTTGCATAAAACCATCATGGAGGGGATTGAGAAGCAGTTCGAAGCACAATTTTCATCAGGTGAAATGCTCTCATATCTTCAGCAACTAAAAACCGATATCGACCAAAATGGTTCCGAGTCAGTACTCAGAAATAGAGGAGTAGGTTATACTATGCCACTGCAGCTCATTCTTCGCTCTGAAAATTTCAATATAGATGCTGATGGCATGAAATGACCAGCCACTATTGGGGCGCTTGATGATTTCTGTACCTACTACAACATTGAGCGTGCACATCCAAAGACTATGTTGCTCACCTCGCAGGAGATGGATGCTATCATAGCTGTCTATCAAAGTAAGCATCTGGAGCAATCTCCAACAGCGCCAAAAGAAAAGACTGAAAAGAAATTGACTCCTGAGCAGCTTCACGAAAAAGAGAATAAAAAATATAAGGAGGCTCTTTTCACATACTTTATCAAGCAAGGACACCTGAAGCCAAGACTGGAAGATATCCTTCCTGGTAGCAAAGACGCAGGTCGAGCAGGAGACAGACTTTCGAAAAAACAAAAGGAGCTTCACGATATGATGCGTGCTGACGATGGTGTAAACTCAATTGCGTTCGGACCATTCATCAACAGAACAAGTGACTCATGGCTTGATCTCTCATCGTTCGATTTTGAAAAGAATCCAAACATTGTACTCACTGCGCACACCAATAAATGATTTGAGCACTCATTTACTGTCAACGCAAACGATATTACTCGGAAGAAAAACAATGGAGATATTGCTGTAAACTTCGTCAATCTTTATAAAAAGACAAGACAAGAACTTATCCCTGCATACTTCCAATCAAGATTTGGCGGAACAACAGAAGGTATCACTATCGCATAATAGCGCCTTTCATTTCCCCTAGACAAACAAAGATTAATCGATATTATTATCGCAAACTGATAATATCAAACAAAGAGAAAACTCTTTTTGGTTTGTAAACAACAATTGTTATGGTATGAGGATCATTCTGATCAACATCTTCTTATGTAAACAATCTTCGTTGACCCTATCCATTCGGTGGAGAAAGACTTTCTGACACAACTCGCAAGACAGAAGTTCAAGAACAACCACAATCAACTATGTATGTAGATCAGACGAAAGAAGCAATAAAAGAACTCTTCTATAAATCTCGTTCTATTTATACAAAGAAATTTATAGAAGATCATATGCTCTGAAATAGAACCAATTCTTCGACTGGGGTTCCTTATATTGATCTGCGAAACAGTATCGTAAAGAAATTAAAAACATTGGAGACCACGTGATCCATGGCAGAAGATACTCATAAGGCATTGAAGAAGGTGAAAGCAATGCTGTTGGCATATTACAGCGACTCGCATTGAGGAGGAATTGGTGCAGCAATAAGAACTTTGCCTAAAAAATTTAGAAATGACAAAGATTTTCAAAGAGTTGTAGGGACACTTGTTAAGAATTCATCTCAGTTGGTCTCATATTATGAAGAGGTGAAGGATACTCAGCAGACATTCCCAGGGTGGGAGTGATTGACAACAGATGGAGAACAGCCATATATGACAGAAGCAAATCAATATCATCCTGACGAATATATGATGGCTAGAACAAATGTAAAACCAGGACATCTTACACCAGCAAAGAGATTTATGAAAAAAAGAGCATAAAGCTACTACCATTGTAATTTAATAATGATTTCATATACTACCAAGAGTCGTCAAAGACTCTTTTTTTGTACCTTTCTACTATTAATATATGAAAATAGGAATTGTTGGACTGCCAAATGTCGGGAAATCAACACTGTTCAATTCGTTGACAAAAACCTATGCAGCGGATGCTGCAAATTTTCCGTTTTGTACGATAGAACCAAATGTTGGTATCGTGGATGTGGTAGATAAGAGAGTTGATAAACTTGCAGAGATTTCACATACACAGAAAAAAATATATGCGAATATAAAATTCGTTGATATTGCAGGGCTCGTAAAATGAGCATCGAAAGGAGAGGGTCTGGGAAATAAATTTCTTGCACATATCCGCGAGGTAGATGCCATCGTACAAGTGCTTCGTCATTTTGATGATAGTGATGTGATGCATGTAGAAGGAGATGTAGATCCGTTTCGTGATGTTGAGATTATCAATACAGAGCTCATCATGGCGGATATAGAACAGATCGAATCAAAGCTTCCGTCACTGGAGAAAAAAGCAAAGGCGAAGGATAGTGAAGCAACAAAATTGTATCCAGTCTTGAAGACTATTTATGATGCCCTTATGCAAGGGAAACTGGCGTACGAAGTGAAAGATGAGTTCGCTGGTGAGGCGTTAGATCTATTGAGGAGTTACAATCTTCTGACATTTAAACCATTCGTCTACGCGGTCAATGTATCACAAGATGAACTCGCAAATGCTGAAGCTATCAAAAAAGAGTTCGAAGAAAAACTCCAACGTCCAGTTGCGATCGTCTGTGCAAAGATGGAAGCAGAGATGCTTGGATTTACTCCTGAAGAAAGAGAGGAGTTCGTGCAGGACATGCATCCATGAAAAGACATTCCTACATTGGATGACATGATCTCACTCGCATTCAATACTCTCTGACTTATGTATTATTTCACGACAGGTGAAAAAGAAACTCGTGCGCGAACGATAGAAAAATGATCGCGTGCACCTGAAGCAGCAGGAGCAATCCATACAGACTTTCAAAAGAAATTTATCAAAGCAGAGATAGTCTCATACGATAAGTTTATCGAAGCAGGAGGCTGGTCACAAGCGAGAGAAAAATGATACTTGCGTTTAGAGTGAAAAGAGTATATAGTACAAGAGTGAGACGTGATCGTCTTTAAAGTTGGACAGTAAAAGTAGGATGATGAATTATTAAGAAATAAATGGAGCAAGAAAATCTTCCATTGACATTAAATGAGCACAATGCTATAATTCCAATATACAGTTTGAACTTAAAAGTTGTGCTTGACAATAATCAGTAAATGCATAATAATGTTTCACAAGATGCGTTTACGTTTTACCTTCTAAACACCTCTTGCCATGAATTTTAATATAAAGATGGACGACAAAAAAATTAAGGTCGACATTGATAGTACTAACATCAAAGATATCCTTCAATATTGTAAGCCGAAGGAGCAACTTGTGCTCTGTAAAAAATTCGGACTTCTCACAGGGAAAGAAATTCCTTTGCAGAGAATCGGACAGGACTACAACATGACAAGAGAGCGTGTAAGACAGATCGAGACACAGGCTCTTATGAGATTCAGAAGACTTATTGTTGGCAACGATAAGTACGTGAAGGTATTGGAAGAGGCAAAGAAAACGCTTGACGTATCAGGAGGTCTTCTTTCGGAAGAGGATATGATCAAGAAGATGGTAAACAAAGGTGTGTTTAAATTTTCTGCACAAGAGTTGAAGTTGATTCTCGTATCTGACTTTGACATCAACTATCTCAAAAGAAATAAACTTCTCTACAAGGCATTCTACAAGGATCCACTTTTCGAAGATCTCCTTACAAAGATGACACTCTTCGTGAACAACTACTTTGAAAAAACAGGAGAGTCAGAAGACTTGTATGAGTTTATTGATAAACTAAAAGCTGAATTCCAACCGCAACATCCAAATATTCACTATCTTAACAATACACTCTTCTACACAAACTTCTTCAATGTGATCAGAGGAGCAAAAACATTTGACGGTAAGGTAGGACTACAGGACTTCGCAGATGTGAATCCAAAGACTATCAAGCTGAAAATCATGTACGTGCTAAGAAAGGTAAACAAGCCTCTTCACTTCCAGGAGATTCCTTCAAAGATCATGGAGTGGTTCCCAAGCAAGGCTATCAAGGTAACGACTGTTCACAATGAGTTGGTTAAGAACAATCAAACATTTGTTAACATGGGACTTGGTATCTATGGACTCAGAGAGTGGGGTATCCAAGGTGGTGTGGTGAAAGATATCATCGCTCGTATCCTCAAAAAAAATGCGAGACCTATGACAGTGAAAGAGATTTCAAAAGAGCTGTTGAAAGAAAAGATGGTTAGCCCAAATACAGTACTTCTCAATCTTCAGAAATACAAAGATATGTTTGAAAGAGTAGATAAGGGAGTATATCAGTTGAAAGGAGCTAAGAGTAAAAAAACTGCTAAGTAAATAAGACGATAACATACTAAAAGATCTGTCTTCGTGACAGGTCTTTTTTCTTGCATTACGAAAGAAAATTAACTATATAGGAAAGTAGCTAATATGAATATTTATCCTTCAGGGAGTAATGAATAAAAAGATAAAAACGTTTACACTGATAGAAATGCTGATAGTCATCGTGATTATCGGTATTTTGGCGGCCGCTCTCGTGCCGAGACTCAACTCTATCCAATGAAGAGCGAGAGACGCAAAACGTAAGACAGATTTGTCGTCTATCTATAATGCGAATGAAGTCTATAGGCTGGACAATGGTGTCTATGCAAATCCTGGCTCCGATAGATGGAGTTATAATACGCCTGCACTGTGGATAACGTGATTGGCGGGAACATATATGACCTCCGTGCCAGTCGACCCAGTAAATAATGGTCCAAATAATGTGACAGGTCAATACACATATCGTTATCGAAACTGGGACGGAACTTATGGCATAACGAGTTATGCACTGTATGCAGCACTTGAAAACAGAGAAGACCAGGCAAGATGTCAGTTAAAAAGTTACGTATATGCTCATCAAAACAGCCCTCAAAATGGTTTGTGACTCTGTCCAAATGGAGGACAGCCACAAACAAACTACTGGTATGTATATGACCCGATTAATATGAAGAAACATTAATAATATCTGTTGAATTTTCGAGGAAACTCACTATAGTAGTCTGTACGCCGAAGGAGCTTAGCTCTATATCACACAAATGCTTTATGCTGGGGTGGTGGAATTGGTATACACGTACGCTTGAGGTGCGTATGCTTCGGCTTGGGAGTTCGAGTCTCCTCTCCAGCACCAAAAAAGCAACCGCTCTACCGGTTGTTTTTTTGTATAGAAGAAAGAAATGACTTGCAGAAATAGAGGGCTTCTGTATGATGAATACATATTTGCAACATATAATAACTTTTAACTTACTGATACTATATCTATGCAAAAAACTGAAAAGGGATCACTATGAGCAGTGTTAATATTTATTCTCGTGGCGGTAGCTCTTATCATCGGTATGCTTCGAGGGATACCTAAATATCGTATCTATGCACAGACACTGAAAGGAGAAGCAGCTCTCAGAGAGGCTGAGCGAACAAAGAAAATTCTTATTGAAGAAGGGAAGGCAGAGCTGGAAAATGCGAAGCTCAAAGCTGAAGCCGAGATAGAAAAAGCAAAAGGGGTAGCAGAAGCGAATAGAATTATCGGGGATAGTCTAGAGGGAAATGACGAATATCTCAGATATCTCTATATCGATAAGCTTGATAATACACAGAGTCAGGTTATCTATATACCTACTGAAGCAGGATTGCCTATCTTGGAGGCAAATAGGAACTAAATATTTATTCTTTTTATAAGAAAAATGTCGCTCGAACAAAAGCTGTTTGATGATTATAAGCAGGCCTTTAAAGAAAAGGATGATGTGAAAAAGGGTATATTAAATTATATTATTGCCCAGATAAAAAATAAGAAAATTGAATTGAAAACGGATGTGAGTGACGATGAGGTGATAGCGCTTATCAGGAAGGAAATTAAGTCGAGAAATGAGTCGATAGACTATCTAGAAAAGGCTGGAAAGAGTGATGATGTTGCTGCAGAAAAAAGTAATATAGCGGTGATGGAGGAGTATATTCCTCAGATGATGAGTGAGGAGCAGCTCCGTAACCTCGTTGAGCAGAAAAAGACGGAGCTTGGCATCCAGGATCTCAAAGCTGAGCGTGGTAAACTCGTAGGAGCCATCATGGCTGAGCACAAGGCTGTCGTAGATGGCAAGATGCTCAATGATATTATTGTCAGTATGATCTAATTTATTTCACAGGAGCTATGATGATAAAATATATAAAAGGTTGGTTAGTTATCATGGTCGCTGTTGCCTCGTGATTTGTGATGCCTATCTTTGCAGAAGACGGGCCAGGTATGACATCTATGCCCAACAATATCAATGGGCAGAGTAGTGCGCAGTTCAATGGTAATACACCAAATAACCCCAATCAGCAGTCGCAAAATAATCTCAATAGTCTTGGCGGCAGCAATAGTAGCAATAGTAGTGATGGTCAGAAATACAATGAGTGTATTGCAAACTATCCAGGAGAAACAGAGTATTGTAGCTGTATTGCTGAGGGAGGCATTAAGCTCAATACCAATGTTCCCTTCGTCGGCAAATGCATCAATAAAGATAACTCTAGTAGCGCTGGTTCAAGCGCTAGTACAGCCTTTACTGATCTCATTGGTGGACTCTCAAAGATTGTCGTAACAGTCATCTTGATAGTGTCACTGATGTTCGTTATTATAGGCGGAGTGCAGCGAGCATCTGGTAATCCATGAGAAGGAAAAAAGAAAATCATCAAGGTGGCTATCGGCCTTGCAATTCTCGGTGCATCGGGTGCGATCCTCAGACTGATCAATCCAAACTTCTTTACATAAATCTTTATATTGTATAAACGTAAAACTAGACCATGGCAGTAAACATTAAACCACATAAAGACGGCTACATCCTTGAAGGGAAATTTTATCTTTGTTTCTCAGAGCCAGAAAAAAACTATATCAATCTCATGCTGACGAAGGGTGAAGAGATGAGATATCAAAATGATGAGAATAAAGATGATGCGTTTACTATCGACTATCCAGGTGAATACGATAAAGATAGTGTAACTATCAAAGTGGTATCAGACAAAGGAGACTCTTTGAACTATCTATTGAAGTACAACAATCAAAATGTGGCATTTGTCCAATCAGCACATGCGCTAGAAGATGAAGATTTTGCTACGGCAACACACTGGATGTTCGTTGATCCGTTCATCTCAAAAACTATCGATAAGATGGAACTTGAGGGTGAGAAAATCGACCTCAAAGAGATGAGCGAAGAATAATCGAGCTGAGAAGTCAATGTAAATAAAAAAGAAGGTGTTTTAGACCTTCTTTTTCTGTAATTGCACTCAAGCATTGTATATTACGATGATTCCGTCATCTTCGTCAAGTTGTAAGAGCTCATATTGGATTTGATTTTTTTCCAGAAAATCATATAATGAAGATGTTTTGTGAGCGAACTTGATGGCGTCATCTACGACAATAATCCCATCAGAGGCCACGAAGTCGGAAACCCTGAGGATATACTCCTTGTATTGATTTTTCCTTCCGTCTACTAGTATCATATCGATTTTCTCAATACCCAATTTTGCAAGATCAACGTCTAAGAAATCGGCGTGGTAAGAGACGACATTGTATGCGTGTTGCTTATGAAATGTATATAATGCACTTACATAATCTCGGTATCCAATCTCAAATGTATAGAGGATTCCACCATATGATGCAATTTCACGGGAAATCACACTGGCACTATATCACACGGCACTTCCAACTTCTAAAACACGACGAGGAGCATGTTTTGCAATAATTCCTTTGAGATACGCCTCTGTCGGCTTTGAGATGATTGGTACGCGGCGAGCAATACAACGCTCTCTGAAACTATCAAGAAAGTCGATTCACATACACTAATACAAGTATCACAGAATTAAAATTATCATACAAATACATTTTACTTTATATTCTATTTATTTATTTCCATGAATCCATCAACTATTTCAACAAACGTGCATATTGATTTTAACAAAAAAAACAACGCAAAGAAAGCGCCAACTCGTAGAGGCCCAAGAAGATATACGAGAAAACCAAAACAAGAACAATTTGAAGAACCTGTATACAAGGGAGAAATCCCTGTAAGAATTGGTTCATTACTTGGTCTAGAGCAGGTAGGACAGTGTATCTTTATCGAATACAAGGATGATATTATCATCGTCGATGCAGGTATGGAGTTCTCAGCAGAAGAGACACTTGGAGCAGACTATATTATTCCAGATATCTCATATTTGAAGAAAAATCAGCACAAGATTAGAGGTATTTTACTTTCTCACGGCCATCTTGACCACGTGGGAGCACTTCGTCATGTCTTGCCAGCATTGGATTTTCCAATGATCTATACGACACCACTGACACTCGGTATTGTGAAGAAAACATTCGATGATCCAAAACAGCTCGGAAGAATCAAAGCAAAACTTATTGACCCAGATAAGGATATTGTAAAACTTGGATGTTTTACGATCGAGTATGTGCATGTGAACCACAACATCCCAGAGACGATGGCTATGGCGATTCATACGCCTAAGGGACTGATCTTCAACTCATCAGACTTTAAGATCGACCATACACCAGCTATCGATAAGCCTGCAGATCTTTCGAAGATCGCACGTATTGGTACAGAGGGTGTAAAACTCTATATCGGAGACTCACTTGGTGCAAATAAACCAGGCTTCGCTATCTCAGAAAAGAGAGTCGGAGAGTCTATCGAAGCTATTATCAAAGCAACAAAATCGAGGATGGTAATTGCGACGTTTGCGTCAAATGTCGGACGTATCATCCAGATTATTCAAGCTGCTGTGAAAAATAATAAAGTCGTATTCCTTTCAGGAAGATCGATGATCAACAACGTGGAGATCTGTCAGCAGCTTGGCTATATTAACTTTCCAAAGGGAACGGTTCGTAAGCTGATCAATGCAAACGAGATCGAGACACTACCAGATGAAAGAGTAGTATTGCTTTCTACAGGTGCCCAAGGTGAAGAGTTCTCGGCACTTGCGCGTATTGCAAGAGGAGAGCACCAGCACTTTGAACTGAGACCAGGTGACACTGTCGTGATGTCTGCAAGTACGATTCCTGGTAATGAGTCACAATTTGCAAAGATGATCAATGATCTCGTTATCAAGAAGATCAATCTTATTACCAATGATGCGATGGACGTACATGCCAGCGGTCATGGTGGTGCAGAAGACCACAAGATCATGCTTGGACTTGTGAAACCTGAGTATTTCCTTCCATACTATATGCCTGCTGCAGAGAGATATTCTCACAGAGCATTGGGTCTAGATATGGGAATACCTGATGAAAACATTATCATGCCAGAGAAAAATGGTAGCGTTATCGAAATGTATGACGATAGAGTCGAACTTTCAAAATACCAGATGAAACTTGATGTTGTTATGATCGACGGTCTTGGTATGGGTCATCTCTCAGGAGAGTACGTGATCAAGGCTCGTAAAATCATGTCGCAGGACGGTGTGTTAGCGCTTATCTTTAAGGTAGATACAAAGACCAAAGAACTCGTGGGTAATATCCAGATCGAGTCACGTGGTTTCGTCTACTCATCAGAGGTGCAAAAAATCCATACAGATATCGTAGAGTTCGCAAAGAAGAAATTCTATCACCATCTCAAGAATACGGGAGATGTGAAAATGATCCTGAAGACTATGAAGGATGAGCTCGGAGAGTTCATAGAGAAGAATATTGGTCGTGTACCGATGATTATGCCTATGTTTGTGTATATCAATCGTGATGCAGTAAAAGATGAATCAAAGCTTGATGCCATCTCTGCAGAAGATGCTATCGTTGGTATGACCCTTGAAGAACAGGGTGATGACACTGGAGCAGAGGAGATGTCACAGCCAACAGACAAGAAACAGAAAGATGAAGAGTAATCATATGAAAAAAGCATATGAGAAAGCAGGATCCTAGCGATTCTGCTTTTTTTATTGTTCTGAAAGCAGTAAATCGTATACTATCGGAAATTTATTCTTGATGAGCTTGGTATGGCAAAACTCTACTTTCGCTATAGTGCGATGAATGCGGGAAAATCGACAGCACTATTGCAAGTTGCGCATAATTATGAAGAGAATAAGATGAAAGTGTTGGTTATGAAGCCGAAGTTAGACACCAAAGGAAAACAGCATGTTGTATCGAGACTTGGGATGAAGAGAAAGGTAGATATTGTGTTTGCCCCAGAAGATGATCTCGTGCAGCTAGTTGCGAAAGAGCCATTTGCACATTGTATTTTGGTAGATGAAGCCCAGTTTTGTACCGCAGAACAGATCGATCAGCTCTTTCGTTTGGCGGTGATTGATGAAATTCCAGTGATATGTTATGGACTTCGTACTGACTTCATGATGGAGGGGTTTGCTGGAAGTACCAGGCTCTTGGAGATAGCGCATGCATTGGAGGAGATTAAGACCATTTGTCACTGTGGTAAGAAAGCAACATGTAACATCAGGCTTCTTGACGACAAGCCGATCTTTGATGGGGAGCAGGTTATGATAGACGGTTCTGATGCAAAAGTGACCTATGAGCCAGCGTGCGGGAAGTGCTATTTGCAGAAAAAGATGAGATACAGCAAAAAGAAAAAAACGGTCAAAAAATAGCAGTTTATTTTCTGATAGAATGCGATGAGCGAGATACAGATAGAGGAGTCATGGAAAGACGCACTAGCAGACGAGTTTCACAAAGACTATTTTGCTACTATCAAAGAAAAACTTATCGAAGAAAAAAAACAACAACATGCTATCTATCCACCGGGAAATCTTATTTTCAATGCTTTCAATACCACGCCTTTCGATCGCGTCAAAATCGTTATCCTCTGACAAGATCCATATCACGGACCAGGACAAGCCATGGGTCTCTCATTTAGTGTGCCGGAGGGAATAGCGCTGCCGCCCTCACTGAAGAATATCTATCAGGAGATACATGAGGATATCTGACTGGCTGTTCCAAAGACGGGAGATCTGACTCCTTGGGCTGAGCAGGGGGTGCTATTGCTCAATGCTATTTTGACAGTTCGTGCCAATCAGCCTGCTTCACACCAACAGCTCGGGCGGCAACAGTTCACCGACTCTGTCATTAAAACCATCAGTGACCAAAAAGAACACGTCGTCTTCATGCTTCGAGGAAACTTTGCCAAAGGCAAAAAGGCACTTATCGACACAACAAAGCACCTCGTCCTCGAATCGCCTCATCCTTCACCATTCTCCGTCCACTCTGGCTTCTTCGGCTGTAAACACTTTAGCAAAGCAAATGAGTACTTACAGGAACACGGATTGGAGCCAATCGACTGGAGAGTAGACCCTGAGACGCAGGAGATTGTAGAGGAAGTGAGTGAGGAAGATGAGTTGTTTTAATACGTATGTAACATCTATCATATGCAATTATTCATTACACCATACATACAAACTAACAATATTATCTCTCTTACAGAAGAGAGGGTAGTTCATCAACTTTCAAAAGTGTTGCGTGCGAAGGTGGGAGACGAGGTTGCCGTGCAGTGGGAGGGTAGAAGAGTAGTGATAAAAATTATAGACATATCGAAGAGTGCTATAGAGGCTGAGGTTGTTACAGAAGAGAGATTAGAGCTTGATAAAGCAAGTAACTGCCTCGCTGTTGCGATGCCAAATAAGTTTGATAAGGCGGAGTTGATTGTGCAGAAGTGTGCGGAGGCAGGAGTAGATACAATTGTCTTTTTCCCTGCACAACATTCGATCATTAAAGAAATGTCAGAGAAAAAAATGGAACGTTTGCAAAAAATTTCACTCGAAGCTGTTGAACAATCACGATGAAAAAAAATCCCCAACCTTTTTTTCGAAAAAAATGTTTTCTTATGGAGTGAGTGAAAAGAAATTTTTGTGGCTCATCAAGACGGAGAAGATGTGAAAAAACTTATGACTCAAAGAGAAAAAAATGAAAATAGTAATGATGTGATAGTGTTGGTATGACCTGAAGGTTGACGACATGAGGATGAAGAAAAAATGTTTGAAAAAAATAATGTAAAAAAAATATCCTTCGGTGAAAATATTTTGAGAATGGAAACTGCTGCGATCATTGGATGACGATTAATAAAAAATTGGTAGTGAAAAAATAATTTGCCCTTGCAATTGTTCGTATTTTTTCTATCTATCATACGTGATGATGAAATATTCATCGATGCACTACAATATTTATTTCATAATTTCGCACAGACGATGGCTGTTGCAAAAAAGAAGAAAGCAACAAAGAAAGCACCTGCTAAGAAGAAGGTAGCAAAAAAGACTACTGCTAAGAAGGTAGCTAAGAAGAAAGTTGCTAAAAAAGCACCTGCTAAAAAGAAGGTAGCTAAAAAAGTTGCAAAGAAGAAAGTAGCTAAGAAAGCTACGAAAAAAAGCGCTGCTAAGAAGAAGAAATAATTCTTGGCATTCTTCATAAAAGCGGGTCATTACCTAGGTAATCGCTCGCTTTTTCTTATAGTCATTTTTTGCTTTTTTTACGATTCTCAGTATTATTAAAGAGTGCTGATTTTTAGTTACTGTTGCGCTATCTTATGAAGATACACAACATCAAAATTTCGAACTTATTGAGCTTCCCGTATGTGCCGAATATGAAAACGGATAGAGGGATTACTTTCCCGGTATGAACAATAGATGCGCATACACACATTCTCATCTGACCTAACGGTTCAGGAAAAAGTAATTTTCTTACGATAGTGAACTATATGTTTCGCGTAGGTATGACAGATCGTTATACACTCAATGATCAGTTTTTAAAAAGAGAAGACGTGGGGAATTATGATAGGACGATTACACAGATTGCTCACCCGATCGTTGCGCTTCCACCACACAATGATCATAAAGACAAACCAAGTGAGATACAGGTTTCTTTCTACCTCTCAGATCTTGACCGTGACAACGCAGCATTCATCGTGAAGTATGCACAGAAGATCAATGAGCTTCTTGGAACCTACTCGAGAATTCCAGTTCGCTTTAACAATGGGGTCTCGGTAGATGATGTGATGAAACGTGAGTCACTTCATGTGAGTTGCAAGATCAATACGAAGACGGGAGTTGTGAGTTCAAACTGTCTGGATACTGATCCGGTAGGGCAGTTGTTCTTCGCTTATATCAAACACTTTGAAGCGATTCAGCATCTGATTACCATTTACAATACATTTATCATCACTGATCCGAAGGAGAGAGTTCGTCACTTGAACAATACGTTTGCTATTATCTGATGTTATAGAAAACTTGGGCATCTGGATTCGCACTATGACCTGCACTTCCGCTATGGTAGTGATGTACTCCAGACGATCGATGAAGATAAGGACTTTTTCTCACAGGCAAATCTGCCGATCGGTTTTGAGATGTTAAAAAAGAAACTCGCAAAAGCATACCACTATACATGTCCTGGTGGAGATAAACCATGTAAGGACGTACTTAAAGACAACAAAGAGTATGCTGCCATCAATATGCTTCTCGAGGAGTATATTGGCTTTTCATTGAGACTTTACAGACCTGAGCACGAGCAGACGAGATATACGTTTTTCTTAGAAAACAGTGCGGGGCATCGCTACTCGTTTGATGAGTTGTCTTCAGGGGACAAAGCTATCCTTTTCCTTATCACAACGCTATATGGATTTGATCTCGAGAATGGACTGATAGTTATCGATGAACCTGAATTGCATCTACACCCTCAGCTACAAAAAAAACTTCTCTCTCTTTTGGAGAGAGTAGGTAACGCATTGAAGATCCAGTGTGTAGTTGCAACACACGCAGCACTACTTATCAATGAAAACAATATCCAGTACGTGCATAGGTTCTATATGAGAAATCATGAGACACAGGTGGTGTCACCGTTGCACTCATACCATGAACATGAATCAAACCTCGTACAGATACTTCGCTTCACCAATACAGCAAAGATATTCTTTGTGAACAAAATCATCATGGTGGAAGGCGAGATCGATGAGCTTTTCTTTGGCTTTTATTTGAACTACTTGGCGGAGAAAGATCCGAAGCGATCAAAAAAACTTATTAACTATGAAATTATTAATATCAACGGAAAAGGTTCATTCAACAGATGGAATAAATTCCTCGATAAGTTTGGATTACAAAGTTACTTTATCGGTGACTGGGATAACATCCAAGATACTGGTGTCAGGATCGACATGAAAGCCTATAGAAAACATATAGAAGGCCTACCTAAGACAAAGAGATACCCAACGGTGATTCAGTTACTACAAGAAGAGAGCCCTCAAAAATGGAAGGAGATAGTTAACCTCATTGATGACCTCTATGATGATAATATCTTCTTACTAAAACAGTGAGACACGGAAACCTATATGGGTATACAACACAAGTGAGTAGAAGAAACCATCGACTTCTGTCACAAACAGTTTGGTAGCTGGATAAAAGACCCTAAGTTTAAAACGAAGAGAGATGAGATAGAACAGATGTTTGAGAAAATATTTCAATAAGCAGAAGCGCCCCGATACGAGGCGCTTTTTCGTGAAATAATATTGTTACTGTAGTAGTTCATAGACGGTGGCTTTCGTGTCGCTGAAGAGCCAATGAGTTTTTCTGACTTGTACTTCGTGTCCTTGTTGGAGACGTTGTACGTTATCGCCATCCGCTGCTACTGCACGTACGGTTTTACCGTTATGCAATTGGATGGTAACATAGTGCATGTCAGAGGAGTAATCACTGTTAGCAGTGTCATACTCAACCTCTTCGTCATAGCCCATGGGGACGGCTGGCTGCATACTGTAACTTGAATTTACAGATGCTTGTCCTAGTCCAATAGTCATAAGAGCAAGGAGATCTGGCTCAACTGAGACAGGAATGTTATTGCAAGTTATGCTCACCCTGCCTTTGTACGCTGGGTTGATGAGCTGGATTAACCACCCCAACATTAGTGTATTTCTCCATTTCATAAGCGTTGGCTTTTTGTTGTACATAGAGTTTATCCCTATAGGAGAAAAAGTCAAGTCCACCGTACCCCTTGTTTTTTGAGGCTTTTTACCTATTATATTGACCTGTTTAGACCTAATATGCATTGATGTTAACAATAAAAGATATACACGTAACGGTAGAGGAGAAAGAGGTATTGAAAGGAGTAAAAATGGAGTTTGAGTTATGAAAAAACTACTGTTTGCTCGGTAAAAATGGTTCTGGTAAGTCATCTCTTGCTCTTACGGTCATGGGACATCCCTCATATGAGGTTACAGACGGAGATATTCTCCTCGATGGACAATCGCTTAAAGAGATGGAGCCAAATGAGAGAGCACAGCAAGGTATTTTTCTTGCATTTCAATCTATCCCAGAGATCAAAGGCGTAAAACTTTTTGAATTTCTACGTACTATTTACTCTGCTAAAGTGGGAGAGCAAATAACATTTCTCGCATTTAAAAAGGTCATTGAACCTCTGATAGAGGAGTTACATATAGACCGTGATTTCCTTTGGCGCGATCTCAATGTCGGATTTAGTGGATGAGAAAGAAGAAAGATTGAAATTCTACAACTACGCTTACTAGAGCCAAAGTATATCTTCCTCGACGAGGTGGATAGTGGCCTCGATGTGGATGCATTCCGTAGTGTGGCTACTCTTATGAAAGAACTAAATAATCAAAATAACACTTTCATCGTCATCACGCACTACTTTTCTATCCTCGACTACATTCCCGTTGATCACGTCTACGTTCTCGAAAATGGAAAAATCACCCAAGAGGGTGATGTTTCAGTGGCTATGAGTATCAAAGAAAAGTGATTTGAGGGTTAATTATGCACGTTTCTCTTTTCTTTCAAGCATATCTATATATTCCTGTGGAGTATAGCCTTGCCCTCATGTAAGGTAGTCAATTTCTCAGTCGATACTATTGATCATATCCATAAAATCAGGTAGTTCGTACTCTGTGTCATTTCTTTTATTAAAACGATCTTGGATAGTGGTGAACTCTTTTGCAATATCTAATCTTGTTTGCCTACAAATAGTCGCTAGCTGTTTTAATTCTGATTCCTGTGCAGGTAGATGATTTATATTTATACGCATACTCAGGTTCATCCTATATGACGTTATATAATCAAAAATTAACAAGCTGGGATGGATTGAATGTATTCATCATCACCTTCTTTTTTAACTGGCTCTTCTTTCTTGTCTGAAAGTGCTTCAATGATAGCAGCGGTAGTTTCTTTTTTCTGTTGCACTCAGTCTTTATGAGCTATCTGTTCATTGTAATAATTGTAATCGTCATAGCCTTTATTATGACCATTGCCGATAGTCTGGAACATATTAAGATTTCCTCAGTACATACTTTGAATGTTGTGATGTAAAGCGTGCTTTGAATATTACGCCCCAAATCTCAAAAGTCAAGATTATCTTTTTTGGATAAGATATCTCCAAAGGGCTATGCCGAAGAGGAAAAAGAAGAGCATAAACCATTGTGTAGTAGTGAATGGTCCCATAAATTGACCTTGGCTATCCTGTCTGAGATAGTCGAGGAAAAATCTGATGATAGAATAGAGGGAGATAAAAGTGACCGAGATAACTCCTGGGGTGATATGTTTAGTTATTTTTTGTTTGAAGAAAAGGAAGAGAGAGACAACAAAAGTGAGGGCTCATTCGAAGAGGAGTGCAAGAAAGTTTGTGTTGATCCTTGGTTGGTTATCAATGGTGGTATAGGTGTGCGTAAGGATCTCTGGCCATCGAGAAGGCGCGAGGATGCCATACAGTTCTTGATTGAGAAAATTGCCGTAGCGACCAAGGATGATACCGATAGGTACGATCACGAGGATGAGGTCAAAGATGATAAGAAGCTCTTTTCTCGATAGTTTGAACATTCTATCCAAGAAAAGAATTGCAAGGATGACTCCGACAATGCCACCGATAAATGACATACCACCATGCCAGACCGCAATAATCTCTGCTGGGTTTTGGCTGTAGTATTCTCGGTTGTAAAGGAGAACCTCTCCAAGTCTACCGCCTACAAGTATCCCAATGACCGAGGCGAGGACGATATCATCGACTCATCTTGTAAGTATCGTTTGAGCATTATCGAACTTCGCATACATTCTGATCTTGCCTACTCGAATGAGAAAGAGATAGCCAACAACAAAAGTTGCGAGATAGAAGATACCGTATCGATAGATGGGGATGGACCCAATATGGAAAGCAATCATAGGAATATAATATAAAATTAAAAATGTATAAAGTTGAAAAAGGTCTGTAGCTATCTTGTAAATTCTTCAGTGTCGCCGTAGAACTCTTGAAAGAGTTGTTGGATACGTCGGAGTGGATTGTAGCTTTTATCCTGCTTTGTCTGTTGCATGAGGTCGATGTATTTGGTGTTATTTTCATAGATATCATTGATGATGTTTCGGGTCTCTTCTGGTAGCTGGGTAAATGAACCAGTGTTACTATTGGCTCAGGTGGTCTGTGGAGGCTGCTGCATAAGCTGTTGCTGTGAGCCTGTAAACACAGAAAGCAGATCGTCGAGAGAGTGGCCTGATCACTCTTGTTCACTGGTTGCTGTTTGGCATATCTCCTGTATAGTCTGTAGGGAGCCAGTTGCAAGCATGTTCTCGATATGCTGATTGCTAGAGAGCAGCTCATTTGTTTCTTGTTCATAGGTGCGAACATCTATAATGTCCTGTCTAAGATCAATACCGAGAGGACACTGAAGAGGAGAGGTGTTGTAGGTGCGTTGTCTCGAGGTAGAAAGGGCATTGAGTTTATTGATAGTTGGAAAGTGTTGATTGATTTGTGAAATATTAGTATTGAGTTGTTGACGGTAAGCAGAGATACACTGGAAGAAATTTTCGTCGTTGCCGGTGAGGGTGCTGAGATATGAGAGTTGATTGGTATACGTTTGTATCAGGCCAGAGAAAAGAGTAGAGACGTTTTGTCGACTTTGAGCGAGGGCATCATAACTTTTAGTACAGACGAGTACTTCGACGCCGATTTGTGAGGCGAGAGCGACACTGAGATTGTGCGTGCTCATCTGTTTTTTTATTCTATCGGTTGTACTTATCGTTGCTCCTGAGAGGTGGGTGATAGCATCTTGGATGATCTGCCTGCCTGAGTAGAGCGTGAGGACGTCTCATGAGAGTAAACTATTGGTATGCAGCAAATCTATGGTCCCTTTGTCAAACAAATAGTGCCAATCATTGGTCTGCGGAATAGTCTGCTTTGCTGCATCAAACGCCCCAGCGACAGTATACAAATTTCCTATGTAGCGACGGAGCGAATTGCTTAGTGATGGCGTAAGATCCAGACCAGAAATTTGTTGTTCGATACTAGCAAGATGACTGCGAGTAAGGCTATCATCACTGCTGCCTGACTGTGCAAGGATAGTAGTCGTGATGTTTTCAAGCGGTTCAGTCCGCTGTGAAAGCTTTTGGTTGGTCTGTTCAATATGCCACCAATACCCACTGAGCAATACGACAAACATCGCGCTTAGTAGCGCTACCAACGTCCATCGAAATGCGTGATTTTTCAGTGTTTTTATTTGGGACATAATATCGGGGAGAGTTAAACGTTAGTCGTTGTCCTCGTCGTCGCTTTCTTCATCAAAATTGTCATCGACTGATTCAGCCTTTTTCAAAACCTTATCTAAATACTCATATAACTCCTTCGCTTCTTTTTGCAATGCAATAATTTTCTCCACATCAATAACTTCGCTGGTCTGCAGCGTATCATTGATCTCTTTGAGGCGAGTATATGCTTGTTCAAAAGTGAGTTTTTGCATGATTGATTATCACGGATAAAGAGCTCGTGTAGCCGGCGTCTCGTAGACTTGGATGCTATGCACAGGGAAAAATGACTGAAATGTCTCATGCAAATGCTTTGCGATATTTTCTGCCGTCGTTGGCGCATCCATATAATATATTTTCAATCACTCTTTTTCGCACACTGCGGCTATACTATCATCTTTCTGTGAAATATACGCATGATCCATCTTTTCATCTAACCAACTTTTTATCACAGAAAAATCTCCAAAATCTTTTACCATCCCACAACTTGCTGAAGGTTCCTGATTGATCTCTCCTTCTATCTGTACCACTACTTTATATCTATGTCCATGTAAATTCTTACACTTGCCTGAGTGTAAAGAAAGCCTATGAGCTGCATCAAATTCAAATGTTTTAGCTATGAGCATACATATGCGTAATACTTAAATAACCTCTTTCCCCATCCACTTCTGCAACACTTTTGGAACTTTAATCGATCCATCTTCTTGTTGATTGTTCTCGATGATGGCTACGAGCGTTCTACTCAATGCGAAAGCAGTTGCGTCATTCATGTGCACGAAGCCTTTTTCGCCGTCAGCCTTTTTATATCTGATATTGAGTCTTCTTGCCTGATAATCTGTCATATAGTCTCCACTGTGGGTCTCACGATACTTGTCCTGGCTTGGAATCCATGCGTTGATATCTATATGGCGATAATCAACGTCTCCCATATCTCCTGTACAGCAGATCAATACCTCATAAGGGATTTCTAGCTGTTGTAACATATGCTCTTGGATAGCAATCATGAAATCCTGCTCTTCCTGACCATCTTCTGGCAGACAAAATGACTCCATTTCTAGCTTATCGAACTGATGCATTCTGATCATACCTTTAGTGTCTTTACCATAACTTCCAGCCTCTCTTCTAAATGATGTTGCATAGCCAAGATATCTAATAGGAAGCTGATCTTCAGTCAACTGTTGATCCATATGTAATGGCCCAAGCACATGTTCAGCCGAGCCGTTCAACACTAAGTTGTCCTGTTCATAGCAGTATCTTTCATCTGTCGGCTGCAACCTACCCATCTTATCCATTACATCCATCTTCATGAAAAACGGAGGAAGCATCAGCGTAAACGGCGTATTTTTCACCTTCAAATTATTCTTCTTGATAATCTCATCTATGATCTCCTGATTGGTCAATGTCTCCATAACCCACTGAATCAACGCGAACTGCAATCTTACCAGTCCATTTTTCAAATAGACAAATCTACTTCATGAAATCTTTCATGCACTTTCAAAATCCAATATATCGAGCGCTGTCCCAAGGTCTACGTGGTCTTTTACATCAAATGTGAAAGCCTTTGGCTCTCCCCAGGTGCGAAGCAGCTTGTTTTCTTCTTCATCTTTCCCCACAGGAGTGTCGTCCGAATAGGCATTTGGAATAGCCCAAAGTAGCTCATTGAGCTCTTTTTGCTTGTCTGACAGTTTCTCGCTGAGGGCTTGTAGCTGTTCTTTAATTTTTTTACCAGCTTCAGCATTCTGTTCTTTTGCAGCTTGATTTTTCTGTGTGTTCAAATCTTGTTCTTGCTGCTGAAGCTCTTTTACCTCATCGTAGAGCGAAGCAAAAGTATCGATATTCACTTTACTATTCTTATCTTTAATGATTTGCTGTATATGGTCGAGATTCTCTCTGACATACCTCGGGTCTAACATAGATGTTGATCAATAATATGCTATAAAATGATGAGCACATGGCAAATGTATTGTGTCGCCTGCCGAAATAACTACTATGAGTTTGTATCCATTTAATCACTTATTTCAAGCAGTATGTCAAACGGAATAGGGTATATTATTGTTGGAGTTATCGTGGGTGTCATTATCGGATATCTGATAGCAAAAATTGTCTTTCGGCAACAGAGAAGGGGAGAGCGCAAAGATGCTGTCGCAAAGTCTCGTGCTACGACATTGGGCTTCGTGAGTGAGAAAATAGCCCCTTTGCTCCCTGATTTTCCGTATCACTATAAAGATCTCGTCTTCCTTGGTAAGTGAGTCGACTATATCGCTTTCGATGGTTTGAGCGAATGAGCGCTTCGTGAAGTTGCTTTTATCGAAATAAAAACTGGCAAAAGCCAGTTAAATAGAAATGAAACTATGATAAAAAGAGCCATAGACGCCTGAAGAGTAAGTTGGACGACCGTAAGGATATAAGAAGTTACTCTTTGCATTCAGGCAGGATGCTCACCTTGTGTTGTGAGCTATTTCTTCACTCTTTGACCTCTCTTTCGATGAATGCGAGGCCGTTGAGTATCTCATTGAGAGGTTTATTGAATTTGGCATTTTTGCGTACATGTCGATCAGGGAAATATGCCGCAGTCTTGCCTGTTGGGTCAAAAATAGTAGATTCTGCTCCTGCAATATGTTCACGAAGAGCATCAGTCATCATCTCGGTAAATCGAGGTCTTTGTTCATTTGGATACCTTGCATCAAGAGTGTGGAGCACCTCTAACAACTCTTTATTATCTGCAGTTTTTTCGATATAGTTCATGATGTTTTGAGCGATGCTACGTATCTTACGAGCTCAAGAGAACGAGGCAATCGATGGAGTTTTTTCTTGCAGAACCACTCTAACGCGTTCCTTTGCATAGGAAGGATGAGCTGGTATGATCTTTGTCGCCCCAATTGTCACAAACTTGTTCGTATAAGGATCAATAATGCCGGAAGGTCCTTCTAGATCAAAGTCTTCTTTTATTCATAGGTCATAGTCTGCAGTATAACCCGCACGGAAAATATTGCCAAGTTCTATCTCATAACGCTTGATAGACTCTTCTAGCTTCGGTGTGAGAGCGACGAGTTGCAGTTTGAAGCGTTGTTGCTCAATAAACTCTTTCTCATTATTCACACCTAACGTGCTATATAAAAGAGCTCTCTGTCTTTCTTTCAAGGTGTTGTAAGCACTTGCTATCGCTTTATGAGAAAAATGTTCTGCAGCAAAATTGTGGAAATCGTTCCTCGTGTTTTTTATTGACTGTTCGATTGTAGATAATCTCATGGCTTATTCGTCAATAGTATAAGTAAGTACATTGTCTGTAAATGAGACAGAAAGTAGTCCTTTTGTATAGTCATTTAAGATTGGTATCTTTTGCTGTAACAACTTCCTTGTTTCGTCGCTTCATGTTCCTGCGTCGAAGATAAAAGGAGTCGCTCATTTATCGAGAACATAATCGAGAATTGTTTTACTCAGTGCTCCGTAAAGATCCGTTGGTCTCGTTGAGTTTACGCCTCCTTCCCACATAGACATGCCAGGATCAATACCAACTTTTTTCACCTCTCAAAGTATCTCTTGTGGCATGCTTTCATAGATTCTCTGTTTGCCTGGAAAATGAATTTTATGTGAAAGTCTGGCTTTTACTACTCCTTTTGGTCATGGTCTCTGCACATTATCTACAGAGATCTTCATGATATCATTCTGATAAGGTGGAAAGTCCTGTTTCAATTGTTGGTCGTACATCATAAGATCATACCCACCTGGAAGAAGATTTTCTTTTATCTTAAGATCGTGTTTGCTGATTTGCTCTTTCGGGATTCCATCAGAGCCACGTCAATTGAGTGTGTTAATGAGTTCTCCTCTCACGAAGAGCAGATAGTTGTCCCAAGTTCTTGATTGATAACGAGGAATATCAACAGTTGCTACAAGGAGTTTTTTCATCCTTTCTGACATAGTAGAGCAAAGCGTCTCAACCTGCTCAGTGGAAAGTCAATTTCCCTCCGAAAATTGTTTGTATGTTTGTTTCATAGTGTTAACTTCTTTGTGAAGTTCTTGCATATTTACCATGAGAGTGGATTTTTTGATCACTAAAAATGATATTATCATGAAAACAGGTGTGAAAGTCAATATTCTTTATAATAAAAAAGAGCCCTCAGTGGGCTCTTTTCAAGGTAGAGAGATGACCTCTATTTAATTCTGACTAACGATCTTATATGTATAATACATTTCTTCGTCAGCGATCATCGTGTTGTAGTCTATGCTGATGCTTGTTGGATAGCCAAGCTGGGCATCGTAGTTTACAGTGATGTCGTCTGCTCTACGGTCGATTGCATCTTGGATGATGGCAAAGAGGTCTGTGACTGTTTTAGCTTCTGATTTCACCTCTTCTGCAGGAAGAGCGTTCTCTTCACTGATGTCTTGGATAGAGCCCTTTACTGCTACGTTTTCTTCAACGTCGAAGCGAATGGGGTTTGTGTATGCTGGTGGACAGAAACACATAGCTTGCTGTTCAGCAGTATAGCTAACGATGTTTTTACTTGCCCAGAGCTGCATAGAGGCATCGAGTTCTGTTTGTACTGAAGAAAGCTCATTGTCTTTTTCTGCATCCATCTTTGCTTTTACGATAGCATTGATGCGGAAGAGACCTTTAATTAGTTCTCCTCTTGTGAGATATCTTGCTTCTAAAGATGGTAGTTCTGCCATATATGCGCTATATGCAGGGAGAATATCTGTAGCTCTCTCGATGATAGTATACATATCAGTTGTCGTAAGGTATCTTTTTGGCATAAAGTCTCCTTTATATCCCTTAAAGAGACCAAACTTACAAGCCATATCTACACCATTTGCAAGTGTTTCGTCGATCTCTGCTTGGTCTTCGAATGTACAGTTTTCGTCCCATACAGGCCACTCAAGTTGGTGGTTAGCAGCGAGCCATACAGACATCATCTTAGCTGCTTGTTCTCTTGTTACTGCAGCATCTCCACGAAAATGAGCTCGAGATTCAAATTTGGTGAGACCATGGTCATTCCCTCGTACGACAGCATCGGTATATGTATCCATCTCTGCTTGTACCGGTACTGGTCCGAGAGCAGATGCACTTCCAGCCATGACTGTAGCCATGATCGCTATGCTTGTTATTAGTTTCTTCATCGTTGATAATTTCAATAATTAAAAGGATTCATACTTATACTACGGAAAGAAGAGAAGAATGTGACACCTTTTTTTGAAGAGTTGTGGTTGTAAAAAACGAGAGAAACGATAGAAAGAGTATGTTTAGTTTTTTGTTTTCTGCATGGTAAAGGTAGGAGAAAAGTATAGACATTATAAGTCGGCAGGATGAGATGATCACACTTATCGTATAGAGTCTATCGGATTTTTTCAGTGAAAGGATGCGTATGAGGACGAGCAGGTGGTCGTCTATAAGCCATTGTATCCTATAGATGACCTGCCAGCAGAAATTGACGTGATAGTGAGACCACTGAAAGAGTGGTTTACTGAGGTAGAATATAACGGGCAGAGGGTACCGAGATTTACATTGATAGAAGACAAGTAGATGCAAATTCAGACGATAGAAAGTTCGCAGCAGATAGTAGAATATATACATGGGCAGACCGTGCAGCGCACACTAAATGTGCAAGAAAAAAGTGAGTTGAAAGCACTGTTTGTGATAGACAATGCAGAAGTGGTGTTGGATATTCATGCAAAAGGGCAGGAGGCAAAAGCTGAGGTCATATGCCTTATTTTATCGAAAGAAAAACAACACATCTCCGTAAAGGTCAACGGGAAGCTACAGGCCGATAATACGAGTATCAACATACATCTTATCTCATTCCTTGGTGATCAGGCCGATGCCCATGTAGATGGGGGAGTGACTATCGTCCCAAATATCAAACAAGCTTCTGGACATCTTTTGGAGGAAAATATTGTGTTGGGAAAGAAAGTAAAAGTAAAAACTCTACCTATGTTAGATGTGCATTCAGCTGATGTAAGTGCCTCACATGGAGCAAGGATAGATAAGCTTGATGAAGCAAAACTTTTCTATATGATGGCGAAAGGATTGGATAAAAAGAGCTCGCAGAAGCTGATTGTTGAGGGTTATCTCCAGCGTGCTTGTGACGAAGCTGGAATAGGGCCAGAAAGCGATGAGAGAAGTAAGGTTATAAGTACAGTTTCAGACTATCTTGGGATGGGTGATCTGTAAGAGGAATTTTTGACAAAACAGGGTAATAAAGCTATAATTATAGAAGACATTTACCTTATCATACAAAAAAGCAAAATGCTTAAGAAAACGCTGTGAATCGCTCTTGTAGCAGCAGGTGCTCTTGCCGGACTTTCATCATTTACGTCAGGTATTAGTTTTTCATTTCCTGCATTTTCTGCTCAGGATCCTATTGGTGAAAAGTATGCGGAGGCACACTTTTTCGCTCCAGGAAATGACTATGCTGGCTCTTTTTTCTGGCTTCCAACGCAACAGATTCTGCCTGCAGTACAGGTGAGCTTAGGTGCTAATACAAGAAATTGTACAAAACAGGTAAGGGGTCTGTATTTCAGTAACGCACGAGGTGCGAGACTTTGGCCACTTGATCAACAAACACTCAATGGCCTTGCAGCAATCGACAGCTCATATACAGGTCTTTCCCTTACAGGTGCGCTCTACACCTCATGTACTAACCCATCAAATTCGGGTTCACTTGAGATTTATAGCGTCTACGGACAGGTAAACTATACTCGAAAGACGAAACCGCTTTCTTTGAGTATGGGAAGAAGATACGATGTAACAAACAATATGGTTCTGACAGGTGCGCCTCTTGTGAGTAGTGTACAGTACTTCAACAATCAAACGCCAATCGGTTACTTCTATGATAATATTGCTGGCATTGGATTTATCGGTGGAGAGCTTCCACTAGCTGCACATACTGGTATCATCGCATCGCTCAATGCAGGTGGTTATATCAATAGCATTTTCGCATTTCAAACAGGTACGACCAATGTGGTAGCATATACCAATGGTACAAGTTATGCACTCGGTGGTTCAATCACTGCAGGTCTTGGAACATTGTGGCGTATCGCTGTGTTAGGTAATGTACTCCTTTCGAGAGGAGGACTGGGTGTCGATGATAGAAGATCAGTGCTCGGTAACCCAAAGGAAACATCGATCATCGTCTCAGACAAGATGAACATCTCCAATAGTATTAATCAGCTCAAGAGAACAGCTTCGACGCTCTGTAGAGGAAAGACTGTCTACGATGAGACAAACTGGACAAACCCTTCGTCAGGAGTTGTATGTATCGGAGATCCTGATGCTTCGTTTAGTGAATTTGATCCAGTCATCATCGACTTGGATAATGATACAAACTACAATGGAAAGACCATTGTCGTCTACAATAAAAATGTGATGCTACAAAATGAAATGCCTGATGGCGTAGCACTCAACATCTTTGTCGATCAGGGGAATCTTCTTATCGACTCTCCATCGAGCATCACGAGAACTTTTGATAAGGATGGTAACGATGGTGGATCTATCTCTGGATTCTATCTAAGAGGAAACATCTTTGTAAACGGACTTATGTATGGTGCTACTGGTACATCGGTGCCGTATAAGGTCTACATCCATGGTAAGTTTGCGTCGCTCAATACAGCACTAGAACCAACGGATGCAAGAAAGTCTCAGATAGAAAACCTCTTCAACAACGCAACAACAACATACGGTTCGTCACTTGCGTCTACCTACTGTAACAGCGGTAACTGTATCAACTTTAACAATACCTTTACTTGGGAGTGTCAGCTCAATGGTAGAGGAACAGACGGAAATCTTTGTAATGTCACAGGTGACAGATTTAAAGAAAATCCACTTATTGTTATCGATACTATCATCCCGACAGTATTGTTGACTAACTAATAACAATTATTTCTTCTCATATTATATAAAAGCCTCTGCTACACATGATGCAGAGGCTTTTATCATACTTTTATAATGTGGAACTATTGATCGAGTTTCTCACGTACGTATAGGAAGAACGAACGATAGTCAGTGAGTGTTGATCTGTTGATAATAGGTCTTTGTGTCAGAACAACATGGTGAAGAATCTTTTTTCTATAATCATGTTCGTAGAAGACAGCGTCTGTATCCAAGAAGATATACGGTCTAGTGTGGAGTAGTGAGGTAGTCTTCCCAAGAAGGACAAAAGGTAAGTCATTGAGGTAGAGTCTATCTATCTCTCTCTTGATGCTTCCTTGCCCACTTGGACTACTCGTTGCAAAGAACTGATTGATTTGCGATGCAAGGTTTCCATTAACGTAGAGCGATGGATTGATAATAGGATTATCAGTTAACAAAAGGTTTGAGAGATCTTTCTTGAGTCCAAAATCGATACCTCTGATCGTAATATCGTACTCTTTCGATGCAAGCTTTCCTTCAAACTCTTCTGCAGTCGGAACGCCCTGGAAGTCAAAGTAACCAGCCAGACCTTCTCGGCCAAGGAATGTTCTAATCTTATTAATAAGTTCAACCATAAATGGATCGCCGCTATAGTAGACTACTTTTAATGCAGCATCTTTCGATACAACATATGGAGTCCTATAATAGATGTTGATGCTTGTGACGATCTCATCGCTATTTGTCCCCATACCATGCACGGTATAGGTGTTGATACCATCAAACAGATTGAATCCTGGAACAAGTTCAAGAGCAACGCTGTTGGTCGTCGTGTCTGCTTGTTCTTGAGTTTGATTGTTTGCAACGACGAATACCTCATCGTACGGCTTTGGAGATTTGATAGTAAGTGTGAATGTTTCTCCTAGCTCTCCGAGTGAGTACTCTTTTCTCTCTCCGATATTTTCGACGCGAATTTCATCAGGAAGATTGTCAGGTGCTTTCACTCCAGTAGAAAGTATCTGTCCAGTTGTAGAAACTGGTACGACTGATGCGATGATGGCAACCTTGTCGGTTACTCTCTTCGGGAAGGCATCAAAGAGAAAGTTCTCTTTTATGATACCTGGATTGTTCTCTTCTGCAGCAAAAAGATGATGATTGACGAGTGCGATGAAGTTTTTTCTTCCGTAGATACTGAGTCTTCCTCTCTGCATATTGAAGAAGATACCCATATATTTGTTGAGGATGAGTTTGTTGTCTTTGTATCCATTAATATGGTATGGACTCACGGTAAGGTCCACAAGTTTTGATGTTGCTAGATCTCTCAAGTTATCAATTTTCTTTACCTGATAGTATCTGATCCATGCTTTGTCACATCTACTAACGTCAAAGACGAGACTATTTGCATCGCTGTCTCCTCATTTGATAGTACCGCAGGCACTAGTGACGGGATGGTCTTTGAATTCCGTGAGATAGTAGTTGAGTGTGACCCCTTTAAGTTTATGCCTTGGGATAATATAGTTAGTGAAAAAGTTGAAATTATCTACAGAGGCGCCAGGGAAGGTCACTCTCAGAGAGTTGTCAGAAATTTTTTCGATATCAACTTTCTCGTAGTTTCTCAGATTTGGAATATCTCGGAAGTTATTCTTAATAATATCTTCATATGTGAAGACAATGTCGTCTACAGTGATAGGTGTGCCGTCTGACCATTGTCATGTAGTATTGAGAGAGACAAGGAAGGTTTTGTTGTCTTGTGTGATAACCTTACACATATCAGGTTCATAAAAGACCTGGTAGCCACTTCCAAAATAGCTCATACATGCCTGGAAGAGCAGTCACTGATAAAAGAGATCAGCGTCTGTATCTCTGACATATGGCAGATATGAGATATTGGTAGTTACACCTTCAATAAGTGTACCACCTTTAGCTGGGACACTTTCAGATGTATCAATAACGTACTGGTAGTAGAGATATCCCAGTCCTACAAGCCAAATAAAAAAGAGAAATACCAGTGTGTATTTCGCTAAAGATTGACGTATGTGGAGCATAGTTTAGGTATACGAAATAATAATCCTTTCGCCAAGTCTTATTGGACGTAAGGCAGATACAACACGACTGCAACAAAAATAATTCCTGTTACGAGTGCTACCTTCTTCAATGTCGATTCGATAGACTTCTTGCTTCCGTACTCGTTGCTACTTGCTACACCTCCGATACCAAGGCCAAGTCCTCCTTTTGGGCTCATAAGCATAACAGAAATCACAAAAAGGATTCCAGAAAGAAACAAAAGTCCAATTAACACAGTTTTCATAAAGCAATCGTATCATAAGTAAAACGGACTTTTACTATAGTGATTTCGCTTTTGCTTTCAACTTGAAAATTATTCGTGTTATCTGTATTATCAAGCCAGTCTTACGGTGGTGATGCCCTCGATTTATCGAGGGAGGAAAGTCTCGACAGCACAAAACGGATAGCAGCTAACAGCTGCTGGATCGCCCGGAATACGGGGCAAAGGATCGTGCCACAGAAACGAAAACTACTCGGTCTTTGGCCGAGGAAAGATGCAACGTGGAGATGCGTAACTTTTGTTGCGCTACTCCTTCTCAGTCTGACAGTTCGTCAGTCGAGTGGTAAACCCTATCCGCTGCAAGCGTGCTCAGCTTCGGTTGAGTCGTGCACAAAGTTGGCTATAGGCCAGCAAAGATAAATATCACCTAAAACAGAATCGGGCTTACACCGGAGACTTTACTACGAATAACAAGTTTATCATATAGAGAAATTAGTATGGGAAGATGGCACAGTATTGCTGGTAAAAAAGCTGCAGGAGACGCGGCTAAGTCGAGAATCTATTCGAGGATAGGAAAGCTTATTGAGATGGCAGCCAGAAAAGGAGGAGATGACCCAAGTATGAATCCACAACTCGATCTTGTCCTTCAGAAAGCCAGATATCATAGTCTTCCCAGAGACGTAATAGATAAAGCTCTAAAAAAATGAGCAGGTAAACTCGAGGGTGAAGAACTGCAAGAAATCATGTATGAGGCATATGGTCCAGCTGGTTCGGCGCTCTATATCAAGGCTATTACTTCCAATACCAATAGATCTGCGGCGAGTATTCGTGCTATTATTACAAGGATGAATGGTACGATGGCAGAACCTGGAGCCGTTTCATGGCAGTTCGATCAAAAAGGTGTCATCGTTATCGATGGAAAGGTAAAGAAGGAGATAGTGAAAGGAAATGAGGTAAAAAGTGTTATCCCATATGCTCTCGATCTGTTGGAGGAGGATTTGTTGAATTTAGATATTGAAGATTTTCAAGAGTCAGAAGGAAAGTGTCGTATCATCACTTCTTTTGAAGCATTCATCAATGTGAAGAAAGAACTTGAGAAAAAGGAGTATAGTATCGCAGACGCAGACTTACAATATTTGCCCCAAAATGAGCTCACGCTCTCCGACGAAGATATGCAAAAATTTGAAGAGTTCTACGACGCCTTGGAAGAGGATGAGGACGTAGATAGTATTTATCATAATGTGGGGTAAAGTGTATTGATAATAGTTTTTTCTATTTGCAATCCCTCTATAAATAGCTATACAAAGCGTATATCCTTTAGTTCTTAGCTGGTCATTTGTATGACAAACAGTGTGATGGATGATGCGCAGAAAGTGCGTGCACCATGGAGGAAAGCCTATATTTTCGTGTTGATCATTTTCTTGGCGTATCTTGGTTATCGATGATTCGCTTTCGCAATGACACAAGTGCAACGCTCACAGCAGTCTGACCTACAAGAGGCAATAGCTACGCAAGATGCCGAGATAGCAAAGGCCTATGAGTCTGAAGACTTTGTCACGTATGCTGCAGGAAAAAAACTACTACAAACCAATACCGATAACGGGTGGCTTGAACGCCTTACTCGTGTTATCGAAATCTTCACGACGCTACAAAATCTTGGGGGCGGGAACGTACAATTTTCTGACTTTAAGATAGATTTTGATGAGATAAGCCTCAAGGGGACAGTTCCAAATCTCTCATATATCTATGCGAATAACGGTGTGATAGACCAGTTTACATCACTGGAGTTTATCACAAACGTGACGATAAAAGACTATCAAAAAGAAGACAATGGTTTTGAATTTACTTTAACTGCTGACATATCGCTCGATGGAACAAGCAGCAAATAGTGTTATGGCCGATAACAGAGAGACACAAAATGATCTACACAGTACAAAGATGGTGCTGACGGTGAAATATAAGATATATATCGTGATACTTATCGTCATCATGGTAATTACGCAATGATATATGAAAGATGCTGTAGCAAAGCATAGAGCTATGCAGGACAGTATTGAGACCTTAGAACAACAGCAGATGCTCAAAGATGCCGAGTATCAACAGACTGTCAAAGATCTCCTCATCGTGAAAGAGATCAATGCGCAGAAGACTTCTGTGGTTGACTGTCTGAGTACGAGGGGTTGTTCAACGCTTCCTGAGTCGCTCAATCCTGTGCTTGAGCATGTAAGAGCGTTCTTACAACTTCAGAAAAATGATGCTGAGAAGATGGCTTTTGATCAAAAGACTATCCTTGCCAATATCAATGAGTATCTCCTGAGAGGAACGACCAACCAGTCGAATGGTGTCGTCACTAGCATTACTTTTGGGAACATTGCTGATGTGAAAGAGATCGACAGTTTGATCATGGTGCCTATTACGTTGACTATAGATTTTGCTGACAAGAACGGTCTACTCAACTTTGTTTACAATGTAGAAAACAATATCAGTCCAAGATATCCAATGCTCTATAAGATACATTCGATAAATTACGATATTGTGAAATATCAGCAAAGTCAGACCGTGACGATAGAACTTATTGGTTACATGATGAAACCCTAGTACTTTATTATTCTCGACTGCTGTATGTTTGAACAATCGATTCGTCACTACTTAGAGGCCAGAGAAAAAGCTGGTTTTGGGACGAAAGATAAGATATTTCTTTTCAGAGAGCTCGCTTACCTGTTACAAGGTGGAGTCTCTTTGTTGGAAGCAGCAAATACTATAGCAGAAAGAGGGGACAATGCTTCACAAAGGTATGTAGGAAAGCAAATAGCAGCGATGCTCAAAGAGTGACGTCAGCTCTCTCATGCGCTTTCTCGTCTTCCAGACTACTTCAATCCATCTGATGTCAACATCGTAAAATCAGGTGAGGCATCGGGTAATCTTGTAAAGGTCCTCGCATCACTTTCCCGTGAATATTATTTTCTACGTACCTTGCAGGGCAAATATATCAGTGCTTTGACCTATCCGATCTTGCTCTTGATCATTTCTATTATCGCTGTATTTGTGCTGTTTATCAATATTCTTCCAGGGATCTTTTCTATCGCAGAGCAATTTCCTGGTATCGAGATGCCTCTTGTCACACGTGTCATGATCGAGATGTCACAGTTTATGCAGGCTAATATAGCGATGATACTTATTGTGTTAGGCGTTGTCTGTTTCACCCTTTCCATCATCTTTTCAACGGAGTCCGGGAAGAGACGATGATTCGCTCAGCTTCTCAGGATGCCTCTCATAGGAAAAATGACAAAGTACTACTATCTGATAAAGTTCTTCAGATACATGAGAATCATGCAATACGCAGGGATGAGTTATATGACGACCTTTTTCTTACTGAAAGATATTATTCGTATAGGTGTCTATGAAGAGATGATAGATGCGATGATAGCACAGCTTAGACGCGGTGAGACAATGCATGAAGTCTTCAGAAAATATGTAGATATCGTACCGACTAATGCATCACTCCTTGTGAAAGTGGGTGAGGATACAGCAAACCTTCCAGAGTCCCTAGGAAACATCATAGAGATATACGAGGAGGATTTAAATAATATGCTCAATAATCTTTCAAAGATTATCGAACCAATTCTGATCGTCTTTGTCGGTGCAATCGTTGTACTGATAGCATTTTCAGTATTTGGTATTATTACGACAATTCTTGGTGGAGTGCAGGCCAATTAATTAAAGATTCTTAAAATTATCAAATCAAAAACGTTTAGATTTTATGAACTTTATAAACTTTTAATTTTATAATAGTGCATGAAGAGTTTCACTTTAGTTGAGATTGTAATAACCATTGCGCTGGTTGGTATTGTATTATCCATGGTAACCGGTATGGGTAGATGATTTTCCGATAGAGTGCGTTTTTCAAATACAAAAGAAGAACTCACAAGCACGATAACGAATGTGATCCAAGAGGTCGCTACCACAAGTAGTGTTTCGGTTGGGACAGGTACACAAAGATATGATGCCTTGGAACTCTCCATTATGTCGTGAGAGATCATAGCATGGAGCTACTCAGGAGCAGAGTTGTCAGCGGAAATACAAAAGGAGAAGAGAGTCTCGTGAGGATATATCTTTACAAGTGGTTTTAAACTACTTCTTGAGCCGTATCAGATTAAGTGTGATGCTGATGCATCTCCAGAGTTTTCTGTGATCTCCGCGGACAATGTGAATTTGAAAGCATGCTACCAGATAGCCACGGCGACATGTAAATTGAAAGAGATACACTGTCAATAACTATTTTATTATCCATGAGAAACCATGATACTGTTTGCAGATAAACCACAAGGGATAACGAGCTTTGATGTGGTACATAAAGTAAAGAAATGACTTAACTATAAGAAAGTTGGACACTGTGGAACGTTGGATCCTTTGGCGACGGGGCTGATGGTACTAGTAACAGATCAGGATACAAAGAAAGCACAAGAGTATCAGTGATTTGATAAAAGCTATGATGCAGTGATTGATCTGTCGCTGAAAACTGACACATGGGATATCGACTATCATGACTATCAGGAGGAGGTTTGAAAGCCTGAAAAAGCAGTGACAAAAGAACAGATAGAGGGGTTATTACAGAAATTGGTACCAAGTCACATCCTGCCTATCCCTGCATTTAGTGCGAAGAAAATAGCTGGAAAACGCATGTATAAGTCTGCTCGTGCTGGCAAGGAACTAGCTGCTGACCGCGAAATGAATATACAAAAAATTATTGTCACTCATTACGAGTGGCCCTTAGTACATATGAGCTGTGATGTGGGATCAGGTACATTTATCCGTTCTATAGCTCACTGGCTTGGTGAACAGCTTGGCACAGGGTGAACGATACGCGAGCTTCGCAGAACTCGTATAGGAGAGCGAGAGATAGATAAGTTACCCGACCTTATTACTTTCAAGAAAACAGAAACTGGATATCGAGTGATTGATAAGTAACCACTTACCTAAACAAAAATAAAAAAATGAATAAACGCACTATTGGATATGCAGGTGAGAAACTTGTATGAGATCATTACCTCTGATCTGGCTATCAACATGTCATGAGTAATTTTACGATACGCGGAGGAGAGATAGATATTATCATGGAGAATGCTGATACAACGGTATTTATTGAGGTGAAAGTCGTCAACCATATTGATGATATTTTTGACTACGTGACAGAAAAGAAACTCTATTTTCTGCGTAAAACTATAGCGCACTACTGTCAGCAGAACACCACAAAAGCACTGATAAGAGTCGATGTTGTCTTCGTTAAAGACGGGAAGATATGGGAAATATATGAGAATATTGGCAGTTAGTTTGAGGGAAGTTATTATTCGCTTTCACCAATTTGCTGTCTCCAAAGAGCCCGATAGAGACCTTTATTTTCTAGTAGTTCATCGTGGCTACCATGTTCGACAATCTTCCCTTTTTCCATCACGAAGATGGTGTCGGCATGCATGATCGTTGAGAGACGGTGAGCCACAAGGATGGTCATGAGGCCTTGTTTATGATGAGAGACCTCTTTGATCGTCTCAGTAATTTCTGCTTCGATGAGGCTGTCGAGGGAGCTGGTTGCTTCGTCAAAGATAAGTACGTCTGGGTTGCGCAGGAGTGCTCTCGCGATAGCAAGACGCTGTCTTTGCCCACCAGAAAGTTTCAATCAGCCTTCACCAATTTTCGTCAGTAGTCCTGCTTTATTTGAGCTGACTATCTCTTCAATACTTGCATAACGAAGTACTTGCATCATCTCCTCGTCAGTTGCTTCAGGTGCTACGAACTGCAGATTATCTTTTATAGTGCCATTGAATAGCTGCGTATCTTGTGTGACGATTCCAAGGTGTGTTGCAAATGCATGTGGATCAAGCGTGTTGATATTCACATCATTGACGAGTACATTGCCCTTGGTCGCTGGGTAGAGACCACACAAAAGTTTAATAATCGTTGATTTCCCTGAGCCAGAAGGACCAACAAAAGCAACTGTTTTCCCAGCCTGTACCTCCCAGCTGATCTCGTGGAGAGTTTGTTTCTCTTCTGTATAGCTAAATGATACATGATCAAACGCCATTGTATGAACTGTTTCTATCTCGGTAGGTTTCTGGGGCACAGGAGCAGGCTTCATATCCATAATGTCATCCAGCGTTTCCATACTTGCTTTTGCTTCTTGGTATGATTTTATCACCTCGCCAAACTGCGTGAGACCATTGAGTATCCAGAAACTATAAAAGAGAAGAGAGAAGAACTCACCGATAGTCATCTCTCACTGGAAGATCAATCGAAACATTGTTCCGATGAGTGCGACACGGATAGCGTTGATCAGTGTTCCTTGAAGAAATTCTATAGTTCTTACTATCTTAATTTTCTTGAGCTCTAGTCCTAGGATCCCTGTATTGGCATCTTCTAGCCTATTCATCTCTTGTTTTTCAAGGCCAAGAAGCTTGATGAGTGAGACGTTACGAATAGCTTCAGTAGTCGTTCCTGCAAGAGCAG
Source organism: bacterium (assembly GCA_030429145.1). Taxonomy (GTDB): domain Bacteria; phylum Patescibacteriota; class Gracilibacteria; order Absconditabacterales; family Absconditicoccaceae; genus JAGOPC01. Next base: position 132,815 of record JAUIDC010000001.1, on the reverse strand, counting down.
CAGACTCTGTCACGATACTGCTTTGTGCTTTCTTGATACGTCTTGAAAGCATTGATGAAGTAAAGGTCATGATAGGAATCAATGCAGCGTAGATCACACCTACAATCCAGTGAACAATGAACGAATAGATCAACACGAAAACCATGGCAACAAGTGACACAAAGACGATGTTGATCAGGTTTCTGATAAAGCCTTCTATATCTGCGCGAGCTTTGAGGAGCTTTTGAAGAAGTTGTCCCGACGATTGGTCCTCGAAAACCGCATAGGGCAGTGAAAATGCATGACGAATAGTCTCTTGGTATATTTGCATACCGATTTTCTGTGTCATCACATTGACGAAATAGTCTTGAAAGTTTTTTGCAATCCTACTTATCATAGCGACACCAACGAGACCCGCCATACCGATAAGTATGCCTCTTAGGAACTCTTCTCTGCTAAGTTCTTGAAACTGCAACACCACATTGTCCAAAGTTCGACGATAGACCTGAGGGTCGAGGAGAGAGAACACCTGATTGATGGCTGCCAAAACAAGCACGAGAGCCAAGAGCTTTCGATATGGTTTCAAATATTTTCCTATGAACATATATTTTATTGAACAATAAAATTATCACTTCTTTTCTATTTTCCCTAGTTTACTATTATGATATGCAAGGATGAGCCCGAAAAGAGCCATCATCGGGTAGACGATCATTCTATCAGTGAAGCTGTGTAATACGAGCCCTGAGATAGAAAGACCTATCATACCAACACTCATAGCAAGAGTCATCTGATAGTGGAGCGGAAGCTGTTTGTCTTTCGATTTCCAGACTTTGAGATAGTCGCGGATGCCGACTCGGTTCAGGAAGACGTAGATCGCCATCCAGAGAGCAAATCCAATAAGTCCGAATTCTATCATGATTTGTAGATACTGATTTTCAGGGTTGAATGCTAAGCCACCATCCCAGTGAGAAGCTGGACCAACGTAGCCTGCTCATTTTCCTATGAGAGGGCTTTCCGTAAACATTTCCCATCATTGAAGGAATAGCTGAAGGTGTCCAGTGTTTGAAAAACTTCTATGAATAATCTCATTTCTTCAGAAATATGCTATAGCTGCAAGCACAATAAGGAGCGGTATCAGCACCTTCACCAGATATTTTTTCATGTTCTTTCTATAACTTGCAATCCCCATGATGATCAGCTGGACTACCCATGCCCCCCATGCAGCTCTTGAAAATGTCAGTATCACATTGAGAGCGAAAACAGCCCATCGGAACCAAGTTTTGCGAAGAGATTTTCTTTGGAGTACTGAAATATAGAACAACGGGAAGAATGCTATGAGAAAAAATCACCAGCTAATTGGTCTCTCGAAGAGGAACTGGTTTCTTGGGTAGCCTTGATGTTCACCAGTCCAGTAGACGGCAGGTGGTTGTTCACCAACTCTTCCTTCTATGGTTGTTGTTGTATACCCAAATATTTTCAATACTCCTGGTTTGATCAAAATAGCACACCATCGTACGAGAGCGAAGACCAACAGCCACTGGATGATCAAGATATACCACTTGCTCAACTTCTCAGTTGTTCCTTCTGGTAGATATCTCCACAGATAATAGCTTACAAAGAAAATAAAGTAGCCAATAAAATCATATTTGAATGCTTTTACAAACATATCTACTCCTAGACCTTTCGCTATGGTGAAGATAAATGTGATAAGAAGTAGCGCGATAAAGATCCACTGAAGCCGTCGGAGTGCTTTATCATGTTTGAATATTTTTAACTCTTTATATTTGAATACATAAAAAATCAATATACCAAAAAACCCTACGGTAAATATCTCTTTCCAAAGCCGTATAATCTCCATCACTATGCCCGTTGCCCCGATAACAAATGTTACAAGATTATAGACAAGAAAATGGAGGATCAATCCAAGCAGAAAAATTTTTAGTCATATGATGAGGGTGCGTTGTAGACGACTCATGTACAAATCTAATGCAAAATTAAAGGTTCATAATATCGAAAACCAATCTTATTTTTATATTTTTAATTTTATAATTTGATATTTATTGATAGAGCTGGTAGAATACAAGTATAAGTGTTACACTTGCAAGCACTCCTTGTATGATCCAAAATCTCATGACGATAGTATATTCTTTTTGACCTTTGTGTTCAAGCCAATGATGGAAAGGAGCAATAGAAAAAAGCTTTCTTTTAAAGACTCTCTTTCGAAAAATTTGGAGAGCGCTACTAAAAAGTTCAATCCAGAAAAGCAAAAAGAGAATCATGAATGGGACAAAAAATCACTCTCTGAGGTTGAGGAGATAGAGGAGTGAAGATATGATTCCTCCCAGTGCAAGCGCTCAACTGTCTCCCATAAATACTTTTGCAGGATTGATGTTGAACCAAAGGAATGCAATAAGCACTCCTGCAAGGATGCCAATAACAGTGGTCGCTAGGTACCAACCGTATGAAAATGTGACGATGGCGAGGATACCGAGTATGATGACCATTTTGCCGCCTGCTAGTCCATCTAGTCCATCGGTAATGTTGATCGCATTGGTTATTGCCAACGTAAGGAAAAATGTAAGGATAGGGTATCGAATGCCAATCTCTATGAATGTGTTTGGGAGAAGTGGCCAGAGGTTTACCGTAGAGACACCAAGTTTTACAAAGAACCAGTAACTTACCCAGGCTGCTAGTCAAACCATGCCGGCAAGTTTAAGTTTTGCTGGAAGTCCTCTTCCTTTGCCAATTCATCTGATATTGAGATAGTCGTCGATGAGTCCCCAGATTCCCATGCCGAAAAATCCAAAGAGGATAATATATGTTTCTTCTCTTGCCCAGAGATCATTGTTGATGACACCGAACTCTCTGAGTGCAAACGAGAGTCACACCATGAGTAGCATGATGATGAGAAACATGCCGCCTCCCATGGTCGGCGTACCGGCTTTATGTCCATGAAGTCTTTGAAAAATTTCTGCAATGCCTCCGCCAACAGCTGTTTCACGAAGGAGTTTCCCAGCCTTCAATCTTTTGAGTAACCTAATATAGACTGGGTAGAGAATAAGTGCTAAACCAAATGCAAGTATCGTATAGAGGATGATAGAGTTTAATTTTAGTAACATTTTTCTTCTTGGCAGTTGATAAATATTAACTCATAGTAGAGAAAATGATTGGTAAAAAAAGAGAAAATGAAAAAAGGTTCGTCATGACGAACCTTAACTAACATATACTGTTTGTGTTTTTATACAACTATCATTTCAGGGGCATGCTCTTCTGGCATATAGAGGTATATGCGAGTAGAAACATTAAGATCATCGTTATTCTTATTGTTGTATAGACGAAACTCTATAAAATGTACCTCTTCTCTAGGATGTCCGAAGTAATCAGTTGTCTCCTTCATGTAATCGAGACGTATGAATCTTCCCTCATATAAATGGACTCCAAAACAGTTGATTGTAGGATCTCCCTGTGTTGAACTCGCATGTGTATTTATGCTCGCATGATCGTGTTCATATTGATCATATAGTCTCTTTATACACGCAACCAAAATTTGCAATACTGTGGGCAGATATTGTTTTATCAAGCTTTGGCGCTGAGTATAGTATGTGTTTGGATTTGTCTCACTATGGGGTGTAAAATAGTGGTTAATATTTTCGTCTTTTATTTTAACCTCATCTTTTAGCTTGTTCAGAGGATCCACCCACTTTTTTGCTTTATGCCTTTTTAGCTTTGCAATAAATTCCTCAAACGAGATATAGTTTTTGTTTTCCATAAGAATTTTTTAGTTGATATTTGTTTTTAGCAAGCAAATTTTATATTTTATTGGAGATAAGTCAATGTTTTTTGAAAAGATCGAAAAAATCTTGCACACAAAAAAATGACCACCCATACAGTAGAGTAGGGGAGTGGTCTTGCTAATATAAAATTTCAAATATAAAATTAAAAACTAAGATTTGATAATTTTTAATTTTATGGATATTTAATTTACAGATAAATATCTCTTGGCTTAGCCCCTTCTTGAGGGCCAACAACGCCGCGTTCTTCTAAGATATCCATGATCCTTGCTGCACGCGCAAATCATACACCGAGCTTGCGCTGGAGGAGAGTAGCAGATGCTTTTCTTGTTTGTCTGATAACTTCAGTAGCCTGTTGGACAAGCTCTTCATCATCACCAGCATCGCCAAATCACATCGATCATGCACCGACATTCTTACCAGAGAGGATGTTCATAAGTTCTTGGTCGTAGACGTCATCTTCAGAGATACCCTTCATATATTTATCTTTGATTGCATCGACAATATCTTCGATCTCTGGAGTATCGACAAATGGGCCTTGCAGACGAACTGGGAGGTTACTATCCACACTCATAAAGAGCATGTCTCATCTTCCAAGTAGCTCTTCGGCACCCTTTGTATCAAGAATAGTTCTCGAATCAACCTGTGAAACGACAGAGAAGGCGATACGTGTTGGGATGTTCGCTTTGATCAGTCCCGTCACCACATCTACCGATGGTCTCTGTGTCGCAACGATCAAATGAATACCTACTGCACGTGCTTTTTGAGCGATCCTTGTGATACATGCTTCTGTATCTTTCTTTGTATTCCTATTCATCATCAGGTCAGCCAACTCGTCTATCACGACAACGATACGAGGTAGTGGCTCGCCAGAAGCTTTCTTATTGTACTCATCAAGTTTTCTTACTCTAAACTCTTTCAGCAGACCATATCTTCTTTCCATCTCCGCAACCGTCCATTTCAATATCTTCAATGCCTTATCGGGTGAAGTTTCGACTGGTGCGAGGAGATATGGAAGGCCGTCGTACATTCCCAGTTCTACCTGCTTTGGATCGACCATCAAAAATTTCAGCTCAGATGGGCTGTTCTGATAGATAAGTGAAAGGATGAACGTGTTTACACCTACTGACTTACCTGAACCAGTCGCACCAGCAACGAGGAGGTGAGGCATCTCTTCAAGTGCCTTTGTGTGTGGTTTTCCATCTATACCTATACCGAGAACGAGGTTGGTCAGATTTTTGTTCATGCTCTCTGCAAAACCAGGGCTACCGAGAATCTGTCTCACTCTGATCATCTGTGGCTTCGGATTTGGTATCTCGATACCAACCACATCAGTTCCGGGGATCGGTGCAAGTATTCTCAGCGACTTCGTTTTCAACGCAAGCGCAATATCTTTCTGATAGCTCTCAATAGCCGATACTCTAATACCTTCCTGAGGAGCAACCTTTATCTGTACGACCGATGGACCAATATTAAATCCTTTGATATCAATCGGTATATCAAACTCTTCTAGTTTTGCCTTGATAGCCAGTGCCTTCTGTTCGAGATATGACTGATCTACATCAAATGTATTTGAACCACCATCTTCGAGAAGTGTAATATCAAATGTTGGCTTATCTTTCGGAAACTTAATCACTTTCTGCACCTCTTTCTCTTTGATCTTATTGTGGATCTTATCTTTGAGCATAGACTTCAGCCCATCGGTAATCGCTGAACCTTTTTTGGTCACAACCGGTGCTGGAGCTTCTTCTTCCTCTTCTTCGTATTCCTCCTCATACTCGTACTCTTCTTCCTCATCTTCTTCGACAGCTTTCTTTGCTCTTCTCTTTGTTGTTTTCTTGCCAGAGCTTTTCAGCGACATAGAAGGAAGCCTTACTGGTATATTAAACGCCCAAATAACCCAAGCAATAATACCTAAAGCTAATGCTACAATGATAGCCTTAATAGCGAACGGATTTTCTCCAAACACACGCTGGAGTATCCACAATATCGGCCAGCCGATATATCCGCCGTAGTCTTGATAGGCGATACTTTGTTCTTCCAGTACAGGGAAATTCAAGATCGCGGAGATAACCATACTCAATAAAATAAACTGTCTCATAATAGTTTTACTGAGTTCCTGTTTCATCACCGTCAATAGACCTGCAATGATCATCAGACCGAAAAAAATATGTATACCGATCGCACCGACGATCAACGTTACGATCCTATTGAATAAGCCGAGTATCGGAGAGCCCTGGGCAAATGATACCGAAAAGAAATAGAGTGCTCAAACTATAATCATAATAATTCCAACTCTTTTTCTATCTAGGACAAAACTACTCCTTTTTCTCGTTGTTTTTTTTCTCCTTCTTGCCACCTTAAAATTATTAGTTGGTAAAACCCATGTACTACCTATAGTCATATTATATAGTTTTTGCAATCAAAAAATCCAAGTTCTTTTAAGAAAGAGAGCTTCTATTGACTCTTTTTGTATAAAAGATATTATACATGTTCTGTTTATCTATAAGAGAAGATGTCAAATAATACCCCCTCACATCTTGAGTGATTTTATGATGAAAAGCCGGAGGACGATGGAAATTTCTACATCGAAACACCGTTTTGAGGTTGGTATAAAGTAACGGAGGAGGAGTATAATAAAGAAATGGAAAGAGTGGCTGCCATGGAGAAAAAACAAATGGAAGAGCGTCATGAAAGAGAGGAGAAAGCACAACACTTGCACGATGTTGGGCATACGGGGCTCGACTACCGTGCGGGTATGTCTGCAAATGGAGGATATGAAGATAGGTTGACGAAAGTATTAGATGATAACCATATATCTCATATTGAAGAGATACCTCAACATATGGCACAGCTTCGCTGAGCACAACAGCAAAAACTGATCAATGAACAAGAGTTAACAGAGAAGGCTTCTTCAACAGCCCTAACAACTGCTAGTGATATTTTCACATCTTTTTCTGTTAAGGTCCATGAGGCGAAGGATATGTATGAGACTGCTATACTTTCTTTGATAGAACAATACGAAAAAATTATCCCAAAGAGAGTACTCACAGATAGAGAGTATTCTGAGATATATAGGTTGTTTAAGTTAGGTCATATTACCAATCCAGAGATCTATTATAGATTTGAAAAGTTGAAAAAAACAGAAAAAATATACTACTATCAAAGGTGCTTTACATATGGATCGAAAGCAAATAAGGATGATAATCCAGAGGATGTCGTACGGGAGGAGAAGGAGATTCTTGATTCATTTAGTATAAGTATGCTCTATCATGGGCTACGAAGGAAAGACATAGCTATCAAAGAGATAGATCCTACTGAGGTGTTATTTCATGAGAAGATAAGTAAATGCTATAAGGCTGCATTGAAGTGACAGATGTGATATAGGGATATATCTGTGCATATTACATCATATATGCCCGATCAGTGAGATATCTTTGATACACTTTTGCCGGATGAACAGTCAGATATCAAAGAAAAGATAAAAAATCTTCCTTATATGTCATGGTACAAAGACTATTGGGAGAAGATGTTACCGTGAGATAGAAATGTGATAGTAGATATTATTAGAAGAGGAAAAGACATTAATAAATATGCTGAGATGATAAAGTCTCAAGAAAAGGCACAAGTGCGCTACAATGATATGAGTCCACATAAGATGCAGGAAGTATTTGCCTTTTCTCGTCAGGAGCTTCATGAACTTCGTAATGAAGCTAAGAAAGAGTTCGTTCTCGGTTTTTTTGAGTTGTGTGAAAATCTCACTGTTGAGTCTTTTGACTTTGAGGAGTATGGTATCAACCGAGAACATATTGATCTGATTGTTTCATGAGTAGAAAAAGCTGGGCCGAGCTATGGTGTATCACAGGAACGTATTGCTGGGCTCAGGGAGCTGCTCAGAGCAGGACTGACAGCACTTTTGCAAAAAGAAATTGTCAATCTACGTACTGGAAATGTCTTGATGACAGAACATCATGGCAAAGTAACAAGAGATCGTAGAGGTCCTGATAGGCTGAGAAATCCTATCATGGCAATGAAAAAACTTGGTTATGGTGAAGATGCTATCATAAAGGATCGGGATGAAAATAAAGATGGTTATGTGCAGGAGAGCCCAAAAGAAAGAAAAGCGAATTTTGTTGCTCGTAGAAAAGAGCAGGTGATACAGGGAAAAGATCTTGATGTCAGTAGCGAAGAGGCTGTCCGTCCACAGATCATATCACAAGCTACGCAAAAATTGGTAGAGGTATACGGAAAACAGTTTAAAAAGAATAAGAAAAAATATGGTTCACTCTTAGCTTTTTCGACTATTTCACCTGCGAAGATGAAAACACTGCTGAACCAGTGAGTCCTTTTTGCCGATGGTTATTTTACCGTAGTAAAAGGAATGATCCCGTCCCCTACGCAGAGAAGAAAATTTTGGGATGAGGTAAGAAAAAATATTTTGTATAATGTATTATTTGGAGCTAGACAGAGATTGATGAGTCCTCAGACGGTTACCCATCAAGACTACTTGTCATTGGATGCGCTCAGCAAACTTTACAAAAAATATGGAGGGAGGGCTGCTGATATTCCCGTGAGAAAAAAACAGATAGATAAAAACTACTTTGAGTATATAAAGTCTCATATATCGAAATGAGTACAGCGTAATATGGGTATCATAGAACGTTATTTGCAAGGTAAGACCAAAAAAAAGATAGAAAAGGTCTATGATGAGTTTCAGGATATCGAGACATATCTTCATACATTTCTCGCATTGTATATTGCACAACAGATGGAGCCAGGGGAGGCAAAAAGGTATCAGGAAGAAAATAGGACGGTTGAGCACTTTGCGATCAATAGAGAAAATTATGCGGGACAGTATCCAGGAAACTATCTGGTTGGTATCTCGAGGATGAGGTATCTTGCTGACTGGGTAGAAGCACGTGTGCCAGCGGATCTGCTCGCGGAGTTTATCTCTGTCTTTCAAAAGACAGAACAACTAAAAGAAAAGTTTTTCAGGTCTCTCGTGGAGGAGCGAGTGCAGGTTAATGCTTTGCCATGAGGTAAACTACAGAGACTAGTCGAAGATCAGATTGCGGAAAATGACCAAACAGAGAATACAACCCAGTCGATCATCGACTATATTGTTGAAAACCTCGAAGGTATCGTGTTGCATGACTTTTATTATATGCTTCTGGGTATGAAGCATTTTGGTGGATTTTCTTGGAAAGAAGAAGAGCTGATAAAAGATGCCGTCATCGCTGTATTAAAAGAGCGACAATCTACGCTTGCATCAAAAAATATGCTCCTCGAGCAACAAGACGACTCAGATAAAATAGAGGAATAGTACTTGTAGATTACTTTCTTTCAAAAAGGGTTGACTTTCTGTTAACCAGAGGTATTGTTGGTGGGTTAACAAAAAACAAATCCATTATGAAACAACATTCACAGGGAAGACCTTTCGCACAGAAAGTGGCTATCGTTATTATTCCACTTATTATGCTATTTGCTTATACGCAGATACCGGAGACACTGATCGCATGGTTTATTATCATCATATGCTCTATCGTTGAAGCATTGATCATACTCAATGGTAAACCTCTGCCGACTTTAGTGATTGCGCTTGATCAACAAACAGCGTCAAAATTGAAGCAAGATGGAAACTTCAATGCGTTCATTCGTTCGTATGAAACAGAGGGGCAACCAGAGATACAAGCTATTGTCTTAGATATTCGACATAACGAAAGGATAGTGACTATTCATTTTCCTCAAAGTTATATCGACTATATGCAGGCAGGTGAGGCATTGTCATTGTTACTATCAGGTAAAATGGCAATCAAGTATCATACCATCAATCGTGCCAACAACGAGTACCTTGTTCAGGAGGTCTTCAATATCGATGAGGAATATCCTGAAAATCTACATGTCAAACATGCTATGAGCTAACAGAAGCATTATCTATGGAAGCCGCCTTTGTATCAGAAGGGCGGTTTTTTCTTACATTGATTTCTCAAAAGACATATATATAGTAGCACCATGAAACGTAAACTGCTCGCATATATGTTTTTGGCGATGCTTCTTGGGACAGGGAGCGTGGTTTTTGCGCAGTCGGAAATAGGACAGCAGTTGCCTGCCAAGATCGAAGGTATCCAGCAGGCGGTGACCGGCAAAACCGAGCAGACATTTGGGCTGTTGAAACAGTCTGATCTTATCGATGCTATCTTGTTGCTGCTTGCAGAGGCATTGTTGCTAGGAGGGCTTATTACGGTAGTAACACAAAAAACTTCATTATCATTTTCTTATAAACAAGCGCTCGCGTATTATACCCCTGACAAAGAAAAAACCCGTAGGTACTCTTGGGATGATATTCTCTAATACATTAAAAATTAAAGGTTCATAAAGTAACAATATGGATTTGCAATTTTTAATTTTATAAATTTTCAATTATTTATGGTATTCAATAAAATATTAGGAGCTATTGCAGGTGATTACAACCAACGTCAGCTCAATAAGCTTGCTCCGATAGTAAAAAAGATTAATGAAATAGATAAGGAGTGGGATGCTCTCAGTGATGAGCAGATAAAGGCGAAGACGCCTGAGTTTAAACAGAGACTAAAAAAGGGAGAGACGCTCGATGATATCTTGCCAGAGGCGTTTGCTACGGTGAAACAGGCATGTAAAAGGATGAAAGGCAATGAGTACGATGTGAAAGGACAGAAGCAGGTCTGGGATATGGTGCCATATGATGTGCAACTTCTTGGTGGTATCGTGCTGCACAACGGAAGAATTGCTGAGATGAAGACAGGTGAAGGTAAGACGCTCGTGGCAACACTTCCCGTCTATCTCAATGCACTGGAATGAAAAGGTGTACATGTGGTAACGGTAAATGACTATCTCGCGTCTCGTGACAGCGAATGGATGGGGCACCTGTATGAGTGGCTTGGTCTTTCTTCTGGTTCAGTCGTGAAGGGGACGCCGATTCAAGGGCGCCGTGACGAGTATGCTAAAGATATTACCTATGTAGAAAACTCAGAGCTCGGATTTGACTATCTCCGTGACAATTTGACTCGCTCGCTTTCTGAGCGTAATGTGACACGGCGTCCGCTCAATTTTGCTATCGTCGACGAAGTCGACTCTATTTTGATCGATGAGGCGAGAACGCCATTGATCATCTCGCAGCCTTCGGCTGATCCGACAGAGAAGTATGACTACTACTCAAAGATCGTTCGTACACTGACGCCATGTTCGCAAAAAAAGAAAACACCAAAAGGTTTCTTAGCCGAGGTGTTAAAGAAAGAGGATGAACAGGTAGAAGATGGCGACTACTATATCGATGAGAAGAATAAAAATGTGACCCTCAGTGGGCAGGGTATCGAGAAATTGGAGAAGACCCTTGGAGTAGAAAATTTGTATAAAGATTTTGGTTTTGATGAGATTCATCATATAGAAAATGCGTTGAAGGCACAGGCGTGTTATCATAACAATAAGGACTATATTGTGCATGATGGTGAGATCCTGATTGTAGATGAACACACAGGACGTACGATGCCATGACGTCGTTATTCTGAGGGGCTCCATCAGGCTATAGAAGCAAAAGAGGGTGTGACCATCCAGCGCGAGTCGCAAACTCTCGCAACGATCACCTACCAGAATTTTTTCAAGCAGTATAATAAGCTGGCAGGTATGACAGGTACTGCGACGACTGAAGGTGAAGAGTTTGAAAAGATCTATGATCTTGAGGTGTTGAGTATCCCGACGAACAGACCAATCATCCGTGCAGACTGGCATGATAAGGTCTACTTCAATCAAAATGCAAAGTGGAAGGCGGTCGTAGACGCGATCAAGTTCTACCATGATGCAGGAGTGCCTATCCTTATTGGTACGTCGAGCATCCATACTTCGGAGCTCGTATCGGAGATCCTACGTAAAATCCAAGTACAGCACTACGTACTCAATGCAAAGTTTCATGAGAAAGAGGCTGAGATCGTCTCAAATGCTGGAAAGTCTGGTTCTGTAGTCGTTGCAACCAATATGGCATGACGTGGTACCGACATCAAGCTTGAGAAGTGACTCAATGAGAAAATTGCTACAAACTATATCAAATGGATAGACCAAACACTACAATGAAATACATTTGGCAAGGTCGCTCCGCACGACGTAAAGGCAACTGTCTTTTCTGAAAGAGAGTTCGATTTTACCATCGAAGCGATGAAACAGACGTGGGGTCTCAGCGATGAGCAGATTCGTACGGCAGAGCAGGGAATCCTCAATGTAGCAGGTAAGCACATAGAGATCTCATTTAATAAAGCGAAAAAAATCCCAACACAGTGGTTTGCAAAAATTCACGTGAAAGCTGCTGATGGAAATACGGAAGGGCTAGTGTCAAAAAATCTTCATTACGGATTGTTTATCCTCGGTACGGAAAAACACGAATCACGTCGTATCGACAATCAGCTCAGAGGTCGTGCATGACGTCAGGGAGATCCAGGTATGTCAGTCTTCTACGTAGCGCTTGATGATGAGATCATGCGTAAGATGGGAGGTGAGAGAATCCAATCCGTTGCAGGTATGCTTCTTTCAAGAGAGGAATTGGAAAATCTTGAACTGACACAGAAACAGTTTTCATCATCAATTATCCGTGCGCAGAAACAGATGGAGGGATGGAACTTTTCTATCCGTAAACATCTCTTCGACTACGATTCGGTGATCAATAAACAAAGACAGCGTATCTACACCAAGCGTGATGAGATGCTTGAACTCGAAGAAAAAACTCCTAACTATATGATACTTCACGGTTTTGAGTGAAGACCGGACGCAAACTTTATTCCATGGCTCAAGAAGGAACTTGAAGCGAAAGGTGGTATCGTACTCAATCCACCACTACCAAATCCTGACGAACCAAATGTGGAAGAACAAATCTCATTTATCGTCGACAATGCAAAATTCAATGTAAATACTATCCTTGTGTGACATTCGCTTGGAGCAGTAGTGGCCATGAAAGCATTGGAGAGAAAGGGTGTGAAGATTAGGAAACTAGTGTTGTTGTCAGGATTTACGTGACCTGACATGGTAGATGGAGAGATTGTACCATTTTTCCAAACGTTTGATTGGAAATTTGATTTTGCAAAGATGCAATCTCTTGCCGATGAGATAGTTGTTATTCAAGATAAAAATGATACCGATGTTCCACCAAGAGCAGGTAAACACTTAGCAGAGCAACTCAATGTGGAACCAATAATGATTGATGCCAAAGAAGAGCATATCTGTGCAGCACAAGAGCCAGAAATCCTTCCTTATATCGCTGTAGAGACGAAGCAGTCAACGACCTCAACTATAGCTGAGATTAGGGCCTTCATCGAAGATGTGGTGGAAGGTATTGTGAAGAAATACGAGAATGCACAGATGGATCTCAAGGAGGTTGTCGAGACAATCAAGCAGGACTTTGGCTTTGATACATTGCCTATCAATACAGAAAAAGTACGTGCGATTAAAGACCTGAAAGGACAGCTTATTGACTCGTTTGAGACGTACTTTGATAGAAAAATTGCAGGTATTGATCCTCGTGCGATGGATGCAACGCTTCGTATGATCTATCTAGCGATGATTGATAAATATTGGATTCAGCATATTGATGACATGCAATACTTGCGTGATAAGGTTGGACTCTATGGTTATGCACAGCAAGACCCATTGGTTATTTATAAGAAGGAAGCATTTGAGAAATTTCAGCAGCTGATGTTCAACATCAAACAGGAAACTATAGCTGTTGTCTTCCGTAGTGACTTCCGCGGACCAGAAACACAGGCCATGATCAGGACGCAAGATCAGCAAAATGATCAGATGCTTGAAAGACTGCATGAGGCATCGCAAGATGTTCCTGAGTTTACGCCAAATGCAAGACGTGCTCAGCCGATGCCACAAAATGCGACACAGGCTAAGCAACAACAATACGCAAATGCCTTTGCACAGGACGACGGTGTCGAAGTAGTAGAGATGCCAAAACAGCAAGCTCCTATACAACATACTGAGAAGAAATACGGAAGAAATGACCTTGTGACTGTTATCAGCCCTGATGGCAAAGAAGAAGAGATGAAATACAAAAAAGCAGAGCCATTGTTAGCGCAGGGGTGGAGAGTGAAAAATTAATTACAGAGCCAATCTATGCAAACAAAACAAGAGGGAGAGCACCAAGCTCTCTTTTCTTGACATAAAAAGATATATTGATAAAATATGCATCTTAATCTCGCCCTACCTAACATGGCAAGAAATAATAGATCAGAAGCAAGAGAAGAAGATATAACTACTACTGAACTTCGTGAACAGACGTTGCATAATTTTCTTGAATCGTGAGTCATACACGACTTGCTCTATAAAGTCGACACAGAAAAACTTAGAAGAGTACAGCAAAAGACCCATGTGGCCTTGCTCAGGATGCTTTTCATGTGAATAGATGAATGATATATTAAACTCCCTACCGGAACAGGGAAAACACTCTTTTTTACGGAAATACTGTATGCTTTGCAGTTGGCTGCTGTATTGAAAGCTCCGACTGTTGATTTGACTGCGCAGAATTTAACACAATTGGTGGAAACCTGATATGAGAATGAGGCTATTTTTTCTATTCCATCCATGGAGTATGATGAAACAGAGCATACATTCAAAAAACTTTGAAATTGTACGGCCAAAGAAACGCTGGAGCATATTTTGGAAGAGATTAAAGAGAAGCTCATAGACAATCCTGTCGTGTGATCAACCTATGCATCATTGAAGTCACTATTTAAGAACTCTCCGGATCTTTTAGACCAATTGAATCACATCGCTAAGGTATACATAAGTGATGAGGCTCATGAAACTATGGGAAATGTGTGAAAAGCTATGAAGGAATATTTTATGGATAGAGAACATGGAAACCCTTATGGAAAGATGCATATTCTTCTAACGGCGACACCGGATAGAAGAAAGAAATCTCTTAAAGATAGCTATCACGAAATTATCAGTATCAAGCTTCAGGAGTGCTTTGAAGACGAGATCCTTATTCGTCCATGATTTGATGGTGTCGGCAAGGCATATCTTCCTATCAGGGGAGGAATCGAAAAGAAACCGTCTGTTCATGAGATAGAGTCCTCATGAAAATTTATTGATAGTACATGAAGACCTATAAGAGAGGTCGTTGTAGATAAATATGCAGAGCTATTGAAGAAACATGTCTACTTCCCTGGTAAGTTTTTCTGTACTACCATAAAAGAAGCGAAAGATATAGAGAGATATGCAAGAGAAGTACATGGTATAAGGACTATGATTCAGACGAGTGAAACCCAGGTGTCTGATGCTGAGATTTCGAAAATGATATACAATGATGAAATTGATGTTGTAGTAAATGTAAAAATGTGAGTGCAGGGGAGTGATTGCCGTCCACTAAGATGTGCGGCAAGGTTTAATGCAAGCAATGATCCCGTGTTCAAAACGCAGGGCAATGGAAGAATTATGAGGACGATGAGAGAAGAAGATGTTGAAGAGATTTTTAAAAATGTAAGAAATAGATCTAAATATAGCACTTATAGCGATGAACAGTTGAAAGAAATTATTCGTAAAAGTACAGACAATACTCGTATTATTGAGCCTGATAAATGGGTGTTAACTGTGCCCAAAAAATGACGTCTCCCAGTATGACCTAAGTGAATGTGAAAGAAAAGAAAACAATATATCCCGACAAAAGATGACCCTATAGATGAACTTCCGAACTCACTTGAAGATATGTTTCTCTGCGATGAGGTGGATAGTTCGTATCTTGCTCAGCACTATCCAAATGCGACAGTGCATTTTACAGATATTAAAGAGTTCTTCGAACAAGAGAAAATCTCTTCACTAGAAGAGCTACTAGTATGTGATAAAGATCTGATTCGTTCTAAGGCAGCCGATAGATTTCGTGGTTCTAAGTTCCAAAAAATTGACCAGATGTTGTCAGTGAGAAGTCTAGCATGACTCAACGCTGTTGCAGAGTTCATGAGCTATCCAGCCATGAGCCAACAGCAGTTCAATAAAATGTACAATGATATTGTGAAAAAAACTATTAAACCTCACTCCATAGTAACCCTCTATGATTACTTTAGTAATCCGTGGTTGGAGGGAAATCCGGCAAGTTTTCTTGTGTGGAGTGTAAAACACGAAGAAGATATTTGGGAAGAGAGGAGCTTTGTAGAACTCACGCAAAGATTGGGTGTGAATATACAAAGACAGATCAAACAATTCCTGGGAACTACAAACCCTGTAAAGTTATTGCTGGAATGAGAAGAAAAACTTAACCAGATATTTGATCTGATAAATAACATAAGAAAATCTCAAGGATTGCCTGTATTTCCACATGGTGTGAAAAAGGAGAAAATAGTCGCATATCTGGCAGAGTATTGTAACTTTGATAGTCTAAAAGATTACTTTCATAAGCACTTGCAAAAGATCGGTATCACTACTGTTGAACAGGCGTTCCCTCGTAAAAACCGACAGACCATCGTTCATAAGCTTCAAGAGGTGAGACAGAGAACTATTGCAAAAGAGATGGGAATCTATGCCGGATACATCTATGGAGATGAGTTCAGAAGAGCATTTTTGAGATATATGTATGGAAAGGAAGCTGCAGATGATGTGATATATAAAAACTTCATAGAAAAATTAAAAAAGAAGTGGACTATCTACACGATCTTTGATCTTCTGAATGTTCTTCATACTCACTATTTTTGGCAGTCGAGAGATATTAGATTTTACTTCAGCAATAAACTAGATGATATCCCTGTAGATACTCTTGTAAAATTTGCTAAAATTGGTGTGAAACATGGTCTGATTCAAACGGATGACATAGATAACATAAGGAAAGACATTGAATTGCATAAGAAGTCGCACTATAAGCTGAACTATACAAGAAGAAAAAATAAGTTAGAAAGAGTGCTAGGTGTAGATCTCATCAGAAAACAGAAAGAAAATGAAAGAAAAGAGCAGACTAAAAAGGATAAGATGCAAGCTCAATCAAAGAAGAAAGACAATAAAAAAGCTACGTAAACTTAAATGTCAGTGGAGTTGATTTTACTGACACTTTCATGTTGTCGGGTTGTTTTTGAACCTAAAATACATATGATGGAATTCGTCATTTATCTTATACAAAATAGCATATGACAGACGAAAATAAGCAGGTAGAAGACAATAATATGGAAAATATGCCAGAAGAAACTGAGGAACAGATAGTCCAGCAGAACGATAGTGCTACTGGAGATGTTTCAGTGGAAGAATTGCAGGCGCAGGTGAAAAATATGGAAGAAGTTGCGAAGAAAGCGCAGTATGATTATGTGATGTTAAAACGTGATTTTGATACCTTTCAGCGTAGAGTAGAGCAGGAAGCGAAAGAATCGAAGACAACCTCACTGGTAGCTGTGATGGAGAAGATACTGCCACTGATCAATCAGCTTTCTTATTCAGTTAATAATATGCCAGAAGAGCTACATGAAAATAAATGGGCAGACGGCGTAAAGATCGTCTATGAAAATGTCATGAAATCCCTCAATGCTCTTGGTATACAAAAAATCGCTACCATAGGCGAGGAGCCAGATAGCGAACTACATGAACCACTTGGTGTAGAACCAACAGACGATGAAAAGATGAAAGGAAAAATCATCAAGGAGTATGAACCAGGGTATATGATCCAACAAGGTGAGACAACAAGAGTCATCAAGGCTGCGAAGGTGATAGTAGGGCAGTAAAGATAAGAAAAAAGAGGATGTTAGTCCTCTTTTTCTTTATTAAAGTTTTTGATAATGTTGTCCTTTGTATGTGTAATCAGCTTATGTTGTCCTGGTGATAGTACGTGCTTACTGAAGAGCGTATGAAATAATTTGTCTATAAGGGCTGTTTTCTCATCCGAATCCTTCGCACTCCTGATTTCTTCTATACCATCTATAATATCAAATTTAATGGCGGTTCTAGCTCCCTTCTTTATAGGAGAGTCTACCATCTTTTGAGTTAGTATATCAAAGCTTTTTACTGCTTGTTCATACTCATGGAAGCTGAGATCAATCTGTTGTTGTAGATAGTCAATGCTTGGAATCTGCTCTTCGTTTTCTAGTCCACTAAGTCTTTTCCCATGAAAGTACATATGCATGATATCATTCCATTCTCATGCATACTCTCCAGTACCACCCGTCTTTATCATTTTTTCATGAGTTTTTCCTAGCTCAGATATTTTCTTTTGAAGGGGCAGAGTTCTTTGCGAGTACTCATTGAGCATCCCGTGAATAGTATCCAGTTGTTCTGGAGACCATTTAGTAGTTTGACTCTCTTGGGCTTGAGAAAGTGTATTGTTCATGAGACAGATGTAGAGTGTAAATAATTGGGAATTTTATTATATTACTTCTGTAATTATATTCCTCTTTATCATTTTTGTCAAATTTCTACTATGCCGCCACAGGGTTGTTTTCTTCAAAGTTTTGTGCCAATTCCGCTTTCATTTTCTCAATATACATGGTTTGTACAAGCGGTTTATCCATGTAACCAAATACGGCATTGAACATTTTTTGCATACCTTCAAGGTATTGCTCAAAGTTTTCTGTTTTCTTGTAGACAGCATCAATGCTTGAAATCCATTTTGCAAGGGTGTCATCAACCTTTTTAAGAAACTTCTTATCAGAGATGTATTTGAACTTATTGAGCATATCTTCGTAATCACTAAGGAGTTCATGGGCCTGGGCTACCTGATTGTCATGCATTAGAAAATTGTAACGGTATGAGAGAAATCTCATAAGACCGTCAGCAACGCCCTCGTCCATCTTTTGAGCAGTACATATCTTATACGTATTTTCGCGTAACGTATAATATCTCTGCTCATCCGTAGAGAAAGGACTTTCTTTGCGAGAATCTGGTTTTAGATCAATTGTCACACTCATGGCATTCAATCGTTTCTATAAATAGGAACACATCTATTATATATGTGAAACGATTATTTAGCAAAAAAAGTGACATAAAATTTGACAAAAAACTATTTCTGTATAAAATAATGTTGTTGCGATGAACTAATGATCTTTCAAATCCAGCAACAGATTGGCTTTCCTCCTATAGACAAGGATCGGGGCTGATGACTAGGGTCCTCCCTTCGAGGACGTGTACCAGTGCGTTGGTGCATTAATCGTACTCTGTTGAACGTACGAGCCTACCATCACTTTCACCCTGATTCTTGTCATAGCGGGAAGGCTTTTTTTGTTTGAGAAAAAACTGCATGGATCGTCCAGGCAGTTTTCTGCATATACTGATAACAAATTGGTTACTCTTTTTTCTCCTCAGCGCTGTCTGTTGCAGGAGCCTCTGGGGCAGCGTCTTTTACAGCCTCACCAGCTTCTTCTACTTTTTCTTTTGTGTCTTCTACTTTCTCTTCGACGGTTTCTTTCATCTCAGTAGCTTTATTCTCTATATTATCTTTTACTTCTTCCGCTTTTGCCTCTGCTTTCTCGGCAGTCTGCTCAACTTTTTCCTGTACTGCGTTGGCAGTATCTTCTACTTTGTTTTGCGCTGTTTCTACAGCTTTTTCAGTCGTATCTTGTACCTTATTGACTGCGTCAGTTGCTTTTTCTTGTACCTGATCAGCGACATTTGTAGCCTGCTTCTGAGCTTCTTGAGCAACATTTGTTGCAGTGTCTTGCACCTGCTTGACACCCTGTTGAGCAGCATCTACACCTTGCTTTGCTGCATCTTGAGCCATATTTACTCAGCTACCAAGTGCATCTCCTGCTTTACCAACCACTCCAGTGACACTGCTTACACCACCTTCAGCTGTTTTTTGGATTCTGTCGGTGATGTCACCAAGGAGAGATCCAGTCTTTTCTTCAGCCCCTTCTTGTGCTTGATCAGTCTTCTTGTTGACGTACCCTTTTCCTTTTTCTACAAGCTCTTTTGTCTCATTTCCTATGGTATTCACTCATTTTTCAATTGCATTGCTTGCGCTTTCCTTAAATTTATCACCACCAGGAATCTTTTCAGTGATTTTGTCTGCAGTGCTTTCTAGTTTGTCTCACACCTTACCGGCAACAGCTGTTACTTTAGGTGTGATAGAGTCAAATCCTTTGCCTACAGTGTTTTTAAACCAACCACCGATCTTACCAAATAAACCTCCTTTCTTTTGAGGGTTTGCAGCATTATCAGTGTTTTGTGCATTGTCTGCCATCAAAGTAGAGTTTACAAAGTTAAAATATGTTTAATATAAGTTAGCTCGCTTTACATAATTTCCTCTTTTACATCCATAGAGGATTCATCTTCTCTCTGCTTCTGCCCGAAATACCTCATAGACATTGCTTGCATTATAACTAACAGGCCATTGTTCTGCAAGTCCAATGAACACGATGTAATTGTCACAGCTTACCTCCTTATCAGGATTGACCGTTCGTCCGAAGAATCTATTGTAATATGCAGCTTTAAAGGCCTTGTATCTTTCGTCGTTTTGTGGGATATACGTGAAAGTTGGATCCGGTTGTCCATCAGCATTAAGATTGTATTTTTGTGCAATATATGGTACAAGCTGTCCGTATGTAAGTGCGATATCTCCGCTTCCATTGAGGGGAATATTCGTTTCAGTGTCAACCAGTCCTGTATCAGCCATAGGCATGTCAGTTCATGTGAGGATGTCACCACTCAGCATCTCGCCGGTCATGGTATTGGTTTCACTATTGTTGTTTTCTCCACTCATTATAGAGACTTTTTGCCACAAATCAGCAGCGCCATCTTTGAGAGGTGTCCATCGCATAGCAACCGATGCACCCACTCCAAGAAGTAGTAGTCCAGAAAAGAGCACACCAAGGATATTTTTCATAGTCAGACGAAACCCATGAGCAAATGTCGCCAATAGAAGATAGAGGAGTCCTGTTCCTGCCAGCGTCACGGCAGTTCTCTCATAGACATTTTCGAGAGGAAGGAAGAGATAGGCTAGAGCACCACCAATCAATGCGATGAGCGCTAGCGGCGCAAAATAGGTCTCATGACGTCCATTTTCACCTATTTGGTGATAGGTAGGTCAAAGTTCACTATGACCATTGGTACGTGCACCTCTTTTCACTGCAAGTAAAATAAACAGACAGAGCAGTGCAGCACCTACAGCCGTCAATAAAGATGAACTAAAGAATACACCGTTGATCATCAACTGTACACCAACCAGGAGAAAGAGTATATGCAATAATCTCATGTGCTCGTGGGAAAAAGGTAAATACATTACTTCAACATATACGGAATATCAAACCTCTTTGCAACTATTCTTTTCAAAAAATGATAACTTATATATGGCTTTCAAATACCCTCTAAATCCCTATACTTTCCTCGATGAACCAACACGAACATAAATTTACTTATGAGTGAGATGGAGAACGTGTGGACACGTTTTTAGTACGCGTACATGGCTATACGCGTAATTTTTTTCATCGTCTCATGGCTCGCGGTGATGTATTGATCAATGGTGTGCCACTCAAAAAGAAATCACAGCAGCTGAAATCAGGCGATGTGATAGATATTACGCATCCTGAGAGATACCTTGAAGCTTCGGTGCTTGCAACCTCACCCCAGATAGAACTCCCTATTATCTTAGAAAAAGATGACTATGTAGTAGTGCATAAAAAAGCTGGGATACTCTCACATCCAAACTCTGTGCGAGGAGTGGAGCATCCATCAGTAGTTGGAGCCCTCTATCACCGTTACAAAGAGATTCCTTCCATGGGTAATTTCATACGTGCGGGGTTATTGCATAGATTGGACAAAGAAACTGATGGACTAATGATAGTCGCGAAGACAGAGGAGTGACTGTCGTACTTTAAGAAACTCTTTCAGGGGAAGTCGATGGCAACCTCTATTGAGGAAAAAGAAAAAGTACCGCTGAAAAAGTACTATCGCGCCTTAGCCTACGTGACCAAAGAGTGAGAACAGTTTCTTTCTGATATAACACTGCCACATATCATCTCTGAGATGGTGAAACCAAAAGTGCCACACTATGAGCCAAAATTGGGGATAACAAAGATCACTCATTATGAGATGAGTGCCGATAAAAAGAAAGCGGACCTTGAAGTAGAGATACTCACAGGTCGTACCCACCAGATCCGTTACCATCTCTCTGAGCACGGACTACCGATAGTAGGGGATTACTTATATGGAACTGATGAATCAGTATCTATGCACCTACAAGCATATAGATTAGCTTTTCGTGATCTAGAAGGAGAGAAGATAGACCTTCAGCTTGATAAGTGGCGATAAAAAAATGCCCTCTGAGACAGAGTGGCATGTAAAACAAGGACAAACCTCATTTTATTTTGATTGAGTACAATGTGTCGTTTGACTATCCGGAACTTGGATATGTCCAGTAAGAGCAAGGAAGAACCAGAAGACTATGAATAGTACAAACAATAGCTCAATGAAAGACTTACGTTCATAATGCTTTCTTTCTTCATTTGCAAACTCGATTTCGCCCTTTGTGTTTTTTTGGTTGTTCATATCAGTTTGATTTAGTGTGACAATTATATTTGCAAAACAGCATAAGTCAATAGTTGTTTTTGTACCCATTATTATTGTAAAATCCACAGCAGATCTTTATAGTTTGCTCCACGCCAGGGTGGTGGAACTGGTAGACACGTACGCTTCAGGTGCGTATGTCGCAAGATGTGTGGGTTCGAGTCCCATCCCTGGTAGATTGTAGATTCGCTTTGATGGCGAGTTTTTATTTTATCAAAAAATGATAAAAAGTTTTCAAAATACTCAACTTTTCTTGATTTTTTATAACTACTGCATAAAGTGAGTGGCACAAGCTTCAACAAGCTCAAAAACAAAAAATATTTTATAAACAAAAATAGACGCCTATGCAGGTCGTTTTTCTGGACCAAAAACTGGAAGAGCTTTATAGAGAGTGATACTCTAAAAGATTTCATCCCGATATAGTCAGGAGTTACATTAAGCGAGTAAACTTTCTTATGAAAGCGTATAATATAAGTGATCTACATGCTATTGGTGGGTTGCATTGTGAAAGACTTGCTGCTGATCGCAAAGGACAATGGAGTATAAGATTAAATAGATCTCGAAGATTGATCTTTACGCTAGACCAAACGAAAGAAATACATGTCGTATGAATAATAGAAATTAATAATCATTATCAGTAATTTTTTAACAATTTATTATCCTGACAATGTCTACTAGTAGAGTGCCAATGGCTTTTCATCCCGGTGAATATATTCGTGAGGAAATAGCAGTAAGAGGGTGGTCGCAAAAACAATTTGCTGATATTTTGGGCATAGATAAGTCGGAAGTGAATAATATTTTGAGAGAGCGCAGAAATGTCACTCCAAGGATCGCTGCTCGTATCGGAGCGGCATTCGGTACATCTTCCGAACTATGGCTTGGGCTTCAGCAAATGTATGACACTTATCAATTAAGTCTCGACAAAGAAGAAAGCAAAAAATTAGCTCAAATTCCTAAGAGAGTCAAGGAACTTGCTCTTGCGTGATAGTTGTATATGGTATGGAAAATGTATCAAAAATAGTTATAATCAATGACAAGGGGGTGTGCTGGTTTTGATAGGAGTACACCATGACTAAATCTAGCCATTGCTCGATGAGCGTACCGAGGATAAAAGAATCGTTCACCCACAAAATGCAAACTCTAACATGAGACTTGCTGCGTTCAACTACGCATACGCTGCCTAGTTAACGCCTTAACCTTGAGACCCGACTCCTGCTAGACTCAAGGCGCTTGAGCAGGAAATTGGCCTTGTGCCAACCCAACCCTTAAAGTATCATGCCTGTCCGTAGGCCAAGGATAGCCCTTGTGGAATAATATACTGACTATGATGGTAGTAAGGCTTTATTCATGACTTCTAGACACGAGTTCGACTCTCGTCACCTCCAGATGTTTGTAATTTAGACTTTGAATTGTTAAAAGAGTATAGGTAGAAACTGTTTAATGGCAGTGTTCAGAAAGTTCCAGTCGATTTATTGATTGGAATTTTTTTACTGAACAAAATATTTATTAAAGCTTGTTTCTGCTCTATATATCCACCCTCTCGTATATAATAAGGGTCTTCTAATACTGAGCATGCTATATCAATAACTTGTTTAGGAAGCGTATCGCCGGATGTTCAATTAATTTCGTCTTCCATTTGTAGTTTTTTCATCTCTGCTTCTTCAATCTTATGGCTTATTCTCTGCTTAGTTAAAGGAAGGTTTGTTGTAGCTAAGGTTTTAATGAGATTATCTATTTCTTTATCTAATTCTCTAAGTTTTCTTTGTAATTGCTGTTTACTAATGGTTTTATCTTTATTTCTCTTTTCGTATTCTGATTGAATAATTATTTTCATAAAATCTAAGAAATTATTATCTGGCTTTAGACTTTTAATGAGATGCTCAAATTCATGGTGTAGGTGGTTTGCATTAATTGATTTTCCTTTGTTTTGGCAGATTTTATTATATTGATAATAGGGTATTTGCTTCTTGCTTCCGCTTCTTGAAAGACCGGAACTAAATTTTAAGTTGCAACAATCACATACTAAGTATCACCTTAATGGGAAATCATTATTTTGTTTCTTTATATCTTTTTCGTAAGGTCTTTTTCCAATTAGTTTTTCTTGAATAGTATAATAAGTGGATAAATCAATTATTCACTCATGTTTGCCTTTTCTTAAAGGAATGTTCCACTGTTTTTTGATTAATCCTTTTTTATTATATGTGGTTTTATGATATTGAATATAACCCGTATAAAGTATTTGTTTTAATATTCTTGCAGTAAGAGAATTGTGAATAATATTGCTATCTTTCTTCCTTTTCTTAGAAGTCCTGCTTAAATCTAAATTTCTCTTTGTCAAAAATTCTGTGACTTCTGAGATGCTATTAAATCTTCCAAAGGCATAACCTTCAAGGGCTTCTTTTATGATAGATGCATTGGGCTCATCTGGAATAAGTAATTTGCCTCCAGCTGGAGCATTAGTTGTTACATAGCCAATAGGATAATCGAATGACCGGTAGCCATCCAATAATCTTGCTTCTTGTCTGGAAATTACTCTTTCTGTATTCTCATTTCTGAAGTACTCAGATTGTAATGCCATTATTCATTCTATGAGTTTTCAGATAGGGGTCTCTTCAAACTTCATTTCTACAGTTTCAATTCTGATGCCTTTTACGCGTAGTTTAGTCGTTAGACTTAAATGTACTTCAAAGCTTCTTGCTATTCTATTAACACTATGGGTAACAAAAATAGTAATTTTTTTGCTATGAGACCTATTGTATTCATCTATAAAATTCAAGAGTTCATTCAGCCCGGGTCTATTTTCTTCTCCTCCCGAAATGACATCCTTAAATTCTTTGATTACTTCATATTTGTGATGGTCACAATATTGCCTACATGCGACAGCCTGACTATTTAATCCACCTCAGCTTTCTTGTGTTGTTGAGGATATTCTGCTATATACTACTGCTAATTCTCCAGTCATGATTGTGATTGAGATAATAAACCAGTTTCTAATTTCTGCTCTGCGCAATCAATAGCAAAATTTGCCATTCTTCTACATTGGTTAATGAACTCTACTACCTCCATATCATTTTTATCTTTAATCACATCTCACAACTTATCCCTAGCGAGCTCAACCATTGCCATATCGGCGGGTTGAATAAGGGTCATTCATTATTATTAAAATATGAATGACATCTATTTATATTTGGGGCGTTTCATTTTCAATGACATTTTTGTCTCAGAGGTAAATATGTCAAGAGTTTTATTCTTTTACTTCTACAGTATACCAATACTTACTTGAGGAATAACCAGCTTGAAGAGAAATAACTATAAAGAAACCTTCTTCATCTTTTCAATAGTAAGTAATAACTTGGGTAGAGCCATCAGGAGCTTCTCCGTATCATTGTGATGTCTGTTTAAAGCCCATATCAAATAATTTGTCTTCTATCTCATATTGATATAAACCTCTCGTGAAGAGATTTTTATACTTGGTTTCTAAGCTTGCTCTTATTTTTTCCCTTTGTGCTAAGGTAGCTTGTCTTTCTGCTTCATCTTTCTGTTGCTGAGCCAATCTCACCTTTTGTTCTTCTATCTCTTTCTGCGTAAAATTTCTCATGATGAGAACTTGTGTTTCGGTGTGTTTATATTTATTTTTTGCAATAATATCTAAGTTCATTCATGTATATCAATAGGCATCTCCCGTATAAATTATTAATCAAGTAGATAGGGGAATAGAGTTGTTATTTATTAGAACTGTCGAGGTGTGATTAACAGTAAGTAAAATTTGAAAAATATTATCAGTTCATAAGTTGATTTTATCACCAGATAGGTTATGTATGGTAATTATAGGATTAGAATAAAAACTACTGGCTATAGAATGATAAGTGTCGTTTATAGATTTAGCAGTTAGTCAAATTACAGTTTTTCAAAGAGAGAGGAGTAGTATGATAGAAAGAAAAGTTCTTATCCAGTTTTTCTTTCGGTTTCTTAAATTCTCTTTTAACTTCATAGGCTCTCTCAATCCTTTTTCTCCGGTAGGGAAACTCCAAATCATTAATAAAAGAAAGGTGAGTAATGCCCACAATCCTAAGCTATATGTCCACATAGTGCTTTTTCTAAAAAATAAAAAAGAAGGCATGTCATTTAACCTTCAGTCATAAGCACTATGATGATAATATAGGGACGGCTTACGACCTCTCAGGTTGCGACACCCTTATACACCACACGCCCGTGAGGACAGTAAGCGGAGAAAATCGCAAACCGTCCTTTTATTATTCAAGGATAGTGTGGTATAAATATAAGAGTGTCGCACTAAGGAAAGTAAGGTTTTGTAAGCCAAAATCAAACCAAAATCTATACTATACAACTTTTAGACAAAGTATAAGAAAAATTTGTAAGAAAATGGATATTTATAATTGTAGATATAAGAAAAAGCCCAAATAATGACATGCTTTTATGACCTTATATTTTAATTATTTAATAGAATATATTAAAAAACTGCGAAACTGATTATTTTAAGATTTGAGGTATTGAGTAATATGGCTTGTGAACTGGCTTTACTTTTGTTTTTTATATAATTATGTTTTGCAGTCTAATCATCATAATTATCATCATCATATTCTTTGTTGTTCTTAAATGCTTCAATAGTTTTTTGAGCAAGTTGAAATTCATGTTCAGTAAGTAAATTATGAGAATATAATTTCGAAAGGTCTTTTTCTATTTTTCATAACTTGCGCCATTCTGTTAACCCTTTGATATCAAAGGATATTTTTTCTTTTAAAGGTCCCATCTTGTCTCAGCTAAACATTGGCATTGTTTGAGAGTGGGATTTAGTAAAATATGATTTATAAAATTTATTTAGTGTAGTTATATTTTGTGAAATATTCTTTACCCGATTAAGTACTTGTTTCTGTTTTCCAGAAATTGTTGCATAGAAGTATAAAATAAATCTTCGAGAGATTTGGTCTAATATTTTCCCACTCTTAAGAAGGTTTTTAATCTTAAGATTGATTTTATCTAATATAGAATTGATGTCATCCCCCAATCTTTCTTGTAACTTAATATCTTCGATTTTTGTTCTTTCCTCATTTTTTTCATCTCGTAAATGATTGCGAAAGTATCTGCATACTTGCCAAATATCATCTGCACCTTCTATAAGAGCATACATTATTTCGAGAAAGATATCTTTGTTATCATAATATCTAAGCATGGATTGATAGATACTTCTCATTATTATAACTTCTGGTCCATACAAGCTGTCAAACAAACCAAGAGGTTTGAAATCTATATTTTTTTCATTGTTGATTAAAAAAAGCAATAAAGCCACTATTTCGACTTCTGAGAGCGTTTCTTTATTGTCAATTAGTAGTACTTTCCCAATTCTATCAATAAACTCATAGGCTCATCCCTCATTTTCAACTTTTTTAAATATTTTAATTGCTTGGGACATTTGTCATTTTTTTATTCTTTCCCTAAATTCTATAAACTCACTATTTGGAGTTCAAAATATGTCTAACTCAAAATACTTATGGAAACTTTTTTTTGAGCAAACTCTATTTTGTATTTCTTCAGTTGTTTCAATGCCATAGTTGCGTTTATTAAATTGAGGGAACAGTTCATATAGAAGTTCTTTGTATTCTAATAAATTTCTATTTTTTAAAAAATCATCAAAAATTTCTTGTAGAGGGGTTAGGGCGTCATCTTTACCTCTATATGAAAACAAGTTGTTCTTTTGATAGTATAGAAAATAGAAAAGAGGCTTGGTAAATAGTTTAAAAGCTTCTATAATTAAAAAATCGATTATATTTATTTCCGGTCACGAGTATTTACTTTGTAATGTAAGAAAATCTACATATAGTAAGTTAATGTATTTTTTAATGTCTCTAATGTTTTTAAAGAAAAATTTATAGCCCTTTACAAATAAATTTGTTAGCTCACTAGTCTCTTCTTTCGTTAAAGTCTTTCGTCAAAAAGATTTTATATATTCTAGAAATTGTTCTAAGTGTTTATCCAAGATTTCTGTTATTATTTCTTCTCTTACAAGAGGAAGAGAGACAGGTAACTGGATAATTTTATCAAGATAATTGTTCTCTTTTCCATATAAATTACTTATTACATTTTCTACAATTTCTCTATCATAACTTAATATATATATGACATTTGGAAAGTTCGCGCTTGATTTGACAATTTGTAGAATAACTTTTAATTGTTCACTTTCTAACCTATCAATATCATCAATTATAACGATTAATTTCTTTTCTTTAGATGAAAGAATATGAGAAATATTGTCTCTCTGTTGTTCTAAATCTACCTTATTTTTCAAAATTCTAGTTATTTTAATATTTACTCGAGTAGAAATAATTTTTCTTCGAGAGGTTATTAAAAATGTTAATATAAATGACACTGCTTTCCAAGTGATATTTGTTGCGACCGTACAGGCAAATACGCCTATAGTGATAAACCCGTCTACTAGATAGTTCCCAACCTTGCCTTTTACAGTATCCCATGTGGGGTCCTGAAAAGGTCAAATTATTTTGCTATATTGTTCAATTTGACGTATTTGTGTTTCATCAAGTTTTATTTTTTTACTACTTCATAATGTACTTGCTAATTCATCAAAAAACTTAGTATGTATATCAACATCTTTATTGTAAAGCCATGGCTCGAACCACATTACTTCTATGGTATCTTCCTCTTCTAATTTTTCTTCTAGAAATTTCAAAATAGTAGTCTTGCCATCTCCCCATTTTCATTCAATTCCTAAAACAACAGAGCTTTTATTGTCTTGTGCATTTCATCCATATTGTATGAGCTTTAGAAGTGAATTAATGAAGTTCTCTCTTCTTAATTCGTCATATTGATAGCTGTCTAAAGGATTGTCAGGGATATACTGCATGATAATAAGATATGTAATAATTGTTTCATTTAAATTTTCCATATCCCAAATACTCTTTCCTTATTGATTATCTTGATTAATTTATGAGATATATCTGATAATTTATTTTCTCTTGAGTGCATCGTTTGGACGTTTTTTTCTTTATCCGGAGTATGAGATAGTTCAATATGAGTATACTCCCTAAAATCATCTGCTAAACTCGGGAAGTATATATTAATTAACGTCCATATTTTTTCCCTTAAACGTTGTTTGCTGTCATTAATCAAATTATATTCTTTATATGCTTTATCTCGTTTTTCTTCTATACTTACAATGTCATCCTTAATATCATCCAACTTCTCGCGTTCCCTATCTACAAGCATTAGGATGTCTTGGTATTCGTATATATATTGTAGTAATTGCTCTCCTTTTTGCTGTAAATTTAAAAATCTGTCTTTCTTAAGCGTGAAGTGATAAATCACCAAAGAGCCTATTAATCATCATGTGAGAGCACTTATTAATGCTTCCATTTTTATCTAAAATGATTTATTTAAAATTTATATGATTTTATATAAAATTATTCTTAAAATCCATACCATATTGCTTATGAAGTTTATCTTGCATTCCGCGACTGAATATCTAACTTATTTTTACTTTAAGCAAAGCCAATAAAAATTTATTTTCAAATATTAGGCTTAATACATGGGAGAGATTTCTAAAGACTTAGCAATCATCTGCTACTTAGCAGAGAATTTGTCTGATTTATATCAAACCAAATTATATAAATTACTATTTTATATTGATTTCCTTTTTTATAAACGCACAGAAGTCTCTATTACAGGAGAAATTTATTATAAATTACCTTATGGTCCCGTTCCGCTATCTATTAAATCTAGAATAGACTTTATTATTACTGAAAAAGTAGGAGTTTCATTAACAGATATCGAAGATGAAGATGAGCAAAAGAAATATGAGTTATATAGTTCTTATTTAGGCATCGATAAGAAGAAAACGAAAGAATGATATATTAAATATGCAATTATATGTAAGCAATCCATTAACCTTGCAGAACATTTATCCGAAAAAGAAATTTCTATTGTAGAGGAAGTAAAAGATAAATTGGGTAGGTTAGGGACTAAAGAGATTGTAGATAAGTCTCACAAGGAAACATGATATCTGAATACAGAAATGTTTAGACCTATTTATTTCTGATTTGCAGATAATCTCAGTATTTAAATAAAACAATAATGGATAAGCCTTTTGAAAACTTACTTTCTTGATTAAAGCCAAAGTCGACTGTAGATATTTTTGAAGTTGGAAAGATATATAGGGTTTTTCTAAAAAATGGTATGAGTACCCAAGAATTTATTAATAGGGGAGGAAACCCAGATATTGCGAATGCCATTTGAGACAAATGACACATGTGGCTTATAGTAAGTATAGATGAAACTCATATTTACTTTTTCACTCTTACCTCAAGATTTTTTAACATACTTTTTAACGAAGAAGTAGGAAGCATAAAGGATTTCTATGATGTATATGCATGTCCACAATGTAAAGGTAAGTTAACCGGGAAATATAGAGCACTAATGAATACTATAGAAAAATACAAAGGTGGAAAAGATTTATTAGACCCTGATTTTATATACTTACTACATAAGTCTCACTATAAGCTAAATTATGAAACATTAATAAAGTTAAATAAACTGAATAAAGGCATGCTAAGTCAAATGGATAAATATATAGAAAATGAGGAATTAGATGTTGAATTTAAAGCAGATTTAAGATTAAGAGATAAATGAGCTCTTGCAGAACAAATATTAGCTAATTTAGATGATAGTGAATTACATAAAATAACTAAAGTTGATAATGAGGCATTAGAAAGAATTGCTAATTCATTCTTAGTTTAAGAAATAGTATATATACTAATTTGTTTATATACTATCATGTGAGAGACTAACTTATATATAAGTTTTTTTGAGAATTTTCCTGATAACCAATACTTATCATAAATTCTTTTTTGGATTTGTAAATGATGTCGTATCACTTATTATAAAGCCAATTATTTCTTCTTATTGCGATGAAAAACTGTCTTTTTTGTGATATAGTAGATGGAAAGAAATATGGTGCTAAAATCTATGAGGATGAAAATGTAGTAGCAATTTTAGACAAATTTCCTAATACAGAAGGCATGGCTTTGGTGCTTTCTAGGGAGCACCATGATTCACATGTGTTTGATATGCCAGAAAAGGATTATATGGCATATTTATCGTCAACTAAAAAAGTTGCAGAGCTATTACAAGAAGCATTAGATGTAAAGAGGGTGGCAATGGTAATGGAAGGAATGGGTATTAATCATGCTCATATGAAGCTTTATCCACTCCATGGATTAACGGAGAAATTTACTCCTATGGGTTCAGAGGAAAGAGTGTTTTTCCCTGAATATAGAGGGTATATTAGTACCATTCTAGGTTATGAGAAATCGGATGAGGAATTAGAGGAGTTAGCCAGTAAAATACGTCAGCATAAAAAATAAATTTATTTCTTATGTGAATATGTATGCCTTATAAAGCGAACTTGGATAATAATAAAACTATATCTTATAGTTGAAATAAAATTTTTGCACCTATAGAAAATATCCAGTTTGCTTCCTTCCAAGATATTCAGCCCATAGATAACTCTTCAGAAAAAAGAGTGCAAATGCTCAATCATCTTGCGAGGTTAGACAATGCAATTTTTCAAGCTACAACTACTTTCTTTATAAACAGAAAAGCTCAGTGGTGTAATGTTCCTATAACTACACTTATGATTTCTTCACCATGAGAAGTCTATGCAGGACAAACATTGAATTACACTACAGATGCCTTGCCTATTGAAATACCTCAATGGTTTGAAAGCAATAAAAGAATATTTCTCTCAGAAAGTTCTCAGCTATATCTAGAACTAGCTCTCTGTGAAGCGAATATAGATGAGGTATTCAGTATATATAATAGTTTTAGGAAAGAAAAATCTGATTTTTCTCATTTGACGGAATTTCAGCATATTGAGTTTGAAGGGAAGGTAAATTTTGAGGAAAATATTTGAATATTTTCAGACCTTTTTAAGTTTATTATTGGTTATGTGATGGAACATAACCAAGAGGATTTGCAGTTCTTTCTTACTGATGAACAATTACAAGAAAAAAAAGATATTATTAACAAAAACATGGTAAGGCTATCTTTAAGAGAGGCATTGAATCTCCTATATGATGATACGAAGGATGAAGTTTACAAGGAGTTTTCATTAAAAAACTTTGGTTCATGGGAAGAAATAAGATTAGGAGAAATTTTAAGGGGGAATTATATTGTTCATAGCTTTCC
This sequence comes from bacterium, assembly GCA_030429145.1. Classification (GTDB taxonomy): domain Bacteria; phylum Patescibacteriota; class Gracilibacteria; order Absconditabacterales; family Absconditicoccaceae; genus JAGOPC01. The sequence continues at coordinate 100,338 of JAUIDC010000001.1, read as the reverse complement.
TATGCTTCAAATTCCCTTCTATCATGATGTTGCTGATGAGGAAATAGAAGGACATCCTTTAGCTAAAAATGCAGACATGATATTACATGGATATAGAGAAGTGATTGGTAGCGGTCAAAGAATAAGAAATAAGGAAGTACTCTTACAAAAAGCAAATATCTTTAATCTGCCTCAAGAAGATTATCTGCCATATCTCTCATCCAGAGATGGAATAAATTATGCGACTACGAGTGGATTTGGAGTAGGACGACAAAGGCTGATGCATTGGTTAACTAACCAACCCATGATAACTCATGCTACTATATTCCCAAGAACACATTTAATCCCTAATCCCTAACATTTATGCAGAACGCAGTAGAAAAAATCATTACTATGCCTTATGTAGATTTTATGGCTTTTCTTAAAGAGACTAATAGAGCGCCTGGAGGTGAAAAAATGCTTACCGAGATGATAAAAAATGTATTTTTGCATTCAGATGCAAAATTTCTCCATATAGCTTGTAATACAGGCTCAAGCACTAGAGAAGTAGCTAAGTTAACAGGTGCAAAGGGGATAGGTATTGATATTAATGAGAATATGGTCACTACTGCAACCGAATTGACAGCAAAAGAGGAAATGAGTGAGCAAGTAAGCTACAAAGTAATGAACGCTCAATCTTTAGATTTCTCAGATGCTGAATTTAATTTAGTATTTAGTGCGGGGGGAGTAGCTTTTGTACCGGATAAGAAGAAAGCTATTGCAGAAATGGTAAGAGTTTGTAAGGATGATGGCTTCGTAGCAGATGTAGTGATGTATTATAAGAAAGATGCTCCACAATATATTATAGATGAAATGAATAATCTAATGAATTTAAATATTCAAAAGTGGGGCATAGATTACCGGGTAGATACATATGAAGAGCAGGGATTAAAACTTTTTCATAAATACGAAGGAGAATATGCACATGTAGACCATAAAAAACTATTAGAGTATTGTAGATATATGGTTAACAGACCTGAATTAAGTGAATTATCTGCAGATGAAAAAAAAGCTGCCGAATACAAACTATTCCGAATAATGTCTCTCTTTACAGAAAACCATAAGTATTTAGGAGCAAGTTTGCTTATTTTTAGAAAGAAATCAGTGAATGAGCAATGGTCACTATTCTCTGCATAATTATTTAGCAACTAGATATAAACTATGGAAAAACTCCCAAGTCACTGAGAAAAGACCCCTAGAAAGGTTAAAAAAGATAAAGTTGCTCAGCAGATAGTTGAGGCATTTTGAGAGGATACAGAAATTATAGATAAGCTTGCTCAATTGCCTACTCAGACATTAATTTCTCTATTACTGGATGTATATGAAAATAGAAGTATAAATACAGATGCTCAAGCTATTCTTTGACAATATGAATTAAGTAGATTTCCTAAAGCAAGCACTTCAAATATTAGATGACTGCATAATATAGAAAACACTATCCTTAAACATATGCCGGAACGAGATTTTATTCGTCTTTCTCCTGTATTCCCTTTTTGACTAGCGCACTATCTTAATAATGTTAGTCAGAAAAGAGCATTAACAACAATAAGAGGATATGATATTACCTCAGATGGTTCAATGGGGTTAGCTTTAGAAGCTTCTGTTATGAGAAAGAAAGAAAAAAACAATGAAACTATAAAATTAGCTAGTTTTTTAACTTGTTTAAGAACACAGTCATTTCATTGAGCAAATGATGCTTATCATAAACCTAAAGCTCATTTCCAAGTAATGGCGAATTGTTATGCGTGAAGGTCTCAGCCAGGTTATTGATTTGAAAAAAAACACACATACGATTTATTAAATAAATACCTTACTATTTTAAAACATCTAAAAAATGATGGACAGATAAACTTTACCTCTTTAGATGTCACTATCTCTGATTTAGATATACTTCCATATCTTTTTAAAGAAAAAGAATGACTTACTACATTAGAAGAATGAGCAAATCAAGCTCATCAGTTTAGAAAATATCAATTAGATTATAGAACTAAGCATGGGTTCGCACAAGAGCCTCAATTAGATGAGTATCTAGGTTTGACTGGTAAACTCAAATGAAAGGACATTGCTGAGTTGAGTGAAATCTTACAGCAAAATAATATAGATTTTAATATGGAGTATATAGGTAAAATATTAAATCACCTACAGAGTTTAGAGGAGGTTTATAAAGATTTGAATTTAAATATTTCCATTGATTTAGGAAGAATGTGGTGAGTTGGTCATTATAAGGGCTTAGCATTTAGTTGATTTCTAAAAAATGAAAGGGGAGATGTGTGTGATGTATTTGATGGAGGAATAGTCGATTGGTCAGCAAGATTGTTGTCAGATAAGAAAGAGAAAATGATTGTTGGAGGAATGGGAACGGATTTACTTGCGAATGTATATAATGTATAATTATATTAACGTAACATTCGATTATTGTCTGCTAGAGGAAAAATCTCCATATCCTCAAATTTCTAAAAACAATAAAAATATGCGATGAACGGGTCATAGTACAACTCAAGAAGATATTTATGCGTTCAATAAATGATGTAAAATATTAGTTCACGCTAGTAACTGGTATAATAATCAATCTATATCGTTTGATGGATATAATTATACTATCAAAAGAGCAGTTGGTTCATCTGATAAAGATTTTTATGATGCTTTTGTAGAAGCTCGCACAGATGCTGAAGCAGAACAGATATTATATGCATATAATCAAAATCTTTTCCAACATGTTTTATTAGAGATAGCCCAAGTTAACTCTGAAAGACGCAAACAATGATTGTCTGTAATTTCTTTTGACTTTATTCATACTCCTACATCTTGGTTTACTATAGATGCAAGTAGAATGCTTGCTGATTACTTTAAAACACCACTAGTTTCCACTATTCATGTAAATGAAAAAGAACTACAGTCAATTGAAACATTCAAATTGCCTCATAGTAAGGTTATTCTGCAAAAAGATTTAGAAACGAAACAATACTCAGACTTAGTTATTTGTAAGAATAAGATAATATTAGAAGACACGTTATTGGTTAATAGTTCAGCTATTGAGATTAATAATGACCTTTCTCTTCCACCCTTGAATACAGATGAATTGTCTTCTAAAAACACTAATAATATCTTGTATGTCTGAAGGTTATCATATGAGAAATGATTTGATAGATTTGCAGAACTGGTAAAAACCTTAAATGAAAAGGATAACAAGTTTAATTTCTATATATGTGGGTCATCCTTATGATTGGATGAAAAAGTTGAAATTTTAGTACAAGAATTGAAATTATATAAAAATGTGTTTTTTTTGGGCTATCTCCCAATTGAAGAATTACAAGATATCTATGTTAAATGTGCTTATGTCATAATTCCTTCAAGGTCAGAAGCCTATTGTCGCGTTGTTTTGGAAGCATTATATTTCTGATGTTATGTGTTTGCAACTGATGTCGGGTCCGCAAGTTCACAAATTATCTCTGAGAAACATGGAAAAGTTGTTGAGAATTCTGACGAAAGTATTAAAAATCTAGCAAATCATCTAAATATAGAAGTTGATTATAGAGCTATTCATCAGTATTGATGTAAATTCAATAGTACTTATAATGTAGATAAGAAAATGAGTACAATAACTAATTTTTTAAATGCTAAAAAGAAAGAATGATAAAACCTGAACATTTAAAAAAAGGAGATAGGGTAGCAACAGTATCTCTTTCTTGGGGTGGTCCATGAGCAGTGCCAGACAGATATATGGTTGGTAAAAAGCAATTAACAGAGCAATTCTGAGTTGAAGTAGTAGAAATGAATAATACTATGCAAGACCCAAATTGGGTATATGCGCATCCAGAAGAAAGAGCTAAAGATTTAATGGATGCTTTTAAAGACCCGACCATTAAAGGTATATTTTCTACAATCTGATGAGAAGAATCAATAAGAATACTTCCATACATAGATTTTGATGTTATAAGAAATAACCCTAAAGTATTTGTGGGATACTCTGATACTACTATTAGTCACTTTATTTGCTATAAAGCTGGTGTTGTATCCTTCTATGGACCGAGTATTATGGCGGGGTTTGGTGAAAATGGATGATTATTCCCATATATGGTAGATGCAGTCGATAAAACTATTTTTTCTTCAGAGGTTATAGGAGAAATTGCCCCAAATAAAGAATGATGGACGAATGAATTTCTTCCATGGAACAATCCAGAAAATCAAAACAAGAAAAGAAACCTTCTTCCGGCTTCTAATTGGAGATGGTTACAGGGAGAGGGTATAGTAACGGGGAAACTGCTATGAGGATGTATCGACGTATTCCCTTTCATGATATGAACATCTATCCGACCTTCTGTAGAAGAATGGAAAGATAAGATACTTTTTCTCGAGCCTTCAGAAGAGAAAATGTCAGATACACACTTTGAAAGAATTATAAGAAACTTAGGCTCACAAGGTATCTTACATGTAATTAAAGGTATTCTTCTAGGAAGAGCTCAAATGGACTATGCAACAAATATTCAATGAAACTATGATGAGCAATTGATAAAGATTATTAATAAAGAATTATGACTTAATAAGTTACCTATAATTACCAATATGGACTTTTGACATACAGACCCTATGTTTGTTCTGCCTTTATGAGTTGAAGCCGAATTAGATTGTAAAAACAAGAAATTTTCAATTATTGAAAATGCATGTAAATAATAACATACGCTAAAAGCCTACCAGATACGGTAGGCTTTTAAATACCACAATAATACAATTACGAGAGAGGGAATGCTATGGCAATTATACTGCCTATTGCAAGCATTACCCCTAGTACAATTAACCCTACTTTCAGATAAAAACGATTATCTTCCTTCCTTTCTGCTTCTGATGGTTCTGTAGTAGAAGGAAAAGGATTTTCATCATATAAGTAGTAGTCATGCCCTTTAAAGTTCCCATTGTTGACACATGCGCCATTGGGAGCTGGATAACTTGGATGCATATTCTACAAATTTAGTGTATTTCCCATATATAGAAATTATTCTACTATTGCAATGTAAATATATAACTAAATTTAAATACTATTAATCTAGCTATATATTGTTTATATACTATCATGTGAGAGAAAAGAGGAGTACTTGTGGTATTTTTTTAGATTGCCTGCTTTTGCCAAACTTAAGCCAAAGTGGTAAAGTTTCAGCATTTCCTCATTGAATTCTCTTTCTGTGATATTAAATAGTTCAGAAATAAACTCTTTGCCTCCAAAAATGGCTTAGGATAGCTAAAATTAGCTATTTTTTTGTTTGTTGCAACGACTTTTGATTCTAGTAGAATAGATTAATTTACTTCTAATGGTTATAGTATGAATCAATCAGAACTAATAGTAAAAGCTCTACAAGGTCATAAGGTTTCTACTGTGCTAGATCTGTGAGCGGGCAGAGGACAAGATAGCTTGTTATGTGCCAGTTATGGTTGTAAAGTAGATGCAGTTGATGCTAATAAAATGAAATTATGGCAGTTCCCATCTCATCTCAAACAACATCCTAATATAAGTTTTCATGAAAAAATGATTCATGAATATTTGCAGGAGAACACTAAAAAATATGACCTTATCATGATGTTTAATGCCATAAACTTTCTTAAACCAGAGTATGTACAAGGTAAGCTTTTCGAACTGCTGAGTAATATGTTAAATGAAAAGGGGACTATTGTCATGAACTACTTTCGTAAGGAAGACGAGACCATGAAAGATACTAACTTATATGATGAAGAGGAATTAGCTGTTATTGATAAATATTGTTCTATAGAGTATAGTAAGTATGAGGTTGTTGATGATCAGCACCCACCAATGTGATTTCACCAGCATCATATTCAGTATTTAATGCTAAGGAAACTATAAGGGTATATTTAGTTAGTAACCTAGACGATTATGAAACACACATATAAAGTTGTTGGCATGCATTGCGATTCTTGTGCAGCCAAGATAACTGAAGCGTTGCAGGGTCATGACCATGTCGATGAGGTGGTGATAGATAGGACGAACGCTACCGCAGAAGTTACAATGAACCAACATATACAGCTAGAAGAAATGAATCAAGTGCTTGAGACTATTGGTGACTATAGGTTAGAAAATTATACACCATGAACGACAGAGCAAAAAGCTCCAACCTTTTCTAAGGAGCTACCAGAAAAGTATACATGGAAAAACTTCCTTCCCCTTATATGTATTATTGCTCTCGTATTTCTCCTTACTTTTGTGGCACAGTGTTGGAATGATTCATATGGGTTGTCTAAAATTATCGCTCATCTGATGGGTTTCTGGTTTATCGTTTTCGGCTTAATGAAACTCATAGATCTCAGGTGATTTGTGGAGGCGTACAGCATGTATGATCTCATAGCCCAGAAGCGATATAATTATGGGTTCTTCTATCCATTCATCGAAATAGCTCTTGGGCTGATATTTATCCTTTCTCATGATTTCTCTCTTTCTGCAATTGCAAATATATTCATGGTAATCATCATGATCATTGGAGCGATAGGGGTATACAAACAACTTAAAAAAGGAAATAAAATACAATGCGCTTGTCTGGGAACCTACTTCAAACTACCCATGACTACTATCACGCTTATAGAGGATCTTTTCATGGTTATATTGTGAATCCCTATGCTTTTCCTCATGTTTACATAAAAGAAAAACCTGTCTTACGACAGGTTCTTTTTTACTGTTTATTTCTAATATCTCACCATATCTGCTGCATGAGTTTAATTTCGGCAGATTGGTTAATGATAATATTTTGAGCCAAGGCATCTACTTCTGTTCTAGGAGATACTTGGAGTACTCCTTGTGCCATATGAATAGCTCCCATGTGATGCATGATCATACCGTGCAGGAAAGCTGTATCAAGTTGGTCTCCAGTGAAGTTTTCCAGTGCTGGCATCATCTTTTCATAAACGATAGGTGCTGTACCTCATGAGTATCGTTCATCCAATCGCCCTTGCATCATAGCAACTTCTTTGGTCTGAGCATCAATGATGTTTTGCGTAAGTTTAATCATTTCAGGATTTGTGCTGTTTTTGACAACGATACCAGCAGTATAGATAGCCTCTTGGTGATGTGGGATCATATTTCTGAGAAACATCTCTTCGCTAATGTTCTGACTGCTCATAAGTTGAGACATATGGGAATCTTCTTGAGTTGCTTTTACATCCTCAGTTTTGGTAGCTGCCTTGCTACTACATCCAGCAAGTAAGAGACTAGAAGCGAGTATTCACATTATGATAAGAGTTTTTTTCTGCATGACGAAAAATAATATATAAAAATGATATATTTATAGTATTATGCAGCCTCCTATATGATAAGTACCGTAGAGAAAATGTGGGAGAGTGGTGGATTTGGAGAGTAGAATTCCATCGTGTATCAGGTGTCTGTATCAAGTAGTCCTAGTTTAATGATGTTTTCGAGAGAGTGGTATGAGGGTGGGTCAAAAGAAAATAGTGGAATATGTATTTTTTTCGATATGGGTTTGTTAGCAGTAATCGATAATTTATTTTCTTCTATGTAATCGCATACTTGCATACACTGCCTGTCAGTATCTACCTTGTCATGGGCAGGGGTGTGACACTGCACAGTTTGTTTCCCACTCTCATGATCCATTGCGATCATGTGAGAAAGAGTCGATGCTCAAAAAGCATAGACGAATAGTATCATACCAGCTAGAAGATTTTTGATGTAGTTCATCTCACGCAGTATAGAGAAATGAACTATCTTTTCAAGGAGTCTATATTCAGTTCCATTTGCATTGTGTGAAGCTGGCTTATTGCCTATAAAACTGTTGTAAAACTGTTGTAAAACTGTCCCGCAATCTCCAAGCAAATTACTTTCAATACGATGCTTTTTTGCTACACTGTCTTTATTAGACTAATATTTTACTACAGATTAAAGACCAGCATGACTAAAAAGATTGAAATTTCATTGAGCAAAAGAAAGAGTCTATTTGCATTTGTAGCGTCTGTTATCATCGCCATAGTAGGGGTTGTAGTCATGGAAATGTCTGCCCCATTTCCCTATGTAGATGCTGAAGTTGTTAGGTTTGTATTGCTGATATGCGTTGTGATTTTCTTCGTCTTTTCACTTCTTGCCCTCAGAAAACTTATCGATAGGAGGCCTGGCTTGATCATAGATGAAAATGGCATCGTTGATAATTCAGGTCCTATAAAACTATGACTCATAGAGTGGAAGGATATTACTCACATAGAAACAGGAAAAATATCATCTACAAAATTTCTTATCTTACATACAGATAATCCTACTAAATATCTCTCTCGTGTCAAAGGAGCGGTTACTAAATATATCATGAAACAAAACTATGAGATGTGTGGATCTCCACTTACCATGACCTCTGGGGCTTTGAAAATAAACTTTAAAGAGCTAGAGGCATTGATTCATCGTGAGTGGGGAAAACATAGATAGTATCAATGGAGCATATCTATTCTCTCAAAATTTTTTCCATCGCTTTTCACTTAGCTAACTCGTCAATAAGCTTATCTAAATAACGAATTTTTTGCATCAGTGGATCTTGTATATCCTCTACGCGATAACCACAAATGACGCCAGTAATTTTTGAAACATTTGGATTCAGTGATGGTGCTTCGGCAAAGAAAGTTTGAAAATCATTTTGTTGTTTGATTTGTTTCTCAAGTTGTTTCTTGGTGTATCCTGTTAGCCAACAAATAATGATATCGACTTCGTCTTTAGTACGTCCTTTCTTTTCTGCCTTCTGGATATACATCGGATAGACTTTGGCAAATGGCATCGTAAAGATTTTGGTGTTTTGCATGGAGCTATCTCATAAGTAAATTGTTTCAATCTATATTCTCACTATGCCGCGAAATCCTCTAGAAGCATAGTAAGACTCTGCGCCGTTGTGATAGGTGAAAACTGTGTCATAACGACGATCACAGAAAATTGCTCATCCAAGCTTTCTTATTTCAGCAGGGGTTTTGATCCAACTCGATGTTTTCAGATCAAACTCTCAGAGTTCCTGTAAGTATCTGTATTGTTCTTCATCTAAGATCTCAATTCACATTTTTTTTGCCATATTCAGAGCGCTGTCTTTGGGCTTGTGTTCTTTTCTTGACTTGAGAGCAGCTTCATCATAGCAAAGACTCCTACGTCCTTTCGGACTCTCAGCAGAGCAGTCACAAAAAATATACTCATCACTCTTTTTGTCGTACCCAATAACATCTGGTTCTCCACCAGTCTCTTCCATGGCAAAAAGAGTCTCAAGCTTTTTACTATTTGTCTCTAACTTCGCCTGCACTTTCTTCCACGCCATACCTTTGTGACGATGCATGTGTTTTTCAAAGCGAGATTGTAATGTAGAGAGAAAATAGTTAGGGATTATGTTTGGCATTTTATGATATCAGTACGGTAAAATATTTTAATACCTCACATCTCCATTGACAAAGACACGAAGAAATAGTTTCCCCTTACTGTTTAATCCTCATGCCATTTCACCCATGACAAGTTGTCGAGCATAGTATTTTCCATAAGGAGTGTATCGTCATCGTTCTGCGTAGTTGTTACCTCGGTTACATGCATAATATGCGCCTGTACTCACAGTGCCGCCATATGAATTGATAGAGCCATCATTTTCCATCATAGCTCAGACTCCTGCAAATTTACAGTTGGTCGGATTGGCTGCACAACTAATATAGAGATATCAGTAGTGTGCAGAGCTACAATTTTCAATCGCACTACCACAATTATATGAGTCATTGTAAAATCCAGAAGTGAAGTAGTATCAGTCTGCAAGTGCGCCAGTTCACCATCCTTCAGGCCACCAAGAACAAGGATGTCTCTGAGACATCTGAGGGTCTTTTGGTAGTGACGTCATAATGTTTCCCGTCACCATATGTCCGAGTCCTCTTGGATAATTCCCATAGTCAGAGTAGTAGATCTTTATCCCATTGGTAAGCGTAGCGATATCTGCTTTTCTCTGCACGTTACGTGCTCTTCCCTGAACGTCCGCGAGTCTCGGCACGAGAGCAGCCGCCAAAATACCGATAATCACAATGACTATCAGCATCTCTATCAACGTAAAAGAAAATACTCTTTTTTGTTTCATCTGTGTGTTTGAAGCTCAACTAAACCTTATATCAACCTATTCGTATAGATTTCTTATTATAATACAACGAAATGTTGTATACAAAATATATTTTGTATCTAATCTCCAGCTCATCCACCACCTGAAGAACCACCTCATCATGAAAAACTGCTGCTACTGCTTGAGGAGCTTGAACTTGATCGTCATCCCGAACTACTGCTTGATGATCATCAGCGCCTGCTACCTCCGACGCCAATCCATCTGGCAAAAACGATGATGCCTATCCATGCTGCGGCCGCTGGTCCGAAGAGATAGGAACCTATGTAGCTGCCTCATATGGGCATGATAAATCAAAATATCACACTGGTATGAAAAACAAAGAGGAGAATGACTGGCCGTGGTACAAGTTTTTTTATCTTTTGGTCTTTGTTTTTCTCCTTGTTTTCTTTCCTGATCTTTGCTAATTTTTTTGCTTTTCTTGCATAAGCAGCGTCAATAGCAAAGACGATAATTGCCAAGATGATGTTGATCAGTAGCTCTGTATCACTCAATGAAATAGATCTATCTCTTTCTTGAAAACGCGCTCCTTCATTGGTAGCTATGGCTGTTGTCGCTCTATCATAAAATGCTTTTACCGCTCCACTAAAGTCTCACTGATTGACAAGAGGTCTCACATCTTTTTCTATGATATCACTCGCGAGTAGGTCAGGTATCTGTGACTCGAGGCCATATCCTACCATGATACGGATCTTTTTCTCTTCAGTAGCTATCACCAACAATAGCCCGTCATTTTTTTCTGCACTTCCAATACCATTACTATTGAAGATATTAAGTGCTATGCTAAAAAGATCATATCCTTGACGATGAGGGAAAAGCACAGTGACAATTTGTGGCCCATGTTCTTGCTCATAGAGAGCGGCACGACTATTGAGAGCATTGAGTGTATCGCTATCTAGTACATTTGAAAAGTCTGTTACGTAGTCGGTCAATGCTGGTGGATCCATCATCTCTATCGTGTCTTGTGCAAACACTGGTAGGATGTTCAACCCTCATAGAAGGAGGGAACAGACAAAGAGAATACCTTTTTTCATGCAGAAAGTGAGAAAAATAAAAAAGCTCACTGAAGAGCTTTCATGTTGCTTCTTAAAGCTAAGCAGATGGGTTATACGATGCTTTTCCAAAAGCAAGAATAAGGATGAATATCGGTGATAAGAATACTAATCCTATACCAAATGCTGTGCTTTTTCAGAACTTTTTTGCGATAGCAATGTTGATGACAAACGTCAAATAGATATTGTAGATAGGTACTAGAAGGAGAAGAAATTCTCGTCATTTTCTTCCTGCAATTTGCATCCATGTGTACGCATTATAGATAGGGATAATGCTTGCTCGTCCAGGTTTTCCAGCCTTAGCATAGATTTTTCGTCCCGCAACGAAAAAGAGAATAATCAAGGCCAACCAAAAAACAAAAATCATATTTTCTTCCATGTGTCTATCATACATTATAAAAAAGATATTATTTTATAATAGTTGCGAAAACAAAAGCAAATAAAAAACATAAAGGAAAAGCCCCACGATATACGGGGGCTATTCAATAGTTTGTTGTAAAATCATTACACATCATCTGTCAGCTTGCTTGCGGCGTCCTTCATAAGTTCTGCAATTTTTTTGCCGACGGTCTTTCTCTCTGCTGCTGTATGAGCTACGGCATCTATGCACCTACGATGGAAAAATCCTGCTGCAAACTGGAATCGGTTTAAATACCTTGTGTTCCAGATGCGGCCACCGTAGTACTCTTTGGTGTATTGACCCAAGTAGTGACAGTTCGTTTCACCGTAGTAGCCTTCTCCTTTTACTAGTTTAGGCATCTTCCAGACTTTGGAGAGGAGAGTGTGTTGTATCATCAATAAACTGTCTCCTTCTCCAGAAGTAACCCATGAGCCATTGTCATTTTGTTTACTGACAATAGTATCCATGATAGATATGAGTTTATTCATATCTGCATCTGAAAGTTTGGCAAGATTGCCCATGAGCATAGAGTGTTCTTCCAGACTACCTCTGATGAGTTTTTTGTCTGTTGATGTGAGAGCTGGCTCAAATAGTTTGAGTGCTTCGTTGAGTGAGCTAGCCCAGGCATCCGTACTGTTACCACGGTAACCAATTGCAGCTAAGAACTTTCCCTTTACTTGCCAGAGCCTAAACTGATAGTGCTGAACACTGAGTATATCTCCTTGTGTATAGCGCTGAACACTCAGTATATCACCCTGTGTGAAGTAAGTATATATCTCATGCAGGGGTAATACGTGATCGTAGTCAAGGCGCTCGCTGAGCGTGTAGCTGTTATCGGGCTTGATGATAATATCACCAACGCTTACATTACGAATGACGCTGTCTCTCGTGCGTTGCTCTTGCTCATCAATACGTGCCAGAGAGTCTGAACGTATTTCTGCAGGTGTTTTTGCAGGAGGAGTGCCTGAAGAGTGCTGCGTTTGTGTTCTCTGTCGTACAGGAGTTTCAGAATTTGAGGAGCCTGTACAGCCAATGAAGCCAATAGATGACAACATTATGATAATGATCAATTTCGTGCGCCACATGGCGCTGATGTTTTGCATTTTCATTGTAGTGTACTTTTTAGTTTTTTTGAACGATTTTGTTTATACGAGTATTTTATATATAAAAACAAACATGTCAATAAGAAGCGAGCAACAAAAAATACGTTTCCTCTGTTGTAATTCAGACTAGTTTTACTAATATGGCACTATATATAAGCTATTTTGCATGTTATATGTAAACGATAATGTTTTCACTCGAACAGTTAGCAAAGATTAAGAATGCGAAAGAGGATAGTGCTATCCTAGATTTTTTTAATGTATTGGACAATGCGATAGGAAAGGAAGACATGAAGATAGAGAGACGTACGTTGGATTTCTCAGAGCTTAGGGAGGATAAGATAGAAGATTTTGAGAATATTGCTGCCATTAGAGAGAATTTTCCACAAAGAGTGGGAGATTATTTAAAAGTGCCAAAAGTGGTCTAATTACTTATTACAACGAGAGATGACACATCTTACTATACAGCAGATACACGACGATCTTATTGCAAGAAAATATACTTGTGAGAGTTTGGTCGCAGAAAGAATATCGTTTGCTGAGAAAAATGAGCTCAATGCGAATGTCCGTATATTTAAGGAGCAAGCGTTAGAGCAGGCAAGAGAGGTTGATCAGAAGTTACAAAGAAAAGAAGAAATTGGACTTCTCGAGGGGATTCCTTTTGGCGCGAAAGATACATTTCTCGTAGAGGGAACAGTGGCAACTGGGGCCGCACAGATATTGGAAGATTATATCTCTCCATATACGGCTACAGCTATAGAAAGACTACAGGAAGCAGGCGCGATACTTATCGTGAAAGAAAACTGTGACGCCTTCTGACATGGAAGTTCAACAGAAAATACGATGCATGGTGCTACGAAAAATGCTGTGGATCAAACGCTTGTTGCTGGAGGCTCAAGCGGTGGAAGCGCTGCAAATGTTGCAGCCGGTGTAACAGTATTTTCACTTGGTGAGGACACAGGTGGTTCGATCAGACAGCCTGCAGGGTACAACAAGGTGTACTGACACAAAGTATCCTACGGTATGGTTTCTAGATACGGCTGTATGGCTTATGCATCGTCGCTGGATACGATCGGGCCGATTGCCAATAGTCCAGAGGATTTAGAAGTTATCTTGCAGACCATAGCAGGGAAGGATAGTCATGATCTGGCAACACTCGCTTATGAGGAGAAGAGAATTTCAGCAGCTACCGAAAAAAAATCGCTCAAAATCTGATATTATAAGTCATTTTTTGAAAGTAAAGCACTTGATGCAGACATTAAACAAGCATTCACCACTATGTTTGATCTCTTGAGACAGAAGTGAGCAGAGCTTGTAGAACTACCATTTTTTGATGATGAGCTTCTTGTCGCAACATACTATACGATCACGATGGCAGAGACTTCCTCAAACCTTTCGCGCATCGACGGTATCAAATATGGTCATAGAGTAGAGTGAAACGACCTTGTCTCTCTCTATCTCGAATCAAGAGGTAAATGATTTTCTTCTGAGACACAAAGAAGGATTGTTGTGGGAAATCAGGTGCTGTCACAAGGATTTTTGGACAAATATTATCAAAAGGCACTCATCGCGAGAAATCAACTTATCCAAAAATTTACGGAGGATTTTGCGAAGGTCGATATTATCATCTCGCCAGTCACGCCAAATAAAGTACCAAAGATAGGACAGGTGATGGACGATCCAGTCACAATGTATATGTCCGACGTCTATACAGTAGGCTTCAGTCTCGGGAAACTACCGACCCTCACGATTCCATGAAACTTGCCGACAGGTATGCAAATCACTGGGGATTATGGGACAGATATGGATCTTATCCAAATAGGAAAACGTATCGAAGAGATGATGAACTCGTAGACAACACACTTCATAATACGACTACTAGCAATTACTTACTCATGTATATACTCACTATGGCTACGTTGGAAGAAAGATTGGAACAGTTAGGTTTAGAGGTCGTCATCGGTCTCGAAACGCACGTAGAGCTCAATACAAAGAGCAAGATGTTTTGTGCTTGTAAAAATGAAGACACCGATCAGCCAAATATCTATATCTGTCCGCTCTGTACTGGCCAGCTCGGCATCCTGCCTCGCCCAAATCAAGAGGCTATCAAAAAGACGGTCGAGCTATGAGTAGCTATCCACGGCCAGATAACGCCTATTATCGATTGGGATAGAAAACACTATGAGTACCCGGACCTGCCGAAAGGCTACCAGATCACGCAGTTGGAAAATCCTATCGTCGTATGAGGAGAGTTGACCTGCTACAGACTCGACGGTAGCACATTTACCGTGCAAATTGATCATATTCACCTCGAAGAGGACACGGGAAAATTCCTTCATGAGGGAGATCATAGTCTTCTCGACTTCAATAGATCTGGAAGAGCACTCGTAGAGATCGTTACGACACCGTCTATCCGCAGTATCGATGATATGAGCATCTATTTCGAATATCTGCAAAAAACAGTCAGAGCTCTCCATGTGTCTGATGCAGACATGGAGAAGGGACACATCAGATCCGATCTCAGTCTCTCTCTCAGAAAGAAAGGAACAAATGATCTCAATCCAAGAACAGAAGTGAAGAACATCAATTCGTTCAAATTTGCAAAAGACGCACTGAGTGTAGAGCTTGACGCACAGCTTTCATACTGGGAAGAACACAATGAGCCGAAGCAGGAGCAGGTTACAGCTCTTTGGGATGTAAAAGAGAAGCAAATCAAAGTGATGAGAAACAAAGAAAACGCCCAGGACTACAGGTATATCAAAGAGCCAGACATCCCAGCTATCGACATTAGTCATCTGGCAAAAGAGCTAAAAATCAATACTGACACACTACCGTTCCAGATCGAAGATCCTATCATCAAAGCTGGTATTCATCCAAAGGATGCAAAGTTTTTCTCAGCAGATCCACACAAAGCACATATACTATTTTCTCTCAATAAAGAGGTAGACGATCTTGGGCTGACTACAAAGACGCTCCTTAACTACTTCCAGGAGGACGACTATACTGAAGAGAATATCGCCCCACTGGGCGAAATATTATCATATTATAAAAAATGAGATTTTTCAGGATGACTTTTGAAGAAGGCTATGCAGCAGTTTATGAAAGAGAAAAAGGTAGATGTGAAAACTGTTTTCGTAGAGGAAAAGATAGATATGTGATTGTTGGAAGAGACTATTGCTCAAGTGATAGAGGAAAATGCTGACATTGTTGAACAAGTAAAAAATGGTGATGAGTGAAAGATTAATGTACTTGTAGGAGGTGTTATGAAAGCTTTGGGTGGTAAAGCAAGGGGAGATATAGTGAAAGAGAAGCTACAAGAGAAACTTGGTGTATAGACTTGCATTGCCATAAGGATAGCATACTATATTGCTGTTTACTCATAAAGAGTATGACACATGCCGAAAACATTCGTCTTCAATAAGTTGGTGAGAGATAAAATTCCCGATCTGATGAAAAGCGAGGGTTGCAAGGTAGACCCTACCATGTTGGTCGGAGAGGAACTTCTTCAAGCCTTGGCAACAAAGGCAGTGGAGGAGCTTGATGAACTTGAAAAGGTGATCAATAAGACACAAGAAGAGATCATTGCAGAGCTTGCAGATCTGAAAGAGGTAGTGGAAGCACGAATGGCAGCACAAGGGGATAGCGATACTTCTTATGATATAGATGAAATTCTCCACAATATGAATCATCAGATGTCAGTAAATGAGATTATTAAGGCAAAGAGTATAGATCGTAGAATCTTGCAGGAGATGCAAACTAAAAAGAGAAAAAAGGAGTGAGGATTTGAAAAGTGATATTATATTGATGAGGTGATAGTGCCTAAGACAAGTCCTTGGTTTCGTTATCTATCCGATAATTATGAAGAGAAAATATAATTTACTTCTTATGAGAAAGACACTATGTTATTGCAGGATAAAGTAGTTTTTATTACTGGTGGTACCAGTGGTATAGGGAAGGCAACAGTGCTTGCTGCGCTCCGTGAGGGAGCAAAAGTATGCTTTACGTGAAGAAAGAAAGAGGAAGCAGATAAAGTAGGGTGAGAGGCGGTTAAAGCATGATATAATATAGATGATTTGTTGTTTTTAGAGTGAGATGTGACCGATGAGGGAAAGTTGAAAGAACAGATAGAGGAGTGTGTGAAACAGTTTGGAAAGCTTGATAGTATTTTTGCTAATGCGGGCATTCATAAAGTAGGAACAATTGTTGATACTTCGCTTGAAGATCGAAGAAAAATGTTTGCAGTAGACGTAGAAGGAGTCTTTTTAACACTGAAATATGGAATACCTCACCTTCAGAAAAATGGGAAATGAAGCATTGTTATCATGGGGTCAGATCAATGCCTTATTGGTAAAGGTAAGTCTTCAGCATATGGTGCTGCGAAAGGAGCAGTATGACAGCTGACAAAAAGTACAGCCATAGACTATGCAAAAGATAATATTCGTGTGAATTGTGTCTGTCCAGGGACCATAGATACCCCACTAGCAAGAGGCGCCATGAAAGGATTTGCAGAAGAAAATTTTGGTGGCGATATGGAAAAGGGAGTTGCTTTCCTCGAAAAAGCACAGCCCTTAGAAAGACTAGGAACACCAGAAGAGGTTGCAGAGACTGTTGTGTTTCTCCTTTCTGATAAGCCTGGGTTTATGACAGGCTCTCTTGTGAGTATCGACGGTGGGTATGTTGCCATGTAACCCTTAGATTCCATATTAATTACACAGAAGAACAGGCTATCAAAAAAGCCTGTTTTTTTGACAGAATGAGGCTTGAAAAGTATAATAGAGACAGGCTTTTATAGTACATTTTGCTACCATGAACTGGGGAATAATTGGCGCCTGTATCGCAACCATCATTTCTGGACTGTCAGTCACATTGCAGAAGAAAGAAAGTATGCACTATGATGACAGATTTTTGGCATTGGTCTATCAGTTTGGCTTCGCGGCACTATGGTGACTGCTTTTCGTTTCTGTATGGATGTATACCACCAAGTCAGCTTTCTTTCCATCTATGTGAGTGATGCAGTGGCTTCTTTTTGCAACAATCTGTATCGCATGATATGTGGCTATGACACTCATCTTCAAGGCATATAAACACATGCACGGATGAGTAGTTCTTATCATCATGAGTGTCAATGTGTTCCTCATGTACTTCGTCAATGTGTGGCTTTTCCCTGGAGTGGAGGCATTGAGTCCTCTGAAGATAGCTATAGCAGTAGTATTTTTCCTCGTACTCATGCAATTTATTATCCATCGTAGTGACAAAGACATTAAGCATACGCATTTTATCAATGCAGATACGCTCTACGCACTTTGAGCATCACTTTGTAGTGCGTACTTTGTCACAGGAAACAACTATCTTATCAAGGGAGGACATATTGAGCCACTACAGGTAGTTGTACTGGTCGAGATATGTACATTGATCATTGGATTGCTCTGGTATTTCACTGGTGACAGATGATCATGGAGTGGCCTAAAAAGAAACATAACGAGACGTGAGGCTATGGTGTTTGCAACGATAGGGCTGTGTGGTGCTACAGCAGGATCGCTTCACTACTATGCATATGATACAAACCCAGCAAATCTTATTAATTTTGTGAAACTCTTTTCTATCATCACTGCGGCAGTGCTTTGCCGAATATTTCTCAATGATAAGCTTTCTAGAAGACAGATTTTGCTTATGATACTAGCACTAATCGTATTAGTATTGTTTGTAGTTGTTACATAAATGAGGTAAAAGACAAAATATTGACTTATAGAATATAAGAATTATAATACATTGAATAAATAACAACAAAATATCACATTTGCCTATGGGACACAAAAAGAAAAAAGTTTGGTACACTCATGAGTCTGTGCCCAGAAGGCAGACGACATTGAGATGGTATGTATCACCACTATTGTCGCCACCGATAGGATTTATTCTTATTCTGCTGTGGCTTATTACGTTCTTTCCTCTGTTGCTTGTCAATCGTGTATATGGATTTGGCTTCAGAGACGATAGGGAAAAACCCTATAAAAGAGTTCGCATCAAGATATATTTTAATTATATATTTGGATGTCTTGTTAACAAAACCCCAAAATAAACCATTATGAAAAGAGAGAAGAACTATTTACTTTGGAGTTTACCACTCCTCGCAGTCAATCGACCATCGTCATCGCTATTTCAGCGGGTACATGAGGTAACTGTCATGAGACCTGCAGATGATATGACATTGGAGTCTGTCTGTGCAGCCCTTGAAGAGATAGCATCTATCTATCCTGCAATTGTTGATCATTATCGACAAAAAGGAGAGGTGTTTCTCTGCTATAGTCGTTTCGTAAGAGATTTGCTGAAACAGCGAAACTTTAAGGTGATGACATGTGGTATTCAAACTATCTATCATGCCTGGGCTGAGGCAGCGTAAAACTATTGTACTATATTTGATAAAGCAGCGGATATCCGCTGCTTTTTTTGTTTATTGAAAACTGATTCTGATCTAAGTTTACTCTCCAAAATCAAACTGCTTAAAGTCTTCCGTGATTGCTTCAAGAAAAAGGTTCTTGTTGAATTCTGTTGCAATGAAGCTGTTTACTTCTGTTCTTGCATGATTGCGGACATCAACAACTGTTTCTCACTTGGTAAGCTCACCTTTTGTCTCTACATGGACATCATAGAAAGATCCTTTGTAGATATGTGGGTAGAGGAGCATGCCGACCGTGTGTGCGTCATGCACATAAAATCCTTTGTCGTAGGCAGTCTCTCTGAACATCATGTTTGTTTTTGTCGTGAATTTGGTAAGTTCACGCATGAACTCTTGTTTTGTTGAATGATTAATATTTTTGAAAGAGTTTTCCATGTCCTCGTCGGTAAATACCATCTGTGTGGTAAGGTCGAGAGGGATGAGGACAATATTTTTGGTTGCATTAAATACCTTAGCTGCGCTCTCTGCATCGTAAGCGATGTTAAACTCAGCGACAGGAGTAATATTTCCGTTGACCTGTACGGCTCCACCCATAGCTATGATTTTTTTACACTGTGAGAGGATACCTGGTTCGCGTTCCTCCGCAAGTGCAATATTGGTCATAGGCCCTGTCACAAGGATGACAAGTTCATTGCCATACTGCTTGATGGCTTCGACGATCATCTCTACACTGTCTTTCTCTTCGGCAGGAAGCTGCACTTCTGGTAGCATAGAAGAAAGATTGCCGATGCCGTCTTCTCCGTGGATGTGGCTTGCATCTTGTGATTCTATCTGTCTATGATCTTTCCCAACTGGGATGTCCGTCGCACCCACGAATTGGCACATCCTGAGTGCATTTGCATAGGTCTTATCTGCTGCTACATTTCCTCAAGCAGTAGTGATACCGACAAGTTTCATCGGAAGGTGTGAAAATTTATGGTTGATCAAAATCCAAAGAAGTGCGAAAACATCATCAGCACCTGGATCACAGTCGATTAAGACGGGTAGGGTTTTGTTGTGGTCCATCATGTGTATGATATATAAATGACATACTTAGTATACAGAAAACGATACCTTTTTGCAAAATACTGCATCATGAATCACTGATAACGCAAGGATAAATTAATTGCAATTAGTCATTAATAACCTATATTGCTGGGGAGTAACTCTTTATCCTTTCAATAATAGAGATGCAGCGCATCAAAAAATGGATTTTTTCACTCATCATTGGATGAGTTCTTTTAGGTTCTAGCAGTGTATTTGCAGCAATTCATGTTGGCGTGTGAGCTAATTTTGATTGGTGTATGAATAATTCTGGAGCGATAGCTATTACATATGAGGAGTGCGTAGGATTAGCATGGCTATATCAGGAAACAAATGGGGCAAATTGGTGAGAAGATACGAATCGGTTTTTACATACGGATCTAGGATTATGGGCGGGAGCAAATGGTAATCACAGTCTTTTCCGAGATGCTTTTCAGAATCCCTTAAGTAGTTGATCAGGACATATTACTGAGTTGTATCTCTACGATAATAGTCTGAGTGGGTCTATTATGACATGATTATTATATCTACCACATTTAACGGTACTATCTTTGGGTGCAAATTATATATCGTCGGTAAACTTATCGCAATTGACATGATTATTGCATATTGATTTGGGGAATAATTGGCTTACAAGTATCGATATTTCTTTGCAAAGGTCCCTGAGAGGGCTTACTTTAAGGGGGAATGCCATTACATCGCTTGATTTCTCAAATAATACAGGGCTAGTCACTTTCAATATGACGCAAACCCCTTATTCGGGCCATTTATCATTTTCAGGCTATAATAGCCTACAGAACATATATTTGAGCGGAGCAGGGATATCCTATATTGATATAACATATAATACAGGTCTTGGAAGGCTAAATATGACAAACACGCCACTGACATGATTTGCCATCACTACTCACGGGAACTACTCGGGGTTGCTTGTATCAAATTTTGATGGTACAAACTTGTCGCCGACCAATTTAGATTTGAACACTCTATGGTTCCTTCAAAATACGGATCCAAACCGAGGGTTCAGAGGCTTCGGTGGACAAAAAAGAACAATATTACCGGTGGATAACTGTCCCAATGGAGATATGTCACCAACACAGTATGATGGATTGTGTGCGGGTTTATCTCTTAACAATGGAGGTATTTCAGCACAGATAAAGCAGGATACAACAGGAAATGCTTTGATGTCAAATTCGGAAACGGCAAGAGAGAATAACGAGCTTGTTGAAACTGATGGTGATAGCATTGATGCTCATGAGAGAAATGAGGTGAAAGATGTTGATCCGATGCTCTCAACATGGATGAACGTGGATACGTGTGAAGATGAAGAGACACACGAAGCATACCTTTTTGCACGCAAAAATAGTGTTACGACCATGGATACATGTCAAAAGGCCCGCACAAATAATCATCTCACAAGATGAGAGGCGGCAAAAATGATAGTTAACTTTGCAATGAATGTGTTAAATAAACAGCCAGATGTTACAAGGACGTGTGTGTTTGCTGATATGGATGTAAGCAATGCAGAGATGAAACAATATGCTAGTATGGCTTGTCAGCTTGGGATTATGTGACTTAAAGGAGATGGAACGCCGGCAGAAATGTTCAATCCAGCTGGGTTATTAGATAAGGCGCAACTTGCGACTATGCTTTCAAGAATCCTCTATGGAGATGCGAATAACAGTACTGCGTGTTGGTATTGCAAGCATGTAGAGGCGTTACAACAAGATGGAGTGATTACGGTGACTACCGATTTAAGTATTCCACTTCTCAGAGGTCGAGCTATGCTCATGATGAAGAGGATGGCAGAGTAGAGGAAATGATTATGAGATGAATAAAAAAACCTAGCGTCGCTAGGTTTTTTTACTTATATACCCCCTCTCAAATTCACTCCAACCCATCGCTTTCTTTCCTTCTGGTTTTACTTTGCATTCGAGGATAGAGGAGTGTAGATCATTGTTCTTATCAATCATCTGTGCGTCAGGATCAAATGTTTTTTTGTCGATAACAAGTGATTCAACAACGACTCTTTTTCCTTTGTGTACAAAGTAAACTTTCGGTCGTAAGTAATAGGCGCGATATTTGCTATATATTTTTTGGAGATTATCCTTCCGCGGGTCTATTTCTCCGTCTTCTTTGGCGATTTTTGTGCAGTAGGTTGCATGGTCATGATCTTGAGGCTTCCTACTCAGATGTTCTTTTCCGAAGTCCCAGAGTGAATTGCAGAGGAACTCTGGCCCTGACTGCATCATCTTGTCTATAATATCTTTTGTCGTCCACGAGAAATCAATAGAAAATGCTCGCTTCGCGATCTCATCTCCTTCATCCATCTTCTCGTCCATATACATGATAGTTATTCCCGTCATACTGTCATCATTGAGGAGAACTGACTGAATAGGTGATGCACCACGATATTTTGGTAGCAGTGAACCATGTACATTAATTGGTCCAATCTTGGGGATGTTCAATATCGATTTCGGCATAATCTTCCCATAAGCGATAACGACAAAAAAGTCCGCATCAAGTGCTTTTAGCTGATCCGCAAACTCTTTTCACTCATCAGATTTCTCCGGATTGATTTTTTCAGGAGTGAGAATTGTTTCTATATTCAATCATTGAGCAGCCTCTTTCACCACATTCGGCTTTACTTCTAATCCACGTCCAACTGGCTTATCAGGAGCCGTTACTACACCTGCTATTTCAAATCTTTTATCTTTCGCTAGTTGCTCTAAAAATGGCACTCAGATAGGTGCTGAAGAGAAAAAAACTACTTTATAACATGGAGGATCATAGTGCTTCATATTTCTTGGGGTACACGAACTAACACGATCGACAGTATACAAAAATCATGGCCAAAAGCCATATCTTTCAAAACATTCTTTCCCATACGCACTGCAGTGTGGCTCATGAGCACAGATTTTCCCTTTGAGCCACAAAGAAGGAACTCCTTTGTCGGGTGATAGTGTTTTTTGATAGAGCCATATGCCTCATTGGGCGATTTTACCCAATAATCTATTGAGTCATCTGAAGAGATTCATGCCTCACTTATAGGGAAAATCTCTGTAAGTACAATTCCAAGAAACAATTGATTTTTCGAGCATAATAGATATATTTCAGGTACGTGAAGTTTTACCTCGTAACCTACGGTAAAATGCACAAAAACATTGATGTTCATTATTATCTGAAGGACACGGATCCACAAGTTGAAGCAAGTATCAAAATGTACGTACAAGACAATGTGGATACCAAAATGGATGCCTACTTTAAGAAGATTTTAAGTCATGAAGATGTGCGCATCACGATTGATGTAAAGATCGCGAGACACGAAGATGGTAGGTATGACGGTACGTTTATCTTTATCCTTGATGGGAAAGAATATACGCCGTACAAAAGAGAAATGTTTGAAAATGTTCACGATTTGGTCAACCATGCATTTGATCATCTTAAGGAACAAATTGCAGACGAAAAAGACAGAGCAAAAAACATTCCCAAAGATAAGACAGAAAATGTCAAACCTATGGGATAGGGAAAAATAGTTGCAAGAAAGAGATTTTATCATATATTTTTTGCAGTCATTACTGCAGAGCTTTATTTTGTTTACACCTATACATAACGGATGAATGATAATGTAAATTTTTTGACGAAAGAGGGTTATGATAACCTACTTGCCGAGTTAAACAGACTGAAAAATGAGGAATTGCCTGCAGCACTAGAAAGACTGAAAGAAGCAATTGGACAGGGAGATATCTCGGAAAACTCAGAGTACGATACAGCTATCTCAGAAAAAGAACTAATTGAATCTCGTATTGCAGAGATTGAAGCTTTCTTAGCTGATGTGCAGATTATTGAAGATGACAAGGGGAAGAGCAAGGACATTCGTTATGGTTCAAAAGTGAAGCTTGAGCTCGTGGAGAGTAAGAAAGTATATGAGTATACGATTGTTGGTAGCGGTGAGGTAGATGTACTGAAGGGTACACTCTCATTTGAGTCACCTCTTGGTTCAGCTATCAAGGGTAAAAAGAAAGGCGATGTAGTAAGAGTGAGAGCGGATATTGGAAGATATGAGGTGAAGATATTGGATGTTAAATAATTTTTTGAGATAATATGATTGGAATACCTATTAGAGTAGCAGTAAAATTGATTGTCTTTGCCTTTATCATGGCATTCATTTTCCTGTTCGTGGTGTATGGTTATAGGTTCGACAACAATACGAAATCATTTGTGACGCAAAATGTGTTTGTCAGTATGAGTTTCTTTTCTGATGACAACGCAATTGTGATAAATGGAAATGTCTATGAACCAACGGATCATAAAATAAACTTCTATAATATCGAGCCATGATGTTATCAGGTTCACTTTAACGGAGAAGAGGAGACGCTCTGTTATGAAAATAATCAGCTGTATACTGATGCATATGTGCGCTATGAAGGGACAAAACCGTATGTGGCAGCTGCATTCCGCTCAGTTTGTAAGCCAATCACGGCAATAGAGTATGGTAAAAACAGCATTGGAGAACTAGTGTTCTCAAACCCAATTCAGAGCGCTTTCAGCTTTGAAGAGGTATCGTTTTTGCAGATAGCTGATCAGCTGCTATCATGTAATGATGACTACTCATCGTGCAAGCCACTGGCTCCTGTAAAAGGAGATGTCGTCTGTGGAAATAAGCAGTGACTAGTAAGTTACTCGGATGGGAAGTATGAGTTGATACAGTTGAGATAATTTCTTTTCTCTTTCTCCTACTTTTTGGTATTGCTGCAAAAAGTAGGCAAAAACATCTAGTCGAATACAGCGTTTTGCGCTAATACAACTCATGAATGTCATCTCCCTTCCCGATAAATCGGGTCCCTCGGGTCGATGATACCAGAGTTGTTTGTATATAGATTATTTCTCACGCAGTGTATTCGACAACAAAATATTATAAGTGTATAGAGAAAAAACAGCCTTGGTAGAGGCTGTTTTTATTATGTTATAGATTTTTCTTAGAGGACCTTCCCAAGATTCAATCTTCCTTCTTTATCGATCTCCAATATCTTCACTTTGATCTTATCTCCGACTTTGTATGCTGCATGAATTTGCTGTGCAGTAATGTTCTGACCACCCATCTGTTTCACATGGAGGAGCCCAGATCTTCGCTTGCTGATAGCAACAAAGACACCATAGTCTTCCACGCGAGTGATCTTTCCTTCATGGGTAGAACCCACTTCCGGTCACACTGCGATATCGAGGATAATCTCTTTTGCTCTGTCGATCATTGCTTGGTCTCTACTCGTGATGAAACACGTGCCATCATCTTCAAAGTCAATTTTTACGCCAGTTTCTTCGATGATCTCATCAATAGTTTCGCCTCATTTTCCGATAACGACCTTTACCTTGTCAGCAGGCACCTTAAATGAAACGATCTTTGGTGCATATTCAGAAAGCTGAGCTCTTGGCTCTGCAAGAGTCTCAAGCATAAAGTCCAGAATCTCATTGCGACCGACATTTGCTTGTGTAATTGTCTCTTTGATGATCTGCAATGTCAACCCTTTGATCTTAATGTCGAGCTGGATAGCTGTTACGCCCTTCTTTGTTCCCGCTACCTTGAAGTCCATATCACCGGTAAAGTCTTCCGTACCCATGATATCTGTCAATATTTGATAGTTGCTAATCTTTCCAGTCTCTTCATCCGTTTCCGTGATCAGTCCCATAGCGATACCACTTACAGGCGCTTTCAATGGCACACCAGCATCCATTAAGCTAAGCGTTGAACCACACACAGAACCCATAGAGGTAGAACCTCCTGAACTGAGACATTCAGAAACGACTCTTACTGTGTAAGGAAAAGTTACCTTGTCTGGAATCATCCTCTCGAGTGCTTTTTGTGCAAGATGGCCATGGCCTATCTCACGACGGCTTGTTCCTCTTGATGTTCCAGCTTCTCCAGTAGAGTAGGGAAGGAAATTATAATGGTGCATGTAACGATCTTCTGCTCCGTCTTCCTCCATGGTATCTAACATCTGTACATCACCAGGTGAACCAAGGGTCACAGTAGAGAGCACCTGCGTGTCTCCTCTCCAAAAGAGTCCTGAACCATGTACTCTTGGAAGTAGTCCTGCTTCACAGTAGAGAGGTCTAATAGTCAGCATATCTCTATCATCAAGCCTCTTCTTTTCCTGAAGTACGCGATCACGGATATAGTGCTTAATCACATTGAATACGGCAATCTTGATAGTCGACTCTCTAAACTCTTCTAACGTCTCATCGGCAATCTTTTCTTGAGCGAGTTCAAGTACCTCCTTTTCATACTGACGATAGAGGTCATTGAATGCTACTTTTGCATTGCCGGTCATCGCAGCAAACTTTTCAGGAGTGATGATCCCTTGTACATATGCAATGAGTGCTTCTGTCGGCTTATTGTACGAGACCTCTTTTTTCTCTATCGTACACTTGCTCAAAAACTCTTCTTGTATCTTACACATCTTGTTGATCTCCTCCTGTGCGAGTGCAAATGCATCTTCCAAAATCTTTTCATCTACCTCCGCGGCATCACATTCAACCATATTGATAAAGCCGTCTTTTCATGCAACGACCAAATTCAATTCACCTTTTTCTATCTGTTCTACAGTAGGATTGATGATAAACTGTCCATCTATTCTACCGATTCTTACGGCACTAATAGGTCCATCAAACGGCAATCCTGCAAGGAGTGTTGCAAGAGAAGAACCAATGATAGAAAATACTCCCAAGTCCTGTTCATGATCGAGAGAGAGGGGAGTGACAGTCAATACAGTATCATTGATCATCCCTTTGGGGAACATAGGTCTGAGAGAACGATCAGTGAGTCTTGCATTGAGAATTGCAGACTCAGGTGGGCGACCTTCTCTTTTACGATAAGCTCCACCACCGATTTTACCACCAGCAGAGTAACTTTCTCTAAAGTCTACCGTCAAAGGTAAAAAGTCTTTGTTAACATCAGGATTTTTATTCATAACGGCCGTGATGAGAAACTTATTGTCATCATATCCGAGGACAATGGCTCCATCTGCCTGTCCGGCAAACTTACCAGTTTCGATACTGATAGTATGACCATTTCGATCAGCGCTATGCTGAACGACATCAAATTGTCTTTTGCTTGTTGGCATCAACGTAATTCGTAAAATATAAAATAGAAAGTGCATAAAACTAAGAAGATCTGCCCAACAGCAACAAAGAGGTGAGGACTATCAGTGTTTTTCCGACAGACATCATATCTTTGGTACACATTGGATCGAGATCACTCTCTACTATAGAGATAGTTGTCCGATATTGCAAACCGCTTGACATGATAAGAATATGTTTTTTATATTTGTCAAATCTATTTTGTTAGGAAAATTATGGATTTTTGCTATTATGAGGCTCTCCTCGTATACTTAGAGTGGTATTTATTCTGTGAGAGGTTCGCACTATGAGAGAGATTGTCTCATTGCAGAGTAGCAATGAAGCAAAAGAGAAGGAGATTAATGATGTTGTGAAGGGTACTCGTAAAGAGCTTTCTGGTTTTTCGCAGATGATAGAAAGTATAGGAGATGGGTTTAAGAGTGTCGTTGAGAAATTACAGAATTTGTGGAATGATATTGTATGAGGATGAACTGCCGCAGCGGGAGCGAGTAAGCTCAATAGTGCTGACAAAAAGCAGGATCCTTTCAAGCCAGCTTATGAGTACCTCGCAGATACCTCTTTGGAGTGAATAGATATGCCACAAAAGGAGCTTTTCACCCACTTTCTTGAGTATATGCAGCACCAGCAGGGTGCAACTGGTACATCAAGGATCGTAGAAAACATTATGATGGGAAGAAAACTCCCATCGAATATACTTTCCAATATGCGTAACAATGTTGGCTCAGATTTTCCTGGTGGCAAAAATAAGGTAACCGGTCCGACATTCGTAAAGTACTGGTATAAAAGATTTGTAGATAACTATAAGCAATTTGCACATAAGACTGTTCCATATGAGGATGTGCTTGATAGAGCAGCAGCAAAGTATGGACAACCAAAAGAAATTCTCAAAACCATCATAGGTATCGAGTCACATGGTGACGTCTATGCTAATAAGGGTAAGAAATCATCGTATAAGGGACTGATGCAGGTTGATATTCGTCAAACGAAGCAGTATGGTGTAACAGACATCTATGATCCTGAGCAGAATATCATGATGGCGATGGAGCTCAGAAAACAAAATAGTCGTCAGCTCAACGCGTTGAAAGACAACATTCCCCAGCTTATCGCAAAGGTTGCACCTGTAGAAACTATGTCGAATGCAGCATAACTCCTTTCACTATCCTGATATTGAAGTGAAACGTCTTAATTTCTTCAAAGGCTATCTTGTCTCCAAACTCTTTGCGTAAGATGTCGACCTGCCGGGTCATCATCTCAAGAAACATCGTCCGATTTTGTGGCGATGTTTTTTGGTACTCAAATATTTGAGCAAACATCTCTCTGTAAAAGTCGAGCCCGTCGTCACCACCAACAAATGCAGGACGAGGTTCTCGCTTTCTGACATTATCTTCGGTTTGTGTATCAAACACCTCGTCAGGGATGTAAGGGAGGTTCGCTACAAGAGTATAATCTATGCTATGAGGTGCTTTATCTGCCTTTATCAATCACTGTTCACCCATGAACTGGATGAGGTTTGACTGGATGAGACGTATTTTCGTTTTATTGCCGAAAGAGGGCTGATGCTGCTCAAAGTTTTCTTGCGCCAGCGACAGAGTATCTTCATAATATTCGGTCAAATAGGCCTCATCAAAAAAATCAGGATTTTCCATCAGTACAGACATCCCTAGCACGCCAGTCCCAGTTCCTACATCTAGTAACACTCTCTTCAATTTTCAATCTTCAATTTTCAATTGGGTGACGTGCTCATTGACCGCCTCGATCATATATTCCGTCTCCGGACGAGGAATCAATGAACGCCCATCTATCTTAAACTTTCTCTCAAAAAACTCTACATAACCAAAAATATACTCAAGTGGTTTATCGTTTTTGTTGTACGCATCATAATCTTCATGTATCTTTTCTACTAACGCACTATCTATCTCTTCGTCATAATGTCTGATCAGGTCAGCCTTATCCCAACCTGTATGATGACAGAGTATTTTTTCTAACACTTTTTTTTGCTGATATGTATCGTCAGCAAGTAAATTTCGTATATTCATGCATAGTTATAGACCAGTAAAATATAGCAACCACTATAGTCAAAACACATAAAAAAAGCAATTGAGAACTAACTGATCTTGTATTGTGAGAGCAAATATGTACTATCTCTACCACAACAAAACGGAAAAAATGATGGAAATACAATCTGGCGATATCTTCGCCCCCAAAGCAACTATACCAGCCTATTTCCTCTCCTATCAACCTCTTAGCCGTCAGTATCAAAATAAAACTGAGCAAGAACGAGCGGAAGCGGAACATGAACGATTGGCAGAATCACAGAGAATACCTGGTGATATGCAAGTTAAAATGATTCCAGGAGACGAAAAAATCAAAATCATAGATCCTGACATAAACGGATACATCAAAGTGGAAACTGTTAGTGGTAACACCTTAAAGACAGACCGCAATCGGTTTTATATCGAACGAGAAGCCTTTTTTGGGTATGTGAAAGAATCTTTTATAGTCAAAGAGAAGGCAAAAAAGAAAATGAAAAAGAAAGAAAGCAAGAAGCAGGCTGCGGTATAGGCATATAGTAACAACTCTTAGAACAAGCTGGTGGTTCCACCAGCTTTTTTATATAGCAATCAATGGTTGACATGAGATGTTATTCTATATATAATGTAGAAAACAAATAGAGCTATGAAAAAAACAACAACTTTAGCGTATGGGCAACAATTTGTGCCTCAAAAAAGAATACAGGCCCGCTACCTGCCCAAAGGAGCAAAAGATATCAGAGACGGACTCTCTCCAATAGCAATTCCTAAGGGAGAGACGCTCTCTATACTCAATCCTGAGGGAGAGCAACTCTGTGTCGTTGTGAAAACAACGAGTGGAAACTTTTGGCATGCAGATGAAAATAAATTCTACATTCCTAAAGATACGTTTCAGGAGTACCTTGATAATGATACTCTTGTGGCGGCATAATATTTATCATGTAGGTTCTATGGGACCCCACCGTTGGTTATCACTAGCGGTGGATTTTTTTAATCTATTCGATATGCTCTAGGGCGATGGCAATGCGTTTATCAGATTTGACGAATATTCCTACGAAGCCCGGCGTGTATATTTTTTCAGATGGCCGTGATAAAATTTTGTATATCGGAAAAGCAAAAAATCTGAAAAATAGACTAGCGCAGTATTTTCAGAAAGGGTCTGTGTGGAAACAAGATATGTTGCAAAATGCAGAGAAAGTAGAGTTTCATATTGTAACGACAGAGAGCGAGGCCTTATTTCTCGAAGATAATCTGATCAAAAAACATACACCACCATACAATAGTCTTTTAAAGGCGGACAATAGTTACGCATATATCAAAGTGACAGGAGAGCAGTATCCACAAATCTTTCTGACGAGATTTCGCCAAAATGATGGAGCTCTCTATATTGGTCCTAAAAACAATACGAGGGCACTTCGTGAGATGTTGCATTTCTTTCGTCAACTCTTTCAGTATAGAGGGTGCAAGAAAACACAGTTTCATCAGTGACAGTTATGCTCTGATTATTTCTTCGGGATCTGTGAAGGCTGGTGTGTGTATAATAAGTTGTCTCAAGATAACGCACAGAAATATGTTGATGAGGCAAAAAGAATGGGCTTTGAGCCTAAGTATGACTATGAGGAGTCGAAGAAACAATATAAGAAGATCATAGCGTTGCTGACCGACTTTTTCTCAGGAAGAACGAAGTTACTTGAAGAGTATATTATGGAACGCCTCAACGAGGCGGTCAAGAAACAGCACTTCGAATACGCAGCACAGATCAGGGATATGTACTGAAAAGTCGGTCAGCTCACCGAAAAGCAAAACGTTGTGTTGTCACGTCCGGTGACGTGAAATATCGTGGAGATAAAAATGATCGGTGAATGGCGAGTCTGTTGTATGGTAAAACTTTATGAGGGAAAAATTATTGATATTATTCGTTATAAACAGCATCAAAATGATGGTGACATTTCCTCATTGGCAAAGACGTTTGAACGTGAATTTGGTACTATGAACTGGCACTTCCGAGAGGAAGAAAAACTGCTTGCCTGTGAAGACATTCTCAGCTGTGAAGAGCAGGTGAAAGAGTGAACTGCATTGGTCGGCATAGATACTGACAAG
The DNA here is from genome assembly GCA_030429145.1 of bacterium. Taxonomy (GTDB): domain Bacteria; phylum Patescibacteriota; class Gracilibacteria; order Absconditabacterales; family Absconditicoccaceae; genus JAGOPC01. The sequence goes on along the minus strand of JAUIDC010000001.1, from coordinate 68,909 downwards.
CGTATTCTCAAAGATGCTTTGAAAGAAACTATCGCACTCCTCGAAAGAAGTATCGATGCGTATGTGTTGACCAGTGCCTTTGAGAAGGACAATCTCATGAATGAACTACTCAAAACATTACATGAAAGATACGAACGAAAAAAATTTCCATACACGATAGAGTGTCTTGATATCTCACATCTCTCGGGATGATGGGTGAGTGGAGGACTTAGTTCCATGAAAGAGTGACTTCCCAATAAGAAGGGCTACAGAAAATATAAGGTAAAGTGATTGACGAAAACTGATAAGAAAAAGAAACTGATCGAAATTATCGAAAGCGTAGAAAACGATACGTTATTTACACAGTCAGACGACTACTCGTCGCTTGCAGAGGTATTGATGAGAAGATTCCGCCTCGGTGAAAAATGTGATGATAGCATCTTGCCAGATGTGTTTATCCTTGATGGAGGAAAAGGACAGCTTGGTGTCGTAAAGTCGCTCTATCAGTCTTCTGAGGAGTTTCGTGATATCTATGAAAAGGTACAATTTTGTGCTCTTGGCAAATGAGAGGCAAGAGCAAGGACAGCAAAACACAAATGAGCAAAAGAAAAAGTCTACATGTTCAGTGATGAGTTCCGTATCGTAGAAAAAGAACTTTGCTACGATGATGCAGACAGACTACTAACCCAGCTCCGCGATGAGGCGCATAGATTTGCCAATGCGTATAGGAAGAAACAGATGAGTAAGGAGTGGGATCAGAAGAAGAAAATAAGAAAGAAGTAATGTAGCTATGCACCGAGAAAGGTCTCCTGCTATATGTTTCTACCCATAGTACTGGTACGACTATTCTCAAATAGTCATACCGATTTATATGGGGTCTCTCCAGCGAGACATCATCTCTCTCGTCCAAAAATACCAACAGATGACATTTTATCTTTACTCACATAGATCTATTCTCATGAAAGCAGAAATCATGGAAATCATCACTGATATACCATACTGACGCGTGACAACCTATGGGCATGTGGCAGAGCTTCTTGATAGTGGATATGGTATAAAAACCTCTTGATGGATGGTATGAAAAATATTGAGTGGGATGACGGCAGAGGAGCAGGTTCGTTACCCATGGCGACGTGTTATCAATAAACAGTGATATCTTCCTACGATGAAACTTGGAGAAAGAGGACTCAGACATAAAGTCCTGCTCGAAAGAGAAGATATCCCTATTGTTAATGATATAGTGAATATGAAACAGTACGGGTGGAGGAAAGATGAATAAAAGCCCTTGCAATTTTTTTATAGGTGCCTAGGCTTAGGGTATATTTATATTCTAACCCTCTATGATCATGAGAATAGTGCTTAGAATTCTCGTCGGTGCATTGGCTATTGCGATAGCTGCGTATCTCGTACCGGGTGTCACTGTTGATTCATACTGGACTGCCATAGTGGTGGCAGTAGTGCTTGCACTAGTGAACGGTATAATTGGTACGATACTACGTTTGCTCACTCTTCCTCTCAATATCCTCACTTTGGGGCTTGTTTCATTTATCATCACGGTGTTGATGATTATGCTTGTAGATGGTATGGTTGATGGATTTGAGACTGGTTGATTCCTTGCCACAGCGATCTTTGCCATCGTCTTGGCATTAATTAATATGTTGTTTGGGACAAAAGATTAGCAATCTTTATTTTTCTTCATCACACTATCATGAATAAGTTAGACGAAGCAGAAAAGGAGATTGAAGAACTAGAAAATCAAACGCATGAGAAGGTCCATGAAAAGGCTCAAAAGGCTAAGGAAGCCATCAAAGAACTGAAAGAGGAAGCAGGAGCAGAAAAAGAAGATGATGGCGACTATGATGGATCAATAGGTGGTGCGCTTGGATTATAGGTTTTTATCACTAACTGATTATAATCATGAGTTTTGTAGATGATGCAAAAAACCTTGCTGAAGAAGCACAGCATGAGGTAGAAGAAGCAGCAACAAAAACAGGCAACAGAATCGAAGAAGGAGCTGAAGAACTAAAGCATGGAGCCGAAGAGGCTGCTCATGAGGCTGAAGCTGAAGTGAAAGATAAGCTGGATGATTAGTTAGAGTTCTTGTTGCTACAGAGAACTCCCTCACAACGAGGGAGTTTTTTAAATGACTGAGTTGTCATGATAAAAGGTGGCAATATGTCGTTAAATACATATACTCCCGACATGCAAGAAACAACACTTAAATCAACTATAGAAACATTTGATCAGATACCGTACGCGGTCTTTCTGAAAGGGCTTTCGGAGGAAAATGTGAGGGCAATTTCGAAGGACCTCAAAGAACCGGACTGGATGCTTGAGCATAGATTGAAATCACTCGAGCACTTTCTGAGTATCCCGATGCCTTCATGGGGGCCAGACCTTTCAGAGCTCAATCTAGAAGAGATTGTCTACTATGCTCGTCCAGAGAAAGGATTTCAGGGCTATTCAAAATCATGGGATGAGGTCGATCCAAAGATCAAAGAAAAATTTGAACGTCTCGGCATCCCAGAGGCAGAAAAAAAATATCTCGCTGGAGCAGGAGGACAGTACGATGCCGAAGTGGTCTACCATAACATCAAAGAAAAGTGGGCAGAGCAATGAGTCATCTTTGAAGATATGTCAAAAGCACTCATTGACCATGAAGAGCTCGTCAAAAAATATTTCATGAAGCTTGTACCGTATACTGATCATAAATTCGCCGCACTACACGGAGCCGTCCGATCTGGTGGAACATTTATCTATGTGCCAAAAGGTGTCAAAGTGAGCGAGCCACTTCAAGCATACTTCCGTATGAACACACTTGCTGGAGGTCAATTTGAGCATACACTTATCATCATCGAAGACGATGCATCGGGTGACTATATTGAATGATGTAGCGCTCCAAAATACGACAGCAAATCGCTCCATGCGGGTTGCGTAGAGATCTATGTCGGTAAAAATAGTCACATGCGTTACTCATCAGTCGAGAACTGGTCACTCAACACCTACAACCTCAATACAAAGCGTTCGCTTGTCGACGATCACTCATACATGGAACGAATTGGTGGAAACCTTGGTTCATGCACGACGATGCTCTATCCATGTTCTATCCTCAAAGGACACTATGCAAAAGCAGATCACATTGGCGTAGCTGTAGCAAACGAAAAACAAATTCAAGACGTTGGAAGTAAGGTTATTCATATCGGTAAAAATACCTCATCGACGATCATCTCAAAATCCATCTCAAAAGATGGCGGTATTTCAACATACCGTGGTATCGTAGATATCAAGCCAACTGCCGAATGAGCAGTCAATGCAACCGAATGTGATGCGCTCCTTCTCGACGAAAGATCAGTCAGTACAACCATCCCTCATATCCATGTCTGAACAGACGATGCAACAGTCGCTCACGAAGCCAGTGCCGGTAGAGTAGACGACACCCAACTCTTCTATATGATGGCCCGCGGCCTCGACGAAGAAAAAGCTATGGCTATGATTGTAAATGGCTTTATTAGTCCGATTGTAAAAAAGCTACCGCTTGAATATGCCGCAGAACTGAATAGATTAGTTGAAATGGAAATGGAGGGTAGCGTTGGGTAAATCAATATTTCGTTTTTGAAAATAATTATCTAGAATATATCGCTATTTATTCCCTTATTATACTACTCATGAAGAAATACTCTTTCTCAATCGATATCGATGCACCAGTAGAAAAGGTATGGCATACAATGCTGGATAAAGAAACATACAAGCAATGGACGGCGCCATTTAATCCTGCAGGTTCATGGTTTGAAGGTGATTGGTCAAAAGATTCAGAGATTCGCTTTATCGGGCCAGATCCAAAAGATCCTACACAGACAGGAGGAATGCTTGCCGTGGTGGAAGAGAATAAACCATATGAATTTATCTCTCTGAGACATGAAGCAGAGATTGTAAATGGAGAAGTGCGTATCGGAGAGAATGCTTCATGGGTTGGTGCACACGAAAATTATACTTTTTCTGAGAAAGGTGGGTCTACAAGTATAGGAATAGATATTGATCTCGATGAAAGCTTTGCAGAGTATATGATAGACGCATGGCCTAAATCACTGCAGATATTAAAAGAACTTAGTGAGAAAGCTGAGTAATATTTTTTGTACTTCAATGGAATATATAATTTAATTCATCAATTCATACTCTCATGACTGCAATCACCATTTCAACAACTATCAATGCTCCGATCGACCAAGTATGGGAAGCGTGGACGAATCCTGAACACATTACACAGCGAAATCACGCCTCAGATGATTGGCACTCACCGAGAGCAGAAAATGATCTGCGCGTAGATGGAAGATTTAAGACAAGAATGGAAGCAAAAGATGGGAGTGCTGGTTTTGATTTTGAAGGAACGTATACTAATGTGAATGGGAAAGAGATTATCGAGTATACGATGGACGATAGTAGAAGAGTAAGTGTAAAATTTATAGAGGATGGAGAAAGCATAAAAATTCTGGAAACCTTTGAGACGGAAACACAGCATTCCGAGGAGATGCAAAAACAAGGTCGACAGATGATTTTGGATAATTTTAAGAACTATGTAGAAAATGCAGATTAGGGAGCTTCAAGCACACGAAGTAGAATCAGCTGCCTCACTCGTAGGTCTTAATTATGATGTTGATGATGAAAAACAAGCTACAAAAGAGATGGCGGCTATGTTCTTAGAGGAAAACCCTTTGAAGCCGATCTATTTCGTGGCAGAAGAGCAAAAAGAGATCATCTGAGTGATTGGTGTCTCATTATCTCGAATAGATTATGATGTCTATGAGCTATTTTGGCTGAATGTACATCCCAATAGACAAGGACAGGGTATCGGTACAAAATTGACAAACCATGTTATAGACTATGTAAAGAGCAGGTGAGGTAAGATGATAATTATTAGTGCTGGACCGCATTTGGTAGACTACTATGAGGGTTTCTGATTGGCCAAAGTGAATCAAATTTCTGAAAAGCAATATCTTATGACTTTTAAAATATAAGAAAAGCCCGGACGAATACGCCGGGCTTTAGTGTGGTCTTAAAATGATTTTTATACCGAAGGCGGTATTGGAATTCTTCCCCACGGTATGGGTTTCACTCCTGTGATATAAAGGTATTCTTCGTCAGCAGAGACTTCTATGCCTTCGAAAAATGGCCAATAAGGTAGCCACATTTCTGTTCCATTTGTTTGTGTCCCGGATAGATGGTTTTTTATTTTACTTGCTTTCCGGTAGTTTGGCTTCTCAGAGAGATCCTTATGTTTGCTCCAAACGGTAACTCCGTACATTTTTGTATGGCCATGAAACAAACTCTTCACCACCAATACATCTGCTTTTTCAAAATGGTATATTTTTACCAATTCGTCAACAGGAATGGCTCCATAGAGTGAAAGTCTCTCTATCAATGTATTGGTAGGTATGTGGTATTCAAACTGACTATAGGTTGAATTATCTACAATAAATAGAGTATCCTCATCTAGCATCCTCCACAGGAGGGGATTGCCACCTTCATACTTAAATGGAAACTCTCCTATATGTGTGCCATCAAAAGAGTATATCATAGCATTGCCCCTAACAAATCGAGATATGAGTATTATTTTCTCATATTCATGCTGGATGAAATAATACTCTACAGATTCTTCAGACAAATCGCTCATGACGATTTTGCTTCTCCATCTTTTTTCTTTTGTATTCCATATCCAAATTTGTGATTTCCACTTCTTGTCAGGAGCTTGATTATTGTAGGTGTCATAGTCAACGGTAAATATTAAAACCCAATTAATAAGCGAGTTTCTGATGTGACTTATTTCAGCCCTAAAATATTTTTTCATATAAACGGGGACTTTTGCCCACATCTCGTTTTCTTTCCCTCGGAAAGATTGTTTTTTGTTATCCATAATTTATATTCTTTAAATTGTGTTTTATAATAGCTGCCTTAAGGCAACTTACCCAAATTGACATACTCAGAGCTCGTCAAACTCATTTTACTTTTAAAGACCACAAAGGTATTGTATCTTATTCGGCAATAAAGTCAATACTCAAAAAACTCATTAATAATATCCTGTCACATCTTCTCTTGAACCTCGTTCAATAATTGACTATAAGGTCAGTAAACGTTTTTTATTATTTATTCGTACGATTCATGGCTGAAACAAATCAATCAAGTTCTCTCTGGAAGAACAATCTGATTCTTTCTATTATCTTTGCTATTGTAGTCATATCAGTTGCTGGTATCGTGTCTGATACGAACAGACAATGACCAGTACAGTCGAGCAATGTTGGTAACCAACCATTTGTCACAAACAGCATCGCGGTCAATGGCGAAGGAAAAGTCTATGCAACTCCAGACATCTTTATTTTCAATGTTGCTGTCACAGAAACTGCTAAAACAACAAGAGAGGCATTTCAGATGGCAAATACAAAGATAGCAAATATTAGAACCTCACTCAAAGATGCAGGGGTAGACGAAAAAGATATCCAAACAACAAATATTTCTATGTATCCTCACTACAACTACGAGGATGGTAGATCAAGACAGGATGGTTACGACGCGAATCATCAATTGACTATCACTGTAAGAAACCTTGAAGATGCAGGAAAAATCATGGATAGCGTAACACAGGTAGAGGGAGCACAGATCAACTCTACAAGATACGATATCGATGACAAAGAAGAGATCTACCAAGAAGCAAGAGAGATGGCGTACGAGAAAGCTGAAGCAAAAGCAAAACAGCTCGCAGATCTTGCTAGTGTAAAACTTGGTAAGGTATCATCTATTAGTGACGTAGTGATGGACTACCAGCCAGTGCCTATGTATGCAAATGCTATGAGATCAGATATGGCTATGGGTATCGGTGGAGGTGAAAGCGCAGAGCTCGCCCCAGGACAGATGGTGTTTACACTCTCAGTTAATGTTATCTATAGTATCGATTAGACACCATAGCATAAATGTAATTGCAAATCATCTAAAAAATAATAAAAAGAGAGGAAGTTATTTCTCTCTTTTTTCTATGGTGATAAAACAAAATAAAACATTTACGTTGATAGAGATGCTGATAGTCATTGTGATTATCGGTATTTTGGCGGCGGCCCTTGTGCCAAGACTCACTGATGTACAAGAGAGAGCAAGAGATGCTAAAAGAAAAGTGGATATGACCTCTTTATACAATGCAATACAGATTTATAAGACTGATCAGAGTATTTATCCTTTAGCAGGGGGCTGTTCTGTCAATAGTTCTTGTCTCATCAATACTGCAACTGGAACGAACTGGTTCCCTCAACTAACAGGCATCATGACTTCCTTGCCAATAGATCCAGTTAATAATGTAGCTCCTGGTAGTAATATGGTTGTAGTGACATGATGATATACGTACATGTACAACAATGTTTTCAAAAATGGGCTGACATTTAGTTTGATAAGTAGATTAGAAAATACCAAAGATGCTGATAGATGTGCAGTCGCTGACTATCACTGGTATACTGATTATGCGTGATGAACATTTTGGTGATGCCAGGTGAATACAGCTTGTGGCGGTTGATATACCTCATGTTTGCACACGTGCTATGGATGAATAAATTGTGGTGAATTATATGTAAAAAGCGATTTAGGCCAGTAAATAAGAGACCATACTTTCATGCTTTACACATTTGACGAAATCAAAGAAGTAGTTGCAAAAGTGGAGATTTTTTCGATAAATGACAGAGATAAAAAATCTCTTGCAGAACGTACAAAGGTTACTATAAAATATAGCAAACAGTAATAAAGGAGAAAGACAATGGGAAAATGTGACACAGTAGATAAAGTAAAAATGTTTTATTATTTATCTAACATATCTCATGAACTATACAGCAATAATTGTAGCAGCGGTGGTTACATTTATCATCGGAATGCTTTGGTACTCTCCTATGCTCTTTGGTAAGATGTATATGAAAGCAGTAGGACATCACGGTGACAACAACAAGAACAACATGGTCTTCATGATGGTTCTCGAGTTCATCTTCAACCTTGTCACAGTATGGGCTCTCTACTGGATATTTATGAAAGCAGGTGTGACTGAGATGAATGACGCTCTCATGACCGCTGGTGTGCTTTGGCTTGGTTTCTCTCTTATCACTACTTGGAGCAACAATATGTGGGCTAATGGCAACAATACAGTTATGTGGATTAGCTCTATTTGCCGCCTTATCTGCGCACTCGCTGCAGGTGCATTGCTTATCTCTCTTTAAAAAAATACAACATCATGTCCATGAAAGAGGGGAGCGATCCTCTCTTTTTTATTGTCTATTTACATAATTATTTTCAAAATGATTCGCTGTCCATGGTGTATGAAAGATGAACAGTACATTCGCTATCATGATGAGGAGCGAGGAGTGCCTATGCATGATGAAAGCAAACACTTTGAATTTCTTTTGCTTGAAACGATGCAGGCGTGACTCTCATGGCTGACCATCTTACGTCGTCGTGAAAACTATCGCAAAGCATTTGCTGGTTTTGATGCAAAAAAGGTGGCACAGTTTGATGAAGATAAAATACAAGAGTTGCTACAAGACGAATGAATCATCCGTAATCAGGCAAAGGTCCGTGCTGCAGTGAAAAATGCTCAAGCATTTCTTACGGTACAGAAAGAGTTTGGTTCTTTTGATCAGTATATTTGGTCATTTACCGCTGGCAGCGTTATAGATAACAAATTGAAATCCATAGAGGACTATAAACCTACGAGTGAGCTCTCTGACACTATCGCAAAAGATATGAAAAAAAGAGGTTTTGCGTTTCTTGGCTCTACCACAGTCTATGCACACCTTCAAGCGATAGGTGTGATCAATGATCATCTGGTAAGCTGCTTTAGATATAAGGAAGTAGCTTCTCTCTCATAATATTTATTTTACTACGGAAAAAGTTGAGTATGGTATACGCATTGTTTGTGATTGGGTTTATTTTACTGGTAAAAGGCGCAGATTGGTTAGTTGAAGGGTCGTCGTCTCTGTCAAGAAGATTGAAAATTTCGCCGATGGTGATAGGTCTGACTTTGGTTGCACTTGGTACCTCTGTGCCAGAGCTCGTTGTCAATGTCCTCGCAGCGCTACAGGGAGCCGGAGATATAGCGCTAGGAAATACGATTGGTAGTAATGTTGCAAATATATTGCTGGTGCTTGGCGTAACATCAGTTATCTTACCCTTAGCTATCAATCGCAAGACAAGAGTGACAGATATCCCGTTTGCGCTTCTCATCATTGTTGGGCTAGCGATGCTGACCTATGATCTCAATCTGACACGTATGGATGCAGGTATTCTGATACTGTTTCTTATTATCTTCATCTATTATATCCTTACCTCGTGAGGCGTAGGAAATCATGACATTCCCGCCCTGCCGAAGCGAAAGACAGCTTTGTATATTTTCTTTGGTATCCTTTTGCTGATGCTTGGTGGAAAACGAGTTGTAGAGGGTGCTGTCGCGATTGCGAGATATGTTGGTATCGCAGAAAGAGTCATCGGACTGACGGTAGTAGCTATAGGAACCTCATTACCAGAGCTGGTCACTTCAGTAGTTGCAGCGCGAAAAGGAAATAACAACATTGCCATCGGTAATATCGTCGGTTCTAATGTGCTCAATATCGCTCTAGTCCTTGCTGTTACTGGAATGATCTCTCCGCTACAAGTGACAGTAGCTGGCTGGCTAGATATTGTTATTTGTGTCGGTGTGACTGTGCTTTTCTTGCTTTCTTTTGTGATCGGAAGAAAGGAGGTCCTGCAAAGAGGGCAGGGTGCATTTTTCATCCTCTTGTATATTGTTTATATCTTATATACACTAGGTGTACGAACCTTTTAACTTACTGATAAAAAAGGATGGCTAACCAGTCTCGTTACAAAAAAGAAATAGAACTATTGCTAGAGGATGGAAATCACTGGACTGCAGAGCAGATTTATGCTGAACTCAAAAAGCACTATCGATTTTTGGGTATAGGAACCGTCTATAGAAATCTTACACAATTGGTCAACGAGGAGAAGATCATGAAAACATCAGGCATCTTAGAAAAGACCATGTACGAGAAGAAGAAGCCATTGCATGGGCATATTGTGTGTCAGAAGTCGGGAAGGATAACCGACGTAGATATTCACGACGTGCTGTTTGAAGGTATTACCATACCAGAAAACTTCAATCTGCAAAACATCAATATTGTTTTCGACGGTCACTATACTGGAGATGACGCAGTGAAATGTGATGGTATCGCTCAGGTGATGAAGCAGACACAATAAAAGACAACTATTAGGTGAAGACTGCTGTTTTCTCTGTATTGTGAGAATGTGAGAGGAGGTTGATTTTGCTCGTGAAAGTGCTATCGTAAAATAGTACTTTTTATTTTTTATCAACATCCCTATGAAAAAATTACTTGTACCCGTAACTATGCTCGGTGTCGTATTTTTAGCAGGTTGTATGCATCAAGCAGCCAATCAAGAAAATAACGATGCTATGATGAGTGGTGATGACACGATGATGTCAGGAAACCTCGAAGCAAATATGTCAGGTGAGATGATGATGGAGGACGACAAAATGATGGAAAAGGAAGATGACGCTATGATGAAGGAAGACGATAGTATGATGAAAGAAGAAGGAGATGATGACAAGATGATGATGGAGTCTGAGATGAAATACGAAGCTTACAATGAGGCAAAAGTGAAAGAGGCTCTTACTGCTGGAAAAAAAGTAGCACTCTTTTTCCATGCTTCGTGGTGTCCAAGCTGTCGAAAATTAGACAAGCAACTTAAGTCGACTATGGAAGCAATTCCAACCAACGCAGTTGTCTTTAAGGTAGACTATGACTCATCAACAGAGCTCAAATCACAGTATGGCGTAACAACGCAGCATACTATCGTTACTATCGATAAAGAGATGAATATGATAGATAAGAAAGTAGGTGCAGATCTCGAGGCGGTTGTAGGTATGCTTCAGTAAAAATTATTTTATGGTTTTATAGGAAAGGATGTCATTGTGGATACTTGCATTTATTGCATGAGTTTTGAGTGTGCTTGCACCATGTGTTTTACCAGTCTTACCGGTGATGCTTGGTGGAGGGTTGACTGCTCGTGCTTGGTATAGACCATTGATCATAGCACTGTCGACAGCTGTTTGCATTACCTTGTTTACGGTGCTGCTGAAAGTGTCTACAGCGTTTATTAATGTGCCAGAAGGGTTTTGGCTTGGTTTTTCAGCAGCGATCATCATAGTCTATGGCTTAACCCTCGTCTTTCCTCACGCATGGGAGAAGATATCATACAAGCTTGGGTTGTCGCGTGCCAATACACTTGCATCGAAAGCGCAAAAACATCAAGGCGTATGGGGGGATATCCTTCTAGGTGCGGCATTTGGGCCTATATTTGCAAGTTGTTCTCCGACATACTTCATTTTACTTTCACTGGTCTTTCCACAAAGTATAGCATTGGGAATTGTCTATACTTTGGTCTATTCGCTTGGCTTTGTATTATTTCTTTTGATCATCATCTATGCAGGGAGGGCTGCCTTACATCGTATCAGTTGGGCCGTGAATCCATATGGGTGGTTTAAGAGATCTTTGGGTCTCCTTCTTATCATCGTAGGTGTCCTCGTTGCAACTGGTTTGATGAAGAGAATCGAAACGGCTCTCTTGCAAAATGGAAGCTTCTTTGATGTGACAAAGCTGGAGCAAAGACTGATAGACCGTGTTGATTTCGACAAAGAGATGGACAAAAAAGATGATCAGGCATGCTTCAAGTCTGATAGCGGGGTGTATAACTGTAGCGGTTCGGCCGAGCAGATGCAGGGTGGGGTGAACTCTCTCGATAGTAAAGACCCAAGAGCAAAGCTACTCAATACAAACTATGAGGCGCCTGATTTCAAATGACTCCAAAACTGGATCAATACGACAGGCCGAGACTCGCTTAGTGAGCTCCGTGGTAAAGTAGTGATTGTCGACTTTTGGACCTATAGCTGCATCAACTGTATTCGTACCTTGCCGTATCTCAGACAGCTCCACGAGAACTATGCTGATGACGGGCTAGTACTTATCGGCGTGCATGCACCAGAATTCCAATTCGAAAAAAATGTAGAAAACGTCAAAGATGCAGTAGAAAAATTCAATCTTACCTATCCCGTTGTACAGGATAACGACTTTCAAACACGGAGAAACTACAACAATCTCTACTGGCCGGCGAAATATATCATAGATAGAAATGGTCGTGTGCGTTACACTCACTTCGGTGAAGGAAAATATGAAGAAACAGAACAGGTAGTACAATATCTGCTCGGCCTCAATGAAGAAGGTGTCCTTGAAGAACAGAAAAGAGGATATACCTCACAGCAGACACATGAGACCTACCTCGGAGAGAGAAGGAGAGCAAATTATGTCAATGAAGCTACAGACGAGCTTCACAAATGGTGGCTCGATGGTAATCGACAAGCTGATGGCGAAAAAGTTGTTCTTGTTGATGGGGCAGGGTCAATCACTATCAATGCCTATGCGAGTGAAGCAAACTTAGTTCTATGAGCAGAAAATAGCCTAGTAGAGGCAACTGTCTATATAGATGGAGTAAAAACACAGAGCTTTACCGTCCAGGCCTATCAGCTCTACAATCTTATGGACAATGAGACGCCATGAGAACATAAGGTCGAGATACGCTTTAGTGGTGCAGGCGTCTCAGCATATGCGTATACATTTGGATAACAAACAACAGATTGTTTTTTATAGACTATTCCTTATACTCTTTACAAGAAGTATAGGTTCAGATGAGCCCTTTCTCCAAGGGCTTTTCTCTTATCATGATTTTATGTACTCCCATCTGTTATGGCTATTAGAAATATTGCAATTATTGCTCACGTTGACCACGGAAAAACGACTCTTGTCGACCAGCTTTTAAAATACTCTGGAACACTCAAAGCAATTGAGTGACAGGACTTGGTGATGGATAACAACGACCAGGAACGTGAGAGGGGTATTACTATCTATGCAAAAAACACTGCAGTGCAGTATGAGGGTGATACTATCAATATTATCGATACACCAGGCCATGCCGACTTTGGAAGTGAGGTGGAGCGTGTGCTTCGTATGGTCGACTCTGTATTACTCGTTGTAGATGCATATGAGGGCCCGATGCCTCAGACCAAATTTGTCCTCAAAAAATCATTGGAACTTGGGCTCAAACCGATCGTAATCCTCAACAAGATTGATAAACCGACTGCGAGACCACAGGAGGTGATTAACATGCTTTTTGACTTGTTTATCATGCTTGGCGCAACCGACGAGCAGGCAGATTTTCCAGTAGTGTATGCGAGTGCTAAAAATGGTTTTGCGATGAAAAACCTCGAAGATGAGCAAAAGGATATGAAGCCAGTCTTCGATGCTATCCTTGCACACGTGCCAGAGGCGCCAAATCATTCAGATAAGCCATTTCGTATGCAGGTCGCAAACCTGGGATATGACGACTTCCTTGGTAGACTTGGTATCGGTCGTGTCTATGAGGGTACAGCAAAAGTCGGACAACAGGTGACTATTATCTCTAACGAAGGAGAAACAAGAACAGGAAAAATTTCAAAAATCTTTACAACACTGGGACTACAACGTATCGAGAGCGAAGAGGCGAGATGCGGTGACATCGTCACGATTGCGTGAATACCTACTATTTTCGTTGGTGAAACAATAGGTGTGTGAGATGTTGAGCCTATGCCGTCAATCAGTATTGATGAGCCAACACTTCGTATGGAGTTTTTGGTCAATGATAGTCCATTTGCAGGAAAAGAAGGGAAGTATATGACGACCAGAAACCTTGCAGAGAGACTCGATAAGGAGCTTGAGACAAACGTAGGATTGAAGGTAGAGAATCAAGACGGGCGTTTTGTCGTGTCAGGAAGAGGAGAGCTCCACTTGTCTGTACTTATTGAAACGATGCGTAGAGAGGGATGGGAGTTACAAGTGGGAGCACCACAGGTAATCTTCAAGATGGAAAATGGTGAAAAGCTCGAACCCATAGAACAACTCATAGTTAACGTAGAAGATAACCTTGCGGGTGCCATCATAGAGACAGTAGCAAATAGAAAGGGTATGATGCAGTCGATGAAATCAGAAAACGGTCTGACGACGATCGAGTTTGAGGTGCCTACAAGAGGACTACTTGGACTGAGAGGAGAGTTTATTTTGCTGACGAGAGGCGAGGGGATCATGTACTCATCATTTTCTCATTATGAAGCATACAAAGGTGAGATCGCGAAGCGTCAGGTAGGATCAATGATCTCAGGAAATACTGGAGGCGTGATGAACTACAGTATCTTTAAGCTCCAGGAGAGATGACCTATTTTTGTTGACCCAGCACAGCAAATCTATGAGGGTATGATCGTTGGGGAGCACCTCAAAGGAGGAGACCTAGTTGTCAACCTTACAGTCAATAAGCAGCTCACTAACGTTCGCAATAGCGGAAATGATGAAGCTATGCGTCTCGATCCTATTGTTCACTTGACGCTGGAGGATGCATTGGGCTATATTGGACAGGACGAGCTCGTAGAAATAACGCCGAAAAATATTCGTCTTAGAAAGAAGTATCTGACCGAATCAGCAAGAGCTCTTGCAAAAAAACAGGAAAAAGATGCCTTACTTAAGGCGGATAACGGATAGAACACATATTTTCCCATAAATTAAAAATAAGTCAATTATGAGATATGCAATCATACAATAAAATGATTGCTATTTTAGCAATATCACAAAAAAGTCACTATAATCAAAGTTGTATCAGTGAAGACTACTAAACAAAAAATCCTTATTTACACCCCTAAACAAAGACAAAAGATATGGAAACGCAAAACTTGCAGTCGATTTTGAAAGAGTACACAACTATCTCACTTGATCAGCTCAACGCTTCTATGAGTTTTCTTGAGCGTATCGAGGCAAAGTATCTTCTCAATCTTAAGCAGCTCGATAAACTGCTTGGAGAACTACAGGATAGTTTCTATGTACTCAATATCAAAGATGTGTCGATTTTCACCTACGACAACATCTATATGGATACAAAAGACTACCTGTTCTATAAGCAACATGAACAGGGAGAAAAGCAGAGACTGAAAGTAAGAACAAGACATTATGTTGATAGTGGAGATCTCGTCTACTTTGAGATGAAGCTGAAAGAAAAGAAGCTCCTTCGTAAGTTCCGCTATCCTACTAGTTTGGAGGCACATGGCCAAATGAATAAGGATGCCGTAAGGTTTTACACCTCTATAGCGCAGTCACTTGGTCTCTCATATGCAAAGGAACAAATATTCCCTTCTATAGAGACAAGATATAAACGTATCACGCTCTGCTCGAAAGAGAGTGATGAGAGATTGACCATCGATTTTGATGTTGAACTCAATGATATGAGAGATAATGCAGGTCGTTGGATCAAACTAGGTAATATTGCGATAGTCGAAAGTAAGGCAAGAACAGAAGACGGGCACGGAAGAAAGGTAATGAAGAAGTTGAAGATTAAAGAGGCGCATGGATGTAGTAAGTACTGCCTAGGTATCCACTACTTTGGTAGAATGCACTCACATGATAGATTTAAGAAGACTATTGAATTTATCGACAAGCATCACATGAAAGAGATTACAACAGTGAATAAGGTACAGAGTAAACTCGCTTCAGTGAAAAAAGAGGTGCATGCAAAAGAAAGAGCCATAGCAAACAAGATGAAAGAGAAAAACTTCTAATGTTGGTAGCAATAATATCATTATATAAGAAAAGCTTCCTTATCGAGGGGAAGCTTTTGCTATTATCAGACGAAAACATTATCTATGCATAGTGCTTGAAGAGCGCTCTCGCACCTTTTTTCGAGGTAACATGGTCTTCAAGACCTAACTTTTCGATCCACTGAAAGATCTGTTTTTTCTTTGGTGCTTCTATCTCAAGCATAGGTTTCAACCCATCGTAAAAGTCCATATCAAATTTTACGTCGTCTATCATATAACTCAGTCTCATTTTTTCCTTAAAAAAACAAGGAAACAAACCAAAACTGTTGATGAATAACTCACCTTGCTTCGGAGAGAGGAGATCTATCTCGTACTCTTTTCTTATCTTCACTTTCTTATCCTTAATCTTTTCCTTGAAGCAGAGCTGGTGCTCATTGCCATTGATGGTTCTAATTCTCAGTGACCATCCTTTTTCTTTTAACTCCTTCTGCGGAAAGTCATAATACTGATCAGTAATTTTTCCTGCAAATGTCTTCTGTGCCCCGAGTGCCTCAAGCTGTGGAATCAATACTAATGGATTGATATCGAGTATCTTCAACTCTTTTTCTTTCATGTGCTCTTGTAATGTAAATGATTAAACGTATATTATCCGCAGAAAGCTATTTGTCAATAGTAATTGTTGCTGCCATGGCTAGAAAGAAAAAGCAATCGCCAGAACAACAAGGTGCCCATATCAATATTGATAAGCATTCGCTTTTCACTCATTATGCATCGGATATTCTCGCAACGCTTTATGCAAAGCCTTTGCAGGACAGATGAGAGACGGCTTATCACTTTGCCGTTGAACAAATAGCGAATGCCCTCACTGGCAACATCTCAGACGAATCGAAGGAGAGCTTAATGAAAGAGCTACTATACACGGATTTCGGACAAAGACTCTACGAGTCGCATCTGCTGACCGAAAAGCAGGAGATGAATACACCATATTATAAAAAAAGAAAAAAGCCGAGGGAACCGCAGGTCCCTGGTCGAGAGGGGAAGCGTAGAGGGATTAATTATACAACTATAGGGATATGATTGCTCCATCATTTTCTCCGTAATACCTATCATCAAGAATTTGCTTCTGAAG
This sequence comes from bacterium, assembly GCA_030429145.1. Classification (GTDB taxonomy): domain Bacteria; phylum Patescibacteriota; class Gracilibacteria; order Absconditabacterales; family Absconditicoccaceae; genus JAGOPC01. The sequence continues at coordinate 52,107 of JAUIDC010000001.1, read as the reverse complement.
AGGAAATCAAGGAGTTCCTAGAAATCTATGCACATGATTCGGTATATCAGTTGAAAGAACAGATCGCTCGCTACATGAGTAATGTGGATGAGGATCTCTATGAGGAGGATGCGGAGCAGGATGTGATGCAGAAAGAGCGCCCACCAGTGTGGCGTGCGTATTTTCTTGCATCTCTGGTGTTGCGAAAAAGCACCTCTATGGATGAGGTAGAAGATGCAATTATTGGGCTAAAAAAAATAGAAGAACACCTATTTGAGGAGCTAGATTGATGGCAAGAAGAATATGTTATGCCTGAATTTCAGGATGGTGGCATAGAGGGATTTGAACATTTCTTGCGGATGAATGTGTTTGGAAGTGCAAGATATGTACATCAGGAAATCTTTGAGAATTGGAGTGATCTTGATATTGTTGATGATTATCCTTTTTTCTCGCTGTTGCAGGATATCATGGTGTATATGAGAATACCCAATGAGGATGTAAAACTTGATAAGTTTATAGAGATGTCAAAAAAATACAGGGATATAGCGGAGTATGTGGAAGATGATGAGGGACACGAATGACATGAACATTTCTCGGAAGAAGACTGGTAGGTTATTTTCTATTGTATCAGCTCGTGAGAAAATTACTATGTAAATCATGTGTATTATAGGTATTACAGGCACGTTTGGTGCCGGAAAGGGTACGGTAGTGGACTATCTCGAACAGTCGAGATGATTTGTGCACTTCTCTGCGAGAAAGCTCTTAGAGGACATGTTGAAGAAGCAATGAAGACCGGTCAATAGAGATCAGATGCATACGCTTGCGGACGATCTAAGAGGAACACACGGTCCAGACTATATTATCCGTATGCTCTATGAAGAGGCACTTCGTCAGCATCAACCAGTAGTTATTGAGTCTATCCGCGCGATTGGTGAGGCAGAGATGCTGAAGCAGAAGGAGAACTTTACGCTCCTTGGCTTAGATGCTCCTATTAAACTGAGATACCAGAGGATAGTTGAGAGAGGTAGCAGTACGGACAATGTAACCTTTGAAGAGTTTGTAAAACAAGAGGAGTCGGAGATGGACAATGAAGACCCAACGCATATGAATTTAAAAGGGTGCTTGGCTCTTGCCGACTATGTTATTATCAATGATGGTTCGGTTGAGCAGCTACACAAGCGTATAGAAGAGGTACTTGAAAAGATTGGTGTGTAAATTTTATATTTTTGATTTGTAGGTATGGAGATTATTAACCTTGTGAACGCTATCCAGGAGTGACACTTTCTTCGTCATGAGATATTGCCATTTGACCTCATTGTTTGGGAGAAAATGCCTAAAGATCCAGATGAGAAATATAAGCATATGCAGCTTGCTGAGGTAAGTTATGATTTTGGTGTGGCCGGAAAGATGGCTGCATTGAGCGAGAAATACGAGCGTATATTACTCATCACAGAGACACTCAGTGCTATCTATCTCGTGCCACGGCTCAGTAATCTGCCTAAAAAAGCTAATGCAACTGTCTTGCAACTCAATGCGGGTATAGCTGGATTTATGAGCAAGAGTAATCCAGATTTGCAGGATATTCCTTTGATGATGCCATATGCAAATGTGCGTGAGGTTTATGATCAGGTCTCTTTATTTGATGCACTCGGGCAGAAAGGTAAGAACTACATTAGAGTATCGCATGGTGACACACAAGATGCAGTTTTTGAGAAAAAGCTGAAAGCGGAAGGAGGTATTGTTGATCTGAGAGCACATGATTTTGAAGGTATAGCAGGTACAATGATCGCTCCCGGAGATCTTTTGGTTCATGCTATCCATGCGGCGCAGCACCTGAAACAAGAGGGGAAGTCATACGATCTTTTCGGGCTAGTGGATTACAACTTTTCTATCGGTGCTGCACTCAAAGAGAGTATCATTAAGACAGAGAATATAGTATTCCTCCTTGACCAGCAACCTGGTGTGATGTACGAATCTTTCGTCAAAGCAAAGCTGTGGGATGCGGGACTTGTAGATACACAGATACATTTTATCTATCCTGATATTGAGAAGATCAACACCATACTGCCTGACCATCTGTGGGATGAGGCAAATCGAGATGGTATGGGTATGGCAGAAAAGATTCATTCACTGCATTAAAATGATACAAAGCAATTTTCACCCATAATCATTATACGCTTTATGCACAAAAAAGGAGTGACGCTTATCGAAATTGTCATCGCACTGTTTGTCTTTGCAGTGGGTATTTTGGCAGTAGTGAGAGTGATCACGACAAATATCTCAGTCATAGATACCATGAAGCTAAAAATACAGGCACAGTCACTCGCTAAGGAGGGGATAGATCTTGTATTTAACATCCGCGATACAAACCTTGCGAGAGGTCTTGACTGGCAGTGTGCCTATATCAATCCAGAAGCTATAAGTAAGCTAGAGGAGCGTCAGCCATTTAATGGGCAAATCTGCGGCGGCTCATTTTGACCAGACAGCGCGTTCCGCGTAGCGGTCGATCCAGAAGGAAGACTATTCGCCGCAGAGACTAACAGCGGAGCTACCTTCGAACAGCTTTTCACAGACAATCAGCTTTTCATCACAAATCTCCAAACAACAGCATATTCATGACAGCTCCTTACTCATGATACCACCCAGGGTACGGGTTCGTTGTTTGCGAGATATATCACATTTGAGCCAGTCTATCAGGAAGAGACAGCAGTAGATACTGATAAGCTCCTCAAAGTCACCTCGCACGTCTTGTATCAAAAAGGTGCTATCCAAGGAGAAGTAACATTGGAAAGTTTTATCTGAGCTATCAAGAAATAGATGAAGAAAAAAGCGTTCACCTTGGTAGAGATACTTATAGCGATCGTACTCGCAGCGATTTTATTCACGCTTATTTTCAGAGCATATGTGCGCATTACTGAGATCGCAACGAGGATGCAGCATGAAAAACAACTCAACGCAGAGATAACATACCTTACTGAAACAGTGCAGAATATTGCCGACACATATCAGATAGACTACAGCCAGTACGGTACAACCCTGAGATCGACCAATGGTCGAACCAAGTCACTCTATCTGACTGGCAATGGCGCTTCTGGTGCAGCACTTATTTTTTCTGGGGACAACCTGCTACGGGTTGATAACAACGAAACAACTTCACTTATCTCCACAGGTTCAGCACTCATTACTGAAGGGGCATTCAAAATTATTCCATTTACCAAACTTCCAACCGACGGATTTCTCGATATCCAACACCCAGGTTTCCGACTGATGGCAGAGATGCAAACACCAAAATACAATCCGCAGGAGCGGATTCGAGATGTTAATACCTCGGTGCAACAATTCTATACTCTCCAAAGGGTAGAGTAATCTACCTGTTGACTTGCTCTAGGCTATTGCTATAATAACTGAAACCAAAAATACAAGGCTATGGAACAAACTGTGAAAAATATTCTTATAAAAGCTGGCTGGGCAAATCCTAGTAGCGCCACAATCAAATCACTGGTGGGCAAAATGATGCAAATCAATGTAGCTTCGTTAGGAGACCCACTGGAAGTGAACATCAGTGCTGCGTATCTTACTACTGAAGGTGTTGCAACCTTGGAGGTTTGGAGCATTAAAGAGCGACACAGAGATGTACGCATACTGCACATACGTCCAGACAGCAAAATCATTTGTGTGAACCACATTATTCCAAATGCTCCAGATAAGGGTATGACCCTACTTGGAGATGGTGATACGTTTGCTATCGCTGCGTAGAAAATATTGTTAGGGGTGACAATAGCATAGGTATGAAAGGAGGGGGCTTGTTCTAAGCCCCCTTTTCAGTTCTTGTAAAAGTACGGTAGATCACTATAACGGTATTTGTCTTTATATGATACAAAAAGAGATGCAGAAATCACATGTGTGAATAGCGATACTTGGTGTTGTTGTCGGTGCGGCATCGATGGTGGTAGTCTATGCGAGTGGCATGGCACAGCCAGGAAATGCGCTCCCGCAAACGGCAACTGTAACGCTCCAAGATCGATGGAACAGTTGGAAATGAGGAACAACTACATCAGCTCCAAGAGATGGTGATACATTTGATTATAGTAAATTTGAAGAGTTGTATGGTTTGCTCAAGGAGCAATATTATGACCAAGAGAAGATAGATACAGGTGCGATGATGGACGGCGCACTCAAATGATTTGTCGCAGCACTTGGTGATCCCTATACAGCATTTTTAGACGTCGAAGAAAATACAAGTTTTACCGAAGAGCTGAAAGGTCAGGAAGACTTTGAGGGAATCGGTGCGGCGATTATGAAAAAAAATGATGCTATAGAAATCCAAGAAGTATATAAGTGAACGCCTTCCTACGAGGCCGGGCTTCGCCCGTTAGACCTCATCATCGAAGTCAATGAAGAGAGCACACAAGATATGTCGACGCAGGACGCAGTCAACAAGATCCGCGGACCGCAAGGAACAACAGTCACATTAACCATCCTGCGTCCCTCTGAAGAGAATATCCAAGAGAAAGTATTCGAAGTTGATATCGTAAGAAGACAGGTTAGTATCCCGTCTGTCTCAAGTGACGTGTTGACGATGGGTACAAGAAAAATTGGATACATCAATATCTCCATCATCGGAGAGGAAACAGAAAATGCACTGAAAGAGGCTGTTACAGAGCTCCAGCAAGAAGACCTTGATGGAATGATACTTGACCTGAGAGGCAACGGAGGATGATTTCTTGATATCGGTGTGAAAATAGCATCGCACTTCGTACCGAAAGGTGAGACAGTAGTAACGACAAAATATAGCGTTGAGCAATACGACGAGGTCTATAGATCAGAAGGTTATGGTGATTTTGAAGATCTCCCAACGGTCGTGCTTGTTGATCATCTTACTGCCTCAGCAGGAGAGATCATCGCTGCAGCACTTCGTGACATCAATAGTGCCGTTATCGTTGGTACCAAAACATTTGGTAAAGGCTCTATCCAGACGATAGAAGACTTTGGTTCAGGTTCCGCTATCAAATATACTATCGGAAGACGATACACTCCGACTGGCGCCAATGTCAAAGAAGAGGGTCTCACGCCTGACGTAGAAGTAGAGTTTGATGCTGAACTCTATCAGGAAGACAATACTGATAACCAGCTAGAAAGAGCAAAAGAGGAGGTGATCAAATTGCTCAATTAAGCTTCTAAAAGTTACTATAAAGCCATAAGAAAAAGATGCCGTATGGCATCTTTTTGCTATTGATGTTTACTCAGATTGAGCGGATCAAAGAGATACTGATATCTTGTGGCAGGTAGAGCAACTTGCGGACATCGTGGTAGCCCGTTCACATAACTTGAGTGAGGATAGAGATATTCCTTGATTTCACATCTATCTGGATCTTTTGTATTCTCGAGTTGTGTATTGAGTTGATAACTCGTTGCAACGCCCACGCCATCATAGTTCGAATAGTAGTAATTGTAACCGCCAGTAGTTCTATTGTTTGTTGTATTGTTGATCGGATCTACAGGGATGCTACTCATGACTCCAGAGAGCTCGGCTAACCAAGTTGAGACATTATAACTATAGAAGATAGCAGCTCATGTCTGCGCATATCTACCATTGTCTAATTTGAAAATAGTTTCAGCATTGTATATATTTCTGAAATCTGTTTTACGTTTTGTGTCTCTTGCTCTTGACTGCACTGATGTCAATCTCGGGACAAGAGCAGCTGCCAAAATACCGATAATGACTATCACTATCAACATCTCTATGAGTGTGAATGATTCGCGATTTTTCATAAAGTTATTTGTATGTTTTTCGTGTATGCATGCAAGATAAAACATTGTGTCTGTCTGTTGAAAAAAAACACTAAATACTTATACTTTCACGCATGACGTACACATGACATGATCCATTGCTTCCGTCGCAGGATGGCGTACTGGAAGAAGGAACAAAGCAACATAACGTGATGATAAAAATTGTTGATGACCAAGGAGATGTGATCTCTGCTTTTCCTGCAGAGAAGACAGGAAGCCTCGTTGACAATGGTGAAAAGCACGGAGTACAAATTCCTGTTTCTTGTCAAGCAGGAGCATGTTTTACCTGTGCGGCAAAAGTAAAAAAGGGTATGGAAGATATAGATATAGGAAAAGTATCTGTGCCGTTGATCGATACGGATGAAGATCAGATATTATGTTGTATAGCGGGTGTAAAAGATGAGTGTTTTGATGATGGAAAGGAACATGAGATTATCTTAGAGAAGTATATGTAGGCTTGTACTTTCCTCTTGCATTGTATTGACAAATCAGTATACAAGAGGCCACACACGCTGTGGGTTTTTTTTAATGGGGAATCGTCTAATGGTAGGACTACGGACTTTGACTCCGTCTATCTAGGTTCGAATCCTAGTTCCCCAGTGTATCCTCATGCATCGGATTATGATGCGGGGTAGAGCAGAGGTAGCTCGCCAGGCTCATAACCTGGAGGTCGGTGGTTCGATTCCATCCCCCGCAACCAGAAAAATACGTATGTTACAGAGAAGTCATCATTATATACAAATAACATTCGGGGATAGCTTAGCTGGTAGAGCGCCAGACTCTGAATCTGGAGGTCCTAGGTTCGATCCCTAGTCCCCGAGAGTATACAGAAGCCAGGGTGGTGGAACTGGTAGACACGCTGCGCTTAGAACGCAGTGCCTTACGGTGTGCAGGTTCAAGTCCTGTCCCTGGTACCACAAATTAATGCGAAGAAGACTGCTAGACGATAAATAATCTTGAAATTGAGAACCAATTTGATACAATGAAGGTCACGTGTGAAAGCACGTACTCTTTTTATTCCGGGGTAGCTCAGTGGTAGAGCAGTTGGCTGTTAACCAATTGGCCGTCGGTTCGAACCCGACCCCCGGAGGAGAAATTATTAAGTAAATTTAATCTTAAATTCATATATTTACATGCCTATTAAAAAGTCTGCTGCTAAAGCTGACAGAAGATCAAAGAAGCTCAGAGCGGTAAACCTTCAGCACAAACTTGCTATGAAAGGTGCTATTAAGACACTTAAAAAAGCAGTTGCAAAGGGTGAGGGTGACACGACAGAGATGCTTACGACAGCGTACAAGTTTATTGACAAAGCTGCACAGGCGAACATCGTTCACAAGAACAATGCAGCGAGAAAGAAATCAAGACTAACAAAACTAGTCAATAAGACAGCAGCGGGTAAATAGCCATTACCCCTTCTATGCCGGCTTAGCTCAGTGGTAGAGCAACCGCCTTGTAAGCGGTGGGTCGCAGGTTCAAGTCCAGCAGCCGGCTAGTTAATTTATGTGGAGTCGTAGTTCAGCTGGCTAGAACGCCCGCCTGTCACGCGGGAGGTCGCGGGTTCGAGCCCCGTCGATTCCGCCATGGTCTCATCGTCTAATGGTTAGGACAGTGGATTTTCAATCCATAAATCGGGGTTCAATTCCCCGTGGGACCGCCATGCAGTTGGTTATACAAATGATCTTTGAAATGTTTGATGGACGATTAGCTCAATTGGCGAGAGCATCTGCCTTACAAGCAGGGGGTTACTGGTTCGAGTCCAGTATCGTCCACCACTTAATACCATTGCAATCATATGGTTAATGGTTACATTCGCTACTACTGAGGGCCTATAGCTCAGTTGGTTAGAGCAAGCGACTCATAATCGCTGGGTCACTGGTTCAAGTCCAGTTAGGCCCACCATTAATTATTGATACATATACGTCATGCAGGCGTAACTCAATTGGCTAGAGTCACTGCCTTCCAAGCAGTTGGTTGCGAGTTCGAGTCTCGTCGCCTGCTCCAAAAATCGTTGGTACCTACTAGGTTCTAGCGATTTTTAGTTATATATAAAAATTAAGTCATAATTTGACTATATTTGAATTTGGCATATAATATATATAAGACTTATTATCCTAAGAAATATATGAAATATTTAGAGCCACAACTACAAGAACAGAATAAAAAAGAGAGTATAGAAGTAATGTCTTCTAAAAAACATAATTTTGTGATTATAGGATTTTGAGATTTATGAAAGTGATGGCATCAATTATTAACAGAGTCAGGTCAAAATGTGTATGTTTGTTCACTAAATTGAAGACAATACAAAGATGAATACTCTCTAAAACATAATGTAGAATGTTTTAATGCTTTTAACCTACCAATATCATATGATGATATTGATGTAGTGCTTATATGCTGTACAGCAACAGATATAGAACTATTAAAAACGTGTCTGCCAGAAAAACTTATAAAAGACAAAGCTAATAAAATGGTTTTTTTCCAAAACGGTATAGGCATAAGAGATAAGATAAAACAAGTATTATTGAATACGGCTCATCCTACTCAAGCCGTTCCTTACTTTTCTTTTAAGACGAATGGTTGAGATAAGGTAGATATAGCACTAGCAAAACCATCACCTATTACTGGTGACAGAGAACTTATTAATACATTAACTAGTGCATTAAATCAATGACCTCATCAAAATCACTGGTTTGAATGAATGGATAGTATAATACTAAGAAAAGAAGAGAGAAAAAAGGGATACATTAACGCATTTATCAATACAATATCTGTTCTTTATAAATTACCAACAAAAAAGGCATTAGAAGCATTTAAAGATGAATATGGAGCAGATGCACAACAGGAAGTCTATAATGAGCTATTAGAATTTAATAACAATATAGCTTGAGATGAATTGGCTCATATGGAACTTAATGAGATTAAGGAAGATATAGAGAATGCAATAGATAAGTTTGCAGATAAATATCCTAGTACATACTATCAGTATTATAAGAAACCAAAAGACCAACATTATATTCATAGCGATGAAGAACATTTCATTGGCAAAATTATAAGAATATGTAAGCACCAAAATAAAAAGCTTCCATTACTTGAAAAGCTTTATAATCGTCTACAAGAAATTAAACAAAATATAGAGGCAGAACATTAAAACTATGCTAACTATATGTTCATATCTCATTAGGCTATAGTATATTATGTGTCCCACTTGTCCTTAAATCCGTATAGAACAAGCTGTTTCTCAGACAGTTTGTCTATGATTTTATTACCATTAGGTATATATTGGGTATAAACCTTAAAAAGTTGCCTTGTCTGAACTACTGGCATTCCCTTTATGCTTTTATATATTTGTTCGAATTGCTGCGGTAGCACAGCTCCAAAAGAGATTCCTCACGGGGAATCTTTTTTCGTTTTTGATTATATTGACATATACATTTAATTGATTAAAATATGTGCCTAAAACAAATAGATTATGGCTGAAATAAAACACATATTAATCGAACCATGCGATTGGGACCAAGGCGGTAATGCTTTGTTCGACGTAATAGCAGACTTGAGAAAAACATTTTCTAATTTTGTTGACACATATGATGTCGATGAAATAGCTGCTATAGATATTGAAATCCTTCGTTATGGTGAAAGCGAGAACGAAAGGTATAACGATCACTTCATGGTAATGTTAGCTATGAATATCATGGGTGATAAATTGAATGGCTTAGAAGTTGGCTATGTGGAGCAAGACCTTGGAACTCCACATCCTCATCTTGCTAACAACTTCAATTCCAAGATGGTATTACCTTTGTTCGTAAAGCTCAAAGCGAAAAAAGTGAAAAAAATGATGGTCTTAATTAAGACAGAAGAACATATTATGAGGTTTCTACCATATGAAGAGTAGGTTGTAGATCTTATAATAGCAGTAATCCCTTAGCCTATGGCGGGGTTTTTTTCTTGATTTAATTGAAGGTGATTATATAATATCTAAAGAAGAAAATTTACTGTTTATAATATTACAATGTTCTTGAACGGAAATTCTGAAAAAGTAATTAGAGCTTTTGATAAATTACAATCAGACCAAGAAAAAGAACAATTTTTAAGAAAGTATCTAGAAGTAAGTTCTCGATCTGCAAAAGAAATTGAGATAGTATTTACGCATTTTCGTAATGACTGACTGCTTAGTGCGATTATTGCTCCCTCAGAGCAAGCTATGGAAAATAATGATCATGATCTTATTACAAAATCAATGGATGCATTGAGAGTATTTGATGATATTGTACTAAGAGAAAAAATACTAAATCCTGAATTTAGAGAGGCATTAATAGAAAATTTTCTAGCAAAGGGTAAACAAGATGGAAATATAACATTCATTGATATTATGAAAAGAATTTGATAGAATCATAATAAACCCCATGTATATCAGAATATAATACATGTTCCTATATCGTCGAGCTATAGTAAAAGAGTATAGTCGCTATTCGTCTAATCCATATAGTACCAACTGTCTTTCGGTAAGGTTGCTAATTACTTTATTGTCGGTTCCAAAGAGGTTTGTATACACATAAAATATTTTCCTTACTTGTATAATCGGCATATCAACTATACTTTGATAGATTTGTTCGAAACTTCTCTCATTAGGAGCTAACTTAAAATCGCGCTTTCGGGTGCGGTTTTTTGATACTCAAATATTATTCTCTGTATTTAAAAAAGCAACCCCTTGAGGTTGCCTTTTAATATGAGTAATGAAAATTAATTAGAACTTGATTAGGTCATCTGCTTCATAGAGTACATATAATTTGCTATCATTGTCTTTGCCTGCCCCAGCATAGGCACTTCCATATTTCTGGAGACAAATTCCAATATATCTAGCAATAAGTTGTATTTCTTCATTATCAACATTAACAGTATCTGTTAATTTTGTTTCATCCTTATTGTATTCTACGTTTCAGAGGTCATTAGAGTTCCCTGATTTATGTCTCACATTGGTAGGATACTGTAAAATATGTACAAACTCTTTATCTCTTCACGAACCCATGACATAACTTAGTCTATTTTTTACAGTAATTGCAGTAAGTAGCTCATCTCTTTCTTTAATCTCATCTTCAGAGAGAGAGTCATTTTCATAAGCATCAAGTAGTGAAATAAGTTTGAAAGTATCTATAGGTGCTTCTTTTGGAGCATTTTTAGCTGCTTCTGCAATCTGTCTTTCTAGATATAGAGCATCGAAGCTTTTCCAAGATTCCTTTATGTCCTTATATGGTGTATATTCTTCTTTTGTCTTTTCTGTAGGTTTTGGCAAAGGTTGACCATTAAACTGTGTAAGCTTATATACTGGTCCATAGCTTCCCATCTTATTGCTTCCTTCTTCTATGAATAATGTAGCTCAGAGTCCCTCAAGCATTTTGGAAAGGTCAACTTTCCCACTTGTAGCTACTCAGTTGCTTGTTAATTTCCATTTTCCCCATGGAGTCCATAAATTACTCGGAGTGCTATACGAGTATTCGAGAAAGAATCCACTCTTCGTCTGGTTGTAGAATGGGTTTGGAGATTCAGATAGGTTATTATTTCATGAAGTATGGATATTTTCGTTGTTTTCAATGAAATCAATGATATATTTTGCAATTTCATGAGCTGTATCAAAATACTCCTGTTCAGAAAATGTTATACTTTCTGTTGTATCTTCAGTTTCGTCATTTATTCTTTCAAATCCTGTTCCTCATAAAAGTTGCAGGAGTTCACCACCACCTTCCAAAGTCTCAGCTAGTAATCTCTGATTTGTCTGCTTTTCTAGCATAAGCTTTTTTACATTCTCGAAAGAAGTTTTTACATCTTCAGCAAACTCCTCACTGAAACACACTTCGGCAATAGTAGGTGTTTCATTGATTAATGTACTCACTTGTTCATGTGGATAGTTCATAATTGGGTGTGTAATCTCTTCACCATTTGATTTGCCTTCAGCAAGGTCATGCATAGCTAAAGCCATAGCTACTAAGAAACCACCTGGCACACATTCATCATTAAGATATGGATACACAGAAAGAAAATCTACAAAATCATATAAAATTTCTTCTTTACCTGGTGCTTTTTCTCTAAACTGCTTTAATTTAGCTTTAATATCATTTTCAACTATCTGGGATTCAGGATTGTCATGAGGTTTATTTGGAGTAGACATGTGATATTAGTGGTAATGTATAAATACTTTATATATTATAATAAAATATACATATCTGTCAATACATACTTATTGTTCAAATCTCATTACCTTATAGAGAAAGGGGAGTCTTCATTTTCAGAAAGTCCATAGAGTACAAGCTGTTTCTTTGATAGAGTATCAGTAATATCTTTGCCTTTAGGAGCTATTTCTGCATAAACCCTAAAAAGTTGCCTTGAATGGTGAAGAGGCATGGAAAGTATGCTTTTGTAAATTTGTTCGAATTGACGCGGAGTAAGAGCTCCAAAAATAATCGCTTTCGGGTGGTTATTTTTTTGATATTTGAAAAAAGGATACCCTGATTCAGAATATCCTTGGTAATTTTTTAATGCTTTTGCCTTAAGCAGCTTCTAAAAGCTCATCAAGTCTTTCTTTCCATTTAGGATCATCCTGGTGTTCATAACCCTTACATGGTAGAAAAGGCTCTTTGATTTCTACCTTTTCGGTAGCAGAGACATCATCAGCAGACATTTCGATGAGCTCTGGGAATAGCTTCTTTAAGGTTGGGACCAGATAGTCTTGCTGTACTTGACTGAATCCAGATATGGAATAATAGTCTATTCCTGGGAAAAGCGCGCTAATGAGCGGCATGTAAGCGTTTATTTGCTTTTCTTTTTCAGTTTGTAGGGGATGGTAGTCTCCATGTACCATTGCCCATAATAGTATTTTCTTAATTTTCATAATATTTGTTTTAGAAATTAATTATAACAACTTAAGCATATAAGTCAATAAAAAATAGAGTTCTAATGGGAACCTATTCGTTCTTCACAAACATTGACAAATACAATTTATTTGTTATAATTTGGTTGTCGAATAATAGTTCGACGGTTCATTAACAGGCTATATCACTTAAGAGAATGCCTTATATCAATACGTAAACAATCAAAAACCAATAAAGTATATGAAACAATTAATTATTGCAATGCTCGTGCTGGTTTTCACTTCATGTGGAGACAAAGAGTTATCGAAAAAACAAGCCGTCAAAGACAACTTTACATTTGAGTTGTTGGAAACGGTAGGGAACACCTGTGTAGTTAAAATAACACACAATGAACGCAGAGATTTTGCCTTTGCAACACCACCTAACACTCAAACGGGAGAGATCATGATTGGTCAACTCACATTTGTCTTCGGTGGGGAAGCGACTGTCTCTCATGTTCCACTTGGTGGTACGATCCGGCTCTACGAGTATGAACGTAGTGAAGGAGGCTTCAAAAAAATAAAAGAGACGACCATAGTTCATTATATGCACAGTCTCTTCGAGTGACACAGCCTGATTAAAGAAACAAATAAAGGAGCAGGGTTTTCCCAGCTCCTTTTTCTTAATATATTTTTTACAGTGGCAACCGATAATCTTTCCGATTGATGAGATACATGATACACCAACCGATGCCCATCATTGCTAAGAAATAGAATATTAAGACTAGTATTTCCAGCAGAGCATTACTAAAAGCTTGAAATATGGTTGCGCCAGCTATCAGATTGAAGAAGGTGTTTACTATCGAAAATAGTATAACATATCCGATAGACATCAGTTTGAAGTTTGTATTAAGGATTTTCCAAAATGTTTGTCTGTTGTTCGCTGTAGTCCAATTGTGGTTGTAAGCATCTTCCCACCTCCATGTCGCATTTTTTTTACGAAGCAGGGGAGATACTCCCATCCCAATGGTGAGAGGGCCCCACAAAAAGAAGAACATGGGGAAGCCGATGATAAATTTTATCGTTGCAACCGTCTCTTCAGGGACTTCAGCTGGAAACTCTGGTAGAGAACGCACTGCAAGAATAGGTATGCCTGCACTGATAACGAGAGCAATGATGTGAAGAATTATTTTTAGTTTTTTCATAAGATTTGTTTTTAGATAGATATTATACCTATCTAATGGTATAAGTCTATATTATTTCAACATATCGTCAATCGCGGCCATAATTGCTGTTGGGTCAAATCATCTTACCATATTTACCTGCGTTCCATTTTTGAAAAATTGTAGGGTAGGCATGGCGGTGATGCCTTGTTGCATGGCAAGCCCTTGTTCTTGATCGACGTCTACTTTGTATATTTTAATTTTGTCACCATAGATCACTTGGTAGTTCTCTAAAACTGGCGTCAATGCTTTACAAGGCGGGCACCATTCTGCAAAGAAGTCTACGACGACTACTCACTCTGCTATTGCCTGATCAAATTCTTGTGCTGTTATCTGTTTCATCTTATATCATGGAGAGAGTAAAAATTATGCTTTTTGGCAGTCAATCATCACGACTTTTGGGGTGATGATCGCGTCTACCAGTTTTTTCTTTGCAGATGTATAGATGCCTGCATAAACTGTCTTGGATATTCCCATCTTCTTCGCCGCTTCATCCATTATCAATCACTCTTTATCTTGGTAGATAAGGGCTTGAAGTTCATCTTCTCCGAGCACGATCTTCTCTAATGATTCAAGATCTTTCTTGGGTAATGAAACTGGGCCAAAACAGTGACATATCATATTATTTGTATCAAAATCAATCGTTCTGCATTTTTTCTTTCTTCCGGCAGTCATACGTCATTTTGTATTAATAAAAAGAATATGTTCGGAAATAATATATGGTTTTCGAGAGAGAATGCAAGGGGATTTTAGGATATGTTCGGGAATCTAACGTTATTGTATTTGATTTTGTATAGAAGAATCATAACTTATTAGAGATAATATATTTAGTCGTCAAATTAAATTTGCAATATGGTTAAGAAAGATACCCTTGAGGGATTAACTTTTATAGATTTATTTGCTGGTATTGGTGGTATTAGGTTAGGGTTTGAGAGTCTGGGTGCAAAATGTGTCTTTTCATCAGAGTTTGATACAAATGTACAAAAAACATATGAGGCTAATTTTTGAGAAATTCCTCATTGAGATATTACAAAGATTAAAGAAAAAGAAATTCCGTCTCACGACATATTATTGTGAGGATTCCCTTGTCAGGCATTTAGTATTGCGGGTCACAGAAAAGGATTTGAGGATACTAGAGGGACTTTATTCTTTGATGTTGCTAGAATAATTAAATATCATAAACCTAGGGCATTCTTGTTAGAGAACGTTAAATGACTCATTAATCATGATAAAGGGAAAACTTTAGCAACGATATTGAAAGTCTTGAAAGATCTATGATATCATGTCATCTATCAAGTATTAAATACTATGGAATATACCAATGTTCCCCAGAACAGAGAGAGAGTCATAATTGTTGGTTTTAATATAAAGAAGGTTCCGGATTATGCCAATTTTAAATTCCCCCAAAAAGTGACTCTTCAGAAAACTATAAAGGATATTATTGATCATGACAAAAAAGATAATAAATATTATTATTGAAAAACTCATCCGTATTATAAAGAATTAGTAAAGTCTATTAAATCAGCCGACACTGTATATCAGCGAAGAAGGCACTATGTCAGAGAAAATAAAAATAATGTTTGTCCTACTTTGACTGCAAATATGGGTACAGGATGACATAATGTTCCTTTAATTAAGGACAAATTTGGAATAAGGAAGTTAGTGCCTAGAGAATGTTTGAGATTTCAATGATACTCAGAAGATTATATATTGCCTCCATTGGCAGATAGCAAACTATATTACCAAATATGAAATTCAGTCACTGTCCCATTAATGAAAAGAGTTGCAGAATGTATGGCAAAAGTTTTATAAATTATATATAGCTGATGAGCTTCTTTTTGTCTCAATCTAATGAACAGCTACATGATTATCGTAAACTACTACAAATCATGTGATCACTTTCAAAGCTTTTTAGTGAAAATCCAATACCTATTCTTAACTATCGTATCACCGAAAATATTTTCTGTAGATCTTTTAAAGCAGAAAACTTATCTAGAAAAGATAATGCATATGATGCAAAGTTTGACTGATTAGGGATATGAATCAAGACATTCATATCTGCCAAAGGTCAGTCCACTGAGAAAATAGCTGAATTTAATAAGCTTTCTAAAAATTTTAAAGATAAAGACCCAAAAGATTTGGCTTATCTTCTTGCAGATTATAGAAATGAAAGAATAGAGATAGCAAATAATCTTTATGGAATTACTGAAAGTTTATATCATTGTATCGCAAGAGCAGAGGGTTCTCTTCACGTTTTTGAAGCTCCATATAATAAAATAAATAAAGACAATATTCGTAATATCAAAGAAACTAAATCAGGTATCTCTTTTCAAGAATGAAAAGACATATATCAGTTTAATACTTCAAAAAGTACGTTATACAAACAGTTTGTCACTCCTGCCAATGCATTTAAAATAGAAGTGGGCATATTAGAGGACCCTTATGAGTTGCTCAGTAGACTTTTTGAAGAAGAGAAACTATGAGCGTTTGCAGATGTCAATGAATGAAATCAATATGTTTTGTTGCCTTTATATTCTACTAAACAGAGTAATAAAGATAAGAAAGTGGTGGCTGAAAAAAGTGGACTCAATCAATGGAACGCTGGAGGAAGAGCAAGAGCTAGTGGAGAATTATATATTCCAGTCCCTGCTCATATACACAAAGAGAACTCTAATTTTTTCCCGGATAGAGATACTATATTTTTGTTGGAAACTCCAACTGGAGAAATACTGAGTGCAAAGATGTGCCAAGAAAATAGAAAAGCACTTATGACTAATCCCAATAATGCACTAGAAGGATGGCTACTAAGGGGGATATTAGGACTTGAAGAAAAAGAGCTACTAACTTATGATAAACTACTTAAAGCAGGGTTTGATAGTTTGAAAATTACAAAAATAAAGGAAGGGCGTTATAAGGTAGATGTGGCATACAGCGATATCAGCGAGGAAGAGGATTTAAATGAAGATGAAAATATCTAAATTTATTATAGGAATTCTGTAAGTACTTGAATTGTTTTTTCTATCACATTGTTGATCAACAATAGATGCATCTCACCATCCAACGCAAATCCATCAAATCTCTCCGCATCAGAGTTCTCGCTGACGAAAGCGTGATCGTGTCGGTGCCCAAGCGTGTAACCGATAGTTACGTAGAGAAATTTATCGAAAGCAGAAAACCTTGGATCCACAAAGCTTTGGAGAAGATGAGAAATGCGAAGAGGGCATTCACGGTGGAGCAGGGGAATATTCTTCTCCATGGAGAGCAATATAAGTTTATTCATGATGAATCGCTCCAGAAGAGAGTAGATATCGATCACGAGCAGAAACAGATTACCAGCGGTATAGATCTTTTGACTCCCACGAAACAAAAGCTTCGATACAAATCATATGCCAAATCATATCTCGTCCCTCTAGCGAAACAGATCGTAGCCAAACACAAACTCTCATACAACAACACCTATATCAGAGATCAAAAAACCAAGCGATGAACCTGTTCATCCAAAAAGAATATCGGGCTCAACTGGAAGCTGATCAAGATGCCAGAGCGTATTATAGAGTATGTCATCTGTCACGAGCTGGCACATCTGCGTGAGATGAATCACTCTCCGAGGTTTTGGAAGGTCGTTGATGATTTGTATCCGAATAAAGAAGAAGCTATTGCGTGGATGAAAAAATATGGCTTGAGTCTGCAGTAATTTTCCCCTTGCATTCCCTCAAAAAAACAATATAGAACAACCGTTCTATATCTTAATCGTACAACTATGCACGATATCTATGATAAGTTTCAGCAGCGTCTGATGAGGCTCAAGGAGTACTACTTTGAGAATTATAGCATCCCATCGTATACGACTCTGATGGAGATGTTTGGTCTCGCTTCGAAGAGTGGTATTCACCTTTTTATGAAAGGACTTGAGAAAGAGGGTTATGTGATGAAGCTTGGTGATGACTATGTAGCTACAGAGAAACTTGGGGCATTGCCACTATTTGAGTACGTACAAGCTGGTGTGCCAACCTCTGCGACTGATGAGGTGCAAGACCAGATCAATATCCAGGGATTTCTCGTCAGAAAGCCTCAGACGACTTTTCTCGTGAAGGTAAAAGGGGATAGTATGAAAGATGCGGGCATTATGGATGGAGATGTGGTGATCGTCGACCAGGCACTGAAAAATCCTTCGGAAGGTGATGTGGTTGTTGCTGTGGTAGACGAAGTTGATACCTTTACCGTGAAATATTTCATGAAAGACAGCCAAGGCAGAAAGTATCTTAAACCTGCCAATGATGACTTTGAACCAATCTATCCAAGACACAACATGGAGATAGTTGGCAAGGTTGTTGGAACATTTAGGAGGTACTATTAAACTACATTATGCTATTATAAAAAAACTCACCATAGTGGTGAGTTTTTTCTTATTCTACTTTATCGACTTCGACTGTCTCCTTCGTGATCGTATATGCTCCAAGCTTCTTCAGTATCATAAAGAGTAGGATGTTGATACCACTGATGATGAAGAGTGTGATCCTAAGAAGAGGTGAGATAACTAAGAACATCAAGATGATGACCGACACTCTAAATGAAGGCTTCTGATAAAGATCTTTGATCTGATCAACAAAGACCTGACATACTCTTTGATTCACGTCTTTCTGCTTAGCTATCGTCTCATCAATCAACTGCTGTTTGTAGGTCTGAAGCATCGCTGCAAAGCTCCCATCATCAAATCATGAAAGTCCTTCTGGTAGTTCTACCTCATCGCCTGTACCAGAGATTACCTCTCCGAGCATGTGAGCCTGCCAAGCTTCTATCTGGTGCCAGCCAACATTAAACTTTTCTTCGCTATAGTTAACCACAGCAAACCCTGCATCATAGATATCATCACAGGTGAGGTTAAACTTCTCGTTTCTTCCGATAAATGCAGTGATGAAGCTGAGGGTAAAGAAGATAGAAAACAGTGCTCCACCTGCCTGAAAAAACACACTCTTTTTAAACTTCTTGCGGGTCGAGAGTATATTCTCGAGCGAGTGCATAACTCCTCGTAGTGCTGCGTGCCGCAAAAGGACACTTAAACCTATCCAGACACTTCCTGTGCGAGTGATGACTATCCCAGTGATGATCAATACGAACATAAGCACAAACCATCTATACTTATGCACGGTATCACTCCGTGACAGCGTTACGTAGTGCATCATGATATAGAGGAGTGCAGTCGCAAACATCCAGCCTCATCGCTGTGGATCGAGGTAGCCATGATAAAGCCCTCGCACGTAAAGCGCAGCTCCTAAAAGTATCACAAAACCTTTCTTCAACATTTTATTGTTCATCTCTATGGTCATAATGAGTAATTACAGCATTCAGATTATTCATTGATAATAGTATTTTTTCTTTCTTCTATCAAATCTTTTTCCCGTCTTTCTAACTCTGGCGAGATAAAATTACCACTCTTGGGAGCGTTCTTCGCCGAAGGCGTTGTCATCACCGATGACATATTTTTACTAAGCTCTTGTGTGCCTGCTTTCCAGAACTCACTCAGAGTTCCAAACAATGCACCTTTTGCTTTTTCTGTACTCATAGTAAAACAGCTCTAGTATATAAAGATTAATAGTTGGGAGCATAGATTCTTTGACTTCTATTTGTGTCAAGATATCCAGAATGTGGAGGACACCAAGGGCCTCATGTTGCAGATGCCGTGTGTAGGTAATAGTAAGGTGTTATACCACATCTATCGGGATCTTTGGTGTTTTCTAGTTGAGTGGCAAGCAGATAATCCCTATCTGGGGTGACAAATATACTTCATGTTCCGTTGAGATAGGTATATATATAGTTGCTATCTCCATATACTGCGTGAGGATATCATTGATTGACAGGATCGACGGGGACAGAAGACATAATAGTATAAAAAGACGTAGAAGTGGTCAACCATTGTCATCAACATGTGCCAGAACTGACAGCAAGGATCGATTGTGATCATCCACAAGAGGTCTGAGGTTTATATTGAGGAAGAGAAGAGTTGTCTGCATAATATATAGCTATAGCGTTACGGATTTGACGGATATCAACCTTTCTTTTTGTATCTCTCCCTCTTTCTTGTATATCTCTTAGCCTAGGGACTAAAGCCGCTGCCAAAATACCTATTATGACTATCACAATAAGCATCTCTATGAGTGTAAAAGCTGTGGCTTTTCTATATCCCATCTGGTTATAAGGAGTTAATAGTTACTATTGCCCATGTTGGGTGCTATAGCGTAGGTGTAGGCATTACCGAGTGCAGGTGTACATCGCGAGGCTGTACTTCCTCAAGAACTGACCGTATACTGATAGTTCTGTATCGCACATCTGTCATTGTCTTTTTGATTTTCTAGTTGTGTTACAAGGCTGTAGGTATCGATAGGAGTATCAAGTACTCTATAGTAAATATATGAATAATTGCCTGTGATGGTAGGTGCACCATTGGTATTGACTGGGTCAATAGGGATAGAGTTTAGGTATCCAGTTAGTGTCGGGATCCATGGCGCACTATTGTAGCTGAGTGCTACACATCATACTAGTGTGTTGATAGCACATGAGCCACTGACTGGTGCATAGGTACCATTGTCGATGAGGTAGATCTCATTTGCACTATAGATAGCTCTAAAATCAACCTTCCTTTTGCTGTCTCTCGCTCTTGCCTGCACTGCTGTTAGCCTTGGAACAAGTGCTGCTGCAAGTATACCAATAATGACGATGACAATGAGCATCTCGATGAGGGTAAATGTTTTTTTGTATCCGATGTTTTTTTGCATTATTATAATAGATTATGGTTTAATAGCATACATTCGTCGTGAGTAGGTCGGATAGAGAGCATTATATGTATAGCCAAATGTATAACGTTGTAGTTCATTTCTCTCTGGGTCTTTACGATTTTCTAGCTGTGTGTAGAGATCAAAATGATTTTTGCCGTTCACGGCTGTCCTCGCAACATTGCCATACGCATACATATAGTATCAGTCTACCCATGGTCATGAGCCGTATATTCACACGCTGTTTTGTGCAGCATTTTCTATAGGATCTTTAGGCATGCTCGTAAGGATAGTGTTTAATCCAGAAATCCATAGAGAGGCATTGTTGCTATACACATAGCATGTTGAACCATTTGGCGGGTTGGAGCATGATCAAAGAGTGTTTTGGGCTGAAGGATAGGTACCATTGTCCAATAGATAGATTTCCAACCCATTAGCAATATTTCTGAGATCTGCTTTCCTTTTGGTATCTCTTGCTCTTCCTTGTACTGAATTCAGCCTTGGAACAAGCGCTGCTGCCAAAACACCTATTATCACAATGACAATAAGCATTTCAATCAGTGTAAATGTGCGCTTCCTCCATAGAGTTTTACCTATATACATTTATGTTGTTACAATAATTCTATCAGTTGTAAAAAGAAATACTTTAACCTTTCCGCTGATGCCATATTTTTGTTTGAGCACGAAGAGTGCGTTTTTCGCGTCAGCGATTCATTTAGTATTGGGAAGTATCACGCCGGATTTGTTGTTCGCATCAATCACGTAAAATCCGTATTGTTTTACCGAAGTTGATGGTATTTTACTGATATTTGTCTCCTCAAAAAGAGAAGTCACAATATCGACAGTGATCAATCCTATCTTTTTGAGATTATCCTCAGCAAATCACTTATAGAGTTTTTCTATGACATCCCCGAGCTTTTTATCGGTATGTAGCACACCTTGAGAGTTTAAAAGTTCGCCTTTTTTGTCAAAAGTCGATAAAAAAATACCTTTTGTATCATCTCGCTTATATCTTGCTACGACGGACTTTTTTATTTGTTCAAGCATGTATGGAAAACAGATGCCAAAAAACTATAATCGTTCACAGATTTACTTTATTGTTGTTATATGTCCAAGTTATCATTTCGCGTCTTAAAAACAAGATGAAATGCAAGAGTCGGTGAAATAGAGCTCAATGGTGTCAAACTTACCACGCCTATATTTATGCCAGTGGGCACCAAGGCTACCGTTAAGGGAATTGTTCTCGACATGCTTCGTGACCCTCACTATATGGGCAGCAAGCTGCCGCCTATCAACCTGATCTTAGCAAATACATTTCACTTATATCTTCGTCCCGGAGATGAGCTGATCAAGGAGGCAGGAGGACTACACAGATTTGAAAATCGGGACCAGCTGATCTTGACCGATTCAGGAGGTTTCCAGGCATTTTCACTCGGTTCATGAGGGAAGAGTCGTGAGGGAACAAGTCAGTGAGGTCGCAAGAAACCTCTTTCAAAGATCACCGAAGAGGGTGTGAAATTTCGTAGTATCCACGATGGTTCTCAGCACTTCTTTTCGCCAGAAGGATGTGTGGATATCCAAAGGAACCTCGGTTCTGATATTATGATGATGCTTGATGTATGTTCGCCTCCAGGCATCAGCCAAAAGAAATTTTATCAGCAGATGCAAATCACCCATCGTTGGGCAAAAAGACAATACGAGCATTTTATGCCACAATACGATGAGGCCAGAGGAGTGCTCTTCCCGATTGTACAATGAGGTCTCTATGAGGATTTTCGCCAAGAGTCTATTGATGTATTGAGTCAGTATGCCGAGGACGGTATCGCTGTTGGAGGAGTGAGCGTTGGAGAGTCTCCTGCAGATGTTGCACGTGTTGTCTCATTTGTGGGACCAAAACTCCCAGCAGATAAGCTTCACTACCTGATGGGTGTCGGTACCGAAGAGATGATCCGTCATGCTATCGACAATGGCTTCGACATGTTCGACTGTGTACTTCCCACAAGGCTTGCTCGTCACGGCGTAGCCATGACCAAACAAGGTAATATAAAATTATCAAATGCAAAATATAAAAACGATCACTCACCACTTGATCCTGAAAGTGACTGTATCACCTCACGTAATTACACCAAGGCATATCTTCATCATCTCGTCAGAGAAAACGAGATGCTTGCCTCGACACTACTATCTCTTCACAACATCTGGTATCTACACAATTTAGTAGAGAGTATTAAACAGGAAATATTAGCGTCATAATGGTCAAAAGAAAAAAACATTTCTATAAGATAACAAATGAAAGTGACCTGCTTATTACTCCAGCAGAAGATTTTGCTATTGCATATAAATGAAAGCGAAAGGAGACTTTTGGATATAAAAAAATAGTTTTGGAGCTAGCGTGTGGGAAGGGGGAGTACACCGTTGGATTGGCTCCGCACTTCCCAGATACATTGTTTATAGGGATAGATATCAAGTGAGATAGATTTTCTCGTGGGATAATGAAAGCGAAAGAGGAGTGACTCCAAAATGTGAGATTTATCCGTGGTATTATCCAGCATCTGGATAAACGATTTGCTTGCCATGAGATAGATGAAATTCGAATTGTACATCCAGATCCGAGACCAAAGCAGAGCGATGAGAGACGTCGCTTGACCTATCCGAGATTTCTGCAAATGTATGAGCAGCTGTTGGTGCTAGGTGGTACAGTCAGATTGAAGACTGATGCTCACGCATTGTTTGATTACTCTGTAGAGTCGTTCAAACTAGAAGGGCGAGAGAATGTTTCTCTCACAAAAGATCTGCACAACTCCTCACTGCTCGACGATCACTTTTCGATAATGACCGACTATGAGAAAATGGCCATAGATAAGTGAGTTTCTATTTGCTATGGGGTCTGGAAGAAATAAAGTAATCTGTAAATTCATCTTGAAAATCTGTACAGATTTATGTACAAAATAGATGATTTACATGGTAGATATATCTCAATGAGGACTGAGTTCATTTCATTGCAAGAGTGTAGAAAAAGTATGAGTAGTCTTTGGAAAAAGGCTAACAAAGAAAACATTAAGTATATCGTCATGGTTCACTCGAACCCAGTTTTGGAGATTACGCCTATTAGACAGCATGAAATGCAAGTCGAGACTATTTCTCCTGAAGAAAAAAAAGAGATGGAGAATATGATAAAGGACCGGAAAGCAGGAAAAAAAGAAAATTTTCTCTCTTTAGAAGAGTTAAAACAAAAATATAAAGATGAATTATCAGATACACGTCACAAAAAAAGTGGCAAAGTTCTTGGAAGACCATTCAGAACTAAGAAGAAGGTTTTGGCAAAAAGCAGACATCTTGTCGACTAATCCTCGAAGTGAACAGTTAGATATCAAAGCCTTAAAGGGTAGTGTAGATCAGTATCGTCTCAGAATCGGTAAATATAGATTTCTTTATGCAGTGATAGAAAATGAGTGCGTCATCATTATGATTGATGCAGACAGTAGATGAGACATCTATAAAAATATATAATCTCTATGTGAAAAGAGACGGACATGCCGCCTCTTTTTTCGTAATTATTAGCTTATTAGTTCTTCGCTACCCACTCATTTATTTTGGTGGCGAAGGAGTCGCCTCTGAGGATGTCAAAGTGTCCATCGACGGGAGACATCAGATTCGTCTCTGCATCAAATGATACTTGTGCATCTGGTGGGATCATCGGCATGATAATATCCATGTGTCTTTCGATATTATCAGGACCGAGGCCTCCTGCATAGCCATGGTGCAGGCCAGGGAAAGGAGGGTGCCATGAGTCAGGCGCTCTGCCTTGTCCATGGGAGCCATCAAAGAAGATGGTGGGACGATAGTCGTCAGTTACTGGCAGTAAATAATCCTCGATAAACTCTTTGGAGTGCTCACTATAGGGAAAAATTAACTCTTTTCCCTCAAAGCAGGGTTGCTGGCAGACCTCTAAGAGTGCTTTTGCCTTGGCTGCGACGCCCTTCGGATAAATGTCATGGTTACTAAAGAAGTTATAGTAGTTGAACTGTATCCGTTTGAAGTGTGGCCAGACCGTTTTCAGGAAGTCATAAACTTCGACATCTTTGGCAAATAGTTTCTTCATCCACTCCCTACATATGTGTGCAGAAAGGGGGAGTCGATGAGAGTGCTGACACAGCTTTTCAATGTACTGCTTGCTAGGATATCGTTTGGTACCCATGCAGAAGGGAGATAGTAAGATACCCAGTTCTATATTAGGATGCTTGTCTGCGAGTTGAAGCAATCCATCAATAGGTGTAGTATCATCCACTCCGCTAAGTGTGATATAACGTATGCGATTCTTCATAATTTCTCATTTTTGTTCTCCGATATCATATCTTTATGACACATTAAGTCAATATTTATATCATTATTCGTGATAATTGGGGTTGGACGTTGGAGATGAGGTGAGATGCGGGGAAAGTTTTTTGTTATTTTTGTTTTTTGGGTATATACTAGAGGTGTTAGTATTTATTACTGAAAAAAGAAGGCTACATGTTAATCAATGTTGCAGGACTCAATCGATGATATGCATCAGGGGAGCAGCTCTTTAGAGATCTCCACTTTGAACTGGAAAAGGGCGATTTCTGTTTTTTGATGTGACCATCGGGAACAGGAAAGACAACGCTTATTAAGATCTTGATGAGACAGATCGTACCGCCATTAAAAACAGTCTTCTATAAGGATGAGGACTTGGCAAGACTGAGTGACCAAGAGGTGCAGCAGTATAGAAGAAAGGTCGGAGTGATCTTTCAGGACTATAAGTTGATAGCTGACAAGACGGTAGAGGAAAACGTGCTCTATCCACTTCATATGAGTCGCATGGATGATGAGGCTGCTGAAGCAAAGCTCGATAAGGTATTGACCCAAGTTGGGATGTTACACAAGAAACATGTAAAAGCTGATGCATTGAGTGGTGGAGAGAAACAGAAGGTCGCTATTGCTCGCGCATTGATTACAGAGCCAGAGTTTATTATCGCTGATGAGCCGACTGGTAATCTTGATCGGGGAGCGGCAACGATGATTGCTGATCTGCTCATAGAAGCACATAAAGCATGAAACACTATCCTGTTTATTACTCATAGCCAGCAACTGGTAGAGTATGTACAGCAAAAACATAATGTTCGTCTTTTTAGCATCTAGTAACAGAAACAAAACTGATGACTGAACTACAGCAAGCAAAAGAACTAAGAGACGAGCTCAATGAAAAGATAAGACGTCTCGATATCGCAGGATTTCTCAAGAGTGAATGCGAGTACTTTTTGAAGCATCTCAATAGTTATAAGCTTGAGAATCTCAAATCGAACTTCACACTCTTTAAGAAATATTTGATGTTGCTCGATAACCAGCAAACAAGGCAGGTGAAACTCTTGCTTGCAAAGCTCGAAAAGACTAACAACAACGTAAAAAACATGGACTTTTTCTTCTCGAAGAGAGGTCAGCGTGCTCTTGGAGAGAAAGCAAAGGCTATCGCGACTGGGACGGTCATGGTTCAGAAAATCATGCAGAAAATTAAGGCTATTTTCTTATTTCAAGCGACCGAATTTGTCAATGGTTCTCAGCTTCGTATGAAAGTCATTGATTTTAAGCGTATTCATGATCTGATCGTGAGAAAGTGCAAGACGGTTGTAGAGTAGATCAATAAATATAAGAATAATAGTAGACTCTTCTCATGGAAACATGAGAAGGGTTTTTTCTTCCAATTTGTCAATAATTCCGTATTATCATAGTATGTATAAGCTCTCTGACTACCAGTATGAATTGGGGAGTGGCTATATTGCTCAGACACCTGCAGTGCCAGCAGATAGCTCGAAGCTCCTGGTTCCGTCATGAAACAGTATTTATGACTACCATTTTCGCGATCTTCCAAAGCTTTTGACCAAGAAAGATGTCTTATTTTTCAACGATACAAAAGTAGTCAGAGCTCGTGTCTTGCTGGAAGATGTTTTTGTAGAAATACCGCATCATCAATCAGCCAGCAGGACAGTAGACACCTGAGAGGTTTTCTTTCTCAGGCTTGTTGATTCGCATAGGTTTGAGTGACTGGTGACTTTGACGAAAAGGATCAGAAAAGGTGCTATTATCCATTTTTCTAAGGCGGTAAAACTGACAGTTGAGGAGCTTACGGAGAAGTGAGTGATCTTCCGCATCGATGGCGTCAATCCGCTCACATTTTTTGACAGATATGGGCATCTGCCACTGCCTCCATATATCTCGCATACACCTGAAAAAGAGGAGTGCTATCAGACTATTTTTGCTCAGCATATTGGTTCGGTAGCTGCGCCAACAGCATCACTTCATTTTACCGATGAGGTCATCAATGAGCTTGAAAGTAAAAAAATTAGATCTCACTATCTGACTTTGCATGTGGGGCTAGGAACATTTAAACCTGTTGATACAGAGGATATCCGTGACTATAAAATACATGAGGAGACGATGGTGCTAGATGAAGCTATTTTCGAGACTATTGCATTTGAAAAAAAACAAAAGAAAAACATTATCGCAACCTGAACGACCGTTGCGAGAACTATCGAAACACTAGCATACCTACGAAAAATCATGGGCAAATCTGGTAATGACTATCGGGATACACTGACTAAAGACATCACTATGGATCAGTGTAAAATCTCTATCCTTTCGTGGAAACAAGAATGAAAAAAGATTGTCTGTGAGACAAAGATATTTATCTATCCATGATTTGAGCGAAAAGTGGTAGACGGACTTATTACCAATTTTCACCTGCCTTGATCAACACTTCTCATGCTTGTTGCATCATTTATTGGTTATGATCACATGGTGAAAATATACAAGCACGCAATAAAAAACCTTTATAGGTTCTTTTCATTTGGCGATGCTATGTTTCTCAGAAAAATGTAAAAAACATTGCATACTATCAAGAGTTCACTATATCATAGACGATGTGACCTTGAAATAAAAAGTCATTTACCCTGATTGAAATGCTGATAGTCATTGTGATTATCGGTATTTTGGCGGCAGCTCTTGTCCCAAGGCTCAGAGATGTGCAAGGAAGAGCGAGGGACACCAAAAGAAAGACTGACATGAAAACAATCTATAATGCTATGGAGCTTTATAAGCTTGATAATGGTGTCTATTTACGTCCAGGGAATGCTGCTAGCTGAAGCTGTGCATATAATGCATGATGTAGTTCCTATAGTCATCAGTGACAACCTCGGATAAGCGGGCTTTCGACGATACTTACCTCATTGCCCATAGATCCTATTAACACGTTAGATCCAGCATCCACAGTTATACACCCTATTGTGACCGGTAACTATAATTATAGATACGGTAATGTATTTGATGGGACAAGTGGTGGAGTGGTAGATTTTGATCTGACGGCCCATCTAGAAAATCCTAAAGACCCAGACAGATGTGAGCTGAAATTATATACTTATTTTGGCAATGAATATAGGCAATACTGTGGTGGTGGAGGAAACTTCCCATATGCTTGGTGGGTCTATGAGTACTCTCCAAATTCGAATTCTTTCTAAAGAAAATAGTTATTGTTTCAATGTATACCCTTGAGTGCTGAGAGAGTAGACGATGTCGCCTCCCAGCTCTTTTTTTACAAGAGGAATAAAGCGTGCAGCTTCAAGAAGACGAGCGACATCACCTCTGGTTATAGGTTGGTCGAGGTAGGCGCTACTATCGATAAGTGTTCCTTGCGTTAGTCCGTATGATTGTGCTTTCTCTCGATAGTTTTTTGCTCGGTGTTCAGGATCGGTCTCGCTCATAGGACCATAGATGATTCTCATGAGTACAGTGAGAGCTTCACCGTTGGTAAGCGTATTAGTCGGATAGAACTTCCCATTGCTTCCTTTAAAAATCCCAAGTCTACAAGCAGAGACAATATCTCCTTGCAGGTCGCTATGTCATGCTTCTGCATCAGCAAATGAACACTCTTTCGTCGAGTCTTCAGGAGACTTAATGACCTGCTTGGTGAACATTGAGAAAAATTTTGCAGCTTCGTCTCTCCTGAGAGATTTATCTGCTTGAAATGTCGTGACAGTACTATATCTCGTAAGATTTTGATCGTAGAGATAGTTTACAGCATCTTGTGTATCTTTTGCAAGAACACCACCATTGAGCCTATCATTGAGTGCTCAGACGGTCAGGAGAAAACGATTCTCTTTCCTCGCAAAATGATGAGTGAGCTCTGCATCGACTGGCTTGATAGTTGCAGGGTCTTCACTGTTTTCTGTCTCAGTATCTATATTATTTCCTGTCTCGATGGCAGGTGGTGTATCGTTGACGATTTGTTCTAGAATATGGTTAGCAAGATCTTCAGCAAGAGCATCATAATTTGATCAAAAAGCGCTTCCCATGAGTGCTCATGTAGCACAAATAACCAATAAACTATATCATAAGTGCTTTTTCATCATCTTCGCATAGAGTAGGTAAAACCTCTCTTTACTCTACTCAATCGGGTATCATCTGTAAAGAAGAAAAAGATGAAAATACTTGCGTCTTCCTAAAAAAATGATAGAATAGTGGCTCAAAAAAGCCGATATTTTACCTCTATTTTTTTGCATTTTTTCGCTTTTTCACTATACTAAATACATAGCAAAAAAGACTTTTTCACCTAGAGAAATGCTTGATAAGATACTAGATTTAGCGGAGTCATTGGGTAAGCAGATTGTCCAGCCGAAAGGACAGTCTGTTTCTGCGAAGATGAAGACGGCTACAGTTGCGCCGCAGGCGCAGCCGTCTGCCCATTCTGAGCAACCCCAAGCCCAGCAGGTCGCACCTATGCAGCAGCCTGCAGCTATTCCTACAGATGCAAAATTTCTCTACTATCGCATCAGATCATTTAAAGACAATGATCTGGGAACTGGGTATATGCAGGGGTTCTTGAAATCATTTTCTGATATTACCGATCCAATCAGTTTCTATATTGCTGGAAATAACTATGCACTAGGTCTGTATGCAAAGATTCCTGTGGGTCTTCAATTCTACTTTGAAAACGTCTTCTACTCGAGTTATCCAACATCAGAGCTTGTACTAGTGGACTCTATCCCTCAGGCGCCTGTTACAAATTATATCGCCTATGGCGACAAGGATGTCCTTGCGACCGACAAAGATTTCACGAAAGACGGTGACTACCTTGACCCACTGAAAGATCTCTTCTCGGTCTACGAGACAGTAGATCCTATGAACAATGTAACGATAGAGTTTAAGTATACCTTTAAAAAGAAAGAAGATCCTCGAAAGAAATATGTCGAGATGTTAAAAAAGATATTGAGTTTTGCGTTTAAAAAAGATGAAAAGAAGGAAGGTGACGACAAGAAAGAAGAGGAGGATGAGACTATGAAGTTTGGACTGTCAGTTGGTTTCGGGATGAGTTATGCTGAACCAGCAAAGCAGCAAGGTGTAAAGATGGCGATGAAGTCGCTGTTCAATAAATTTGTCCAGAAAGGAGAGGCTTCTATCTCTCCCGATGCAAAATCATCAAAATTAATACTACCACAACTGGTAAACTTTTTCCATATCCCAACCAATGATTATTTTATCAAGCAGCTCGACTATTCCATTTATAGAAAGCTTCCATTTCCTTCGCTTTTGCCTACGCCAGAGAATACAGAAAGAAATGCGTTAACACTCCTTGGAAAGACAGACTACCGTGGGCAGGAGATTCGTTTTGGTATCAAAGATGAGGACTCATTCAGACATCTGTATATTGTGGGTAAGACGGGTACAGGTAAATCAACCTTTCTTTCGAATATGATCAAGTCTCATATGTATACCAACAAGGGACTTTGTCTGATTGATCCACATGGTGACCTTGTCGATACGGTTATGGAACATATTCCATCGTGGCGTACCAATGACGTGATCCTTTTTGACGTAGCAGATACGCAAAATCCTATCGGATTCAATCTGTTGCAGTATAGCAATGAAGAAGAAAAGAATATTATCGTTTCTGGTGTGGTTGCTACATTTAAGAAGCTCTTTGGTAACAGCTGGGGTCCAAGACTTGAGTATGTACTTCGTAATGTGATGCTCTCTGTTGTAGAGTATCCAAATGCGACGATGATGCATATCATGCGTGTGTTGACCGACAAGAACTTCCGTGAAGAGGTGTTGGAACATGTGCAAGACCCTATCGTTATGAAATTTTGGCGTACAGAGTTTGATAAGTGGAGTGACAATCAGAGAAATGAGGCGATTGCTCCGATTACCAATAAGGTCGGTCAGTTCCTCTCATCTGCAGTAGTAAGAAATATCTTTGGACAGCCGATGTCGAAGCTCAATATGAGAAAGGTAATGGATGAAGGAAAGATCCTCCTTATCAATCTTTCAAAGGGTAAGATTGGTGAAGACAATACGGAGATGATTGGTTCATTTATTGTGACGAAGCTCCAGATCGATGCGATGTCGCGTGCAAATATCCCAGAGAAAGAAAGACGTCCGTTCTATCTGCATATTGACGAGTTCCAGAACTTTGCGACAGACTCATTTGCTGTAATTCTTTCAGAAGCGCGTAAGTATCGTTTGGCGCTTATCGTTGCTAATCAGTATACTTCGCAGCTCTCAGAAACGATCCGCGATGCGATCTTTGGTAATGTTGGTTCGATGATCTCATTTAACGTCGGTTTTGACGATGCAGTAGAAATTGCACAGCAATTCAAGGGCTTGCTTACAGCGAATGATTTGATCTCTATACCAAAGTTCCGTGCCTATATTAGGCTTATGGTTGATGGAATCATGTCGGATGTGTTTTCTATGTCGACGCTCCCATTGTCTCAACCTGAACAATCACAGGAGATAAAAGACAAGATACGTACACAGTCGCGTCAGCGTTATGCGATGGAACGTTCAAAGCTTGAAGAACTCATCAAGATCTGGTCAAATAAAACATTTTCACCAGTAGAAAAAGCCATGCAGAAAGCTATGGAAGCAGCCGCAAACGAAGGTGGTCCAGTTGAGCAGCAATCTGCCAAGCCTGCACATTCTCAGCAAAATCATATTAAAGAAACAGAGAAGAAAGCTGAAGTTGTCAATCAAACTCGTCTTTCTGAAAAAGAGAAAAAGGCGACAGAGAAAGAGATAGAGGAGTCTACAGCTCAAAATCCTGCTGCCAGCCCCACTCAGACGCAGCCACAACAACAGTCATCTGACCAATCTGCATCATGATTTGACCCAAGCGTCAAAGTCAATGAACTTGGAGTGCCTATTATGCCAAAGTCAAACTTTACCGTCAATGATATCAAACTAGGCGACCGATATGATGGCTTCGTGAAACTTAAATACAACTATGGTCTCTTCGTCACAGTGAAGTGAGTCGAAGGTCTCTTACATAAGAACTTTGTCAAAGCCCCAGAAGGTATCAACCGAAAAGACATCTACAATATCGGGGATAAGATACGTGTCAAAGCAGTCGAATTCAAAGATATCAAAGGCGAAAAGAGAGTAGTCTGGTCACAAGTATAATATTTATTTTCTATATCTTACCATGAAAAAACTACAAAAAATGATGCAATCAGCATTTACTATCGGATTCATCGCAGCACTCGTCTATACATTCGGACTACTTTCTTGGGAGTGGTACGGCACAGGACTCTATGCTCATGAGTCTAATCTTCTCCTCGTCTGGATTATTATCATGTTTGGTACTGCATTCTACTACGGTATCATGATGGTCATTCTCTACCCAGACCAGGTCAAAAAAAACATCACAGCTAGAAAGTGGCATCACTTCTAGTGTTTTCAATGTTGACTTTTCTAGAAGTTAACGATATACTAATTTTCCTAAAATGAGATTATCACATTATTATAATGTATAATCTTTTTTTGATTAAAATCCCTCTTTTCATTCTAAAATAAAAATAGATACACAGCGATTATTTTGTTAACCATCAAACTGTGTAATGAATAGAGTATGTGAAACTATGAAGATAGAAGATAACATCATTGTGCCTAAATCCCTCAATGGTATTTTGTCAGAGGAAACTTCAAGTGATGCAATCAATATCTTACAACAGGGTAGTATTATCAATAAGTCATATAAAATTTCTTTGTTGCCTCTTGATAAAGTGTACACTGATACAAGAGCATTTCAAAATAGAAAAAAAGCTTATAGTGAGGGAAGTGTAAATGGTATTATAGAGGCAGTCTTAAAAGACGAATTTTTGATACATATGTTCGACCCTATTAGAGTGTGGAGGAATCCAAAAAATGACAGACTATTCGTGCTATCATGACATTCTAGATTTGAGGCATTTCAAAGACTTTCAACAGATCCATTGAAGAGTGACGAGAGGGTCATAGCATTCTGCAAGAAACACAATATGTCATTTGATGCGATACCTTCTCTTTTGCTCCCAGAAGGAATATCTTTCGAACAGGCTAAATTTATTGCTTTGACTTCTAATAATCTTGCCACACACGAGACCGATATGGAGAGAGCAATATTCTACCGCGAACTAAGAAATCTAGATAGGTTAACAAAGTGAGAATATGAGGATAGATTACGTCAATACGAAAAGGCAAATGCAAAAAAGATAGACGCATTTTCGTATCTCAATCCAAATGGGAAAACTGCAGAGTTAGTAGAAAGCTTTGAGATGAATGGAGATACAAATGGAGATCTAAGGAAAGTTGCCTACTGGATAGGTATTGTGAGAAAGAAAAATGAAGATATTAGTAATCTTCATGAGAATGAGCTATTAGATTGGCTCTTTCTTAAAGGAAACTACGGAACACAACAATGACAATTTTTTAAGTTTGAAACTTTTTGGGAGTTTTTTTCAGGACATGTTGAGCTGCTCAAGCAGAAGTGAGAATTTGATAAAAGTAATAGCTTGAATCTTGAAGCTGCGAGATCGGTTTCTTTGGCCATGCAAGCTTATGCAAAAATATTACGTGAACTAAGGATGCAGAAGATAGAAGTGAACAAGATATTTAATGAAAAGATTAGAACTATTAGTCGTCAGATTATTGATGGAAAGAAAACAGCAGACCTGTTTGACTCTACTGATGAGGTAGAAGATATCTTTGAGACACCGTTATGATTTAAGCATGCATTTGCGGCACTAGAGGAGAAACTTTGAATGTTAGTGGAGTGAGTTCAGACAGAAGCCGATGTGCATAAGGTACATGCAGAGATGACGAAGATGCTGGCAAGTATTACGATGAAAATTCAAAATCATAAGGGAAGACGTCAAAAGTACCTGGATGCAGCTCAACAAGAGCAGACTCTATTCTAAGTATTTTTACTGATTCGACACATTTGGAGACAAGTTATAGACCTGGCTTGGAGAGTAAGAAGAAACTGCGATGCTGAAATATCTAGTGTTGCAGTCATATGCGTAGTCCTGTACAGCGTTTCTGTCGGGGTCCTTTGTATTTTCGAGTCTGGCTGTAAGCTCATGTGTGGCGAATGTTTCACAAAGATGATGATACTCATAATGAAATCATCCAGTTCGTCGTGGATGCAATGCTACGCCTGAATGACTATTGATAGGGTCAACGGGGATAGATGTTAAGATACCAGAAAGCGCTGGCATCCAAGGTTGAGGGTCATAGCTATGCTGATATTGACCTACATCTGCAGGGTTTCTATCAGAAGGATATTCATTGTTGTCGAGATAGTAGATCTCTAACGCATTATAGAGCGTCCTCATATCTGTTTTCCTTTTGCTATCTCTTGCTCTTGCCTGTACGGAAGCCAATCTTGGCACAAGTGCTGCAGCCAAGATGCCTATTATCACGATGACAATAAGCATCTCTATCAACGTAAATGATCTATGTACAGGTTTAGGCATTCATAAATGACAATCTAGTAAAGATAATTCCCTTTGTGAAAGAAATTGAAGTAGACTTTCCCTCTGGCATCGAGTCACTGTTGGAAGTCTGCTACAGAGATGTCTCGTACGCCAGAAGCATTGTTTTCATATTTTGAAAGGTCTCACTCTCGGTTACAGAGCTTTTGGATACCGGTATATTGGATGGCGCTATCGTAGGAGTTTATCGAACCGTCATTTTCCATCCTTGCTCAAAGTGTTGCGTAGTCGAGCGACTGCGACTGTGCGTAAAGATAGCCATTATGCAATGTGCTACATGTTGTGGGATCTCAAGAGCAGTTTGATGAGTTGTAAAATCCTGATGAGAGATAGATGTTATTGAAGTCTGAAAAATATGCTCAGCAGACCTCATTGGTCGCTGCTGAAGGATCCTTTGGTATGCTGGTTACTACTGCTCCACTTACGAGATGTCAGAGACGCAAAGGAAAATCTCCATGGTTACCATAGTAGATCATGATACCATTTCCTAAGGTTCTGATATCTGCTTTTCTCTGTACGTTGCGCGCTCTTACCTGGATAGATCCGAGTCTTGGTACCAAAGCTGCTGCGATAATTCCCAGCAGTACGATAACGATCATCATCTCTATCAGTGTAAAACTTCTTCTCTTTTTTAACACTTTTTACATTATTCAAAAAGACAAATCATACTTTTTTAAGGTACGAAACTGTCTTCCCAATGCAAGGTTAATCCCTTACGAATTTTCTTTTTTGAAAGTAGGTGTACTTTTTGCTCGTTTTTCATAGCTGTGAAGAAGATTTTCACACGAGAGGAGTACGTAGCGATTTGATTTAATAATTTCTGCAACATGTAGTTCATCGTCTTGTGCTTGCGTCATGTGCGTAGAAAGTGAGCCAAGGAAACTATCGTTATCACTATGTAGGGTGGTAAGAGCAACCTTAATATTCTCTTCGACTCTTTCAGGAGTTAGCGCTGGTGTTGCTGCGCGCCACTCAAGGATAGTTTCTGTCGTATCTTTGATCATCTCCTGAAAGAGTGCATATGATTCTCCGCTTACCTCTTCAAGACTATTGTCTTTGATGTTCTCCAAGTGATGAGAAACATCTTTGATATACTTTGCACTACTGATGCCATCGACAATCGCATCGTGAAGTATATGCATCGTTGCAGCTTCCTGTGGTGTGTACTCGTATTTGGTATAGTAGATAGCAAACTCTAGGAGTTTTTCTTCCATCTGCTTGATCGCATCGTACATCTGAAAACGCTTTCTGTACGCACTTCCATCGAGCATGAGTGAAGCACGATTGTACCAGATAATTCTTTCAAGAAAGCTCATCGTATCCTTATGGAGTGCGGTAATGATCTCTTCAGGAAGAGTAGTGTTGATATGCTCAATAGCGAGATGAAGGTCTGTTTGTTTGCGTGGAAACATCCATTGGAGTAGACGAATGAGTGGTTTGAGTAGAGGAGCCCAAATAAGCGTTAAGAGGAGATTGTAGAGTGTATGAAATAACGCTAGAAGTATCACGGGATCGGGGTCATTGCCCAACAAGAAATAGAGTAGTTCTTTAAATGGTTGGTAGATGAGAGTTACCAGCACCATCAACGTGACGTTGAAAGTGAAATGCCCGAACGCAACCTGCCTTTTTGTATTTTGTGTTTTTGTACTCGAAAGAAATCCAACGAGGGTGGTAGTGATAGCCGATCCCATATTTGCACCGATCACAAGACCGAGAGCCATGTCGACAGAGATGATGCCCGAGTTGAGAGCGGTAAGGATAATAATGGTTGCACCAGTACTCGTCTGAAGTATTGTGGTCATGACTGTACCGATGAGCACAAATCATCGAACTGAAAGGTGCGTATACTCTGCAAGTGAAATCGTGTTAGCCAGTACCTCGACACTATCTTTCATATATCCTAGTCCCAAGAAGAGGAAACCAAAACCAACAAGAAATTTTCCTATCGACACTATCCTCGGAGATCCAGAGAAGATGATAATACTGAGTGCTCCTATACCAATGATTGGTAACGCGACAGCACCGATATTCATCTTAAATCCAAGAAGAGAGATGATCCATGGAGTGAGTGTTGTTCCAAGATTTGCACCGATGACAACTCCAAGTGCATTGGTAAGACCAATAACACCTGCGCCAATAAAGCCGAGAGTCATCATGGTCACTATCGTACTACTTTGGAAAATACATGTTTGGATGATCCCAGTCATGATACTTTTGAAACGAGTTTTCGTATTCTTTTCGAGAATTCTTTTGAGTTTGTTTTTTCCCATCTCTTCGATGGTTTGCTCAAAAACAATCATACCGAAAAGGAAGATTCCAAGTCATCCAATAAGATTCCAAATGTTGATGTTTTCCATGAATTGTACGCTTTTATTTGTGGGATAAATACCTCTATTCTAGTATAATGACTATCCTATGAGGGTGAAAAAAAGACCGCATAAAGCGGTTTTTATGACGTTTTTTGATAACATTTCTGTAAAATTGTGATATAGTTTGTGTAGGCTCTATTATGAGATATAATAGGTGTAGAGACGGTTGTCTGCAAGATTTTGTGCGACCTTTTTGAGGTCATCTATACCTACTTTTGTGTACTCTTCAAGGATAGCATCGAGCGTCTGTATTTTCCCTTTTAGTAGCTGTTGTGCACCAAGAAAGTCCGCTAATTCATCTGATGACTCAATACCCATTTGTGTCTTTCCCGTCATAAATCACTGAGCTTTTTCGTACTCTTTTTCTGTGATATTGCCAGCGGCTATCTGTTCAATCTCTTTATAAATAGCGCTCAGTCATTCATCGAGTCTTTCTTTTTCAAGGCCAGCTCTGATCAGAAAAAGCCCATCATCAGTATTTGCATAGTGCGTGCCATAGATATAGTAACACATACCAAGTTTCTCTCTGATGTTTTGAAAGAGCCTTGATGACATGTTTCCACCAAGTATGACACCAAGGAGCGACGCAGCAAATCTTTCCTGTTTGCTACTATCGTATCACCAGGCACCGATAACCACATGAGCCTGCTGTGTCCCTTTGTTGTACGACATAGTTTTCTCTTCTGGGAGATGGTGTACGAAAGCGGGCTTCTCGACAGATTTTTTTGTCGGAAGAGAGTCGAAGAGCTCTTCAATCATTCATTCAAGTACCTCTTGTTGCAAAATATTTCCCGCTACGACGATGAGCATATTGTCCTTTGTATAGAGCTGTTCTTTGTGCTGAAAAAGATCTTCTTGTGTAAATCAGCGTATGTTGTCCTCAGTACCTATGATCTCCCGACCGTAGCTGTTGTCTCCGTACATGTATGTCTTAAATTTACTGAATGCTTGACGGTCGGGCCTGTCTTCATACATTTTAAGCTCTTGTATAACCACTCACTTTTCTCTTTCCATCTCATCTTTAGGAAATGCTGGATGCACCATCATGTCTGCTAACACATCGAGAGCTTTAGGAGCGTGTTCAGGTGCAGCTTTGACATAGTATCATGCATACTCTTCGGCAGTAAATGCGTTGAATTCGCCACCAAACGTATCGACGTATGCCGCAACATCATGAGGTGTTGTGTATTTTTTTCCACCTTTAAAAAACATGTGTTCGAGAAAATGGCTGATACCATTATTTTCTCTGTTTTCATAGATAGAACCTGCCTTTACAAGTATCTGAATAGTTGTAGAATTGCCGTCTGTTGGTGCAAAAAGCACAGGTATCCCGGCAATCTGTTTGATAGAATAATCCATAAAAGAAAAACTGACAGATGATAAATATCGCCTGTCAGTCATACTTAATATCGTATAAAATGCTATGTGTTTTTTTACTCAACTTTTAACTTAATACTATCTACGGCAAACGGACGATCCTGGTATTCTACTCTTACATTGATCGTATACTCTCCGGCAGAGGTATAGGTATGCTTGATATTTGCACATGATCTATCATTACAGTAGAAGGTCTTTCCGTCACCAAAATCCCAATTGATTCTGCTAATAGGACCATCTGAGAGCATCTCCATATCTACGACAGTATTTCTTACTGCAACTTGTGTTGGGTGTGACGGTAGTCTCAATGTGACAGTTGATGCCTTTCTTGTGACTGAAATAGGCGTATCTATCTCAAATGTTGACTGGTATCCTTTCTTGGTTGTTACAGTGACTTTTGGTCTGTACTGACCAGACTGTTTTTGTTGGTCAAATGTATAGATGTGTGAGATTCTTCCTTGTGATACATTTCTTGCTATCTCTCCATCACCAAAATCCCAAGTAAAGTAGATAATCTCGTCGTCCTCATCATTGAGAGTGGTAGTAGATGCGTCGAGATTTACTGTCAGAGGTTCTGTACCAGCATAGACATCTGCTTTGAGTATTCACTGGATGACAGACTGATTGAGTGAAACAGTAATGGTTTTATCTACTGTCGTTCCTTGTTCGTCCTGTACGCGGATGGTGATAGTATGGTCGTTTTTTTTACTTACTGTTGTTTCAAATACTGTTGCTGATTTCTTTATCATGAACGCATCATCAAGTCTCATTGTAAGTGTTGCAGATGCTGGTTGCGGTCTGATCTCATTGACACGTACTTGTAGGTCAATAGGAAGACTATCGATAATGACTTTGTCTCCGTCTTTAGCGAGAAGTCCTGTCGCTGGAAATGGATTGTACGAAGACTGTCCAGGCTTCTTATAGAAGAGAGAGTAACCAATCTCATAGGTTGGAGCTCCTGCATTGACGACGTCAGATTCACAGATACCCTTTGCATCATCTATAGTTGAGAAGTTAAGTCTCGCTGTGTAGTTTCCTTGTTCTCTAAATGTGTATTCAAGCTGGTCACTTCTTGTTGGTATAGACTGAACAGTTGTTTCTGTATCTATATTGTAGATCTCCCAGCGGTAGCTGTTTACCTCAGATGCAGCAGAGGCACCGCCAGACCATACAGCGCTAAACTCGTAACTATTACCATTGTTTTCTGCTACGATAGTACATCTTGGTGTGTCACTCTGATTGACTCTGAGATACATATGGTACCAAAGATTGCTGAGGTTCTCATTGGCTGTAGGGAATCTATATGATACCGTATAAAGCTGCGGATCATAGTAGTTATAACCAAATGTTACTTTGTTTTCTTTGTCAGGTGTCCCATCTGATTCCATATCCCAGATGATATTGTTATCTGGTATACCAAGCTCAGAAAAGATGTTTTTAGCATCGATCTGTACTCTGACAGGTGCATCACCTACGATAAGCTCAGAGTTTGTGCTATTTGTACTCAGTGGTTGCCCATCAGACGTGATATTCATCTGTGAGTTGATCGTCACTGTACCTGCATCAAGCGTAAATGATTGATTTTGTTGTCTCACAGGATCTCTATAGGTGAAGGTAATAGTTGGCGTATAGGTTCCCTTTTGTGTATAGAGACATGAACTATCGAAAAATGGGTTATCGCCATTGATATATCCTTTTCCTTCTACCTTTTGACTTGGATTGTTTCTGTCGCCATTGCCACAGTCGAGCACCATGCTAATAGGAGGTACGTTACCAGCAGTTTCACTATATTTGATATTGACGATATCCTCATTGACCTGGTAGGCAATATCGAGAGGTGCTATCATATATATCCCAGCGGCTTTCGCATAGGTATACTGCAATGTCGAACCAGGGGAGCGAGCACTTGTCAGGAGATATGGGATAACGAGTTCGTCAGTATTTGCAAAACTCTCTACCTCAATCTCTTGTACCTTTGTAATAGCTACGGCACCAAGACCAACAGAGATACCAAGAAGAACGAAACCAAAGAACATCCCGGCAAGATATTTGAATTTATTTCATCCCTTATTTCTAATCAATCTATAGGTATTGATAGCGAGAAATCCAAAACCAAACAGGAAGATCACACCGAAGAACACCCCAGCAATGATCATCAAAAGGTTTTTCGCATCTGCCGGTGCAATACCGATGTTAGCAAGTCTTGCAGGATTTTGGAGACCTACATAGAGTGCACCAAAGAGTCCCAGTATGAAAATAGTAATAAACCCGATACATCCAAGTACTACCAGTCTTGGAGAAAGTTTTCTTCCTTTTCTGACTGACTGTACGGCATTGGGCTTAACAACGCTATTTTTCGGTGTTTGTGTCTGGGCAACTGTTTCAGGTTGCTTTTCAGGGGTCACATTGCTGCTCTCAGCTGGCTGATTGTTTTGATTATTCTGCTCTGGTGATCCTGCAGCATTTGTTTTTTCAT
The DNA here is from genome assembly GCA_030429145.1 of bacterium. GTDB lineage: Bacteria > Patescibacteriota > Gracilibacteria > Absconditabacterales > Absconditicoccaceae > JAGOPC01. The sequence goes on along the minus strand of JAUIDC010000001.1, from coordinate 11,462 downwards.
TTTCCGTCATGTGTGAAGTTCATACATGTATAAAAAACGGTTATCTCTATTATATATATACATACGACAAAGCCCAAAATATGCAAATAAACATAAACCTTTCACGTGGTTTTTCTGTTGACTTACTGCTAAAACTACAATATAATACGCATCCACCAAATAAAAATGCCAAAAATATGCTTATGTCTACGTCTGAACAGATTGCCCGCTCATTACAAGAAGATGAAGAGATTTCCTTGCCAGCTTCTCCAAGAAATATCTATATTGGGGTAGAAAAGGCCATATTTCGTTTAATAAAGGAAGATCGTTCTAAGGGAACGAGTGTATTCCATTTGACCCCCGAAATATGTAGGAAACATGTAAAGGCCTTTTTTAAGGACAAGGAGTACACATTTACTCCTAATGAATTCAATGATATGTACTCATATCTTTCGAAAATGTACAAACACCGGGAGGTGCAACATGCATTCACCGTTCGATGGATCATACCATTGATCTATCTTATCGTCGCCTCCATAGGGGTTGTACTGGTTGTTGCTCCTTTCCTTGGTGGAACCTATCTGCTACCACCTCGCTTGGTTAACGCAACACTTATAGTGCTTGCTATAGCAACAGCTATCTGTCTTATATTGCCTGTCTACATGCAAAAAGTACAGATGACTCGGAAGGAGATTATGCACGCATTGAAAGAATTAATAGAAAAGTAATGAGTAACTTATTTATGTAGCCGGGATTATACCCCCGGCTTTTTTTGTCGATTGAAAACAGGAGAGAGATAAGTATAGTAGACTTTCATGAAAAATCAGAAGTTCCATATAGTTATTTTTGGATGTCAGATGAACTATTCTGACAGTGCGCGCATCAAGGCGATTTTGACCAATGCGTGATTTTCATATGTTGATAAAATTGAGGATGCTGATATTGTGATCTATGATACCTGCTCGGTAAGACAAAAATCAGAGGACAAAGTCTTTGGCGCACTGCTCGAGGTGAAGCCAGAACAAAAAGTGCGGATGACCGGATGCATGGTGCAGCATTATCTCAAGACCGCAAAGATCGTGAAACAGCGTGACAAGAAAGAGCAGAAGGCTCTAAAGCTTGGTAATTTTGTCGGCGGTGTGAAATCGACTGATCCGGTCATTATCTGATTGGATAGAAATGATCTAGAAGGCTATGAAAAATTTGATAGCCCGACGGGGGATTATGCATTCGTGAATTATGCATTCGATCCGTTGTTCCACAAGGTGAGTATGAAATTTCCCAATGTTGAATTATTTTTTAGGATAGATGATGTGGGGTTGTTGCCGAAATTTGCCGAGAGATTGGGCTATGAGGTGAAGGGCGATGTCGAGTTGACCAATGAGTACTCGTCGATCGTTCCACATGGAACCAATCAGCTTTTCAAGGAAAATACCAAGACTGCGTATGTGCCGATCTCGACTGGGTGTAATCAGTTTTGCGCATATTGTATCGTGCCGTATTCGCGCGGACTAGAAAAGAATAGACCTGTCGAGGAGATAGTCACAGAGGTGAAATATCATCTCTCGCAAGGGGTAGAGGAGATAGTACTCCTCGGACAGATTGTTAACAAGCATCCGGAATTTGTCGAAATTCTTCGTCAGATTTTATCGTTAGAGTGACTGCGCCGGCTCCGCTACACGTCGCCGTACCCAACGTTCTTCCCGAAAGAACTGTTGGAGCTTCATGAGACAGAAGAAAAACTCTGTCCGCATATCCATATGCCGATGCAGTCGGGTTCAGACACCATTTTGAAGTCGATGTTCAGAGGATATACGGTTGACCAATTTAAGGAGTTCGTTGATAATATTCGTGCTTTGAAGCGTCCGATAAGTATCACTACTGATATTATCATAGGATTTTGTAGTGAGACAGAGGAAGACTTTCAGGGCTCTCTGGACATGATAGAATACTCAGATTTTGATATGATCTATATGGGTATCTACTCACCGCGTCCTGGAACTATTGCTGCGAAGAAGCTTAAAGATGATGTTCCTCGTAGTGTGAAAAAGGAGCGTCGGCAGAGGATGAATGAGCTATTGCTAAAAACCTCATTAGCAAATAACCAAAAAGAACTTGGTACCGTCAGAGAGGTGATGATCAATAAGGTCACCGACAAGTTTGTCTCAGGCTACGCAGACAATATGAAAAACGTCGTTATCAATGATGGCTCACACAAAGGTAAAGACGTGAAACTAGGAGATTTCATCAAGGTAAAAATCATTGAAGTTGAACCGCTGAAGATATTTGGAACGATAGCCTCATAGGTTGATATAACTTCTTCTCAGATAGTATCTATTACTCAAACTTTTTTAACAATTTTAAAGCCGCTCCAAATACAGAGCGGCATCTTTAAGATAGTTTTTTAGGGGCTGGCCTAAGATTGCCTTCGTGCTTCTTGTTTTTGTTGATATCGCGTGTTGGCTTTTGTCAGTACTTTGATGGTTTCACCTGGACTGGCTGGCTCCTTGTCGATAACTATTACAGGAAGGGCAATGGGGTTGTACCGCCAATTAGACGATACTTGAACTTCTTCATGAGGTTCAATTTTCTTTTTCTTCTTTCTCTTTTTTCTAAATAATCGAGCGAACATAGATTGTAACTTTTTTGTTTTAGTGGACTACCATGATATAGATCTGCTCTCAAAAGTCAATAGAAAAGCGGTCGTTCACTTGTCATTGCTGTTGAAAAACAAATAAGTATACTCACCACCATGTCTCGTATAGCTGAAGATATAGTCTCGAATCTTGATATTGTGGACGTAGTAGCTCGTTACGTGCAACTTAAAAAAGTTGGACGCAATTTTGTTGGTCTTTCACCATTTCGCAATGAAAGAACTCCCTCTTTTGTTGTCTCTCCAGAGAAGCAGATTTTCAAGTGTTTCTCAACAGGTATCGGTGGTAATGCGATCACATTTATCATGGAGATCGAAAAAGTAGATTTCTGGGATTCGATCAAAGTGCTCGCACCGCAGGCAAATATCGATATCTCTAAATACGAATATAACAAGTGAGATAAACATGAAGCAATAGGTGCTGAAAAAGAAAAATATAAACTTATGCTTCGTACCGCGCAGTCTTTCTTCCAAGAGTCACTGAAACAAACACCGTCTGCACTTGATTACCTTCATAAAAATCGTCATCTCGATGACGAAACGATAGAAAAGTTTTGACTAGGATTCGCACCGGATAGTCACTATGCGCTGACGCAGCTCTTAACGAAAAAAGGATTTACCGAACAGGATATCCAGAGTATCTCACTTGGAAAAAAATGACAATCATGAGATCTCTACAGTTTCTATCGCAATCGTATTACCTTCCCGATTTATGATCACCTTGGAACACTGATAGGATTTGGTGCGCGTGCGGTCGATCCAAACGACAATCCGAAATATCTCAATAGTAGTGACTCTATCCTGTACGATAAATCAAAAGTGCTCTATGGACTCCATATAGCCAAGCAGTACATTAAGGACCACGACAAGTTGATCGTTGTCGAGGGATATATGGATGTGATCTGACTTTCTCGCTTGGATCTTGATATTGGTGTGGCAACATGTGGTACATCACTGACGCCGCAACATATGAAAATGATGAAGCGTTACACGCAAAACTTGTTTTTCCTCTTTGATAATGATCCAGCTGGATTTGATGCAACAGTCCGTTGACTCAAAATAGCATATGAGCAAGATATCTATCCAAAGATACTTTCGCTACCCTCAGAATATAAGGATGTCGATGAGTGGGCAAATATAAACCCGGGAGAAGAGGAAAGAAAAGAGTTTTTTGAAAAAGCAGAGGATGGGATAGTATTTGTCATGAAACAGCTCATACAGAAATACGATCACCAGAGTCCAGTAGAGAGAAAACGCATCATAGAACATCTTTTTGGCATATTGCTCTATGTACAAGACTTGACGATGCTTACATGGTATATAGAAAAAATGGCTTCTCGTCTCAGTATCGGTCATGACATTTTACTGCAGCAATACAAGACTTTCAGTAAGTCGCAGTCACTCATTACGAGAACGATAGAAAAAAATAAAGAAGAAAAACCAGTCAAGCAAGCAGACGAGCTTCTCTTTGCTAGTTTTTTCTATGATGACTTTCTCGAGAAGATGAACATCAATAGCGCAAGATCAAAAGAACTTATAACACTTATCAAAGAGCTCGCTGTCGCTGTTGAGGATGATACGATAGCACCTATTATCCAGTGAACCATCTCTCCGGAACAAAAAGAGCCTATCCTCGAAGCGCAGCTCTACTGGGAGAGGCAGCGAGAAGCCCATGCAGACGATAAAAAAGAAAGAGAGGTCCAAGCTCTCTGACAAAGATATATCAAATCAGCTATGCAACGTCTCATGAAACTTTCACGTATTCCCTCAGATCAGAAAAATGAGTTGCTAGACAAGATGCGTAAGACGATATTAGGTAAATAGACTTTCTTGCAACTGTCAACAATCTGTTGCTATTTTCATATACATGTTTACACTTCAGGGAAGCCAATTTTGGCTACAGAAACATCGTCATTAACATAATCTATAATAACAAAAAATACCACAATGAAAAAAAGAAAAGCACCAATTATTGCTATCTTAGCAATCGCAGACAATCATGTTGTTGGAAGCACTGATCCTAAGCGTCCTTTGCCGTGGCAAAGACAACTTCCAACGGATATGAACTATTTCACAGCAGCTACAACAGGAAATGGAAACAATGTTGTTGTGATGGGCAGAAAAACATGGGAGACAATTCCCTTGAAATATCGCCCACTCCCTGATCGTCACAATATCATACTGACAAGAGATGAGGAATTTCCACCTCCTGAAAACGTTTCAGTTGTGAGAGATATTGATGTCATTCTGCAGATAGCAGAAACAGGGCTTCACAATGAAAAGCCTGTAGAACAAATATTTATTGCCGGTGGAGTAGATATCTACCGCCAAATGATACCTCATGCGGATGGGGTTTATCTCACAAGAATTCATGAACCTAATATGGAGGGAGATGTCCTATATGAGGACTTAGATCTTTCTGACTGGGAGAAATTCTGGTATGTATCTCATGATGCAGGTGGAGAAGATAAGTATCCGATTACCTTCTACAGGTATCGCAGAAAACATGATCAATAGACATTGTAATCATCTACGAAATTCCGCTTATTATAGGCGGGATTTTTTTTATACTTTCATTTTTATCCTATCTCTATATACTCAATTTTTGATTTTATGGAGAGCAAAAAATATGGCAATTATAGCAGTAGATTGTGATGAGGTATTGGTAAACACTCTTCCTCATCTGATTGATTTAGTAAAAGAGAAATATGGGCAGTATGCTCATTGGGAGTATGAGACGATACACGATTACAAACTAAGCAACAATGAACATCTCAATGTGACTTTGCAGGAGTCCATTGAGCTTTTTGCCGAATATTATAATTCACCTATAGCAGAACATGCAAGTCCAGTTGAAGGAGCAAAAGAACAGCTTACATTGCTGAAAAAAGCATGACATGAACTAATCGTCGTGACAGCAAGAAATGAGAAAGTTCGTGATCTTACTCATCAGCAACTAGAAAAACACTATCCGAAAATATTTTCTGATGTCATTTTTGCACATCACTATACAGAAAATCATATCCCTAAGTCAGAGCTTTGTAAAAACATCTCTGCAAGTTATCTCATAGAGGACAATCTGAGCTATGCGCTAGAAGTGGCAGAACATGGCATCTCGTCTTTCGTTCTTGAGAGACCGTGGAATAGACTGAGAGAGGAAAATCATCCAAATATTCATAAAATCACACACCGAAAGGAGATTATTATCGAGTAAAAAACGCTTGCTTTATACAAATTCACCTATATAATTTCTTGCATAAACCAAAACTAAAGGAGGAAAGCATTATGGAAAATAACGCAACATCTTCATTGCAACAACAATATGCAATTCGTGGAATTGTCCTGTTGCTCATCGCTATCTTCATCGTGGGACCTATTATCTCGTGGGTAGATAGTCTTAGTTACACTACTGGCTCATTTTGGCTTCCCAAGCTGGGGGTAGTGGCTCTGATTGCACTCTGTGGTTATTTCTGTTACAGAGAAGAGCGCAAATGGGGAAAAGCAAAATAACGAAAAAACACTTATTTGAGATAATGCAGGTATATGCCTGCATTTTTTTATACCTTGAAAGAAAGGAAATAATGAATATTACTAGTTGTAAAGCATTTTATTTTTTATGTATTTTCACATGAAAAGAGTAATTACACGAGGAATTATTGGATTATCAGGTATTGTGTTGGCAGGTTGTAACTGGTTTGGTGGTGATACCAATGGAGAAGATGAAATTGTTGTCGTAGAGATGCAGTCGTCAAATCCAGACGAGGCGAAACAAGAGTGTTTGTCTCAGCCAAACTATCAGTGGAATGATTCAGAGGTAAGATGTGAAAAGCCAACAGAGAAAACAGTATGTCTCTATGCAGGAAATCAGTGGAATGAAAAGGATGAACTGTGTGAATTTTCAAAGGCTACTTGTATAGCTGAGGACTATCAGTGGAACGAGCAGACCTCTTCGTGTGAGTTTACTAAGGAGCAATGCTTAGCTATGGAAGCGCAATGGGATGAACAAGAAAACAGCTGTGAAAGACAGCCTCAGACAAGTGAACAAAAGCTTGCTGATTGTGTAGAAGAAGGAGGGCAGTGGGACTACGCTGCTGGAAGTTGTCAGATGATGCAGGATAGTGATAGTAAGGATCAAATGTCTGCTGAGAACTCAGCAAGTAGCTATGCGATGAGTGAAGTGGCAGCACATGCGTCAGCTGATGATTGTTGGGCAACGATCAATGGAAAGGTCTACAATCTTACCTCGTGGGTATCTCAACACCCTGGAGGTTCAGACAAAATCATCGCAATTTGCGGCACAGACGCGACAGAAACCTTTAGTGCTCAGCATGGAGGAAAAGAAAAACCAGAAAATCAGCTTATGACTTTCGAGATAGGTGTGCTTGCTCAGTAATTTCAGTTGCAAACAAGACAACTATTCGTATAGTAAGTGGACATATTCGGCATTTTGCCGAACGCGCTTTTATCTGTTGAAGTAATTTGTTGTACACATGGTAATGAGATTTTTTTATGATAGTCTTGAGACGGTAAAGAAATTGAAGCGTCCGACAAGAAAAGATTATATTAACTTAACTATTGCTATTTTTGCAGCTGTCATCCTTGGAGGATTGTACTTTATCCTTTTGGATACTCTTTTCTCAAATGGTTATCAGATCTTTTACTCTATTATGACTGGAACTAACTAATGGAAAACGTTCAAACAAATCCGAATGAACTTAAAAAACAGATAGAGGACAATACACATAGATGGTACTCGCTGAGTGTTGTTTCAGGACAGGAGATGCTTGTTGTGCAAAATTTGCAAGAACGTATCAAGAAACAAGGACTCGGAGAGGATATCGTGGACTTTCTCGTTCCTATGGTAAATGAAGCAACAGTAAGTAAAGGAAAGAAAGTCATTAAGCCAAAGAAAATCTATCCTGGCTACATTTTCATCAAGACGAGAATGAACGATAAACTCTGGTATGTGATCAGAAATACACCAGGTGTAAAACTTATCGTTGGTGCTGAGACTCGCCCAATTCCATTGACTGATAATGAGTATCAAAACATCATGGCTCAGATAGAAAAGAGCAATGAGAAAGCTGAGATATTTGTGCCATTCCAGAAAGGTGACGTCGTTGTATTGAAAGAAGGAGATTTTGCAGGTATGAAAGGAAATGTGAAAGAAGTTGATGCTGAGAAGGGTATGATTGTTGTTAATGTAGAAATTCTCGGAAGATTGACGCCTATTGCCGTTGCTTTCGATAAGGTAAGTCCAATGAGTTAATTCATTATTTGATAGAGTGTATGCATAAAGATAAACAGCTTGTACGCATCACAGTGTTTGTACTTCTTGTCGGCATTGTTTTGGTGTATGCTGTTTTTTTTAATATCCAAGGTAAAGATCTCTACGCACAGGCCTCTCGCGTTTTGCAGCTTGCCGCTACTGAGAAAAGTGAAGATAGAGGAGATGATGAGCAAAAAGAGAGAAGTGATAATGAACTGGCAACAGTAACAGGACTAGTAGATACAGAAGATGACGAGACTCCGAGAGATGATGCTACAGGAAATACTGTCGTGTTTTCAGGTCTCAGCGAGCTCTTTGGTGATGATGTTGGCTATCTCGATGGTGAGATCCGTATGCTTTCAGGAACGACGCTTTTTGATGGAAGCATAGATGTGTTGAGAACTCTTGGTATCAACTATGAGTATATATTGAAGGACAATGAGTACAATATCTATTATGTCTATATTGGTCGTGATAAGACTTATAATCTTCGTGAGATTGCGAGGGAGTTTGGATGAAAAACTATTGAAGTCTATGCGGAAAAAGATATAATCAACAACCTCTATTTTGGCGATAGAGTGACCTTCGTTGAGTTACCGCAGTACGAAAACGTTAAGGTGAACGTCTTCATCCAAATGGGCAATGACCTTCGGATGATTCAAGACGATGCCAGTCAGTATAGAGCACATAAAAGACATATAAGAAAGCTTTTTACTGGTAAATAAGGCTACTAAACAATTCATAAGTTTTTCGATTTTATAAACTTTATGAATCTTTGATTTAGTTAGCGTATCGTTTTACTTGTATTATATAATTTGTGAAATGGCTCCAGCAAAGAAATTGCAAAAGAAGTTCACGCTTCACATCGTGGCGGGAAAGGCTATGCCTGCACCTCCAGTTGGTCCGATCCTCGGTCAAAATGGTGTGAACATCGGTACATTCATCAAGGAATTTAACGACAAAACAAGAGAGATCGCATCTCAGTTTGGAGGTGCAGATGTAAAGGTTCCAGCTGTTATCTCTGTCTATGCAGATAGAACATACGATATGGAAATCCTTCCTCCACTCACATCAAATCTTCTTCTTTGGAAATTGAAGCAGAAAAAAGGTTCTGCTGAACCAAATAAGGCAAAAATTGGTACTTTGACAAGAAAAGACCTTGAAGAGATCGCTGAGATAAAGAAACCAGTGATGAATACCAACAATATGGACTCACTCGTGAAAGTAATCGCGGGTACAGCAAAGAACATGGGTATTGAAATAAAATAAAGACAGTTATATAGGTTAGTCCTTTCTACTGCGGAGAAAAGATGGCTACCTGTGGGAGATCGTGTCTCTAGCAGACAGTATCGTTAACACCACTTTTAGTTGTTTATATGATGCACTATTATGGCACAACGCGGAAAGAAGTATAAAGCTTCAAGAGAGCTCATCAATCCTGAACAGAAATACTCTGTAGAGGAGGCAGTAGCTCTTGCAAAAAAAGGATCTTATTCAAAGTTCACAGGTATGATGAACATTGCAGTGAAAACATTTGCAGATCCTAAGTACAACGACCAGCAGATCAGAGGAGTAACAACACTTCCTCATGGTGTTGGTAAAGAGGTGAAGATTGCAGTATTCGTTTCAGATGACAAAGTTGCTGAGGCAAAGGATGCAGGTGCAGATATCGCAGGCAATACAACACTTATTGCTGATATTGAAAAAGGGAAGATGGATTTTGATATCCTTCTGACTACACCAGATATGATTAAAGACCTTGCAAAGGTTGCTAAGGCTCTTGGTCCTAAGGGACTCATGCCTTCGCCTAAAGCTGGTACAGTAACACAAGATCTTACTGGTACTATCGCTGAGGTGAAAAAAGGTCGTATCGAATTTAGAATGGACAAGACAGGAAATGTACACTCTCCAGTAGGAAAACTCTCATTTACTGAGGAGCAGCTTGTAGAAAATGTGAAAGCATTTCTTCAGGCACTAGAAGACAATAAACCAGCAGGAATAAAAGGAAAACTTATCAAAAAAGTTGTTCTTTCTCCTACTATGGGTCCTGGTGCACAGGTTGACTGCTAAGAGCGTTCATAGTACTATCTCTAATATAAGAAAAGCCCACCGGAAACGGCGGGCTTTTTTAAAACGATAAATAACCATTACACACATACTTTTTTGAAAAAGCAAAGGAGAATATCATCTCGTAAGAGGGGAATATTTGTCTTTTGGCGGGGGAGTCATTACTATAAGAGGTAATATAGCAGATACGAAAGCAATTTACCTTACAAACAAAAAAGCATGAGTAACAGTAGCTATATCCCCGATATGGTGATAGAAAAAGTAGAAAACCTGAAAAAACAAGGAAAGTTTGATGAGGCTTTGAAGCTTATCAACCATGAGCTGATGAAAAATCCTAGCAATGAACAGGCACTCATGCAAGTGGTAGATATCGAGTATAGACGTGGAGAACTCGATAAAGCAGGGAAACCGGTAGATTTCCTCTTACAGCAGAAAAAAGATGATCCGATGGCTCTCTATATAAAAGGAGTCCTCGAGATGGAAAAAAATAACTTCTTTGATGCAAAAAAGTACTTTCAGGAGGCTATCAAGCTCACAAAGTTCGAAAATCATGAGATTCTTCGTTGTTATGGGCTGTGTGAGTACTGGTATGGTAATAGAGAAAAAGGAGTACAGTTCCTTGAAGAAGCATGGAGTTTGAATAATAAGGATGCAGAGGTAATTTATAATTTGATAGAAATTTATTTGTTGGAGTTTGATTATAGACGTGCAAAGCGCATGATCCAGTACTATCAGAAAAACCATGAAAAGTTACAAACATTTGATAAGGAGATTGGTTTTTATGACCAAAAAGTCGATTTGTTCGATAAGTTTATTCAGAAAAACGCATAGTAGATAGATGAAAAACCCATTACGTTCGATACATCTTGGATTGATGAAAGCTGGTAAGCAAGTGAAGTTTACTCGTTTCAGCAATAAGAAAACACGCAAGCCAAACCTTGTGACAAAAGCAACACACTATCTATGGAGACATAGCTGGTTACAGTTTCTTGGTATCAGTGCGGTGATAGCGTTCTTGCTGTTCTTTCTTCACCTCTTTTTGACCACCGCCTATGTAACTCAGCAGGTCTCAGGCGATATTACTCAGAGACTTGGTTTCTACTTCTATATCGTTGAGCCAGGACAAAATGATAACGAGATGACAGAAAGTGAGATCTTTGGTAAGGTAATGTCACTGAAAACAGAGCTAGAGGAGACTGGCTTAGAGGTTGAATACTATTCGAAAGATGATGCATTGACACTTTTACAGGAAAGAATTCCGGGAGTCATCCAGAACTTTGATAAGTACGGTATTGCGAATCCACTGCCTGCGACCATGTATGTGACATTTGATAACAATGAAGAGTATGAGATACTATGAGGTATCGTAGACAACTATACGGGAGTGATCCGTAATGCGGAGAGTATCCAAACAAGAGGAGGCTTTGCACAACAGCAAGAGAGGATAGCAAATATCATCAATGTGACCAATTTCTCTATGGCATTTTCACTAGT